>NZ_QKVM01000028.1 GCF_003231305.1 Pseudomonas sichuanensis | reverse complement strand
CCGCGTGCTGCCGTCCGAAGGCATCGTTGCCCTGGACAACGGCATCTACAAGATCTGGTTCGCCCGCAACTACAAGGCTCACAAGCCCAACACCGTGCTGCTCGACAACGCCCTGGCGACCATGGGCGCCGGCCTGCCGTCGGCCATGGCGGCGCATCTGGTGTACCCGGACCGCCCGGTGATCTCGGTGTGCGGCGATGGCGGCTTCATGATGAACAGCCAGGAGCTGGAAACCGCGGTACGTCTGGGCATGCACCTGACCGTCGTGATCCTGCGTGACGACGGCTACGGCATGATCCGCTGGAAGCAGGCCAACATGGGCTTCACCGATTTCGGCCTGGACTACGGCAACCCGGACTTCGTCAAGTATGCCGAATCCTATGGAGCCAATGGGTATCGCGTAGAAAGTGCCGACTCGTTGAGTCCGCTACTTGACCACTGTGTTTCCAACCCAGGGGTGCACGTGATTGATTGTCCGATCGACTATAGCGATAACGACCGTATATTAAACATTGATATCCGCGAGCGCAGCGCGGCGGTGTGAAGCCGTGTTGTCCTTGCTGATCGCTGATTCAGTGTGGTGGTTAAGCGTCAAGTAGAACTGGAAATCGACTGTTTCTGGCCCGTGGCTACCCTCGATGAAAGGCAGCTATGGGTCGACAGCAGTCGCTCACCCGTTATTGGTAAACAGGCGTGGGCACAAGAGCGTTATGCTCACGCTTACACTGATACCCGGCCATTTGGGCGAGGTCATAAGCCTTCGCCAGCTCTCGATTCGTATTGACAGACCTGCCGAGCAGGTCGGAGAGCACCATGGCGGCGCGGGTGGCCGCGGATGGATCAGCACCGGCAGGCCGGCGGCATCATGATCGCGCATCTTGCCCAGGGGTGGGCTGGCGATCACCGCCATATAGCGATCTTCGGAAATCTGTACGGCGTCCGCTGGCATGTTGGCGTGAATGCCTTCAAGGCACTTGTTAAAAAGCACGGCATCAATTTTCTGAAGTGGTACGACCGACCTTGAAACGAGCGAACCGTGTCCGGCACGGCCGGCGTCAGCAACACATCAATCTGCCGCCCAGCGGCTTGGGAGGTATCGGCCATGGCCGAGTAGAAGACTGGAGCCGCGAAACACTCAGCGGACTACCGAGACCGGCAGAAGAAGAAAGCCGCGAAGCTTGGCATCGAGAAAGTGCACTTCAACATGCCGGATGGGATTAAGGCTGCTATGGCTGCCGAGATCTAACGCCACGGTTACGACCAGATACAGGAGCTATGGCAGGACCTGGCCCTGTCGTGGATCGCCCAGGCCCCTGAGGAGCGGACGCGGCGCCTTGAACGACCTGACGCACCAGCTTTCTACATCTCTCCAAACTAGCGCGTCAGTTCGAAGAAGCCAGCATGGCCGAGCTGAAGCGTGATCCAGGTGATGAGATTGCTCCACCTCAAAAGCTGATGCCCGCCTCAGCGAGGTGTAGCCTCAATTGAATGCCTGTACCAAACCCCGCGCGCAATGGAATCCTGAAACGGTGCAAGTGAAGGGTTGTTGAGCAGCCGCTGCTTCACATCTTCGAGAGCCGAATCGGTAACTTGATCAAGCACAAGGTTGGCTACCGTGTCCGCCACAGGCGCCGCCTTCATTGGCTCTGGGTTTGCCACAATTAGCTTGAAGAATTTCGTGAGACCAATGAGCTTGGTCTCGCCTTCTTGAACAAGTACGTCGTGCACCCACGATAGGTTCGCGGATTCAAGATCTTCCATCAGTATTTCCATCGTCCTGCTCCATCTGATCGACCGCTAGCCGTCCGTAATACATCATCCCAAACCAATTTGCCATCTTGCTCTGGCGACGATTCTTATGGGGAGACAGGGATGCCGACACGCTCGTTGGTCTTCATATCCACAACTTCGACTCGTCCCATCCATCCCTCAAGCGGGATGTACTTCATGCCGTATTCGCGCCCAGCGATCAGGTTTACGTCAAAGAACACGGATCGAGTGGCCTGAGTACCGGTCCATTTCTTGATCTCGAGGCGATGGGGGCCAGCAGTCAGACGATACTCAGTTCTTTGGGTATACAGGATATACCAGGTGTCCACGCCATCCACGGTGGCAATTGTGAGCGTTTTTTCAATTGCCCGAATTCCTGCCGTCTCGGACTCTGGTAGAGCCTCCGCCCCCTTCTGAATGTAGGGCGTACATCCGCCGGCTACAGCAAGCAGCATTACAGCGCCGAAAATTTTCAATCCCTGTACCAACCGCATGCTATTCCTCTGTGCCCGACTGAAAGATCGCGCCATTCAACCCCAATAAGCATCATATTGCCACCATTCCGCATCCGACCACGGAGGGCGGCGCATGCATGGAGAAAGCCATGAGCAACTACAACTGCGACTACGTTCGCCGTACCTACGACGTCCCGGCAGAGGTCGGGCGCCGCGTCATCGCCAACGGTGAGCCAGGCGTGATCATGGCCGACCGGGGCCAGTACATCGGCATCATCCTAGACAGCGACCCGAAGAAGCGCATCCGCAACTATCACCCCACTTGGGAGATGGTGTACGGCGAGATGGCCGAGGCGCTGCCGCTTAAGCAGTGGGAAGTGCTTACCAACGGCATGTATGACTGGGATGACGTGAAGTACATGCTTGGCGATGCCCGCCACTACGTGCGGCGCATTTGGGCAGCCACTCGCAGCCAGGCCAAGTACCGGGCCTATCAAGAGCTGGCCGAGTGCTTTAACGATGACGCCACCGCCATGCTGACCTTCAAGGTTCGTGCTGCGGCCTGACACTCCGGCGCCGACCACCAGCGCCTAAACCAGTTTCGACGCGATCTGCAGCATCACGGCAAAGGCGGCAGCGAACGCAGCAAAGCTATTCCATCGCGCCTGGGCTCGGAGAGTTCCTAGCAACTCTCCTCCTCCCACAATGGTTCCTCTCCAGGATTGCCCATCAGGCCGCCCTTTCATGCCTTCCGGAGGCGCAGCCTTCACAACCGCAGCAGCGACCCAGCAGCACGCGGACGCAAGCCCTACCGCAATAGATGCCCCTTCCAAAATCTTTACCCACTCCATGGCGCCCCTCATGCAAAGCGCCAGGAATAACCCACTTCAACGAATCACGCCACCCCGGCGAGGGCGGCACCCGCGATGGAGATTGCCATTAGAAACTACACCTACGCGCGCGAGCGTAAATTTCGGTTAAGATCGGGCGCCGAATGCTCATAAAGCTCCGAGTATAGCTCACGACCTGATCAATTTGTCGTCGATAGAAAAATTTATCGCTTCGTGCTCAAATGGGCCCTAAGTTTGAAGCTATCAATCTCTTCGTAACCTGAAAACGCCAAACCCTCATACAACCCATCAAGCACATCTTGATAGTTCCTAAACAACTCAATATCCATATGCTTGAGCAAAGAAAAGCGCTCAACATAATATTTTAACCCTTCACCCTTGGAGGAAATACAATTTAAAAATATTACACGCAGCTCACTGGAACTGAGTTGAGCCCTGAGCATGTTTGCGTACTTGCGCTGAGAAACATAGTTCTCGATCCACGCTCTCAAATTCGCCCGAGAACTCGGCTTAGACATACGCAATGTATCCATGCCAAACCCATCCACATGCTTCAGTATCTGATACAGATTTCTAAAATAATGCGCAAGCTCTCCATGATGATTCTGGTGCATATATCCGCTGTTAATTTCAAATCTTAAGTTGAGGCGATTAGAGCTCATCCCATCATAAATCTCCGGAAAATACTTAGTTTCAATTTTCGAAAACGCCGCCAGCCCCTGATAAGCTTTATTTATTTGCCTACCTATCCCATCAGCTTCAGTTAATGTAATTTTAAGGTCACTTGCAAGTCTGGCATGCACGTCTAACAGTCTAAAAAAAACAGACTCAAAATTTTGCCTCTCAAAAATTAAACTTTGTTGCGCCTGTATACGATGATTCTCTCTCGCATCATCCCTAGCCAGAGCAAGTTCTTTACTCTGAGCCCTTAAACTATAAATAACCGCGATTAGAGCAGCAAAACTTAATAACGGATTAAGAATACCTCCTACAAAATCTCCAATCTGCCCCCAGTGAGCAGCGGTGTCAGAATTTTTCACTTCAAGCCATGGCAGATCGCTGCCGAGCTGGAAGTGAGCAAACACAGCTCCGGCCACGAACAATATTGGAACAACAGCAATTAAGGCAAGAAGATAAACTCCATTTTCTTTCAGCCTGACAAACTTTGACAGCCAGTAGCCCTTAATCCTTCTTACTTCAAAATCAGAAAGCACACCCCAGAGATCCTCTAAGTTCCCTACGACAACTTCCTTGCCATCCTCTTTTTTGCGATATGCCATTTTAACAACGCCTCAAATTCCACTCACTGGATAATCATATTATGCAAAACTAAAAATTTCTTTCTGACGCACTACGAAATGGTGCTCCACTTTCGACATGGACCTAATTTCTCCCTCATTTCTATGCTTCGTCGGGCACCGCTTGTTAAGCCATCGACTTAAATCAGCCGACGAGCATGATTGAACCTACACCCGACATCAAGAGGCCATCATGCCTGTCACCTATGGAAGCGCCTGCAGCGGCATCGAGGCTGCAACCGTAGCCTGGCACCCGCTGGGCTGGCGTGCCGCCTGGTACGCCGAGATCGAGCCATTCCCCTCCGCAGTACTGGCTCACCACTACCCCGAAACGCCAAACCACGGCGACATGACCCGCCTGGCGGCCTTGGTGCTGTCCGGCAAGATCCCGGCACCCGATGTGCTGGTCGGCGGCACGCCCTGCCAGGCCTTCAGCGTGGCAGGCATGCGCGAAGGCCTGGCCGATCCCCGGGGCGCCCTCACCATCAAATACGTGGAGCTGCTCGATGCAATTGACCATGTTCGAACAAAGCGCGGCGAGCCCGAGGCTGCCTGCCTCTGGGAAAACGTCCCCGGCGTCCTCTCCGACAAAGGCAACGCGTTTGGCTGCTTCCTCGGCGCCCTGGTGGGCGAATCCGAAGAACTCCAACCGCCAGGGGGAAAATGGAAGGACGCTGGTTGTGTGTATGGACCCACGCGAACAGTCGCATGGCGGGTTCTGGATGCCCAATATTTCGGCCTGGCCCAACGACGCCGCCGTGTGTTCGTTGTCGCAAGTGCTCGAGCAGGGTTCGATCCACTCGAAGTACTTTTTGAGCGCGAAGGCGTGCGCCGGGATACTCCGCCGCGCCGAGGCGAGGGGCAAGACGTTGCCGGACGAGCTCCATTCGGCCCTGCGCTCCAGTGCGGGTGCGGATTGGTCTTCGGTTTAGACCTGGGCCAGTACGGCTGCCCGAACTGCGAGGGTGACGAGGGGCCTGCTGTTGAGGTGCTCGCTGGCGTGCCGGCATATGGCGGCCACAGCCTGCAGGGGGGTGTCAGCCAGGCAGCCACGCTGACTGCCAAGGACACACGCCTGGACATCGAAAGCGAGACCTTCTGCGTTGCGCCTACGCTGGCATGCCGTAGTCGCATTCGCTGAAAACAGCCGAAACGAGCTCCGGCTGGAGGGCGGCGACGGCCAAATTGCTGGCACGCTTTCATCTGGCGGCGGCAAGCCCGGCCAGGGACAACCAGTAATCGCTTGTCGAGAAGTTGCTCAGACCCTGACTAGCAATTACGGGAAGCAAGCAGACAACACAAATTCTGGGCTTGGTCCGAATGTAGTAGCTCACGCCATTCAGGCCGGCGCACTCCGCAAGAACCCTTCCAGCGGGCCTGATGGCGTAGGTGTGCAAGCGGACCATGCTTACACCATGGAGGCTCGGGCTGAAGTCCAGGCAGTGCTGGCCAACTCCCAAGTTCGGCGCCTCACCCCGCGCGAGTGCGAATGGCTCCAGGGCTTTCCGGGTGACCACACGCGCATCCCCTATCGCGGCAAGCCCGCCGACAAATGCCCAGACGGGCCGGGCTACAACGGCGTGCCGTGGCGGGTGTTCGCCCGGTACCAGGGATCTGTAACTGAGCGCTCCGAGCGCTACAACCCATGGTCTGACTGGGCTTTGAGTGGGCCGCTTATGGAAGCGAACAACGTGAGCATCCACTGCCCGCAGCACGACACTGGCTGCTGGGCAGCATGGATTACCAAGGACGGCAAGGACGTGGTGCATGGCGGCAGGGTCCTTCCTGCCGCTTGTCGCGCCATCGTCGCCGCCACGCTAGGCGATAACGTCCGAGTGCCGAAAGAGCTATATAGCAATTGTTGAGAAAGCTCTCCCGGCTCAACTTGAGAAACGGACTGTCCACGCCTCCCCAACTAAAGCCCAAATGAATAATTGAGAAAAAAAGATACTCCAAATCAATCCAGCACCGGCAAATAATCCATAGCCCCATACCGCTGGAGGACACTTCTTCTTGACTATGCTACCCACATAAACAAAAAGCTGTGCTGAAACGACCAACAAACCGACCGTCACAAGAGCGCCCACGACGCTAGCAACAATGCCAAATAAGGCCGTCTTAAAATTTGCTTCTTTGACAACACCCTGCAGCCATACCAGTGAAACTCCGGTAATCGAAGCTATAGAGCTGATAACACTCAATCTCTCGGTCCACTTCATATCCTTAAAGTCCTCTTTAAGTCCCTCGATCCAGCTCATGTCTTTCATGTTATCCCCACGGCAATTAAACCGCAGATGATCTCATAACTAGATGTGGAATCAACACACCTTCACTAACTCAAGCCCGCCAACATGCGCGGGCGAGGATCTTCCATGCCCATCATCACCGTGACCAGCAAAGTCATCACCCGCTTCGAGGTGCCCGAAGGAGTGAGCATCGAGCTTATCCGGCACCAGGCACTGCCCGTCCTCGACGAAAACATCGAAGACGCAGATGCGCTCTGCGTTCTGCAGGACACTGCACTGAACAGGGTTTTCCTTGGCGCTGCTGATGCTCGCTCCCAGTCAGTCGAGCATTCCATCACCGAAGACGATGCCTGACCACAAACCTGCCGCCACCGGCGGCGTGGAGACCAACATGCATTCAAAAAGGAAGAAGCCAGGCGATGAACACGCCGGGCAGGAACATGCCGTTGCCCAGGAAATGGACAAGGTAACGGAGGAAAGGATGGCCGAGCTGCTGGGGATCACGCTGCGAGCGCTCCAGACACGACGCCAGCGGGGGAAAATCCCCGAAGGCGTCTGGAACAAGAACGGTCGCAACATCATGTACAGCAGATGGAGATATGAGGAATGGCTCGAAAGCCTGTGGGTCTGCCCCCTGGAATTGAAATCCGAGGAGACTCGCTCCGAATCCGTTTCACTTGGAATGGTGAGCGTCGAGGGGAAACCCTCGCCCATCCCCCGACGGCGCAGGGGATCCGTGCAGCCAGCCGTGTACGTGATCAAGTAGTCAACCTGATCCGCCACAACCTGCTGGATGAGGAGAAGTATGCCGAGCTCTTCCCGGGCTCGGAGGTGGCCAGGCGCTCCGCTGAGGCCATACCGAGCCTGGGTGACTACTCGCAGATGTGGCTCAACAGCCGGCACATCGTGAAGGGCACCCGCGACAACTACGTCAGCACCTTGAATCTGTACTGGATGCCATACCTGGGCCTACGCCGGATCGACATGATCACACCGACGATGCTGCGGGGAGTCATCTCACAAATCCAGTGGACTTCAGCCGGCGTGAAGCGTAATGCGATCATCAAGCTGGCCAGCATTTTCAAGACCGCCGTGCTTGACGGCCTGATCACCAAGAACCCAACAGCCTCGCTCGACAAGCCAACAGCGGTGAAGAAGGTCGTTGATCCTTACACGCGCGCGGAAGCGGAGGCGATCATCCAGCACCTCTACGCTACGACCCAGAAGTACGCACAGATCTATGCAGCCTTCTTTGAGTTCAGCTTCTTCACCGGCCTTCGCCCTGGCGAGGCCATGGGCCTGCAATGGCAGGACATCAACCTCGATGAGCGCACAGCAACGATCCAACGCATCATTGTCGACCGCCAGCCAGCAGACCGGACGAAGACGAAATATCACCGTGTGGTGTTGCTGAATGATCGAGCACTCAATGCCATACGACAGGCGCAGCGCGTGGCCGACTTGAGGAGGATGGCTTCAAAGTCGGCCTACCCTACAAGCCCATTTGTGTTCCAGCCGAGTAAAGGTGGGCTGTGGATCAACGAACCAAGTGTTACAATCCGCCACTTCAAATCAGCGCTCAAGGCGCTGGACATCCGTGAACGCCGGCAGTACGACACCCGCCACACCTACGCAACCATGTGCCTGATGGCTGGGATGAACCCCGCGTTCATCGCGAACCAGCTCGGCCATAGCGTCGAGATGTTGCTCTCTACCTACGCGAAATGGATCAGCTCCTCCTCGGACTGGAGGGAGCTGGAGAAGCTGCCGCCCCGAGTCGAATTGGCCCAAAATTGGCCCAAAACTGACGAGAGGGCCTAAATACACCTCTGGAACCCCCGCAGGACAAGCACTTGATTTCTACCGCTAACATCACCATGCAATTCGGCGCCAAGCCGCTGTTCGAAAACGTCTCGGTCAAATTCAACAACGGCAACCGCTACGGCCTGATCGGCGCCAACGGCTGCGGCAAGTCGACCTTCATGAAGATCCTCGGCGGTGACCTGGATCCGTCCGGCGGCCAGGTGATGCTCGAGCCGAACACGCGCCTGGGTAAACTGCGCCAGGACCAGTTCGCCTACGAAGAATTCACCGTGATCGACACCGTGATCATGGGCCACGAGCAGCTGTGGAAGGTCAAGGCCGAGCGCGATCGCATCTACTCGCTGGCAGAAATGACCGAAGAAGACGGCATGGCCGTCGCCGAACTGGAAACCGAATTCGCCGAGATGGACGGCTACACCGCCGAATCCCGCGCCGGCGAGCTGCTGCTGGGCCTGGGTATCCCGCTGGAACAGCACTTCGGCCCGATGAGCGAAGTGGCGCCGGGCTGGAAGCTGCGCGTGCTGCTGGCCCAGGCGCTGTTCTCGGACCCGGACGTGCTGCTGCTGGACGAACCGACCAACCACCTGGACATCAACACCATCCGCTGGCTGGAAACGATCCTCACGGCGCGTAACAGCACCATGATCATCATTTCCCACGACCGTCACTTCCTCAACAGCGTCTGCACCCACATGGCCGACCTGGACTACGGTGAGCTGCGCCTGTTCCCGGGCAACTACGACGAGTACATGACTGCCGCCACCCAGTCGCGCGAGCAGCTGCTGTCGGACAACGCCAAGAAGAAAGCCCAGATCGCCGAACTGCAGAGCTTCGTCAGCCGCTTCTCGGCCAACGCCTCGAAAGCCAAGCAGGCCACCTCGCGGGCCAAGCAGATCGACAAGATCCAGTTGGCCGAGGTCAAGCCGTCGAGCCGCGTGAGCCCGTTCATCCGCTTCGATCAGACGAAGAAACTGCACCGTCAGGCCGTGATCGTCGAAAAAATGGCCAAGGCCTTCGACGACAAGGTGCTGTTCAAGGACTTCAGCTTCACCATCGAAGCCGGCGAGCGCGTGGCGATCATTGGCCCCAACGGTATCGGCAAGACCACCCTGCTGCGCACCCTGGTCGGTGAAATGACCCCGGACAAGGGCGAAGTGAAGTGGACCGACAGCGCCGAAGTGGGCTACTACGCCCAGGACCACGCCCACGATTTCGAAGAGGACGTGAGCCTGTTCGACTGGATGGGCCAGTGGACCAGCGGTGAGCAGGTGATCCGCGGCACCCTCGGCCGCATGCTGTTCTCCAACGACGAGATCCTCAAGTCGGTGAAGGTGATTTCCGGTGGTGAACAGGGCCGCATGCTGTTCGGCAAGCTGATCCTGCAAAAGCCCAACGTGCTGGTGATGGACGAGCCGACCAACCACCTGGACATGGAGTCGATCGAAGCGCTGAACCTGGCGCTGGAAAACTACCCGGGCACCCTGCTGTTCGTCAGCCACGACCGTGAGTTCGTGTCGTCGCTGGCCACCCGCATCATCGAGCTGACACCCGAAGGTACCGTGGACTTCAGCGGCACCTACGACGACTACCTGCGTAGCCAGGGTGTGGTGGTCTGACCTAACACCTTCAGCTGAAATCTCGCGGGGCAAGCCCGCTCCCACGCTGATGGCACGTGGGAGCGGGCTTGCCCCGCAATTTTCCTGTGCACATCACCCAACGAATAATTCGTTAGCCTGCTTTCTTTTCCCCCGCACAACGGCCATGATGCCGGTACGCCCAACCGCCTACCCGCGAACGTGCCCATGACCGCGCAACAGCCCGCCCCCGGCGACACCTCAAGCATCACCCTGCAAATCCTCGCCATCGTCTTCTATACCTTCATCGCCTTCCTCTGCATCGGCCTGCCCATCGCAGTGCTGCCCAGCCATGTCCACGACCAACTTGGCTACGGCGCAGTGGTCGCAGGCCTGACCATCGGCCTGCAGTACCTCGCCACCCTGCTCAGCCGGCCCTTTGCCGGGCGGGTCGCCGACACCCTGGGCGGCAAGCGGGCGATTCGCTTTGGGTTGTATGGCATCGCCGGCTGCGGCGTGCTCACCCTGCTCTCGGCCTGGACCCTCGCCCTGCCCTGGCTGAGCCTGCTGCTGTTGCTCGGCGGGCGCCTGCTGCTGGGCATCGCCCAAGGCTTGATCGGAGTGGCGACGTTGAGCTGGGGGATTGGCCAGGTGGGGCCGGAACATACCGCGCGGGTGATCTCGTGGAACGGCATCGCCTCCTACGGCGCCATCGCCATCGGTGCGCCGGTCGGCGTGCTGCTGGTGGATACCCAGGGATTCTGGATATTGGGGCCGGCGCTGCTGGTGCTGGCACTGGGCGCGTTGCTGGCGCTGCGCAAGCGCCCGGACGTGGTGGTGGTGCGCGGCGAGCGCCTGCCCTTCTGGTCGGCGTTCGGCCGGGTGGCGCCTTGCGGCCTGGGCTTGACCCTGGCGTCGATCGGCTACGGCACCCTGACCACCTTCGTCACCCTTTATTACCTGGAGCGCGGCTGGACCGGCGCTGCGTTGTGCCTGAGCGCCTTCGGTTTGTGCTTCATCGTTTCGCGACTGCTGTTCGTCAACGCGGTCAACCGCTTCGGTGGCTACAACGTGGCGATTGCCTGCATGGCCACCGAGGTGCTAGGGCTGGCCTTGCTATGGCAGGCGCCTTCACCGCTGTGGGCAATGGTCGGCGCAGGGCTGACCGGCTTCGGCCTGTCGCTGGTGTACCCGGCGCTGGGCGTCGAGGCGATCAGGCAGGTGCCCAGCAGTAGCCGAGGTGCCGGGCTGGGTGCCTATGCGGTGTTCTTCGACCTGGCGCTGGCCATTGCCGGCCCGCTGATGGGCGCGGTGGCGATACGGCTGGGCTACGCCTCGATCTTCGCCGTCGCCGCCCTGCTCGCCTTGTCAGGGGTTGGCCTGACGCTGCTGCTGGCCCGACGCGCCCAGCGCGGCTGATCGCTCGGCAGGCTCGGGCGCGCCCAGTGCCTGGCTGAAAAAGGCCGTGGTTTCGCTGCGCAGCGAGCGGTGGATATGCCGGCGGTCGACACCGTCGGCGTCCTTGCACAATACCGGCATGCGCTGGTGCTGCTCGTCGTCGCACGGCGCCATGAACACAAAATGCCCGGCCCCGGCCAGCAACCGGTAGTCCGGCGTCTGCGGCAGTTTGCGCGCCAATGCATCGGCATTGTGCTCCAGGGCCAGCAACTGGTCCGAGTCGCCGCTGTAGATCAGCGCCGGCACATGCACCCCGGCCAGGGCGTGGCGGCCGAACATCAGGCTCAGGGGCGCCATCAGCATCACCGCGCCCACCCGCGCATCGGCCCGCGGCCCCAGCTCGCTGTGGTCGGCGATCAGCACACCATGGGTCTTGCAGGCGTCGGCGTCGTTGGGGCGTTGCTGGCAATAACGGCGCAGGCGATCAAGATCGGGTTGCGCGCCAGACAGGATCAGCGCCGTCTCGCCGCCGGCCGAATAGCCGATCACGCCGACTTTGCCGTCGTTCAGATAGGGACCGACCAGAGTATCGGCGCGTGCGGCCGTGATCGCCGCGCTGACTTGCAGCGGCCGGCCATAGAGATTACTGAGTGTCCCGAGCCGGCTACGATCGCGGCTGTTGTCGCCGGGGTGAATCACCGCCACCACCACGAAGCCTTGGCGTGCCAGGCCGTTGGCCAGGTCGTGCAGGGCCATGGGGCTGCCGGTATTGCCGTGGGAGATCACCAACAACGGGAAACGGCCCATGGCCACGGGGGCGTCCTGGGCAACCCGGGTCTGATAGCCCTCGATACGCACAGGCCGCGCCTCGCCGCTGGAGGGGTAGAACACCAGCGCCTGCATGGGCCTGCTGTCCACCGGGTCGGCCAGGGTGAGCCGGTGCAGGCCGGCCACCCAGGTCGCCGCGTTGGCCTGGGCCAGCAGGCCGCCGAACAGGACAATGGCCAACAGGGTACGAAACGGAGTCATGCAGGGGCGCTCCCGTGACCGGGCGGACGTATTTCGCCAGCATAGAATCCGGCCAAGCACAGCTACATGAAAATTGAATGAAAAAAGCCGATCGGCGCTCAAGGCGACGATCGGCTTTGCCGTGACTCAGGCGATCAGGCGGCAGCGAACAGCTCGCCGGCGATCTGCGCCTGGGCCGCATCGATGGCCTTGGCGCGGTGCTCGGGGCCGTAGGCCAGGCCGTGGGCACGGACGGTTTCGACGTCGGTGATGCCGATGAAGCCAAGGAAGACGTTGAGGAAGTCTTCATGGCCAACACCGGTTGGCTGGCCCTGGTGCAGGCCGCCGGCAGTGGACACCAGGATCACTTTCTTGTCGCCGCACAGGCCTTCAGGGCCGGCTTCGGTGTAGCGGAAGGTCTTGCCGGCCACGGCGATGCGGTCGATCCAGGCCTTGAGCTGGGTCGGCACGCTGAAGTTGTACATCGGTGCACCGATCACCACCGCGTCGGCGGCCAGGAATTCTTCCAGGGTTTCGGCGCTCAGTTGCGCTTCGTGGGCCTGGGCAGCGTCACGCAGGTCCTGCGGGGTACCGGCAGCCACCAGGGTGGCGGCGGAGAAGTGGCTGATGGCGTCGGCAGCCAGGTCACGGTAGACCACTTCGATGCTCGGATCGGCGGCTTTCCAAGCGTCGACCACTTCGCGGCTCAGCTGACGGGAGGCGGAATTGTCGCCCAGAATGCTCGAATCGATGTGCAACAGTTTCATGGGACTCTCCTGTGAATGAAGACCGCGGTGGTGGGCGATCACGATGGGGAGAATCCTATCGAAACAGCGAATGGCTGATAAGGCAGCAAAAATGCGTTAGTTTGTCCCACTGGTAGAACAGTGAGAATGCCCCATGCAAGACCTCAACGACCTCTTCTATTTCGCCCAGGTGGTCGAAGCCGGCGGTTTCGCCGCCGCCGGTCGCCAGTTGGGCATCCCCAAGTCGCGCCTGTCACGGCGTATCGCCGAACTGGAAGAACGCCTGGGCACCCGCCTGCTGCAACGCACCACGCGGCAATTGAAGCTGACCGCCGTGGGCGAACGCTACCTGCACCATTGCCAGGCAATGCTGCTGGAGGCGGAGATGGCCGATGAAGTGGTGGCCAGCATGTCCAGCGAACCCCGTGGGCGGCTGCGGGTGTCCTGCCCGGTGGCCCTGGCCCATGCCTTCCTGCCCGAGGTGATCAGCCGTTTCCTGGCCCAGTACCCGCTGGTGCAACTGGACATGGTGCTGCTCAACCGCCGGGTCGACCTGATTTCCGAAGGCATCGACGTGGCCCTGCGCGTGCGTGACCTGGGTGACGAGGACCCGGCCCTGGTCACCCGGCGCCTGCGCCAGGCGCAGATGCAACTGGTGGCCGCGCCGGGTTTTGCCGACCATATCCGCGAGCCCGCCGAGCTTGCCAGCCTGCCGGTGCTGGGCGCCGCCGAGGCCGACCGGCTGGTGCACCTGCGCCTGCACGGGCCGGACGGCCGCCAGGAGGAAGTGGTCCTGGAGCCACGCCTGGCCATCGATGACTTCGTCGTGCGTAACGCAGCCGTGCGTGCCGGCCTGGGCTTCACCGCGCTGCCGAGCATGTTCTGCGAGGAAGAGCTGGCACGTGGCGAACTGGTGCGCCTGCTGCCGGACTGGTCGCTGCCCGGCGGTTACCTGCAGGCGGTGTATCCGCACCGGCGCGGCCTGCTGCCGGCGGTGCGGGCGTGGATCGATCACCTGGCGATTTCGTTCGAAGCCTGTGGAGAGCGTTATGTCTGAGAAAAGGATGACCGAGGAACAGATCGCGCAGTTCTGCCTGGCGTTGCCCGGCGCGCGCGAGGACTACAAGTGGGGCGGGATCCGGGTGTTCTCGGTGGCCGGCAACAAGATGTTCGCCGTCGCCGATCTGGGCGGTGCCGGCTTGTCGTTCAAGGTGGCCGACGACCTGTTCCTGGGCTACTGCGACCGACCGGGGATTCGCCCGGCGCCTTATCTGGCACGGGCGAAGTGGGTCAGCATGGTTGCGCCCTACCCCGTGGGCCGTGACGAGCTGTGTGACCTGCTGCGCCGCTCGCACCAGTTGGTGGTGCGGCGCTTGCCCAAGCGCACGCAGGTGGGGTTGCTGCTGGATTGACTCTGCATCGCGGGCAGGCCCGCGCTGGCCATCTACAGCAACTGCCCCAACCCGCGTCCACTCAGCAGCAGGTGATCGAACCAGAACACCTGGTGCAGCGCGACGATGCCCCAGAACACCAGCTGATAGGACAGCTTGCGGGTCTTGTGCCGAAACAGCTGCTGGGCCAGTAGCGCCCCGGGCCAGCCACCGAGCAGCTCGCTGGCATGCAGCACTTTCTCCGGCGTGCGCCAGGCCTGGTTGCGCGCCTGCTGCTTGTCCTGCCAGTACAACAGCAGGCTCACCAGGCTCACCAGCGGATACAGCGCCAATGGCAGCCACGACTGCCCGCTCAAGCCCATCTGCAGGCCGCCCACTGTCGGCAGCAAACAGAGCCCGGCCAGGGCCAGCAGCTTCAGGCGTGGATTGCGTACGCCCTGGGCCTCGCCACGGGCAGCGGTTTGCGGGCGCGCCATCAGCCGTGCGCCGTCGACCAATCGACCCAGCCGAACTCCCAGGTGGCCAGGATCAGCAGACCAAAGGCGATGCGGTACCAGGCGAACGCAGCATAACTGTGGTTGGCGATGAACTTGAGCAGCGCACGCACGGCGATCATGGCGAAGATGAACGACACCACGAAGCCCAGGGCGAACACCGGCAGGTCACCGGGCTGGAACAGCTCACGGTACTTGTAGCCCGAGTACACCGCCGCGCCGACCATGGTCGGCATGGCCAGGAAGAACGAGAACTCGGTGGCCGCCTTGCGCGACAGGCCGAACAGCAGGCCGCCGATGATGGTCGAGCCGGAGCGCGACGTGCCCGGGATCATCGCCAGGCACTGGACGAAGCCGATCTTCAGCGCATGGTGCCAGCTCATGTCGTCGACATGGTCCACCTCGATGCGGTGCTGGCGGCGCTCGGCCCAGAGCATGATCACCCCGCCGACCACCAGGGCCGCAGCCACGGTGATGGGGTTGAACAGGTACTTGTGGATCAAGTCGGCGAACAGCACCCCCAGCACCACCGCCGGCATGAAGGCGATCAGCAGATTGGCGGTGAAGCGCCGCGCCGGTGCCTGGGTGGGCAGGCCCAGCACCACGTCGAAGATCTTGCGCCGGAATTCCCAGACCACTGCGAGGATTGCGCCCAACTGGATGATGATGTTGAACGCCATGGCGCGCTCACCGCCGAAACCGATCAGGTCGGCGACGATGATCTGGTGCCCGGTGCTTGAAATCGGCAAGAACTCCGTCAGGCCCTCGACAACGCCCAAGATGATTGCCTGCAAGGCACTCCAAAAATCCATCATTCCCCCGATGCAGCACCGCTCCTGGCGGGCCGCTTGTAGTGATTTGCACGTAGTTGCCGCACGCGGCGCGGCTGTTTTACAGCGACAGCAGTGGCAACGCCAGCATAAATGCCCAGCGGCCTAAAGGTTTCATCTGGCACGGCCGAAATCCTAGCAGAGCCCTTGGTTCAAGGCTTGCGTTACCTGCAACACGGATCGCGCGCACTGCGCACTTAGCCGTTGGTCGTGTGGGGCCTGGCGGCAAAGCATGCTTGGATGCCTTCGATAAAAAGAACAAGACCGGAGTAACGCATCATGAAGACCCTGAGGTCGATGTCGATCAGCCGCCGCCTGTGGCTGATCCTGTTGGTGGCCGTGGCCATGCTGTTGGTGCTGGGGTTGCTGATGCTGCGCCAGATCCATGGCGACCTGTACCAGGCCAAGGCCGAGAAAACCCGCCATGTGGTGCAGACCGCCGCAGGCGTGCTGGCGCACTTCCAGGGCCTGGAGGCCGCCGGCACACTCAGCCGCGAAGCCGCCCAGCAGCAGGCCCTGCAAGTGGTGCGCGGGTTGCGCTACGACCAGAGCGACTACTTCTGGATCAACGACCTGCAACCGAAGATGATCATGCACCCGGCCAACCCCAAGCTCGATGGCCAGGACCTCTCGGCCATCCGCGATCCCGACGGGTTTGCCGTGTTCAACGAAATGGTCAAGCTGGCCCGTGCCCAGGGCGCCGGCCCGGTCGACTACCGCTGGCCCAAGCCCGGCGCCAGCGAACCGGTGGCCAAGACTTCGTATATTCAGCTGTTCGAACCGTGGGGCTGGGTCATCGGCTCGGGCGTCTACATCGACGACGTGCAGGCCGAGTTCGCCCGCCAGCTGCGTGATGCATCGCTGGTGGGCCTGGGCATCGCCCTGCTGATGGCGCTGGTGGTGATGCTGATCGCCCGCAGTATCGCCAGGCCCTTGCAGGAAGCGGTGCAGGCCATGGGCAACATTGCCAGTGGTGAGAGCGACCTGACCCGGCGCCTGGACACCCACGGCCGCGACGAGATCACCCATCTGGGCGAGCACTTCAACCGTTTCAACGGCAAGCTGCAGGGCGTGATCGGCCAATTGCAAGGCGCCGCCCATGCCTTGGCCGAGTCGGCCGGCCACGTCGGCGACAACGCCGGAGCGGCCCAGGCACGCAGCACCCAGCAGTCGCTGCAGATGGACCAGGTGGCCACGGCGATCAACGAAGTCAGCTACGCCGTGCACGACGTGGCCAAGCATGCCGAACAGGCCGCCAATGAGATGCGCGACGCGCAGCAGCAGGTCGGCCATGGCCAGCAGGCGATCCATGGCAGCCTGCAGCAGATCGACCGGCTCTCGGCGACCATCGAGCAGGCGGTCCAGGTGATCCGCGAACTGGCCAGCCACAGCACGAAGATCGGCGGCGTGCTGGAAGTGATCCGCGCCATCGCCGAACAGACCAACCTGCTCGCCCTCAACGCTGCCATCGAGGCCGCCCGTGCCGGCGAGCAGGGCCGTGGTTTCGCCGTGGTCGCCGACGAGGTGCGCCTGCTGGCCCAACGCACCGCCCAGTCGACCGCCGAAATACAAACCATGATCGAGCACCTGCAGGGGCAGTCCGAGGCCGCCGTCAAGGCCATCGACACCAGCAGCGAGGCCTCGCGCCAGACCGTCGAACAGGCCCGCGAAGCCGGCACCAGCCTCGATGCCATCAGCCAGGCGCTGAATAACCTGGGCGCACTCAACACCTCGATCGCCAGCGCCACCCTGCAGCAGTCCCATGTGGTGGAAGAGATCAACCGCAACGTCACCGAAACCGCCGGGCTGTCCCAGCAGACTGCCGAAGCCGCGCGTCAGTCCAGTGATGCAGGGACTGCCCTGGCGCGGTTGAGTGAGGATCTGGAGCAGTTGCTGCGCCAGTTCAGGGTTTAGGGGTAGGCCTTCACAGCGGTTTGAGGCCTTAGGGGTATGGCGTGGGATTGATGGCGCCTGTGAGATCGAGCGCCGCGCGGGCGGCGCTCGATCTCACAGGCGCCGCATCTCATCCGCCGAACACATCGCAAAGCACACCCAATCCTCCTAGACCAGCAAAACCCCCGCGATCGCTTGAAGCCTGCCGCCCCTTGCTTGTAGCATCGCGCCCTTCCCCGCTTTGAAGGATCGCCGATGTCCGGCCTCGAACTCTTCGCCGCCGCGCTCGGCGTCATCGCCGTCTGGCTCACTGTCCGGCAGAATCCTTGGTGCTGGCCGATCGGCCTGGTCATGGTGGTGCTGTACAGCTGGATCTTCTATGAAGTGAAGCTCTACTCGGACATGCTGCTGCAACTGGTCTATGCGGTGCTGCAACTCTACGGCTGGTGGCAATGGACCCGTCCGGACCGCGTGGAGGACGCGCGCCAGGTGTCGAGCCTGGCCCTGGCGCCAATGCTCAAAGGCCTGGGCGCCGGCCTTGTCGCCAGCCTTGTGCTCGGTGCGACCATGGCCCACTACACCGATGCCGCCCAGCCTTGGCTCGATGCGGCGCTCACTGGCTTCAGCCTGGTGGCGCAACTCTGGATGGCACAGAAGCGCCTGCAATGCTGGGCGCTGTGGATGGTACTGGACGTGATCTTCGTCGGCCTGTTCCTGTACAAGGGCCTTTACCTCACCGCCGCACTGTACGCCCTGTTCACCCTGATCGCCGTGCGTGGCTGGCTTGAGTGGCGCCGCGACCCGGCGCTGGCCGCCGCATGAAGACGCTGGTGCTGTGTGGCCCGGAATCCAGCGGCAAGAGCTGGCTCGGCGGTGAGATCCAGGCGCACTTCGGTGGCGTGCTGGTGGGTGAGTACGTGCGCCATTTCATCGAGCAGGAGCAGCGCGACACCTGCTATGCCGACATCCCCGCCATCGCCCGCGGCCAGTTGCAGTGGGAGGATCAGGCGCGCCAACTGGCGCCGGCCCTGCTGATTCTCGACACCCACCTGCTCAGCAACATCCTCTGGAGCCGCGCGCTGTTCGCAGATTGCCCGCCCTGGATAGAGCAGGCACTGAACGCACGCCACTACGACCTGCACCTGCTGCTGAGGCCCGAGGGTGTGGCCTGGGTGGGCGATGGCATGCGCTGCCAGCCTGAGCTTGCCCAGCGCCAGCAGTTCTTTGCCGACAGCCTGGATTGGCTGCAGGCACAGCAACGGCCCCATCAAGTGATCGAGGGCGATTGGCCCCAGCGCAGTGCCGCCGCCCTCGCCGCAGTGGCGCGCCTGCTCGATGGCCAGGTGCCAGCCTGTGCCACCGAATGTTAATGCACTGATACACCCCACCGCCCCGCAGCCCCCGCAAATGGGGGCCGTCGCCCAGAAGTGAGGGAAGTGTGTCAGCACTGAGACACTGCCCGACAATCTCTTCACATCCCCCGTACTACGCGGCCTGCGGCACCTGTGCACAGGGCGCTGTTTCAGTGCTGACACAGTATTCGTGGCGCTTTTCGAGTTAGCTCGAACAAGCCTCTGATTCTCAACGAAAAACAAAAAGCGGCACAGCTTCTGCTCTCTGTACTCGCAACGCTGAACGACCAGCGCCCGATTGAGGGAGTAGCCATCGTGAGGAAATTCGACAGAGGCGTGTCCTGCCTCCTGCTGGTCGGCTTCACCCTGGGGGCAGGCCTGAGCCTCGAGGCCCAAGCCGATAACGGCCTCATCGTCATCACCCGTGATGTGCAGGTGCGCAACGCAACGCGCCTCCCGGTGATACCAGACCCGTCCCCGACCACGGCCAATGCCAACCCGTCGGCACAGATCATCAGGCAGACCCACGAGCTCAGTGATGGTGACTTCGCCAGCATCAGCAGTGGCGCGGGCATCTCATCCCTGGTCAACCAGCAGACCAACAACTTCGGCGGCAACATTAGTACCCAGAGCCAGTTGCCCAACCTCGCCGCCGGACGTGGCAGCGGCTCCGGCAACGGCATCGCCAACATGGTCAACTCCAGCGTGCAGCGTGGCCTTGCGCCCCTGCAAGCCCTTACCCGAGGCCAATGACATGAGGCATTCGCTGCTGATTCTGGCCACCCTTTGCAGTGCACCGGCATTCGCCCAATCCCCAGTCGTCGACACCGCCATCATCGACAGTTCCGCCAGCCAGTACTTCGGCAACATGGCGGTCAATCAGGCGGCCGGCGACTTCCAGCAACAGGCCAACGCCCGTGCCCTGGCCAACGGCCACTCGGCCAATGCGACGACGCAGATCCGCCAGCGCCTGCAGACCACGATCGACCCTGCAAGGGACAGCCGCGCCAGCATCCAGGGCGATGCCTTCAGCCATGGCAGCGGCGTGCTGGGCGTGAACCAGAGCGCCGGCGCCGGTACCCAGCAAGCCAACGCACTGCGCATCAGCATCAGTGCCCAACCGCAAAGTCTCGATGACAGCGTCCTGTTGCAACAGAACGTGGCGCTGCGCAACACCTCCGATGCAACTGACTCCGCACCCGGCTATCGCCAGGTCAACACCAGCGACCAGGCATTCACCGGTAGCCGTGGGGTGATTCAGTTGAATCAGAGCGCCGGGGTGGGAAACCGCATGGCCAACACCCTAAGCGTCCGGGTCGCGGAATGACCCAAAAAGGTAAGCACAACACTTAACCTAAAAAGACGGAGAAACACCATGAAACCCTCGATGGCAATCAAGCCTCTGGTTTTCGCAATTGCTGCGGTCATGGCTGTTGCTGCACAAGCGGATCAGAACAACCGGCGTGGTCACAATCACGACAGAACGGTCTACACCAACGCCACGGCCAAAGCGACCGATGTGCAAAGAAGCACTGGTAACAAGATCCTCAACGAAGGCACCATCAACAATGCCGAGATGAGCAGTTCCGCCGGTGGCGCCAGCGGTAACGTCGGCATCAACGTGGCGGCCGGTAATGGCAACCAGCAGGACAACGCAGCGGCCATCGCCAACACCGCGTCCGACAACGACTTCGTGTTCGGCACCGCAACCGCCACCGCCAAGGTCGACCAGTACAGCAACGGCAACCGCGTGTACAACTGGTCAACCCAGAACTCCGCAGTCATGAGCGGCTCGGCTGACAACACCAGCGGCAACGTGGGTATCAACGTCGCGGCCGGCGATCTGAACCAGCAGAAAAACACCATGGCCATTGCCAACAACAGTGCGCCCGTCGGCAATTCCACCGCCACTGCTTCGGCCAACCAGAATGGACCTGGCCTGACCGTCGAAAACAGAGCCGATCGCAGCTACACCATCGATACGATCACGCTCACCACCACCAAGAGTGGTTCGTCCTCTAGCAGCGGTTCGTTCGATGCCAGCATCGACAAGAGCTCCAGCTCCAGCTATAGCGCGTCTGGCTCGCAAAGCAGCAGCGCCAGCGGCTCCAACAGCAGCAGCTCGAGCGGTTCGAGCAGCATGACTGCCAGCGGTTCGAACAGCAACAGCTCCAGCGGCTCCAACAGCATGAATGCCAGCGGCTCCCACAGCTCGAATGTCAACGGCACCGCCAGCAGCAACCACAACTCGACCTCGAGCGCTTCGGTGACTGCTTCGCTGGATGCCAGCGCTGCGGGCAGTGCCTCGCAGTCGCAGACCTTCGGCAACCACACCCGCTCCAGCAGTGGTGAGTTCGATGCTTCGCTGACCGCCTCGCTCGACGCGTCGATCGACAAGGCGCACAGCTCGTCCAGCGACTCGGCCTTCGACAAGACGCGCAACTCGTCGTTCGAGAAGGCGTATGACTCCGCGTATGCCAGCAACCATGACTCGTCGTATGACAAGTCTCGCAACAACGCATACGAGAAGGCACACGAGTCGGCATGGGAAAAAGCCAACGCCTCGGCCTACGAGAAATCCGGCGAAAAAGCTTCGCAATCGTCGGACAGCATCTCGAAGAGCTGGAGCGAAGCTAGCGAGTACTCGCTGAGCAACACTGTGTCCTTCCAAGTGCTGACCCCGACCGGCTGGGCCAACCCTGTAACCAACAACGCAACCATGAGTGGTTCGTTGAACGGTGGCAGTGGCAACCTGGGCGTCAACGTGGCCGCCGGTGTGGGCAACCAGCAAAGCAACTCGCTGGCCATCTCCAACACCTCGTTCTGATCGCTGTAGCCAGGAGGCCCCCTTCGGGGGGCCTTCCTTCCAACTGGACCGATGGGGGCATCGAACATGCGAATTTTTGCCTTGGCGTTACTGCTGTGCCTGGCCAGTGTGATCGAAGCCGCCCAGATGCCGTTGTCCGTCCTGCCGGGTGGCGCGGTCATCTACAAACCGATCCAGAGCATCCGCGAACGCAAGTTCGCCGACCTTGTGCAGCAGAAAACCGACTTCAGTTGCGGCGCCGCATCGCTGGCAACCATCCTGCGCCAAGCCTATTGGCTGGACGTGGATGAACAACATGTGATCGAGGGCATGCTGGCCAATGCCGACCAGGACCTGGTCCGCACCCAGGGCTTCTCGATGCTCGACATGAAACGCTACGTGGAAAGCCTGGGCATGCGTGCCCGTGGCTACCGGGTAGCACCCGAGTCCCTGCATGACATCCGCATCCCGGTAGTGGTGCTGATGGATATCCGTGGCTACAAGCATTTCGTGGTCATGCAGCGGGTCGACAGGGGCTGGGTCTACATCGGTGACCCGGTGCTGGGCCACAAACGCTTCAAGATCGACGATTTCGTCAAGGGCTGGAACGGCATCATCTTCGCCGTCATCGGCCAAGGCTACGACAAGGGCAATGCGCTGCTCGCGCCACCTCTTCCGCTCAGTGCCAAGAACCGCATCAACCAATTCACCCCGGTAAAGGACGCGGAGTTGCTGGATTTCGGTTTCATCAGAAGCGACTTCTTCTAACGAATCGGGCATGACGCCCTGGGGAACCTCCCATGAAGACTCCGATCTGGCTGATTGCAGCCTGCCTGGCCGCCAGCCTGCCAATCCAGGCAGAAACGTTCAAACCCATCGAGCTCAAGGACCAGGAGCTGGCGAATCTCCGCGGGCGTTACGTGATGCCGGGGCGGATCGTCAGTTTCGGCATCGTCATGTCCAGCACCTGGCAGAACGCCAACGGTGAAGTGATCGGCGCCACCTCCTCGATGCAGATTCAACAATCGACCATCAAGCCACAGTTCTATGTGTCGATCATCAATGAAAAAGGCAGCGGCTCGTCGCAGGCCCAAAGCACCGGTACCGGTACCGTCAGCGGGGGGGCCGGCCTCAATACCACCCAAGGGGTCACCCAGGTGGTACGCGCCGCCGGCGACTACAACAGCGCCTACAACGATGTGCAGATCACCGTTGCCAGGGGCGACCAGCCACAGGCCAACCAACCGCAAGGCCAGGCGCTGGCTGCAGGCTCGCCGCTGACCGGGGCCAACGGTGCAGGTTCGCTGAGTGTGTCCGCGGCCGGCAACGGCGTGCAGATGAACATCATCGCCGGCAACAACCAGGGCAATACCCTGCAGCGCCTGGGCCAGGGTGGGTTGATGCAGAGCACCACCCTGCTCGGGTCCAGCAACCAGGTGCGCAACATCACCTCGCTTAATGTGGTGCTGCGCGACAACGCCACGGCCGGGCCGATGAACGCCAACCTGGACCAACTCAAAGGCCTTCGCAATCTCGGATACTGATCTACGCTCAGTCTCATCTTTTGCAGTCAGAAGGGACGGCTAACCCATGCATCGTTTGTTGACGTTCAGAACCATCGTCTGTTTGAGTACCTTGGCCCCAGCCACTCTGCTGGCAGCATCGGACCCACAAGTCGAAGCGCTGAAACAGGAGCTGGTCCAACTGAAACAACGCTATGAAGCACAACAAAATGCTCTGATGGTGCTGGAACAACGCCTGCGGCAAGTCGAGGAAGCCCCGCCGGCACCTGCCCCGAAACGCCTGGTCAAGTCGCCCGCCGAAGGGGTCAAGGGCGCTAAAACCGTGGCCACTGGCGCGCCAGGTACGACCGGAAGCTCTTACGGCCAATCGCTGCAGGACGACTCCCAGCCCGCGCAAAGCGTCTCCAACCTGTACGACGAAGCCAGTGGTTTCTTCGGTGGCGGCAAGTTCAGCGTCGAAACCGGCCTGACCTACACCCACTACGATACCCGTGCACTGACCCTCAACGGTTTTCTGGCGCTGGACGCGATTTTCCTTGGCAACATCAACATCGACCGCATCAAGGCAGACAACTGGACCCTGGACCTGACGGCACGCTACAACGTCGACCAGCGCTGGCAGTTCGACATCAACGTACCCATCGTGTATCGCGAATCCACCTATTCCTCCGGGGGCGCGGGCGGGGCCGCCGCGGCCAACTCCGAAGGCACCGTCACCCGCGACCCCACCATTGGCGACGTCAACGTCGGGGTGGCCTACAAGTTCATCGACGAGTCGGAGAACTGGCCTGACGCAGTCGCCACGCTGCGCGTCAAGGCACCGACCGGCAAGGACCCTTACGGGATCAAGCTCCGCCAAGACCCCGGCAACGACAACCTGGCGATCCCCGAAGACCTGCCGACCGGCAACGGCGTGTGGTCGATCACCCCGGGTATCTCGCTGGTCAAGACCTTCGACCCGGCCGTGCTGTTCGGCAGCCTGTCCTACACCTACAACATGCAGGATTCGTTCAGCGACATCAGCCCCCAGGTCAACAGCAAGGTCAAGGGTGACGTGAAGCTCGGCGACTCCTGGCAAATCGGCGGCGGTATCGCCTTCGCCCTGAACGAGCGGATGAGCATGTCGTTCTCGGTCACTGACCAGTTCGCCAGCAAAAGCAAGATCAGACCCGACGGTGGCGACTGGCAGTCGATCTCCAACAGCGACTACAACGCGGCCAACTTCAACGTCGGCCTGACCTTCGCCGCCACCGACAACCTGACCATCGTGCCGAACCTGGCCATTGGCCTGACCGAAGATGCGCCGGACTTCTCGTTCAGCCTGAAATTCCCGTACTACTTCTGAGCTTGCCAGCAGAACAGGGCTCGCCTGACGAGCCCGTGTTTTGGTAACCAGCCTTGTCCTACGGCACTTTCCTACCTCCGGCCTGATATCATCGCGCACATTTGTGTGACGGTTTCATGGCAAGAGGAACGCTTACGTGAGAAACCTGCTCGGCCCCCCCCGCGCCCGGCTGTTTGCCCTGGTGACACTGGTGCTGGTCATCCCCCTGGTGGTCCGTGCCCTGCTGGGCTGGTCCGCCCCCCTGGGCTACCTCTCGGACCTGGCCATCGGCAGCCTGCTGGTAATGTTGCTGCGACGCTGGCCGATCTGGCTGGCCCTGCCCGTACTGCTGGCCTGGGGCGCCTTGCTGGTCGCTTCGGCCGAGCTGGTCAGCGCCGTCGGCCGCTTGCCCAACCAGACCGACCTGCACTACCTGTTCGACCCGCAGTTCATGGAGAACTCCACTGGCGGCGCCCTCGCCCACCCCTGGCTGCCCTGGCTGCTGGCCAGTGCCTTGCTGGTGCTGTTGGCCAGCAGCTGGTACAGCCGTGGCCAGCGTAATACGCAACTGCCACGCGCAGCCTGGGCGCTGCCCGTGGTGCTGCTGGCAGGCCACTGGGGCAGCGAGCAGCTGTTCCCCTCCGACGCCGATCAGTGGCGCCAGTACAACCTGCCGCACCAGCTGCTTTCGGCCGCCACTGGCAACCTGCAGCAGCGCGCACGGGTACTGGCCATGGGCGAAACCCCGGTGATACCCCTGCCCAGCGCCGGGCTGACCCAAGCCGACCTCAACGGCCAGAAGCTGCTGGCCGGCCCAGGCAGCGCCCGCAACCTGCTGGTCATCACCCTGGAAGGCATCCCCGGCGCCTACATCCGCGCCAACCGTGAGGCCATCGGCAGCCACTTCGACCAAGACCTGATGCCCAACCTCAGCCGCTGGGCCGAGCGCGGCATGAACACGCCGGACTACGTGCTGCATACCCACCAGACCATTCGCGGCCTGTACGCCATGCTCTGCGGCGACTACGACAAGCTGGCCAACGGCACGCCCAAGGGCGTCGAGCTGCTGACCCAGGACCTGCGCAACCAGGCCTGCCTGCCGGCCCAACTGCGCCAGGCCGGCTTCTCCACCCACTACCTGCAGGGCGCCGGGCTGCGTTTCATGGCCAAGGACCGGATCATGCCGCACATTGGCTTCGATTCGGTGCATGGCCTGGAATGGTTCAAGAACGACAACTACCTTGAATTCCCCTGGGGCAAGGACGACCGCGCCTTCTTCGAAGGGGCCCTGGGTTATGTCGGCGAGCTGCGCAAGCAACGCCAACCCTGGATGCTCACCCTGCTCACCGTCGGCACCCACCAGCCTTATTCGGCGCCCGAGGACTACCTGCAACGCTACGACACCGCCAAGCAGGCCGCCGTTGCCTACCTCGACGATGCCCTGGGCAGCTTCCTCGACAACCTGGAACGCCAAGGTGTGCTCAAGGACACCCTGGTGGTGATCACCTCGGACGAGTCCCACGGCATCGATGGCGTGCGCCTGGCGTCCTCCTGGGGCTTCAACCTGACCCTCGCCCCCGAGCAGGCACAGCTGCCGCGGCTCAAGCACGGCACCTACGGCCATATCGACCTGGCCACCTCGCTGCTCGACTACTATGCCCTGCCGATCCCCGCGGCCCTGGCCGGGCGCTCGCTGTACCGCGACTACGACAGCGGACGCGAGATGATCGCCTACACCAATGGCGTGCTGCGTTACCACGATGGCCAGGGCACCCTCAGCGAGTGCGACTTCCAGCAACGCTGCCGGCGTTACGCCAGCGCAGGCTTCATCGCCGAGCAGGCCAGATTCCTTGGCCGTGGCGAGGACAGCCTCGGGCCGCAGATCAATCTGCTGGCAACCACCCTCGACCAGTCGCTGCTGCAAACCCCGCTCAACCTGCGCTACCAGTTTGGCGGGCCGGCGCCCATCGCCCTGCATGAGCGCATCCGCGACGACTGGGCCGACAACCTGATCGGCGCCCAATACCTGGAGATGCCCGAGGGTTCGCGCACCAAGGTGCGCATCAAGGTCCGCGCGCTCGACCCGCAGCACGACGCCTACATCCGCCTCAAGGCCAAGGAAAGCGAGCAGGACGTGCAGCTGGGCCTGCCCGAAGAGGTGCTGGTGACCGCTGGCCGGCCACTGGAGATGGAGTTCGACTTCGACAACCCGACCCAGCGCAAGGCGTTTTCCTTCCACTTGCTGGGGTACGGCGGCGGTGAAGTCGAAGTCAGCGACTTCAGTGTCATCACCGCCCTACCGGGCGAGGAAGAGCCTGCGGACGAGCTGATCGAAGGGCATATCGCCCATTCCAGCTGAGTTGCAACCGCCTGGGCCTTACCCCAGGAACAGGCGGTATGCCGGGTTGTCGGTCTCGTCCCAGTAGCGGTAGCCCATCGCCTCGAGCGCCGCCGGCAGCCCTTGCAACTCGTCATCCGGTACCTCCAGCGCGGCAAACACCCGCGCTTCGGCCGCGCCGTGGTTGCGGTAATGGAACAGGCTGATGTTCCAGCGCTTTCCCAGGCGCTCGAGGAAGCCCAGCAACGCACCCGGCCGCTCGGGGAACTCGAAACGCAGCACCTTCTCGTTCACCCCTGGCGCGGCATGCCCACCAACGGTGTGGCGCACGTGCAACTTGGCCAGTTCGTTGTCGGTCAGGTCGAGCACCTGGTAGCCCTGCCCGGCCAGGCTCGCCAGCAGTTGCTCGCGCGGGTCGTGCTGCGGGTGGGTCTGCACGCCAACGAACAGCCGCGCCTCCTTGCCTGGGTAATAGCGGTAGTTGAACTCGGTGATCTGGCGCTTGCCCAGGGCCTGGCAGAACGCCCGGAAACTGCCTGGCTGCTCGGGGATGGTCACGGCGATCACCGCCTCGCGCTGCTCACCCAGCTCGGCGCGCTCGGCCACATGGCGCAGGCGGTCGAAATTGACGTTGGCACCCGAGTCGATGGCCACCAGCGCTTGCCCCTGCAGCCCCTCGCGGGCCACGTATTTCTTGATCCCGGCGACCGCCAGGGCGCCGGAGGGCTCGGTGATCGAGCGGGTATCGTCGTAGATGTCCTTGATCGCCGCGCACAGCTCGTCGTTGCCGACCGTCACCACCTCGTCGACGAAGTGCCGGCACAGCTCGAAGCAGTGGGCACCGATCTGCGCCACCGCGACGCCGTCGGCAAAGGTCCCCACCTGCGGCAGGATCACCCGCTCACCGGCCGCCAGGGCGGCCTGCAGGCAATTGGAGTCGGCCGGTTCCACACCGATCACCTTGACCTCCGGGCGCAGGTACTTCACATAGGCGGCAATGCCGGCGATCAGCCCGCCGCCGCCCACCGGCACGAAGATCGCGTGCAACGGGCCTGGGTGCTGGCGCAGGATCTCCATGGCCACGGTGCCTTGGCCGGCGATCACGTCCGGGTCGTCGAACGGCGGCACGAAGGTGGCGCCGTCCTGGTCGGCCAGGGCCAGCGCATGGGCCAGTGCATGGGGGAAGCTTTCGCCGTGCAGCACCACATGGCCGCCACGCGAGCGCACGCCTTCGACCTTCAGCGAAGGCGTGGTGGTGGGCATGACGATGGTGGCCTTGATGCCCAGGTGCGAGGCCGCCATGGCCACGCCCTGGGCGTGGTTGCCCGCTGACGCGGTGATCACCCCGCGCGCACGCTGGGCGTCGGTCAGGCGTGACAGGCGGGTGTAGGCGCCGCGGATCTTGAACGAGAACGTCGGCTGCAGGTCTTCACGCTTGAGCAATACCCGGTTGCCAAGCGCGGCCGACAGCGCCGGGGCCGGTTGCAGCGGGGTCTCGATGGCCAGGTCGTATACCGGCGCGCCAAGAATGCGGCGCACCTGCTCGGAGAGCAGTTGCTGGGGCGTGGTACGGGGGCTGACGCTCAGATTGGTCATCGATGACTCCTGGTTTTCTTGATGTTACCCAGGAGTCAGAGAGAAGAAACCCGCCTCCAGGGCGGGTTCGGTGCACGTACGCGCTAGCCCGCCAATCCGATAATGGCGGTAATAATAATGCTCGCGGTGCGCAGGTGCGGGAATGTGTTCATGGGTCGGGAACTTATCCTGCGCAGTTCTCGCAAGTCAACACCCTTTCGCGGCGTCCTGCGCCGATAGCGGTACATCGAATACCTTGTCGAACCCCCACTGGAAGACAAAGGCATACACGAAGAAGAAGGCGAACAACGCCAGGTTGGTGACCAGCGCCGCCCACAGGCTGATGCCCAGCCAGTACGCCACCAGCGGCAGCAGGATCAGTACCAGCCCGCCCTCGAAACCCAGGGCATGCAACAGCCGGCGCAGGAAGGTGCGGCTGCGCTGGGGCTGGCGCGCTTCCCAGCGCTCGAAGGCCCAGTTGAAGGCCATGTTCCAGCTCATGGCGATCGCCGACATGAGCATCGACAACACCGCCGATTCGGCCATGCCGGCGCCGAACGCCAGCTCCAGCGCCGGTGCCACGCAGGCCACGGCGATGGCCTCGTAGAGGATGGCCTGGACGATCTTGCGGGCCTTGCCTTGCATGTGCCGCTCCCGAAAACAAAGAGCTACAACATAACAAAATATGGCCCCCTGGAAAAAGCCTGCAATAAATTTTGAACCCTCGGCGGCCCGCGCGCCTCCACAGCTTGCCGTGCAAAACCATGGCGTTGACCTGGGCCGCTTGCGCTCACTCATCCATTGGACAACCGCGCCTCCGGCTGCTTCTATCAATCATTCGCAAGGAGCGCTTTGTCCTACAACTTCGTCCAGGGAATCGAACGAGGAGTTAGACCATGGCCTACACCGTCATGATGGTATTCGGTACCCGCCCTGAAGCAATCAAGATGGCCCCACTGGCCCGGGTGCTGCGCAACTGGCCCGAAGTCGACCTGCATATCTGCTCCACCGGCCAGCACCGCGAGATGCTCGAGCAAGTGCTCACCGCCTTCGGCCTGCGGGTCGACCAGGACCTCAAGGTGATGACCCAGAACCAGACCCTCAACGGTCTGGCTCGCGACTTGCTGGACAAGCTCGACAGGGCCTACGAGCAGACCAGGCCCGACATCGTGCTGGTGCATGGCGACACCACCACCAGCTTCATCGCCTCCCTGGCCGCCTTCCACCGGCACATCCCCATCGGCCACGTCGAGGCCGGCCTGCGCACCGGCAACCTGCAGCAACCCTGGCCCGAGGAAGCCAACCGGCGCCTGACCGGGGTGCTCGCCGACCTGCATTTCACCCCCACCCGCGACTCCGACGCCAACCTGATCCGTGAGGGCGTGCCGCCGGAGCACATCGAGGTCACCGGCAACACGGTGATCGACGCCTTGCTGTGGATGCGCGACAAATTGCAACAGGAAAACTGGCGCCCGGCCGCCGAATCGCCGCTGAACGTGCTGCGCGATGACCAGCGCATGGTGCTGATCACCGGCCATCGTCGGGAAAACTTCGGCAGCGGTTTCGAGCGTATCTGCCTGGCCCTGGCCGAACTCGCCCTGCGCTACCCGGACGTACAGTTCCTGTACCCGGTGCACCTCAACCCGCAGGTGCAGCATGCCGTGTACAGCGTGCTGTCCGGCCGCGAGAACATCCACCTGGTCGCCCCCCAGGACTATCCGCACTTCGTCTGGCTGATGAACCGCGCCCACCTGATCCTCACCGACTCCGGCGGTGTGCAGGAAGAAGCTCCCGCCCTGGGCAAGCCGGTGCTGGTGCTGCGCAAGGTCACCGAGCGCCCGGCCGTGCTCAAGGGCGGCACGGTGAAACTGGTCGGCACCCTGACCGAGCGCATCGTCCACGAAACCAGCCAGTTGCTCGACGACCCCGACGCCTACGCGCGCATGGCCCAGGTCTACACCCCGTTCGGTGACGGCCATGCCAGCGAGCGCATCGCCGAGCGCCTGAGCCGCTGGTTCGCCGAACAACGTGCCGCACGGGCCAACGCATGAGCCTGGCCTTCGTCGACTTCCTCACCTACGTGCTGTTCGGCCTGAAGATCGTTGCCATCATCCTGGCCACGCTGATGTTCCTGCTGGGCCTGGACGACCTGTTCATCGACCTGTGCTACTGGGGCCGCACGCTGATCCGGCGCTTTCGCATCTACGACAAGCACGGCAAGGCCGACGAAAAACGCCTGTTCGAGGTGCCGGAAAAACCCCTGGCGATCATGGTCCCGGCCTGGAACGAAGTCGGCGTGGTCGGCGAGATGGCCCGCCTGGCGGCTTCGACCATCGACTACGAGAACTACCAGATCTTCGTCGGTACCTACCCCAACGATCCGCAAACCCAGGCCGACGTCGATGCCGTGTGCCTGCACTACCCCAACGTGCACAAGGTGGTCTGCGCCCGCCCCGGCCCCACCAGCAAGGCCGACTGCCTGAACAACATCATCGACGCCATCCTGCGCTTCCAGCAGGACGCGCGCATCGAGTTCGCCGGTTTCATCCTGCATGACGCCGAAGACGTCATCTCGCCCATGGAACTGCGCCTGTTCAACTACCTGCTGCCGAACAAGGACATGATCCAGATCCCGGTGTACCCCTATGCCCCGGAATGGAAAGGCTTCACCGCCGGGCACTATGTGGACGAGTTCGCCGAAAACCACGGCAAGGACGTGATCGTGCGCGAAGCGCTCACCGGCCAGGTGCCCAGCGCCGGCGTGGGCACCTGCTTCAGCCGGCGGGCGATCAGCGCCCTGCTCGAAGACGGCGACGGCATCGCCTTCGACGTGCAATCGCTGACCGAGGACTACGACATCGGTTTCAGGCTCAAGCAAAAGGGCATGAAATGCATCTTCGCCCGCTACTCCATCACCGACCCGGCCCTGGCGCTCAAGCAGGAGTGGCGCCCCGGCATGAGCCGCGCATTCGCCCAGGTGATCTGCGTGCGCGAGCACTTTCCCCGCGACTGGCAGCACGCCATCCGGCAGAAGTCGCGGTGGATCGTCGGCATCGTGTTCCAGGGCACCAGCAACCTCGGCTGGAGCCGCACCGGCGCGCTCAACTACTTCCTCTGGCGCGATCGCCGCGGCCTGTTCGCCTACCTGCTGAGTTTCCTGGTCAACCTGTTGCTGCTGGTGCTGCTGGCCATGTGGCTGGTCACGATGATCGCGCCGGAGTCGTGGCGTTTCATGTCGATCCTCAGCGACAGCAAGCTGCTCAGCCTGCTGCTTTGGCTCAATGGCCTGCTGCTGGTCAACCGCCTGTTCCAGCGGTTCTGGTTCGTCACCCGCTACTACGGCATCTTCGAGGGGCTGCTGTCGGCGCCACGCATGATGTGGAGCAACTTCGTCAACTTCTTCGCCAACCTGCGCGCCCTGCGCCAGGTGATGGAGATGGGCGATTCACGGCGGGTGGCCTGGGACAAGACCACCCATGAGTTCCCTGCCCTCGCCACCCCGGCGCGCACGCCGCTGGGGCATCGCTTGATGGAAAAGGGCCTGATCACCGAACAGCAGCTGGAGCAGGCGATTACCAGCCCGGTGCGCCGACGCCTGGGCCGCGAACTGTTGTTGCGCGGCTGGCTGACCAGCGAACAGTTGGTCCAGACCCTGGCCGAGCAGCTCGACCTGCCGTGGGCGCCCCTCAACCCCTTCAAGATCAACCGGCAACTGATCGACAAGCTGCCGCGCAAGCTCGCCACCCACTACGGCGTGTTACCGGTGGAGGAAGACGGCGACACCCTGGTGCTGGCCAGCGAAAGCCCGGTCAGCCAGGTCTCGCTGGGGGTGATCAGCCGCCAGCTCAAGCGCCCCGTGCGTGCTCGCCTGGCCCCCCAGGGCCGGGTCACGCTCGGCCTGCGCTACCACTACCCGAGCCCCTGGCAGCAGCCTGAGACCCGGCAGATGCTCAAGGTGCTGGAGCGCCACCAGGACGATGTCGAGCTGATGGAAAAGGTCTGCACCCACCAGGTCATGCTCGGCACCCTGCTGCAAGTGCGTGGCATGGTCCCGACCACCCTGTTCAACCAGGCACTGATCGACTTCGACCCCGAGCAGCAGAGCCTTGGCGAACACTTGATCGAGCGCGGGATCATCACCGAGGCCGTGTTGCAGCAGGCGCTCGACGAACAGGCCAGCGAACAGCAGGCCGCCTATGAACTGACCCGGGAGGTGGCATGACGCCGCGTTTTTCCCTGAGCATGGCCAGCCTGATGCTGTGCACCTGCGCCCTGGCCGCCCCAACGGCGCCGATGAGCGACTTCCAGCGCTTCACCAGTTACCCCTTCATGGAACGTGGCTACCGCGAAGCGCAACGGGACAACTGGGCCGAAGTCGAGCGGCTGACCCGCCACGTGCTCAAGCGCGTGCCGAACAACAACGAAGCCCGCGCCCTGCTCGCCGAAGCCCTCGCCCACCAGCGCCGCTACAAAGAGGCCGAGGCCATAGCAGATGACCTCGACGACAACCCCGAACATGCCGATGCCCTGCTTGAACTGCGCCTGACCTGGATCGAACAGGACCCACCGCCCGCCAGCGAGGTAGAAAGCTGGCTGGCCAACAGCAACACCAATCAGCGCATCCGCCTGTGGCAGGCCTACAGCCTGAGCCTGGCCAAGTTCGGCGGAGCCCGCCGCGCCCTGGACTGGCTCAACCAGTTGCCGCCACGCGACGACGGCATGGTACTGCGCCTGGCCCGGGGTACTTTCGCCGAACAGTTGCGCAACTGGGGCGAAACCATCGAGCAGTTGCAACCCTTGGCCGCCAAGGGCCAGTTGCCACCGCCAGACTGGCAGCGGTTGGCCAATGCCTATATCCAGCAGGTCGACGAACAGGGCCTGACCGCCCTGCTGACCAGTGCCCCGTCCCCTCAGGCGGCCACCCAGGCACGCCTGGCCATGGCCGAACGGGCCATCGCCATGGGCCACAACCAGCAGGCCAAGCGCTGGTTGCAGAGCCTGCCCGCCGAGCAATTGCAGCAGCCTGAACAACGCCAGCAATTGTGGGAAGTGGCCCGCGCAGGCAACGACGCCGCACTGGTACGCAGCCTGAGCAACCAGTTGCAGCGCCCCTGCCTGGAAACCGTCGATTGGCTGTCGCGCAAGGACCCGGCACTGGCCCGCGAGCAACTGGGCCAATGCCAGGCCAATGACAATGAGCGCGCCTACGCCATCCTCAAGCAGCGCCTGTACGGCGACCCGCCTCGCCCACCGCAACCACGCACGCCCGCACAGTGGGAGCAGCGTTACCGCCAGACCGGCGACCTTGCCGCGCTGGAGCAAGCCAGTTTCATGTGGCTGGAACAAGGCCAGGCCGAACACACCCGGCAACTGCTCGAGCAGGCCTACGACCGCCGCCAGGGCCGCCTCACACCTGCGCTGCTGCAACGCCTGGGCAACCTCTACGCCCGCAACGACGGCCCGCTGAACAGCCAACGCATGCTTGCCCTGGTGCCACGGGTGGATGCCGCCACGCGCGCGCAACTGCTCGGCCGCCTGGCCGAGAACGGCCAGTGCGATGCCGTGCGCCGGGCAATCCCGGCCAACCCGAGCGAAGCCGGCCAGTACCGCGCCCTGGGCCGCTGCGCCATGCCCGACCGGCCCGGCGAAGCAGTGGTCTACTACCAGGCTGCCGAGCGCCTGGGCGACACCAGCAGCCGGCTGCCCCTGGCCTACGCTCTGGAGGCCTCGGGGGATTCCCAGGCGGCCCAGGCGATCTGGAACAGCCTGCCGGCCAGTGCCTGGACCGACAACGCCCGCCTCACCGCCGCCCGCAGCGCCTTGAATGCCGGCGATGCCAACGCCGCACGCCGCCATTGGGACGCCGCAGCGCACAACAGCGCCGACGACTGGGCACTGGGTGCTGCCATCGCCCAGCGCCAGGGCGACACCTCGCAAGCGCTGGCGTTGCAACGCGAAGCCCTGCGCCACGCGCCGCGTGCCGACCACTACTACGCCGCCGCCAACACTGCCCAGCAGGCCGGCGACAGCGCCCAGAGCACCGCCTGGCTGGCCGAAGCCGTGCGCCTGGCCCCGGACCAACCACGCTACCGCGCCGACTACGGCATGCGCCTGGCCGGTTCCGCGGACAAACAGCAACGCCGCCAGGCGATCCCCTACCTGGAACGCGCCACCCGCGATTTCCCCGAGGACTACCGCCTGGGCGAAACCCTGGCCCTGCGCTACGACGAGGCCGAAGACAGCGCCTCGGCCCGCCGCGAGCTGCGTCGGGTGCTGGACGTGGAGCAGAACCTGGTCGACGGCGACGACGAGTACGGCAGCCTGGAAGCGCGCAAGTACCGCCAGCGCCGCGCCCACGAAACCCTGTCGCGCCGCGACAGCATCACCCTGGCCAGTACCTGGTCGCCCGCCGGCACCTCGACCAACGACAAGTTCCTAGACAACGGCCAGCGCAGCGGCAGCTCGCGTCGCGCCCAGTCGCAGAACGTGCAACTGGCCATGTGGGACCACGCCCTGGGCGAGGAGCCCAGCCGCAACGGCAGCACGCTGTCGGTCTACGGCCGGGTGCTGTTCGGCGGCCAGAGCCGCACCGACTACGCCCAGAGCATGGGCACCGGCGTGGGGCTGCGCTACAAACCCATCGGCCAGGCCAACCTCAACCTGTACGCCGAGCTCTATCACCAACGCCAGATCGACAGCGACCACTACAACGGCCTGAGCCTGGGCGAGCTGCTCAGCCCGGCCAAGGTCGGCGGCAACTGGGGCGACCTGCGCCACCACGCCGAATCGAGCAACGACCTGCTGCTGCGTGCCACCGCCTCGTTCCTCGACCAGGGCCGCTACCGCAACGACTGGCGCATAGACGAGGACGACTGGGACGAGCGCTTCCTCTACCTCGACGCCGCCTGGTGGACCCGTGCCGGCGACCACGCCTGGTTGTCGCGCTTCCAGCAAGGGCATGCCTGGAAGCTGCGCGGCGACTCGCCGCAGACCATCATGCCCTACGGCTTTTTCGAGTTTTCCAGCCAGGACCCCAGCAACGACTGGCGCCAGGACGCCCGCACGGGCGTGGGCGTGCGCTGGCAGTGGTGGTTCGACGACGACCGCTACAACGCCTACCGAGGCTCCCTCAAGGTCCGTGCCGAGTACCAGCAGTCGCTGGGCGGCAACCTCTATGAGCGGGCCAACGGTGTGCTGCTGGGTGTGGAGATGAACTTCTGATGCGTACGCTGCTGCTGGCCTGCCTGCTCGCCCTGTGCCTGCCCGTGCAGGCCGACCAACGCCTGTTCTACCAGCCGCTCAACCGCGATGCCACGGTCACGCCAGCCCAATGGCAGCAGCTATGGCACGCCACCGTGGCCCAGGGCGGCAAGACCCTGATCGTGCAGTGGAGCGCCTACGGTGACAGCGATTTCGGCGGCAGTGACGGCTGGCTCGCCGCCAGCCTGCGTGAAGCGCGGGCCCAAGGGCTGGAGCTGGTGCTGGGGCTGTACATGGACCCGGCCTACTACCAGCGGCTGGAGGAACTCGATGGCGAAGGCCTGAACAACTACTTCAAGGCCCAGCTGGGCCGCTCACTGAGCCAGTACCAGAAGCTGCGTGCCGACTGGGCATTGCCGGTGAAGGGCTGGTACCTGCCAATGGAACTGGACGATTTGCACTTTCGCGACGCCGAGCGCCGCGCGGCGTTGAATACCCAGCTGCAGGCATTCAACCGGCAGTTGGACAAGCCGCTGCATATCAGCGCCTTCAGCGCCGGGCAGCTCTCGCCAGGGGTCAACGGCGCCTGGCTCGACGAGCTCGCCAGCCTTGGGCTGAGTGTCTGGTGGCAGGACGGCGTCGGTACCGGGCGTTTGCCAGCACTGGTGCGCCAGGCTTACGAGCAGGCCCTGCCCTGTCGGGTGGGGATCGTGCGCGAGGCCTTTCGCCAGGTCAGTGCGCCGGGGCAAGCGTTTCGCGCCGAGCCCGCGCAGCCCATGCTGACCGGGGGATGCCATGCCGAAGCGGTGTTTGCCTTGCGCTACAGGCCATGGGCAAAAGGTATGCTGTCGCAAGAATGAACCATGCCATTTGTATAGCGTGTCTTCGCGGGGCAAGCCCGCTCCCACGAAGTGAACTGCCCCCAAGAACCTGGGCAAGGCTCCGTGGGAGCGGGCTTGCCCCGCGAGAGGCCCGAGACAACAACACATCAACTGCTGGCAACCCTGAACATGTACAAAACCCTAGAAGCCCACATCCGCCAGCAGGTCGCCCCGGCCGCCCTGCGCGCCGAGTTCCGCCAGCACGAATACGAGGCCATGCACCGCTTCTGCCTGCTGATCTTCTGCGTCGGCATCGCCATCTGGCTGGTCTTCGACCTGATCATCAGCTACCTCGGCGGCCAGGGCTTCACCTGGATTTCCGGCGCCTTCATCGCCGCGCTATGCAGCCTCACCATGGTGCTCGGTTTCACCCGCCGGAGCCGCCATTTCGACGTTTTGCACCTGCTGTTTCTCGGCGTGCTCACCTTGGGCATGCGCCTGGTGATCGACGGCATCCCCATCGCCCTGCGTCCGGTCTGGCTGATCCTGGTGGTCGCCACCGTGCTCTATACCGTGTCGGTCCTGCCGATACGGCGCTGGTCGTTCTTCACCGCCATGACCATCACCTGGCTAATACTCAACCCCTTCTACCACACCCACATCCAGGTCCTGGAGCTCGAAGGCGCGATGCTGCTGAGCTACGCGGTGTGCCTCAGCGGCCTGGTGATCTACAGCTACCTGCGCATCCGCCAGGCCAAGCTGCACAACTTCTACCTGTCCAAGGTGCTGCTCGACCAGGCCTATGTGGATGTGCTCACCGAAATACCCAACCGCCGCTCGTTCATGGCCAAGGCCGAACGCCAGCTGCAGTTGGCCGGCCCCGGGCAGTACCTGGCGATGATCGACATCGACAATTTCAAGAAGGTCAACGACCAGTTCGGCCACGACATCGGCGACGAGGTGCTCAAACGCGTGGCCAGGCATATCCGCGCCTCGATGGGCGCCTTCGAGTTCGCCCGCCTGGGCGGCGAGGAATTCGCCATTTTCTTCCAGGGGCTAGACCAGCAGGCCGCCGAGCAGCAGGTGGTCGCCCTGTGCCGCCGGGTGCGCGAAGACAGCGCCGAGCACCCAGTGACCATCAGCATCGGCCTGACCGCGGTGGCCAGTGGCGACACCCTGACCATGGCACTGATCCGCGCGGACCAGGCGTTGTACGCGGCCAAGCACAGTGGCAAGGATCGGTTCGTATTGTGGACACGACAGTTGGTGGCGAACTGAACCGCCATCGCGGGGCAAGCCCGCTCCCACGATGTTGATCTAGCCCCAAGAAACTGGACATCAATCCAACCTAGAACTGTCCGACTTCTTGGGGGCAGTCCACTGTTTGCGTGGGAGCAGGCTTGCCCCGCGATGGGCAGCATTACCCCGCCGGCAATCGAATCCTGAACTGCGCCCCACCCAACGCCGACTGCGCCACGGTCAAGGTCCCGCCCTGCCCCTCGATGGCTCGCCGGCTGATCGCCAGCCCCAGCCCGAACCCGCCGGTATTGCGATCACGGCTACGGTCCAGGCGGTAGAACGGCTGGAAGATCCGCTCGCGCTCCTCCACCGGGATGCCGATGCCGTCGTCTTCCACCGTCAGCAGGCAGGCGCCGTCGTCTTCCAGGCGCAGGCGCAGCAGCAGGCTCTCGTCGCAATAGCGCATGGCATTGCGCACCAGGTTCTGCACCGCGCGGGCGGTCAGCCTGGGGTCTAGCACGAAACGCGGCAAGTCGCCCTCGCTGCGCACTTCCCACTGGATACCCCGGCCATCGAGCTCTTCGGCGAAGCTGCCGAGCACGCTGTCGACCAGTTCCAGCAGCGACACCTCGACCCGCTCGCGGGCCTGGTTGGCATTCTCCAGGCGACTGTACGACAGCAGCTCCAGCACCAGTTCATCCAGCTCGCGCACATGGCCGACCAGCTCCAGCAGGCGCTTGCGGCTGGCCGGCGGCACTTCGTCGTACAGCAGCACCAGGCCGAAGTCCAGCCGCGTCAGTGGTGTGCGCAGCTCATGGGACACGGCATTGAGCAGCTCGCGCTGCTGGTTGAGGTGGCGCTCCAGGTCGCCGGCCATGGTGTCGAACACCCCGGCCAGCTCGCCGATGTTCGAACGCGGCGGGATGTGCGTGCGCTCGGCCAGGTCGCCCTGGCCCAGGCGCCTCGCGGTCTCCTTCAGCCGCTCCAGGTCGCGCCAGTGCGGCCATACCCACAGCAGCAGGCAGCCGAGCATGGCGGCGCCGATCAGCACCGTCACGCCCCACGACAGCACGTTGATGTCCAGCGGGTCGGGGGGTGAGTGCAAGCGCACCAGCCACTGTTTGTCCAAGGGGGCCAGCACCGTTTCGTAGTAACCCCAGTCGGCGATCCGCACCGCGTGCTGGCCGTGCTCCAGGCGGGCCCGCTCTTCCTGGTCGAGGTCGGCCTGGTCCATCGCCAGCAACTGCACCTCCAGCGGCGCAAAGGCCTTGGCCAACTCCTGCTCCACTGCTGGCCACCGCTCGCGCGGCGCCTGCTGGAACTGGCGCACGATCAACGACTGCACGCCCTTGGTCTGGTCCAGGTTGTAGGCCATGAAACGCCCGTGGAAGGCGCCGACGATGGCATCGGGGATCAGCAGCAAGGCGCCGGCATAGGCGGCGATGATCACCAGGTACAGGCGCACCAGGATCTTCAGCATGGCGGATCAGTACTCCCACTCGACGCGGCTGAACAGGTAGCCCTTGCCCCACACCGTCTTGATCTTGCGCGCTTCGCCCGCGCTGTCGTCGAACTTGCGGCGCAGCTTGGAGATGGCCACGTCCACCGAACGGTCGGTGCCGTTGAACTCGATGCCGCGTAGCTGCTGCAGGATGCGGTCGCGGCTGAGCACCTCGCCGGCGTTGCGCGCCAGCACCACCAGCAGGTTGTACTCGCCGCTGGACAGCTCCACCTCTTCGCCACGCCAACTGACCGTGCGCTCGGCCAGGTCGATGTGCAGGCCACCGATGAGGATCTGCTCGCTGTCCAGGCGTGGCTCGTGGATGCTGCTGCGGCGCAGCAGGGTGCGCACCCGGGCCAGCAGCACGCGGGGCTCGCAGGGTTTCGTCACGTAATCGTCGGCGCCCATCTCCAGGCCCAGCACCTGGTCGTGGCTGTCGTCGCGTGCCGTCAGCATCAGGATCGGCAGGCTCTGCGACTCCTGGCGCAGCAGGCGGCACACCTGCAGGCCGTCGAGGCCCGGCAGCATCAGGTCGAGGATCACCAGGTCCGGCTTGAGCTGGCGGAACGCATCCAGCACATGGTCGCCACGGGCGATCACCCGGACATGGAAGTCGTTGCGTTGCAGGTAGCTGGCGATCAGCTCGGACAGCGCGCTGTCGTCCTCGACCAGAAGAAGGTTCGGCATAAAGGGCTTTGACGAAGGAGTGAAGGGAGGCAGGATATCGAATCCTGCGCCGGGTGCCGCCGCTGCTTCACACTTTTTCACATACCCCCTACAGAGCTTAACAGCGCCCCCGCGAACGCTTGCCTTAGCATAGGCCCGATCAACCCTGGAAGATCCGTATGTCCATTTTGAGCACTTCGCGCCTGCGCCCCTTGGCGCTATTGGCGCTGTTAACCCTCTCGCTTGCCGGTTGCGATGACGCTGCCGAGCAGGCAGACCAGGCGCCCGTGTCGCAGGTGCGGGTCGAAACCCTGCAGTTGCAGGCACTGGCCATCAGCAGCGAACTCAGCGGGCGCATCCTCGCCCCGCGTACCGCCGAGGTCCGCGCCCGGGTAGCCGGGGTGGTGCTCAAGCGGGTGTACCGCGAAGGCAGCGACGTCAAGCAGGGCGATGTCCTGTTCCTGATCGACCCGGCGCCGTTCAAGGCCGACCTCGACAGCGCCCGCGCCACCCTGGCCAAGGCCGAGGCCACGGTGTACCAGGCCCGCCTGCAAGAGCAGCGCTATCGCCAGCTGGTCGACGACAAGGCGGTCAGCCGCCAGGAATACGACAATGCCCGCGCCAGCTTCCTGCAGGCCGACGCCGCAGTGGCCGAAGCCAAGGCAGCTCTCGAGCGCGCCCGCCTCAACCTCGGCTACGCCACCGTCACCGCGCCGATCTCCGGGCGCATCGGCCGGGCACTGGTGACCGAAGGCGCACTGGTCGGCCAGAACGAGACCACGCCACTGGCGACCATCCAGCAACTGAACCCGATCCACGCCGACGTCACCCAATCGACCCGCGAGCTCAACGCCCTGCGCCGCGCGCTGCGGGCCGGCGAGCTGCAACAGGTCGGCCAGGGCCAGGTCAAGGCCACCTTGATCCAGGACGATGGCAGCGCCTACCCGTTGCCCGGCAAGCTGCTGTTCTCCGACCTCAGCGTGGACCCGAGCACCAACCAGATCACCCTGCGCAGCGAGTTCCCCAACCCCGACCTCGACCTGTTGCCCGGCAGCTACGTGCGCGTGCGCCTGGAACAGGCCGTGCAACCCCAGGGCATCAGCGTGCCGCAACGGGCGATCCTGCGTGACAGCGCCGGCGTTCCCAAGGTGCTGGTGGTCGACCAGCAGGACCGTATCAGCGAGCGCCAGGTGCAACTGGGCAGCGCCCAGGGCGACCGATGGATCGTCAACGACGGCCTCAAGCCGGGCGAACGCGTCGTGGTCGAAGGCCTGCAGCACGTCAAGGCCGGTGACCAGGTGCAAGTCGACGAACAACCGGACGCACTCCCCATCGTCCAGCACAACGGCCAGTGAGGGCCTGATCCATGCCGCAGTTCTTCATTGACCGCCCGATCTTCGCCTGGGTGGTCGCGCTGTTCATCCTGCTGCTCGGCGGCCTGGCCCTGCCGCAGCTGCCGGTGGCCCAGTACCCCGATGTGGCGCCGCCGCAGGTGGAAATCTACGCCGTGTACCCGGGCGCCTCGGCGGCGACCATGGACGAAAGCGTGGTCAGCATCATCGAGCAGGAGCTCAATGGCGCCGACAACCTGTTGTATTTCGCCTCGCAAAGCAGCCTGGGCAGCGCCACCATCACCGCCAGTTTCCAGCCCGGCACCAACCCGGACCTGGCCCAGGTGGACGTGCAGAACCGCCTCAAGGTGATCGAGTCGCGCCTGCCGCGCCCGGTCACCCAGCAGGGCCTGCAGGTGGAAAAGGTGTCCACCGGTTTCCTGCTGCTGGCCACCCTCACCTCCGAGGACGGCAGCCTCGACGAGATCGCCCTGTCGGATATCCTCGCGCGCAACGTGATGAACGAGATTCGCCGGGTCAAGGGCGTGGGCAAGGCGCAGCTGTATGGCTCGGAACGGGCCATGCGGATCTGGATCGACCCGGCCAAGCTGGTCGGTTTCAGCCTCACGCCCAACGATGTGGCCGAGGCCATTGCCGCGCAGAACGCCCAGGTGGCGCCGGGCAGCATCGGCGACCTGCCCACCCGGGCGACCCAGGAAATCACGGCCAACGTGTTGGTCAAGGGCCAGCTGAGCACGCCCGAAGAGTTCGCCGCCATCGTGCTGCGGGCCAATCGCGATGGCTCGGCGGTGACCGTCGGCGATGTCGCCCGGGTCGAGATCGGCGCCCAGGAATACCAGTACGGCACCCGCCTCAACGGCAAGGCCACCAGCGCCTTCAGCGTCAAGCTGGCGCCAGGCGCCAACGCCATGGAAACCGCCACCCTGGTCAAGCAGAAGCTCGATGAGCTGTCGCGCTACTTCCCGTCCGGGGTGAAATACGACATCCCCTACGACACCTCGCCGTTCGTCAAAGTGTCGATCAAGCAAGTGATCAACACCCTGGTCGAGGCCATGGTGCTGGTGTTCGCGGTGATGTTCCTGTTCCTGCAGAACTTCCGTTACACCCTGATCCCGACACTGGTGGTGCCGGTGGCGTTGATGGGCACCTTCGCGGTGATGAACGCACTGGGCTTCTCGGTCAACGTGCTGACCCTGTTCGGCATGGTGCTGGCCATCGGCATCCTGGTGGACGACGCCATCGTGGTGGTGGAGAACGTCGAGCGGATCATGGCCGAAGAGGGCCTGCCGCCCAAAGAGGCCACGCGCAAGGCCATGGGCCAGATCAGCGGCGCCATCGTCGGCATCACCCTGGTGCTGGTGGCGGTGTTCCTGCCGATGGCTTTCATGAAAGGCTCGGTGGGGGTCATCTACCAGCAGTTCTCGGTGTCGATGGCGGTGTCGATCCTGTTCTCGGCGTTCCTCGCCCTGAGCCTCACCCCGGCGCTGTGCGCCACCCTGCTCAAGCCCATCGGCAAAGGCGAGCACCACCAACGCAAAGGCTTCTTCGGCTGGTTCAACCGCCGTTTCGACGGCATGAGCAACGGCTACCAGCGCTGGGTCACCCACGCCCTGGCGCGCAGTGGCCGCTACCTGCTGGTGTATGCCGCGCTGGTGGGGGTGCTGGTGTATGGCTTCAGCCAGTTGCCCAGTGCGTTCCTGCCCACCGAAGACCAGGGCTACACCATCACCGATATCCAGTTGCCGCCGGGCGCCAGCCAGGCTCGCACCATCGAAGTGGCGCGGCAGATCGAGGCGCACAACGCCGAAGAGCCGGGCGTGGCCAACACCACGCTGATCCTGGGCTTCAGTTTCTCGGGTAGCGGGCAGAACGCGGCGCTGGCCTTCACCACGCTCAAGGACTGGTCCGAGCGCGGCAGCGACGACAGCGCTCAGTCCATCGCCGACCGTGCGACCATGGCCTTCACCCAGCTCAAGGACGCCATCGCCTACTCGGTGCTGCCGCCGCCGGTCGATGGCCTGGGTGAGTCGAGCGGCTTCGAGTTCCGCCTGCAGGACCGCGGCGGCATGGGCTACAGCGAACTGATGCAGGCCCGCGACCAGTTGCTGGAGCAGGCGCGCAAAAGCAAGCTGCTGGTCAACGTGCGCGAAGCCTCGCTGGCCGAAAGCCCGCAGGTGGCGCTGGAAGTGGACCGCCGCCAGGCCAACGCGCTGGGCGTGTCGTTCGCCGCCATCGGCGAGGTACTCAACACCGCGGTGGGCTCCAATTACGTCAACGACTTCCCCAACCAGGGCCGCATGCAGCGGGTGGTGGTGCAGGCCGAAGGCGACCAGCGCAGCCAGGTCGAGGACCTGCTCAAGATCCATGTGCGCAACAACAGCGACAAGATGGTGCCCTTGGGCGCCTTCGTCACCGCCCACTGGCAGAGCGGCCCGGTGCAGCTGACCCGCTACAACGGCTACCCGGCGGTGTCGATCTCCGGTGAACCGGCGCCCGGCTACAGCTCGGGTGAGGCCATGGCCGAAATCGAGCGGCTGGTGGCGCAACTGCCTGCCGGCGCGGGCCTTGAGTGGACCGGCCTGTCGCTGCAGGAGCGGCTGTCCGGCAGCCAGGCACCGCTGCTGATGGCGCTGTCGTTGCTGGTGGTGTTCCTGTGCCTGGCGGCGCTGTACGAAAGCTGGTCGATCCCCACCGCGGTGCTGCTGGTGGTGCCGCTGGGCGTGCTCGGCGCTGTACTGGCGGTAACCCTGCGCGGCCTGCCCAACGACGTGTTCTTCAAGGTCGGCCTGATCACCCTGATCGGCCTGTCGGCGAAGAACGCCATCCTGATCATCGAGTTCGCCAAGGAGCTGGTCGACCAGGGCGTCGATGCCACCCAGGCCGCGATCCAGGCCGCCCGCCTGCGCCTGCGGCCGATCGTGATGACCTCGTTGGCGTTCATCCTCGGCGTGGTGCCCTTGGCCATCGCCAGCGGCGCCAGCTCGGCCAGCCAGCAGGCGATCGGCACCGGGGTGATCGGCGGCATGCTCAGCGCGACCTTCGCCGTGGTGTTCGTGCCGGTGTTCTTCGTGGTGGTGATGCGCCTGGCCGGGCGTGACCGGGCCAGGGAGGGCAAGCCAGTGACCAGCGAAAGCTGACTGGACAAGCCCCTGGGTTGAATGAGAGGGTTCCCGGCATTGACTGCCCGGAACCCTTTTTCATGCCCGCTGCCCTGCCCCCCTGCTCGATCCTCATCCTCGCCGGCGGCCGTGGCCAGCGCATGGGCGGCCGTGACAAAGGCCTGGTGCCGTGGCGCGGCGAGCCGCTGGCGGCCCATGTGCAGCGGGTGGTGCGCGGGTTGTCCGACGATGTGGTGATCTCCTGCAACCGCAACCAGGAGCTGTACCGGCCCTATGCCGACCGACTGGTTGGCGATGCCGAGGCCGACTTCCCTGGGCCGCTGGCCGGGGTGATTGCCGGGTTGACGGTGGCCAGGCATGAATGGGTGGTGCTGCTGGCGTGCGATGCGCCCTTGGTTGATCAGGTGCTGATAGAGGACCTGCTGAAGCTGGCTGTAGAGCACGACAGTGCAGCGATGGTCCGTCAGGGGGGCTATTGGCAGCCGATGTTCAGTGTGTTGCCGCGGCGGGTGCTGCCGGTGCTGGAGCAGGCTTGGGCGGCGGGTGAGCGGAGTTTGCAGAAGGCGCTGTTGGTTGAGGCTGTGCAGGGGCTGGAATGTGCGGAGGATGATCAGCGGCTGAGCAATTTCAACAGCCCGGAACTGCTGCAGGACTGAATCATCTGCTGCCAGTGCCGGCCTCTTCGCGGGTAAACCCGCTCCCACAGGGTCGGCGCTGTACCTGTGGGAGCGGCGGTGCGCCGGTGCGATTTACCCGCGAAGAGGCCAATGAAAGCAATGCTTAACGCCCATACAGCTCCCCGATACTGATCTCGCGCATCCTGAACTTCTGCACCTTGCCCGTCACCGTCATCGGGAACTCATCAACAAACCGGAAGTGCCTTGGCACCTTGAAGTGGGCGATCCGCGCCCTCGCCCACTCGCGCAACTCGTCCTCGCTGGCACCGTGCCCTGGGTGGAAGCGGATCCAGGCCACGATCTCCTCGCCATACTTGCTGCACGGAACACCGATCACCTGCACATCAGCCACCGCCGGGTGAGTAAAGAAAAACTCCTCCAGCTCGCGTGGGTAAATGTTTTCGCCGCCGCGGATGATCATGTCCTTGCTGCGCCCGACGATGCGCACATAGCCCTGCTCGTCCATCACCGCCAGGTCGCCGGTGTGCATCCAGCCCTCGCCATCGATGCTTTCGGCGCTGGCCTTGGGGTTGTTCCAGTAGCCGAGCATCACGCTGTAGCCACGGGTGCACAGCTCGCCGATCTCGCCGCGCGGCAGCGTGCTGCCCTCACCGTCGACAATCTTGTTCTCCAGCCGTGGCTGGGTGCGGCCGACACTGGTCACCCGGCGCTCGAGGTCATCATCGGCGCCGGTCTGCAGCGAGACTGGGCTGGTCTCGGTCATGCCGTAGGCAATCTGCACTTCACCCATGTGCATCTCGTCGATCACCCGGCGCATCACCTCGATCGGGCAGGTGGCGCCAGCCATGATCCCGGTGCGCAGGCTGGACAGGTCGAACTCGCCCCGGCGTGGGTGATCCAGCTCGGCGATGAACATGGTCGGCACGCCGTACAGCGCGGTGGCGCGCTCTTCGGCCACGGCCTGCAGGGTCAGCAGCGGGTCGAAGGCGTCGTTGGGGTAGATCAGCGTGCTGCCGTGGGTCATGCAGCCGAGGTTGGCCATGACCATGCCGAAGCAGTGGTACAGCGGCACCGGCACCACCAGGCGGTCGTGCTCGGTGAGGCCGAGGCTTTCGCCGACCATGTAGCCGTTGTTGAGGATGTTGTGGTGGCTGAGGGTGGCGCCCTTGGGGAAACCGGTAGTGCCGGAGGTGTACTGGATGTTGATGGGGTCCCCCGGGCGCAGGCTGGCCTGACGGGCGGCCAACTGCTCGCTGGTCACCTCCCCGGCCCGGGCCTGCAAGGCCGGCCATGGCAGGAAACCTGCTGGCGGAGCGCTGGCCAGGCTGATCACGCCACGCAGCTCGGGCAAGCGCTCGCTGGCCAGTGCGCCGGGCTGGCTATCGCCCAGGCCGGGCACCAGCCCGAGCAGCATCGCGTGGTAATCGGAGGTCTTGAAGGCATCGGCGCAGATCACCCACTGACAGCCGGACTGGCCCAGGGCGTAGTCCAGCTCGCTGCTGCGGTAGGCCGGATTGATGTTGACCAGGATCGCCCCGACCTTGGCGCTGGCGAATTGGGTGATGCACCACTCGGCGCAGTTGGGCGCCCAGATGCCCAGGCGGTCGCCTGCCTGCACGCCAAGGGCCATCAGTGCCCGGGCATGCTGGTCGACCGCTTCGGCCAGTTGCCGCCAGGTGTAGCGCAGCTGCTGATGGCGGACGATCAGGGCCTCGCGGTCGGGGAAACGGGCGACGGTGGCGTCGAAGGCGTCACCGATGCAGGCGTTCAGCAAGGGTTTGTCGGGGTTGCCTTGGGAATAGCTTGGCTGGGTCATGGGTATCTCTTGTAGTTCTGGTCTACCTGAACCATCGCCATCGCGGGGCAAGCCCGCTCCCACGCGCCGTGGGAGCGGGCTTGCCCCGCGATGGGGTTACCTGACAAACACCTGCGGCGTGGTGGTCGACATGTCACCGCCTGGCAGCTTGATGTTCTTCACCTTCTCCAGCGTATTCGGGTCGAACACCGCCAGGTCGTTGAAAGTGCCGCCCAGGTACAGCTTGTCGCCCGCCTTGTCGAAGGTCACGCAGTAGTAGGTATGTTCCAGATTCGCCGCCTTGACCAGCTTCTTCTGCTTGATGTCGTAGCGCGCCAGGCGGTTGAGCACGCCGTACATCTGGTTGCCATCCTTCGGCGAGCGCAGGCCGGTGAAGTACAGCTCGGTCAGCTCGGCGAACTCCTCGGTGTGGGCCTTGCCGGTCTTCAGGTCGATGCTTAGGTAGCCGTACAACGGCTCGGCGGTGGCCGGGTCCTGCTTGGCATCCTTGAACTTGGCAATGGTGTAGAGCATCGAGAACTCATGCCGCGCGCTCTGGTGCGGCCAGAAGTACAGCACATCGGGTGCGCTGTAGCCCGGGCGGTTCCAGTTGCGCAGCGGCAGGGCGACGGTGTATTTGCCGGTCTTCACGTCCATCTTGTAGATGTCCGGCCCGGCCACGTACAGGCTGCCGTCGTCGGCGGCGCGCATCAGGTACACCTGGCGCGGCATCGGGAAGGTGCGCACCGGCTTGGCGTCCAGCCCGTCGCCGGTGCGGAACACCTCCAGGCGCGGCGGCTTGACCACGTAATGGTCGTTCAGGCGCTGGCTGGGGTTGACCGTGGCATAGACTTCCTTGCCGTCGGGGCTGATGGCGAAGGAGTACATGGCCTTGCCCACCTCGCCCGGCACGCTGGACAGGTTGGCGTGGAAGGTGGTCTTGCAGCTGTCCAGGTCGATGCCATAGATATCGGCAAAGTGGTTGTTGAGCACGTAGGCGGTACGGTTGTCCGGCGCCATCATCGCCGTGCCCGGGCCAAACGAATCGGGCATGCGGCAGGTCTTGTACAGGGTGTCGCTGGCCACCTCGACCACATGCAGGTTGTTCGGGTAGTTGGTGGCGATCAGGTATTCGTGGCCGGCCTGCAGGGCTTTGCCTGCGTCGTCGGCCTGGGCCGCCCAGGCGCAGGCCGTGGCGGCGACGGTAAGCGCGAGTTGCGCGCAGAATCCAGGTTTCATGCGGTTTCCCCTTGTCGTTCTATTTGTCTTTCGGGAATACGGTGCCGAGGTTGCGCCAGTCTTCGGCGGAGTTGGTCGCCTGGGCGTTCCAGTCCTGGTAGGTGCTCATCATGTCCGGCACCTGGGCCGGCCACCAGCAAGGGTCGGAACAGCCATACAGGTCGGCCTCCATCGGCTGGCACAGCGAGCTGACGCCGCCAAACGCGTCCACCTCCCAACCCGGGTCGGTGGTGGCGGTGCAGCCGGCCACGGCGCTCATCGCCAGCACTTCTTCGACGCGGTCCTCGGCGGCGGCCTGTTCAAGGATGCGCGCCTTGTTGTTCAGCGGTTTGAGGTGCTTCATGTCAGTGCGCCTTCCTGGGGGTGATGTAGCGATCGATGAAGGCCGGGTTGGCGGCCATGATGCGGCTGTAGACCTCGATGCCGAAGTCGACCCAGTCGCGCATCAGCTCGCAATAGTGGTAGGTCGGGTGCTGCGGGTCGCCGTAGCGGGCGTAGCTTTCGTGGTAGCAGCCGCCGGAGCACAGGTTGCGGATGCGGCAGCTGTCGCAGCCGGTGCCGCTGCGGTCCAGGCGCTGCGACAGGAAGTCGTTGAGCTGCGCCTGCTTCACGCCCTGGTGCACGTTGCCGAAGGTCGGCAGGCTGGAGCCGGTGAAGCGGTGGCACAGGTTCAGCTCGCCCTGGTGATCGACCGCCAGCATCTTCAGCCCGGCACCGCACGGCAGGGCCTTCTTGTGGCCCTCGTGGATGTCGGTGATCAACTGGTGCAGGTTGGAGAAGCCGATGTTGCGGTGCTCCAGCGCCGCTTCCAGGTAGCGCCGGCCGAGGGCCTTCATGTTGTCGAACACCTGCACCAGCTCTTCGCCGCTGAGGTTGAAGTCGGCCATGTCACCGGACGTCACCGGGGCGAAGCCCACCTCGGCAAAGCCCATCTCGTTGAACAGGTGGTTCCAGATGGTCTCCACATCGGTGATGCCACGGGTCAAGGTCACGCGGGCCCCCACCGGTCGGCTGTCATAGCGCGACAGCAGCATGTCGGCCTTGCGCCGCACCACGTCGTAGGTGCCCTGCCCGCCCACGGTGATGCGGTTGCGGTCGTGCACGGTCTTGGGCCCGTCGATGCTGATGGACAGCCCGAAACGGTGGGCGTTGAGCCAGTCGACAATCTCTTCGGTGAGCAGCGTGGCGTTGGTGGTCATGATGAACTCCACCTGTTTGCCGGCCTCGGCAAAACGCCGCTCGCAGTAAGCCACCATGTGTTCGATCAGCGGCCGGTTGGACAGCGGCTCGCCGCCGAAGAACACCACGCTGTAGCGGGTTTCGTCGGGCGACTCCTTGAGCAGCATCTCCACCGACGCCTCGGCGGTGGCGGTGCTCATCTTCTTGCCGGCCGAAGGCTTGTCGAGGTCTTCCTTGTAGCAATAGGTGCAGCTGAGGTTGCAGCCGGTGTTGACGTTGAGCACCACGGTGTTGAGCGCGGTGCGCTCGACCTGCTTGAGGGCGATTTCCGGGGTCAGCGGCGAGCCGTCGCTGACCACTTCCAGGGCGATCAGTTCGCGCAGGGTTTCCTGGATGTCCTGCCCGTCGAACTGCTGGCCGAGCTGCTGCATCAGCTCCTCGGCAGAGCAGCCTTGGCGGCGCAGGGTGTCGATGATGCCGCCGGTCACCGCATCGGTGGCGAACAGCGAACTGCTGGGGATATGGAACAGCATGCGGTCGGCATCCACCTGCACTTCGTGCAGGTTGCGTTCGACCAGGTTCAGTAGTGCGCCCATGGCGACCTCCCGATAATCGATTCGTCAGGTGTTTATGCGCTTTGCCCCTGCCCTCAAGGCAGCGGCGGGTTGTTCCAGCGCTGCACGGTGACGATCATGTGGCCCTCACCGGTCTGCCCGCCGTCCGCCAGGGTGGCGATCACCTTCAAGTTGCCGGCGTTGTTGGTCATCATCTTGCGTTCAGGGTTGGGCCCAGCACCGCCTGGCACGAACACGCCGTCGGCCTGCATCTGCCCGGCGAACTTGACGTCTTCGTCCTCGACCGCCCGTTCGTTGAACGGCTCGACTTTCCAGGTGGCCGGCAGGTAGCCGATGCGCAGCGGCTGGCCGCTGGCGTCCTTGCCCCAGGCCTCGGCCTCGAAACGGCCCTGGACCTTGGGCACCGAGGCGCCGTTTTCGCCGATGCGGGCGATGGAGAACGCCGGCACCACCTTGACCTCGTCGACCTTGTCGTACACCGCCAGTTGCAAGCCCTTGAGCGCGCCCACCGACACTTCGCGCTGGCCGGCGGCGGCATCCTTGGCGGCACGCGCCTTGACCCGGATCAGCGTCGGCGTCGACTCCAGCACTTCGGTCACTTCCACGCCCGCGCCCAGCTCCGGCTTGCCGGACAGGTCGCTGCCCACCAGGGTGATCTCGCTGTCGCTGCCGGCCTTGATGAAGGCAGGCTGCACTGCCAGCAAACGCCCTTGGCCAGCCTTGGCGGCGTTGAAGTCCAGACCGCGCTCGTCATGCTCGGCCTCGAACATGCGGCCCTTCATCTGCCCGTCGATGGCGGCGAACACCTGGCGCAGGTTGGCCTCGCCGACCTTGACGTTGCCGCGCCACTCGTAGCCGTTGTAGAGGATCGCCGAACCGCTGCCGTTGAACGGCGTACCGTCGGCATAAGCGCCCTTGACCTCGACCTTGAAGGTGTCGCCCTCGCCTGCGCTGACACTCATCACCCCGCGCACATCGCCCTTGGCGAGCATATGGCCGCTGAACGCCCACTGCCCCACCAGCGCGTCGGCCTTGGGCCGGGCCTTGAGCCATTCGGCCCAGGCCGGGTTGTCGAGGGGGAAGCGCTTGGCCAGGTCCGGCACCATCTGCTTGAGGGCGATGTCCAGCCAGTCGCGGTCGCGGGCCTGGGCCTGGTATTCGAGGGACGGCCATTGGCTGAGGTGGAAGTTGACCAGGTGCTCCCATTCCTGGGCCGGGCGCCGTTGCAGAGCGACCCGGGCACCGGAGTGACAACGCCCGCACATCTGGCTGAGCTGATCGTCGAAGTGCTCGACGGTGTTGAGCCTGCGCTCCATGGCGTAGCGCACGCCGTCGGTCTCGCTGGGTGCCAGGCCCTGCTTGTCGGCCAGGTACTTGACCAGGGTGCGGCGGTCGTCGTCGCTGATCTGCAAACCGTGCATCACCTGCATGCGGGCAATGCTCATCAGCCAGCCTTCGGGGGTCTTGCGCTGGTGGCTGATACGGCTGTAGCTGTCGTTGCCCTCGGGGATATGGCACCCCATGCACTTGTTCTGCAACAGGCTCGGGCCCTGTTCGGCCGCCATGGCCTGGGCGGACAGCAGTGCGGTGGCGATCAGCGCCAGTGTGCCCGCCTGCCGCCGGAGTCGAGTCGTCTTCAAGGTCAGACCTCCACGGTGTTGTTCTTATCGTTATTGCACGCTTGGGTACTGCGGTGTGCATGTGACAGTTGCGATACAGGAAGTGTGCCAGTTGCAGCAAAAATGTTTTAGATCAGCGAGTTGCCTGGGTTTTGCGGGTATGGGCCAGCGATTGGAATTGTAGGTGAACGTCCCATTTCGCGACTGGGTGTTTCACCTTGAGACAACCGCCGGAGCTGGTAATGCCGGGGCCGCCGTGCGGCCCTAGCACCCTAGAGCCGAACACATAGCCATGTGTATCGCATGCCGTCTCACCCGATCTCAATATGCAACAGATCACCCCTGATTCCTTTAACTCCCAACCCGGCAAAAACCACCGCCAGCCGGGCCTTGCCAGGCATCCGAGCCCTTTGGCACGCCCATTGCCCCAGCCCTGGTCACAACCATGACAAGAGGCACCGCCCCCATGCATTCCGAACTGCCGATCCTCCCCGCCACCCGCGACTTCCTCGCCCGCAAGCTCAGGATGCGCATCGGCGCCGACTGGCAGGACGCCGCCAGCGGTCGCACCTTGAGTTTTCGCAACCCGGCCACCGGCGAAGTCCTTGGCGAGGTGCCCGCGGCCGACCCGGAGGATGTCGACCGCGCCGTGCGCGCCGCGCGCCAGGCCTTCGACGATTCGGCCTGGAGTCGCACTCGCCCGCGTGAACGGCAGAACCTGCTGTGGCGCCTTGCCGACCTGATGCAGCGCGACGCCCAGCAGCTGGCCGAACTGGAATGCCTGAACAACGGCAAGAGCGCCGCCGTGGCGCAGGTGATGGACGTGCAACTGGCCATCGACTTCCTGCGCTACATGGCCGGTTGGGCCACCAAGGTCGAAGGCAGCACGGTCGAGCCCTCGCTGCCGCTGATGCCCAACGACCAGTTCCATGGTTTCGTGCGCCGCGAAGCCGTGGGCGTGGTCGGTGCCATCGTCGCCTGGAACTTCCCGTTGCTGCTGGCCTGCTGGAAGCTCGGCCCGGCCCTGGCCACCGGCTGCACCATGGTGTTGAAGCCCGCCGACGAAACCCCGCTGACCGCACTCAAGCTCGCCGAACTGGTGGACGAAGCCGGCTACCCGGCCGGGGTATTCAACGTGGTCACCGGCACGGGCCTGAACGCCGGCGCCGCCCTGAGCCGCCACCCCGGCGTCGACAAGTTGACCTTCACCGGTTCCACCGAGGTCGGCAAGCTGATCGGCAAGGCGGCCATGGACAACATGACCCGCGTCACCCTGGAGCTGGGCGGCAAGTCGCCAACCATCGTCATGCCCGACGCCAACCTGCAGGAAGCCGCCGCCGGTGCCGCCACCGCGATCTTCTTCAACCAGGGCCAGGTGTGCTGCGCAGGCTCGCGCCTGTACGTGCACCGCAAGCATTTCGACAACGTGGTGGCCGACATCGCCGGCATCGCCAACGGCATGAAGCTGGGCAACGGCCTGGACCCGTCGGTGCAGATGGGCCCGCTGATCTCGGCCAAGCAGCAGGACCGGGTCACCGGCTACATCGAACTGGGCCGCGAGTTGGGCGCCACCATCGCCTGCGGTGGCGAAGGCTTCGGCCCGGGCTACTTCGTCAAGCCGACGGTGATCGTCGATGTCGACCAGCGCCACCGCCTGGTGCAGGAAGAGATCTTCGGCCCGGTGCTGGTGGCCATGCCGTTCGACGACATCGACGAGGTGGTGCGCATGGCCAACGACAACCCCTACGGGCTGGGCGCGAGCATCTGGTCCAACGACCTGGCCGCGGTGCACCGGATGATCCCGCGGATCAAGTCCGGTTCGGTCTGGGTCAACTGCCACAGCGCCCTGGACCCGGCGCTGCCGTTTGGCGGCTACAAGCTCTCGGGCGTCGGCCGCGAGATGGGCGCGGCGGCGATCGAGCATTACACCGAGCTCAAGTCGGTGCTGATCAAGCTCTGAATCTTATGGACTCATCGCGGGGCAAGCCCGCTCCCACGCATTAACTCGTGGGAGCGGGCTTGACCCGCGATAGGGCCGGCACATGCCACCTCAAAAACAACAAAAACATGGAGCACACCATGAGGCACACACTCGCCTGCACATTGGCCCTGCTGTTGAGCGCACCCGCCAGCCAAGCCTACGAGCTGTACAACCACAACGGCAGCACCCTGAACGCCAACCTCGAAGCCCTGTTCGGCATCTTCCACAGCGACGAGAGCTTCAACCAGTTCGGCAACCGCCAGCCCGGCAGCAGCAACTGGCGCGAGGGCTACGTCAAGTACGGCCTCAGCGCCAGCCAGGCCATCGCCGACAGCGGCGCGCTCTACGGCGCGTTCAGCCTGCTCAGTTCCGCCACCTGGGGCGATGGCGACGCCGCCGGTTTCACCCAAGGCGACGAACGCCGCACCGCCGTCGAAGACCTGTACCTGGGCTGGCGCTCCGGCAGCCTGTTCCCGGCGCTGGGCGAAGACGGCATCGATATCTCCGGCGGCCGCCAGCTGGTCACCCTGGGCGATGGTTTCCTGATCCAGGGCGACCCGGTCAACGCCGGCAACGTCGACCTGGGCGCCAACTTCGACCGGGGCGGCGCCTATTACCTGGCCGCGCGCAAGGCCTTCGACCGCACCGCCGTGCTGCGCCTGGGCGGCAAGCAGGGCTGGCGCGGCGACCTGATGTGGCTCAAGTCCGACAACCACTTCCAGGCCGACAGCGCCATGGCCGTGGCCAACCTTGAGCATGTGGCCGACGCCGGCACCGTCGGCCTGAGCTGGATCCACGGCCTGGACGTGGACCGTCGCTACGCCGAGATTCTGGGCCTGGAGCACCGTGACGGCATGGACACGGTGAGCCTGCGCGGGCGCGGCAACCTGGGGGTGAAGGACCTGGAGCTGGCAGCGGAATATGTCACCCAGGACCGCACCGGCGGGCGTGAGGATGCGTGGTACCTGGAGGGCAACTGGACCTTCTCCGGCCTGCCCTGGTCACCCACTGCCACCTACCGCTACAGCCGTTTCTCGGAACACTTCGACCCGCTGTACTATGGCCTGAGCCGCGGCTATGGCACCTGGTTCCAGGGCGAAGTGGCGGCCAACTATGCCGGGCCGTTCAACAGCAACAGCCAAGTCCATCATGTGGCGCTCAAGGCCAAGCCCAGTGAGGGCCTGACCGTGGGCGCGCTGTATTTCGACTTTGACCCGCTGAGCACCGACAAGGGCAATCTCGGTGGGCGCGAGTTGGACCTGTATCTGGAATGGATGGTCAACGAGCACTGGCTGATCAGCCCGTTGGTGGGGTTCTACAAACCTGAGCGCAATGCCGACAACGGCGGGGTGCAACTGGGCAGCCGGGATACCGGGACCTATCTGCAGCTGGTGGTCGGGACCTTCTTCTGATTGCAGATCCTGGGGCTGCGCTGCAGCCCTTTCGCGGCACAAGGCCGCTCCTACAGGTGCTCGCGGTCCCCTGTAGGAGCGGCCTTGTGCCGCGAAAGGGCCGCGTAGCGGCCCCACAGTCTCAAGAACACCCCTGTTCCAACAGCCACCGCCGCACCATCATCTGCTGCTGTGCAGACCGATCGCGCAACAACGCCTGCAGCGACAGCCCAGCCCTTACTCCACGAACCACAGGCGCCAGCTCAACCCCTTGCAGGTGCCACACCCCCAACGGCTGGTCTGCCGTCACCACCACCTCGGCCTCCTCCACGAAGCCATCGCGCAACACCGGCCGACGCTCCACCGTCACCGCGCTCCAGGCGGCCTGCGCATGGATCGGCTGCGCATCCGGCCACGTGCGGCGCGCAGCCCAGAACGCGCCGGTCGCCCGCGACTGCTCCTGGGCATAAAAGTCCCGGCCAATGCGGGCAAAGCGCAGGAACAGCTGCTCGATACGTTCCTGATGAAAACGTTGCGCCAGAGCGGCGCACTCAGGGCGCTGCAACAAGGTGTTGATCACCACCGGCGCCTGCAACGCCGACGACAACGATTGGAAAATCCCATTGCCCGACAGCGGGTCCACCGCCATCGCCGCATCCCCCACCCGCAGCCAATCGTCGCCTGCGCAGCTGCCGGCCAGGATCGCCGTGCTGCTACGGGCATGCACCTGCGCGGGGGCGAAGGCCTGTTGATCGAAGATCGCCCGCACCTGCGCCGAACCACGTCGGCGTTCGGCGCAATACGCCGCCAGCTGCGCCTTGCCCGGCAGGCTGGCCGTACCTGCATCCAACGTGATTTGCCAGTAGCAACGGCCATCGGCCAGCCGCGCCATCCACGCCCAGCCATCGTCCAGGCTCTCCACGGCCGAGGCCGCTGGCCCTGGCGTGCCCTGCCAGAGGTTCAGCAGGCTGACGGTCTCCGGCCCGCGCAGACGCCCCTCGGCCAGCGGCGCCTGGCGGCCACGGGCCTCGACCAGAAAGTCGCCATGCACGACCTGGCCATCGTCCAGGCGCACCCGGTGGCCGCCATCGCGCAGCACCTCGCGCACCCGGCCTTCGATCAGCTCGACCCCGGCCCGGCGCAGGTCGTCACGCAACGCACGGTCGAAACGCTGGCGGTCGAGCAAGCACTCCTGGTTCAGGCGCAGTTGTTCAGCATTCCAGTGCACCTGCCGCTCAGCGGGGGTGGTGGCCTGCGCGAGTGCTGCGCCCAGCCCGGCATGCCGCAACCCGTCGAGCACGCGCTGGGAAACCCCTTCGATGGCGGCAAAGCGGCGCCAGTCGCTGACCACGGTCACGGCATAACCCAGGCGCCGCAGCCCCAGCGCCGTGGCGGCGCCGGCAGGGCCCGCACCGAGTACCACAATGCGCGCGTCAGCCATCGGCCTGGCCCTTGCGCTCCGGGCCTATGAACGCCGCGTGGTGCTTGAGCCAGTGGACCAACGCCAGGTGTTCCAGCTCGGGCCGCTTGCGCAATACGGCAGCGACCCGACCGCTGAACGCGCCACAGGCAAGGCTGGCACCCGCCCCGCCGGTGGTGCCGACATGCGCGCCGAAATCGGCCTGGGCGGTGCCCAGCCATGACCATTCACCCGGCGCGCAGCGGGCATCGCCCGTTACCCGAATCACCCCCGGGTAGCTTGCCGGATACACCGGTTCGCCCCGCGCCGGGCTTGCGGCACACAACAGCACACCGGCGGCCTGGGCTTCGGCACAGGCCTGGCGCAGCACCGGGCGGTCCTGGTGCAGGCCCAGGCTCAGGTTGATCACGCCGGCACCCTGCTCCACCAGCCACAGCAGCGCGGCAGCCACTTGCAGGGCGCTGGTGCTCCACTGACGGTCGAACACCTGGGCCAGCAGCAGCGGCATGGCACCGGCCTCACCGCGAATACGCTCGAGCACGGCGCTGCCATGGCCAAGGGCATCGGGCAGCGCTTCGCCTTCCTGCAACACGCCGTCCGCCAGCCAGAAGCGCCGGGCGTCGAGCAGCAGGGCGTCTTGCCCGGGCGAGCAGCCGCTGTCGATCAGGCCAACGCGCAGTTCACTGGTCATGCCCGGCCGGCTCCCTGATGCGCAGCAGGCCGTCGCTCAAGTGCAGGTGCACATCGGCATCGGCCAAGGTCGAGGCGCGGTGGCTGATCAGAATGCGCGTGCGCCCGGCGAACAGCTGGTCGATGGCGGCGATCACCTCGCGCTCGGTGGCTTCGTCCACCGCCGAGGTGGCCTCATCGAGCACCAGGATCGCCGGTTGCTGCAGCAGCGCCCGGGCGATGGCGATGCGTTGCTTCTGGCCACCGGACAGCTGCTGGCCACGCTCGCCGAGCATGCCGTCCAGGCCCAGCGGCAAGCTGCCGACCAGAGTGTCCAGGCGGGTCAGGCGCACCACGGTTTCGAGCTGTTCACGGGTCGCTTCGGGCGTGCTGTAGGCGAGGTTCTGCGCCAGGGTGCCACGGAACAGCACGATGTCCTGGCTGACCACCGCGATGCGCCGGCGCAAGGCCTGCAAATCGAGTTGGCGCAGGTCGATGCCATCGAGCAGGATGCGCCCGGCATCGGGATCGTAGAACCGCTGCAGCAGGTCGATCAGGGTCGATTTGCCGACGCCCGAGGCGCCGCTGATGGCAACCTTGAGCCCGCCAGGCAGGCTGGCGTCGACGCCGCGCAGCACGCCGCCCTGGCGCTCATCGTGGGCAAAATGCAACGCCTCCAGGCGCAATTCGCCGGGTCCGTCGGCGATGGGCTGCGGCGCTTCGGCTGGCTGGACCGCGACAGGCTCGCGCTTGAGCTCCATCACCCGCCCCAGGCTCACGGCCATGCGCTGCACCGCCACGTACAGCCCCAGCAGGCTCTGCACGGGCCCGACCGCCATGCCCAGGTAAGTGGAAAACGCGATCAGTGCGCCGAGCTGCCAGGTGCCTTGGATCACCCACCAGCCGCCGACCAGGAAGGCGCAGGCGCGGCACCACGAGGTCAGGGTGCCGGGCACCGCCTGGGTGAAGAATTCGGTGAGCTGCACCTTCAGCAGCTGGCTCATGTAGCCCTGCCCCAGGCCTTCCAGGCGCTCGGCCTCGCGGCGCTGCTGGCCGGCGGCCTGGATGAACTTCATCGCCGGCAGTGTTTCGACCAGGAACGACGACACGTCCGCCGAGCGCTCGCGCAGGCTGCGCACCTCGCGCTCCACCTTGCGCCGCATCCAGCGCAGCCACAGCACTTCCAGCGGGATGAGCAGCGCCAGCAGCAACGACAGTTGCCAGGACAACAGCAACATCAGGGCCAGCGCGCCGACCAGGCCGATCACCGCCGACACTGCCGAGAACAGCGAGTCCACGGCAAAGCGCTGGATCTCGGCGACGTCACCGTCCAGCCGCGAAAGGATATCGCCGGTGCGCCGCCGCCCGTAGAAGGTCGGCGACAGCTGCTGCAGATGCCGGTACAGGTCATCGCGCAGGGCGAACAGGATGCGCCCGGACAGCCGCGTGTGCAGGTAGCGGTTCACCCCCGCCAGCACGGTGCCGAGCAGGCCGGCGCCGATCATGATCGCGGCCATGTGCCAGAGGGTCTGGTAATCCTTGGCCAGCAGGCCCTCGTCGATCAGGGTCTTGACCAGCCAGGGTTGCGCCAGGGCCAGCAACGAAGCGCCCAGCGACAACCCCAGCAATACGCCGATGGCACGCCGCTGCGGGCGCACGAAACCGTACAGCCAGGCCAGGGCCTGGCGCATCAGCACCGGGTCACTCGATTCGATCAAGCGTGAGAACAGTCCGCCCATGGTTCAGCCGCGCAACTGTTTGAGTTTGCGGTACAGGGTGGCGCGGCTGATGCCCAGCGCCTCGGCCGCCGCCGAGACATTGCCCTGGTGGCGTGCCAGGGCGCCGCGGATCAGTTCCAGTTCGTTGTCGCGCAGGCTGCCGGAGGGCGTCGTGCCGCTGGCCAACTCGTCGAGCAGGCAGTCGGTGAGGTGGTCGAGGGTCAGCACCTGCTCGCCGTCCTCGCGCATGGCCAGGGCGGTGCGCAGCACCATTTCCAGCTGGCGGATGTTGCCTGGCCAGTCGAAGCCTTCGAGCAGGCCGGCCAGCGCCGGGTCGAGGCTCACGCCACGGGCGCCGAACTTGCCCAGCAGGGTTTCGATGATGCTGGCCAGGTCGTCGCGCTCACGCAGCGCCGGCAAACGCAGGGACACACCGTTGACTCGGTAGTACAGGTCTTCGCGGAATAGCTGCTCGCTGACCAGGCGCTTGAGGTCGCGGTGGGTGGCGCAGATCAACGCCACGTCGATTTCCTGCTCGTCACCCGCGCCCAACGGCGCCACCCGGCGTTCCTGCAGCACGCGCAAAAGACGCGCCTGCAGGGCCAGCGGCATGTCGCCGATCTCGTCGAGGAACAGCGTGCCGCCGTGGGCCTGCATCAGTCGCCCGACCATGCCGCCACGGCGCGAACCCGTGAAGGCGCCTTCGCGGTAACCGAACAGCTCGGACTCGATCAGCCCTTCGGGGATCGCCGCACAGTTGACCGCGATGAACGGCTTGTCGCCACGCGGGCTGGCCTGGTGCAGAGCCCGAGCGATGACTTCCTTGCCGGTGCCGGTTTCGCCCAGCAACAGCACCGGCAAGCCATTGGCCAGGCCTTGGCGGGCCATGCGCAGGCCACGGGCCAGGCGCGCATCACCGCCGGCCAGCGCTTCCAGGGCCTGGGCCCTGGCCGGTTCTGCGGGCTTGGCGTTCGCCGTGGCGCCGTTGAGCTTGGCGTGGCGCGGTAGCTGCACGGCGCGGAAGAAGAAATCCCCCTTGGCGGTTTGCACGCTGCTGACACCGCCTTGCCACAGGCGGGCGATGAAGGCTGGCGAGCGTTCGCCGAGCAAGTCGCTGCAGCGCCTGCCGAGCAGCGCTTGCCGGCTCAGCTGGAGCAATTGGCAGGCGTTGTCGTTGGCCGCCAGTACTTCGCCGTCCAGGCTCAGGGCCAGCAGCCCCTGCCAGGCACTGGCCAGGTATTGCGGGCGGCTGTGAAAAGCCAGCACCAGGTGCTCGGGGTGACACAGCCCGAACAGGCGGCTCTCGATGTTGCCGGCGGCGAGCATCAGCGCGGTGAGGCTGTCCTGGGGCTGGGCCATGACCCCTTCGCGGGTCACGTCGAGCACGCCGATCACCTCGCCGCGCGGGTCACGCAGCGGCACCGAGGTGCAGGAAAACGGGCTGAGGCGGTCGAGGTAGTGCTCGCCGCAGTTGATCAGGGTGGGCTGGCCTTCGACCACGGCCGTGCCGATGGCATTGGTGCCGCGTAGCGCTTCGCTCCAGCAACTGCCAGGGTGCAGGTCGCGCAGGCCTTCGCGTTCGAGCGCGTGTTTCTGGCCTTCGATGGCCAGCACGTTGGCCTGGGCGTCGCCGAGAATGACGATGCCGCTCTGGCCCTGGCGGCGCACCAGGTAGTCCAGCTCGGGGGTAACTGCGTCGATCAGCAGCCGGTTGTGCTCGAGCAGCGCGCGCAGGTCCAGGCCGTGGCGAATGCCCAGGCCTACCTGCTCGCCCTGCAGGCAGTCCAGGCCATGGCTCAGGCTGCGCCGCCAGGAGGCGTCGATTTCGTCGCGCAGCATCCCCGAGGGCAGTTCGCCCTCGTTGGCCAGCTTCAGGCGGACCAGGCGGGATTGCTGCAGTGGGTCATGGGCGTTTGTTGTGAGTGATTGTCGCGCCATTGCGTGCTCCAGCTGTGCCCCGGCAAGGCGGGGCATCGGGCATCGGAATTTTCGGCAGTGTGCGTCAGAATTCTTCGGCCGTCATCAGGGGGGCAGGCAAAAAGGGGTGTAGGGCGTAAGGTTTGCGGCGCTCTCAAGTGGGATTGCATGGGGGCCGCCAGGTGTAGGGCGATAGCTTTGCAGCGCTCGATCTCATAGGCGCTGCAAAAATACCGGCAAGTACCTGCAAGCCCTCACTCAATCCCCCGCGCCTAAAACGCCGCCTTGAAGATCGCCTCGATCTCCGCCTGGCTGGCCACCCGCGGATTGGTCAACCCACAGGCATCCTTCAGCGCATTGGCCGCCAACACCGGCACATCCTCAACCTTCGCCCCCAACTCGGCGAGCCCGGCCGGGATGCCGATCGCTACCGCCAGGTGCTCGATGGCAGAGATCGCCGCGCCGGCCCCCTGCTCCGCCTCCAGCCCGCAGACTTTCACGCCCATGGCCTTGGCCACGTCGCGCAGGCGCGCGGCGCTGGTCTTGGCATTGAAGCGTTGCACATGGGGCAGCAGCACGGCATTGCACACACCGTGGGGCAAGTCGTAGTAACCGCCCAACTGGTGCGCCATGGCATGCACATACCCCAGGGAGGCGTTGTTGAAGGCCATGCCGGCAAGGAACTGGGCGTAAGCCATGTTCTCCCGGGCCTGCAGGTCGCTGCCGTCGGCCACCGCCTGGCGCAGGTTGTCGCTGATCAGGCTGATGGCCTTGAGCGCGCAGGCGTCGGTGATCGGCGTGGCAGCAGTCGACACATAGGCTTCGATGGCGTGGGTCAGCGCGTCCATGCCAGTGGCGGCGGTCAGCGACTTGGGCATGCCGACCATCAGCGCCGGGTCGTTGACCGACAGGATAGGCGTGACGTTGCGGTCGACGATGGCCATTTTCACGTGGCGCGCCTCGTCGGTGATGATGCAGAAGCGGGTCATTTCGCTGGCGGTGCCGGCGGTGGTGTTGATGGCGATCAGCGGCAGTTGCGGCTTGCTCGAGCGGTCCACCCCTTCGTAGTCGCTGATATGTCCGCCGTTGGTGGCGCACAGCGCAATGCCCTTGGCGCAGTCATGGGGCGAACCACCACCGAGCGAGACCACGCAGTCGCAACGCTCGCGCTGCAGCACGGCCAGGCCGGCCTCGACATTGGCGATGCTCGGGTTGGGCTTGGCGCCATCGAACACCACCGAATCGATATCGCGCATGGCCAGCATTCCGGCGATGCGTTCGGCCACGCCTGCGCGGGCCAGGCCCTGGTCGGTCACGATCAACGCCTTGCGCAGGCCGTAGCCGGCGATGGCGGCCATGGCTTCGTCCAGGCAGTCGATGCCCATGATGTTCACGGCGGGGATGAAGAAGGTGCTGCTCATGGCCGGGTCCTCTCAAGCTGTCGGTAGGGCTTGAGCATCCGCCTGAAGCAGTGCCCGGGTGTTGATCCAGGGCAACGGGGGTGCGGGAACCGGCCTCAGCGGATCTGATGCTTGTGCAGCAGCCGATAGAAGGTCGGCCGGGAGATCCCCAGCACCTTGGCCGCGATGCTGAGGTTGTCGCTGTGCCGATTGAGTACATCGCACAGAGCCTGGCGCTCGGCGCGGTGCTTGTAGTCTTCCAGCGTGCCCAGCAGCGCTTCCTGTTCCACCTGGTCATGCAGGCCCAGGTCCGGGGCTTCGATCTGCCGCCCTTCGGCCAGCACCAGGCCACGGCGCACACGATTGGCCAGCTCACGCACGTTGCCCGGCCAGTCGTGGCGGCCCATGGCCGCCAGCGCGCTGTCGCTGAAGGAGCGCGGCCGACGGCCGGTCTCCAGGCTGTAGAAACGGGCGAAATGGCTGGCCAGCATCGACAGGTCGCCATGCCGGTCGCGCAGCGGTGCGGTCACCACCTGCAGCACGTTGAGCCGGTAATACAGGTCTTCGCGGAAACGGCCGAGGGCGATGGCCTTTTCCAGATCGACGTGGGTCGCCGCCAGTACCCGCACATCCACGGCGATCGGCTGCGTGCTGCCCACCCGTTCGATGTGCCGCTCCTGCAGAAAACGCAGCAGGTTGGCCTGCAGCTCCAACGGCAGGTCGCCGATCTCGTCGAGGAAAAGGGTGCCGCCATTGGCCGCCTCGATGCGCCCCACCTTGCGCTGGTGGGCGCCGGTGAATGCGCCCTTCTCGTGGCCGAACAGCTCGGACTGGATAAGGTGTTCGGGAATCGCCCCGCAGTTGATGGCGACGAACGGCTGGTCATGGCGCTGCGACAGGCGGTGCAGGGTGCGTGCCACCAGTTCCTTGCCGGTACCGCTCTCGCCACGGATCAGCACCGGTGATTCGGTGGGTGCAAGTTTGCCGAGCAGTTTGCGCAGTTCGCGGATCGGCCGGCTCTCGCCCAGCAGTTCGTGCTCGGGCTCGACCTCACCGTCGCGCACCGCGCCGCGGCCCCGCAGGCGCGCCATGCCGAAGGCCCGGCCAAGGGTGACCTGCACCCGCGACACGTCGAACGGCAAGGTGTGGAAGTCGAAGAACCATTCGCAGACGAAATCGCCGACATTCTGCATGCGCAGTTCCTCGGCGCTGAGCACGGCGATCCATTCGGTATTGCTGCGCTTGATCATGTCCTTGACCGCGTCGGGGTGACGCAGGTGCGAGGCCTGCAGGCGCAGCAGGCCGACATCGCAGGGGTGCTCCAGGGCGACGTCCAGGCTGCAACTGCGCACATCCCAGCCGACGCCGCGCAGGCCCGGCAACAATCGATGACAATCGTCGCAGGGGTCGACGATCAGCAAGCGACGTTGGGCGGCAGGCTCGAGCATGACCATTCCTTGGCGCCGGAATAGGGTTTTTTATCTATAAACAGTAAGTTGCGACGCCAAAAGTAACAGTAGCAATGAACTTGACAGCCCCCACTACCGTTGGTCAGCCCGATTCGGCCGTGTTTGAGCCGCTCGGGAATTTTCGTATTTTATTGACGTCACAGACGGCACGCAGAAATACCTTGCAATGCGTCCAGATAAAAAATTTCTTCGATTGTGTGACTCATCCCCTGATCTGGAGCATCAGTACGATTAACACCGCGCTGTAACCTGTACCGGAATAACACCGCGGAAACACTTTTCGCTGTTTGGGACCATAGAGAGACCGAACCCATGAACGCCCCGCTCCGTGTCAACGAAGCACTGCTGATTGCCGACCACGCCTTCGAACCCTTCCAGTGCGTCGCCTGGGATGCACCCAACGGTACCGGCGAACTGAGCCTGGCAGTGATCGACCGGACCAGCGCCCGCATCGGCGCCAAGCAAGTCTCTTCGCGGGTCTATTCGGACCCTGCGCAGTGGGCCAGCCTGATCGAGGAAGTGCGTGCCGAACTGTGCCAGAAAGGCTATGACCTGCAACCCTGGTCGATGCCTGAATAAGCAAACTGCGGCGATTCCTGTGCGTGTCCTGCACGCACAGGTGCAACTTTGAAGTTCCCCTCGCTACAACTTTCGTTCATGCGACATCCCGTCGCAGTTATTCCACTCAATTGACGGTATCGAACTGCTCGATATGCCGATAATCGGCATTAAGTTGTTCGGCAAGTTGCCGTGCGCGGCCCACACGTACCGCAGCCAATTCCATGTCCACCAGCAATGTACTGCACGGCAGCGGTTGCGCTGCTTGCCACCCCTGCAGCCGACCATCGGTCAGCAACAGGCAACGCTGCACCTCGTGGGGCAGCCGTTTGCCCCGCGCCAGCAACCAGTGCCGTGCCTCTTCCAGAGCCGCAAACAGCGGTGTGCCACCGCCGGCGCCCAGCTGCTGCAGCCAGGGCTGGAGCGCCTGCGAAGCCTTGAGCCCGTGGCGTTGCCACTGCGGTTTGCTGCCACTGGCGGTCAACAGCGCCAACCGCGCACGCTGCCGGTAGGCCTGGTCGAACACCCCGGCCAGCAGGCCCTTGGCCTGGGCCAGCGCCTGGTGCCGACGGGTGGAGGCCGAGGCATCGACGATCACCAGCCACAGTTCCGGCGCCTGGGCCTGGCGCTGCTGCCAGCACAGGTCGCGTCGCTGGCGGGGGCGGCCTTTTAGCAGGGTTGGCAACCAGGCGATGCGGCCATCTTCGGCTGCCCGGGCGCGGCCACGGGAAGCACCGTTCAACTGGCCGACGCGGGGTCTGGCATCTGCCGCCTGGGCGTCGCGGCGGCGGATGCTCAGGGCTTTTTTGCCCAGTTCGGTACCTCGCGCCGAGCACCGCTGGCCACCGGCTGAGGCCCCAAGGCGCCCCAATCACCCTGCCCCTGGGCCTGGCCCGGTGCCTGCGACTGCTCGGCGGCACCGGGCGGGGTGGCCTGTGCCTGCGCAGAGTCCTGCCGACGACGGTGACGCAGGGCAAATTCGGCGACGGCATCCACATCCTGCTCTTCGATGGCAGTGTGGCCACGCCAGGCCGCATGGGCGCGGGCGGCGCGCAGCCAGACCAGGTCGGCGCGCAGACCATCGACCCCGGCGGCGAAACAGCGTTCGGTAATCCAGGCCAGCGCCTGGTCGTCCAGGGCGATCGCCGCCAGGCGCTCGCGCGCGGCCCGGCAACGCTCGCGCAACGCCGTCTGGGCAATGGCCCACTGGGCGCAGAAGGCTTCAGGGTCGCTGTCGAACGCCAGGCGCCGGCGAATGATCTGCTGGCGCGCCTCGGGTGCCGGCAAGCCGTCGAGGGCGACGTTCAGGCCAAAGCGGTCGAGCAGTTGCGGGCGCAGCTCGCCCTCCTCCGGGTTCATGGTTCCGATCAGCACGAAGCGCGCGGCGTGGCGATGGGAAATGCCATCGCGCTCGATGCGGTTGGTGCCGCTGGCGGCCACATCCAGCAGCAAGTCCACCAACGGGTCGGGCAGCAGGTTGACCTCGTCCACATACAGCACGCCGCCATCGGCGTGAGCCAGCACGCCTGGGGCGAAACGCGCCTGGCCCTGGCCCAGCGCCGCGTCCAGGTCAAGGGTGCCGACCAGCCGCTCTTCGGTGGCGCCGAGCGGCAAGGTGACGAACGGCCCATCGCCCAGCAGGTCGGCCAGGCCTCGAGCCAGGGTGCTCTTGGCCATGCCGCGCGGGCCTTCGATCAGCACACCACCGATCTTCGGGTCGATGGCGGTCAGGCACAGGGCCAGCTTCAGTTCGTCGGCGCCCACCACGGCGGCCAGGGGGAATTGCACAGGTTCGTTCATGTTCAGCAGTCTTCCTCGCCTTCGAGCAACTGTTGCTCGAGGCTCTCGCGGTAGTCGCCCGGGTCCTGCCACAGGCCGCGCTGCTGGGCTTCCAGCAGGCGCTCGGTGAGGTCGCGCAGGGCTTCGGGGTTGTGCTCGCGCATGAAATCACGGGTCGCCGGGTCGAGCACGTAGGCGTCGGCCAGGCCTTGATAATGATGGTCGTCGATCAGCCCGGTGGTGGCGTCGAAGGCAAACAGGTTGTCGACCGTCGCCGCCAGCTCGAAGGCACCCTTATAGCCATGGCGCTTGGCGCCGTCGATCCACTTGGGGTTGAGTGCGCGGGCGCGGATCACCCGGTTGAGCTCTTCCTTCAAGGTACGGATACGCGGCCGGTCGGCTTGGCTGTGGTCGCCGTGGTAGCTGGCCCGGGTGGTGCCAGCCAGGGTCTCGGCGGCGGCCAGCATGCCGCCCTGGAACTGGTAGTAGTCGTTGGAATCGAGCAGGTCGTGCTCGTGGTTGTCCTGGTTCTGCAGCACCGCCTGCACCTGGCTCAGGCGCTGGGCGAAACGTGCGCGGGCCGGGGTGCCTTCGTCGCTGGCGCCGTAGGCGTAGCCGCCGTGGTTGAGGTAGACCTCGGCCAGGTCTTCCCGGCTGTGCCACAGGCGCCCGTCGATGGCGTTCTGCACCCCAGCGCCATAGGCGCCGGGCTTGGCGCCGAACACCCGCCAGCCGGCCTGGCGCGCCGCCAGCGCTTCATCCAGGCCGTCATCGAGCAGCGCCTGACGCTCGGCACGCACGCGGGCGGCCAGCGGGTTGAGGTCATCTGGTTCGTCCAGCGCGGCCACCGCCTGCACCGCCGCGTCGAACAGGCGGATCAGGTTACCGAAGGCATCGCGGAAGAAGCCCGAGACCCGCAGCGTGACATCGACCCGTGGGCGATCGAGCAGGCTCAGCGGCAAGATCTCGAAGTCGTCGACGCGCTGGCTGCCGGTTGCCCAAACCGGGCGCACGCCCATCAGCGCCATGGCCTGGGCAATGTCGTCGCCGCCGGTGCGCATGGTTGCCGTGCCCCACACCGACAGGCCCAACTGGCGCAGGTGGTCGCCGTGGTCCTGCAGGTGGCGCTCGAGAATCAGGTTGGCCGAGGCGAAGCCCAGGCGCCAGGCGGTGGCGGTGGGCAGGTTGCGCACATCGACGGTATAGAAATTGCGCCCGGTGGGCAGCACGTCCAGGCGACCACGGCTCGGTGCGCCGCTGGGCCCGGCGGGGACGAAACGCCCGGCCAGGGCCGCCAGCAGGCCGTCGATTTCGGCAGCGCCGCAGGCGTCCAGGTTGGGCGCGACCTGCTCGACCAGCGCTTGCAGCACCTCGCGAACCGGCTGCCACTCAACCTGCCCTTCAAGTGAGCAGTCGCCTTCCAGCGCCTGTTCGATCAAGGTCAACGCCAGCAGTTCGAGCCGTTCACGGGTATCCCCGGCCGTGCGCCACAGCGCCGCGTCCAGTTGCTGCAACAACGCCGGGCGCGGCCCTTGCCAGGCCTGGCCGAGGTCGCAATCGAGCGGGTCGAAACCCAGCCCCAGCGCGCGGGCCAGGGCGCGGATCAGGCTGGCATTGCCGCCCTTGCCGTCGCCGCGCTCCACCCGCAGCAGCGCCAGCAGCGTGTCGCTGCGCAAGCGGCCCTGGGGCGACTGGCCGAACACGTGCAGGCCATCGCGGATCTGCGATTCCTTGAGGTCGCACAGGTAGGTGTCCAGCCGCGGCAACCACACCGCCGCGTCGTCCAGCTGGCCTTCGAGCTGCAGGTCGCGGTCGATGTGGTTGGCCTTGAGCAGTTCGAGGATGTCGCGCTGCAGCTCTTGGGCACGGCGCGGGTCGAGCAACTGCGCTTCGTAGTATTCGTCGGCCAGCTGCTCCAGCTGGCGCAGTGGGCCATAGGTTTCGGCACGGGTCAGCGGCGGCATCAGGTGGTCGATGATCACCGCCTGGGTGCGCCGCTTGGCCTGGGCGCCCTCGCCCGGGTCGTTGACGATGAACGGGTAGATGTTCGGCAACGGGCCGAGCAAGGCGTCTGGCCAGCATTCATTTGACAGCCCGACGCCCTTGCCCGGCAGCCACTCCAGGTTGCCGTGCTTGCCGACGTGAATCAGCGCATCGGCGGCATAGCCGTTGCGCAGCCAGAAGTGGAACGCCAGATAGCCGTGAGGCGGCACCAGGTCGGGGTCGTGATACACCGCGCTGTGGTCGACCTGGTAGCCGCGCGCGGGCTGGATGCCGACGAAGGTCAGGCCGTAGCGCAGGCCGGCCACCATCAAACGCCCGCTGCGGTACATCGGGTCCTGTTCGGGCGGGCCCCAACGCTCCAGCACGGCGCGCTGGTTGGCCTCGGGCAATGCGGCAAAGGCGCTGTGGTAATCGGCCAGGCTCAGGCTCTGGGCGCAAGGGCGCTGGTCGAGGTGGTCGAGGTCGTTGGTCACCCCGCCGAGCAACTGGTGGATCAGTTCGGTGCCGCTGTCGGGCAGGCCGGCCACCGGGTAGCCCTGCCCCTGCAAGGCCTTGAGGATGTTGAGTGCGGCGCCGGGCGTGTCCAGGCCGACGCCATTGCCGATGCGCCCGTCGCGGGTCGGGTAGTTGGCCAGTACCAGCGCCACGCGCTTCTCCCGGTTGTCCAGGCGCGCCAGCTCGACCCAGCGCCGCGCCAGTTCGGCGACGAAGTCCATGCGTTCGGGGTGGGCCCGGTAGCAGACCACATCGGACTGGCTGCGCTCGCTGCGCCAGGCCAGGTCCTTGAAGCTCACGGGGCGGGTGATGATGCGCCCGTCCAGTTCCGGCAAGGCGATGTGCATGGCCAGGTCGCGTGCGCCCAGGCCCTGCTCGCTCTGCTCCCAGGCCGGTTGGTTGTCCTGGGCGCAGATCGCCTGCAGCACCGGTACATCGCGGCGCAACGGGCGCAGGTTGGGCTGTTCGGGGCTGGACAAGGCAAAGCCGGTGGTGTTGATCACCACTTCGGCCTGCACCTCATCGAGCCAGGCCTCGACCTGGTCGAGACAGGCGCGCTCCTTGAGGCTGGCCACGGCAATGGGCAGTGGGTTCAGGCCACAGGCTTGCAGCCGTTGGCAAAACACGTCGATGAAGCCGGTGTTGGCCGCCTGCAGGTGCGAGCGATAGAACAACAGCGGCGCCACCGGTTGCTCGGGGTGCCAGTCGGCATACCAATCCTGCAGCTCGGCGCTGGCCTTGGCCGGGTGGTAAACCGCAGTACGCGGCAACGGCTGCGGTTCAGCCCAGGCGTAGTCACGCCCCAACCACAGGCTGGCCAGGCAGTTGAACAGGCTGACCGCGTTGGCCTTGCCGCCCTGGCGCAGGTAGTGCCAGAGGCGTTCGGCCTGCTCGCCACGCACCGTGCCCAGATCGGTCAGCTCCGGGTCGGGGCGGTCATCGCCGGGCACCATGATCAGCTGCACGCCGCGCTGGCTGAGTTCCACCAACTGCTCGACGCCGTAGCGCCAGTAGCCGACGCCGCCGTGCAGCGACACCAGGATCACCTTGGCATGGCGCAGCACCTCGTCCACATACAGGTCGACCGAGGCGTGGTTCTGCACCTGCATGGGGTTGGCCAGGCGCACGCTGGGGAAGTCGTCCGGCAACTGCTCGGCGGTTTCGGCAAGCAGCGCCAGGTGCGAATCGCCGCTGCAGAGAATCACCAGCTCGGCGGGGGTCTGGCCGAGGTCGGCAATGCTGTCGTCCGGCACGAAGCCGCCGGGCTGGGTCCGCAGCAGGTGCATGGGTCAGGCGCCCAGGGCCTGGCGCAGGCGCGCTTCCAGCTGTACGGCATCAAGGTCCTGGCCGATCAGCACCAGGCGGGTGATGCGTGGCTCGTCACTGCGCCAGGCGCGGTCGAAGTGCTTGTCGAAGCGTGTGCCCACGCCCTGGATCAGCAGGCGCATCGGTTTGCCGGGGATGGCGGCGAAGCCCTTGGCGCGCAGGATGCCGAACTCGGTGACCAGTTGCGTCAGGGCGTCGAGCAGCAGGCTTTCGTCGGCCTCTGGCAGGTCGATGGAAATCGAGTCGAAGGCGTCATGGTCGTGATCGTCGTGGTCATCGCCGTCGTGATGCGAATCGTGGTGGGTACGACGGCCATCGATATGCGCCTCGGATTCGGCACCGACGCCCAGCAGCACTTCCAGCGGCAGGCGGCCACTGCTGGCCTCGATCACTTTCACCGCTGGCGGCAGTTCTTCGGCGACTTCGGCACGGACCTTGGCCAGGCCTTCGGCGTCGATCAGGTCGGCCTTGTTCAGCACCACCAGGTCGGCGCTGGCCAGCTGGTCGGCGAACAGTTCATGCAGCGGCGATTCGTGGTCCAGGTTGGGGTCGAGCTTGCGCTGGGCGTCTACCTGGTCCGGGTAGGCGGCGAAGGTGCCGGCGGCCACTGCCGGGCTGTCGACCACGGTGATGACCGCATCGACGGTGCAGGCGTTGCGGATTTCTGGCCACTGGAAGGCTTGCACCAGGGGCTTGGGCAGGGCCAGGCCGCTGGTTTCGATGAGGATGTGGTCAAGGTCGCCGCGGCGCGCCACCAGTTCGCGCATCACCGGGAAGAACTCTTCCTGCACGGTGCAGCACAGGCAGCCGTTGGCCAGCTCGTAGACGCGACCGTTGGCTTCTTCTTCCGTGCAGCCGATGCTGCACTGCTTGAGGATTTCGCCATCGATGCCCAGCTCGCCGAACTCGTTGACGATCACCGCGATGCGGCGGCCCTGGGCGTTGTCGAGCATGTGGCGCAGCAAGGTGGTCTTGCCCGAGCCGAGGAAGCCGGTGACGATGGTGACGGGGAGCTTGGCCAGTGTTTTCATGTCGCGATGCCCTTGGCAGCAATGGCGCGGGCATGCGGGACGACAGCCTCGGGCGTTGCCGGCCGGGCGCGTTCGCCACCGGATCACCCCGCCCGGTTGATAGTCGAAAACGTTGCGAGGCAGGTCTCCTGGCTTGCACGGTTCCGGCAGCGGTGCCGGTGGGATGGCGCCTTCCCGCGCGTGCGCAGTGGCTGTGCCGATCCTTTTGCGTGCTTACAGTTGCGGGGGCAGCCGCGGCTTGGACCGCGTTCCCGTCTTAGCTCCGGCCTGGGCCGGAGAACCTCGAAGCGGCAAGGCTACGCATCCGCCCGACACCGGTCAACCGCTGGGGCGATTGACGCAAGCCACGCCCCATGATTTGCTAGCGCACTGCGTTCAGGTGCCCCCACTGGGGGTGAAACGGGAAACCGGTGCGTCCAGCGTCTTTAATAGACAGCGGACAAGGCCGGTGCTGCCCCCGCAACGGTAAGCGAGTGAAGCGTCTTGACCACTGTGCCGGCTCAACAGGCATGGGAAGGTGACGCCGATAGCTGGAGCCCCGCTCCACCTCGCCAGCCCGGAGACCGGCCTGACACCACATCAACACCCCGCGGTGGGCGGGCGCTGTCGTATTCCCTGGGCTGTCCTGCCCGGGTGCGCCGCGCCTGCCCGTTGCCCCAATAAAAGCAGCAGAGGAACGCGTCATGCCGATTACCAGCACAAAACACAGCATCGCCACCCCCGCCACACTCAGCCAGCGAATGGTCATCGCCATCGGCGCCAGCCTGCTGGGCCTGTGCCTGGTCTACTTCGCCGGCTTCTCGCACATCGAGGCGGTGCACAACGCTGCCCACGACACCCGCCACAGCGCCGCCTTCCCCTGCCACTGAGTAGCCCCGCATGATTACCCGTATTGCCCGCACCGCGGGCTTCAGTGGGCTGCTCGCTGCCCTGCTGCTGACACTGCTGCAAAGCTTCTGGGTCGCCCCGCTGATTCTGCAGGCGGAGACCTATGAAAGCGCCGCCCCGGCCGCCGAGCACCATGAACATGGCGAAGCCGCCGCCCCCCACGAGCATGAGCACAGCGCCGAAGCCTGGGCGCCGGAAGACGGCTGGCAGCGCGTGCTGTCCACCACCGGTGGCAACCTGGTGGTAGCCGTCGGCTTTGCCCTGATCCTGGTCGCGCTGTATAGCCTGCGTGAACCGGGCCGGGTCAGCACCGGCGCGCTGTGGGGCCTGGCCGGCTTTGCGGTGTTCTGCCTGGCGCCGACCCTGGGCCTGCCGCCAGAGCTGCCCGGCACCGCCGCTGCCGACCTGGGCCAACGCCAGACCTGGTGGATCGGCACCGCCGCCGCCACCGCCGCAGGCCTGGCATTGCTGGTGTTCGGTGGCCACTGGCTGTTGAAGTTACTCGGCGCAGCGCTGCTGGTTGTGCCTCACGTGATCGGCGCGCCACAGCCAGCGGTGCATGAAAGCCTGGCACCCGAGGCACTGGAAACCCAGTTCAAGATCGCGTCCTGGCTGACCAATGCCGCCTTCTGGGTAGCCCTGGGCCTGCTCAGCGCCTGGCTGTACCGTCGCTCCAGCCAAGCCTGATGCTGGAATCTGCAAAGCCGCCGGCGCTGTACGCCGGCTTCGGGTGCCGCCGGGGTTGCCCGGTGGAGACCCTGGCGGTTCTGCTGCGCCAGACCCTGACCGAGCATGCCCTGCCGCTCAGCGCGCTGCGCGGCATCGCCAGCATCGCGCCAAAGGCGCGCGAGCCAGGCCTGCTGGCCCTGGCCGAGCGCCTCGGGCTGCCGTTCATCTGTTTCGATGCAGGGCAGTTGCTCGGCTTCGAGCCGCTGCTCAGCCAGCGCTCGGCCATCGCGTTCGCCCAGACCGGCTGCTGGGGTGTGGCCGAAAGCACCGCATTGGCCCTGGCTGGCCGCGAATCGCAGCAGCCTGGCCTGCGCGTAACGCGCCAGCGACTCGGCGGCGCTACCCTGGCGCTGGCCATCGGCGGATAATCCGCCCCTTTACCTGCAAGGACTCCCCATGACGGTCTACTTCATCGGCGCCGGCCCCGGCGATCCGGAACTGATCACGGTCAAGGGCCAGCGTTTGATCCGCCAGTGCCCGGTGATCATCTATGCCGGCTCCCTGGTCCCCGCTGCCGTGCTCGAAGGGCACTGTGCCGAGACGGTGATCAACAGTGCCGAGCTGCACCTGCAGCAGATCGTCGAGGCCATGCACCAGGCCCACCGCAACGGCCAGGACGTGGCCCGGGTACACAGCGGCGACCCCAGCCTGTATGGTGCCATCGGCGAGCAGATCCGCCACCTGCGCGAACTGGGCATCGACTACCAGATCATCCCCGGCGTAACGGCCACCGCCGCCAGCGCCGCGCTGCTGGGTTGCGAGCTGACCCTGCCACAGGTGTCGCAGACAGTGATCCTGACCCGTTACGGCGACAGCTCACCGATGCCGGCCGGCGAACAACTGGCCGACCTGGCCCGCCATGGCAGCACCCTGGCGATCCACCTGGGCATCAAGAACCTGGCGCGGATCGTCGAGGAACTCCTGCCCCATTACGGCGCCGACTGCCCGATCGCCGTGGTCCATCGCGCCACCTGGCCCGATCAGGACTGGGCCAGGGGCACCCTGGCGGACATCGTCGAGCACGTGGCCAGCAAGGGCTTCCGGCGCACCGCGCTGATCCTGGTCGGCCATGTACTGGGCGATGCGCCGTTCGCCGAGTCGGCGCTGTACCGCGCCGGCCACGCCCACCTGTACCGCCCGGGCAACTGAGGCGATTGCCGCCAGGCGTGGCGACGGCGCACACTGCCCTTCCCGTTTACGGAGCCACGCCCATGCTCGAACTACGCCCCAACTGCGAGTGCTGCAACAGCGACCTGCCGGGCGACAGCCCGGACGCCTTGATCTGCTCGTTCGAATGCACCTTCTGTCGCAGCTGCAATGACCAGCACTTGCACGGCCGCTGCCCCAACTGTGGCGGCCCGCTGCTCAGCCGCCCACCCCGGGTGGGCCAGGCCCTGAAGAACAACCCCGCCTCCAGCGAGCGCATCCTCAAAGCCCATCCCGCCTGCAGCTGACCCGCCTGCCTCAATGCCTGTCCGGGGCGCTCCCGCGCCCCTTTTGTAGTCCTTTTCTACAATTGCTTGTTGTCTTTTCAACGCGCCTATACTCGCCTATTACCAAGGCTTCGGAATCACCGTAATGTGCGCGCTGCCCAATTGATCCGAAGGCGTGAGCCCGATGGAAGACAGGACATGGGCTCAATCCGACAGGAGCTTCACATGACATCCGTGCTGTTGGTCGATGACCATCACATTGTTCGCCTTGCTGTACGCATGCTGCTCGAGGGGGAGCGCTTCACCGTGGTCGGTGAAACCGGTAAAGGCAAGGATGCCGCACGCCTGGCCGAGCAGACCAAGGCGGATGTGGTCATCCTCGATATCGGCCTGCCCGACCTCGATGGCATGGAAGTGATCAAACGCCTCAAGCTGCTCAACCCCTCCCCCAGGATCATGGCGCTGACCGGCCAGCCGGCCGACCTGTACGTACGCCGATGCATGGACGCCGGCATCTCGGCCTTCGTCAACAAGGACGAGGACCTCGACGCCCTGGTCTTCGCCCTCAAGGCACTGGTGAAAGGCTACTCGACCTTTCCGCAGATGGCGGTCAACAGCAACACCCTGGAAAGCGAGGGCGAACGACTGGGCAGCCTGTCAAACCGTGAAATGGAAGTGCTGCGCCGCCTCTGTGCGGGGCAGAGCAACAAGCTGATCGGCGAGCAGATGCACCTCAGCGCCAAGACCATCAGTACCTACCGCGGCCGGATCATGGAGAAGCTGAAGGTCGAATCACTGGTGGAAATGGTCGACCTGGCCAAACGCAACAACGCGGGCTGAAGCATGAGCAGGGGCACACTGCTGTGCCTGGTGCTGACCTTGCTGGTGCCCTTGCAGGGACTGTCCCAGGCCGCCAGCGAGGACCGTCACCTGCTGGCCCGTGCCCAGAGCGCCACTGCGCCGCTGCGCCTTGACGACAACGATCGGCAATGGCTGCGCGAACGCCGGGTACTGACCTTGGGCGGCTCGCGCCCCGACTACCCGCCTTTCGATATCAACACCAGCCAGGACGACTACGAGGGCCTGAGCGCCGACTACGCCGGCCTGATCGCCGAGCAGTTGGGCATACCCATCAAGGTCCGGCGCTACCCTACCCGCACGCAGGCCATCGCCGCCCTGCACCGGGGCGAGATCGACCTGCTCGGCACCTCAAACGCTTTCGAAGCGGCCGACGCCGAACTCGCCCTGAGTCTGCCCTATGCCGATGACCTGCCGGTACTCGTCAGCCGACAGGGCGGTGCTTTGCTGGAGGGCAGCGACCTGGCCGGCCAGCGCCTGGCCCTGGTCGATCACTACCTGCCCCTGCAAGCCGTCCGGCAGCTCTACCCCAACGCCCAGATAACCCTGTACCGCTCTACCCTGGCCGGGGTCGCGGCGGTCGCGCTGGGCCAGGCAGATGCTTACCTGGGCGACGCCATCAGCAGCGACTACGTGATCAGCAGAAGCTACCAGGGTGCAGTCAAGGTCGATCACTTCGTCAAACTGCCGGCCGGCACTTTCGCCTTTGCCCTGGACCGCGACAACCAGCGCCTGCGCACACTGATCGACCAGGCCTTGGCGCGCATCGCCGACAGTGAACGGCTGAACATCCTGCGCCGCTGGACCAGCGGCAGCACCAGTATCCTGCTCGATCGCCGGCTGGACGCCCTGACCGCCGAAGAGCGCGCCTGGATCACTCAGCACCGCACGGTGAAGGTGATGATCAATACCGCCCTCGCACCGCTGACATTCACCGACAGCCAGCAGCAACCCCGCGGCCTGACCATGGACGTACTGGAGCAAATCAGCCTGCGCACCGGCCTGCGTTTCGAGGTGGTCGGGGCACAGTCGTTCGGCGAGATGGTCGATGCCGCGATTCAGGGCAAGGTCGACATGCTCGGCGCCATTGGCTATGACCCGCGGCTGGCCACCCGCTTGCGTTACAGCCGCCCCTACCTGGCCTCCCCGCAGGTGCTGGTGATGCGCGCCAGCTCACCGCCATTGGACCCGGCACTGCCGCTGAGCGACCAGCGGGTAGCACTGTTGCGCGGCTCGCCGCTGCTCGACGGGCTACTGCAGCAGGCACCTCGAGTGCGCCCGGTCGAGGTGGACAATCCACTGCAACTGATGGAGGCAGTGCTCAAACGTGATGCCGATGTCGCGCTCAGCCCCTATATCAACGCCAGCTACTTCATCAGCCAGGTGTTCAAGGGCGACCTGCGGGTCGCTGCGCAACTGGGTGATGAGCCCGCGCTCGCGGCCTTCGCCGTCGACCCTGCGCAACCCCAGCTGCAGGCCATCCTCGACAAGGCGTTGTTGAGCATTGCGCCCGACGAGCTTGAGCAACTGGTCAATCGCTGGCGTACCAGCGCGGTGGTCAGCGACAGCCCGTGGCGCAACTACCGGACCCTGGCACTCCAGGTGCTGGTGCTGGCCAGCGTGCTGCTGGCGGGCGTGGTGTTCTGGAACAGCTACCTGCGCAAACTCATCCATCAGCGCACCGAGGCCCAGCATGCGCTGCAGGATCAACTGCAGCTCAGCCGCGGGCTGTTGGAGCAGTTGCGCCAGGCCAAAGAGGACGCCGAACAGGCCAACCAAGCCAAAAGCACGTTTCTCGCAGTCATGAGCCATGAAATCCGCACGCCGATGAACGCGGTTATCGGCTTGCTCGAACTGGCCCTGGAGGACAGCCGTCATGGCCGCATCGATGGCCAGGCGCTGGAAACCGCCCATGGCTCGGCGACCGGACTGCTTGAGCTGATTGGCGACATTCTCGATATTTCACGCATCGAAGCCGGGCACATGACCCTGCAACCGGTGGCCATCGAACTGGTTGGCCTGGTGCGCGCCACACTGCGGGTATTCGAGGGCAATGCGCGAGCCAAGGGCATTCACCTGCGTGCCGCGCTGCCCACGGAGCACTGCTGGGTGCTGGGTGACCCACTTCGACTCAAGCAGGTGCTGTCCAACCTGTTGAGCAACGCGATCAAGTTCACTGAGGAGGGACGGATAGACGTTGCACTGGAGGTGGCTGCGCACGGCGAGCAATCGATGGGCGTCCTGCTGCAGGTGAAGGATAGCGGCGTGGGTATCAGCAGCGCCGACCAGGCGCGACTGTTCAACACCTTTGCCCAGATGGACGGACGCCAGGCCCGTCAAGGCGCAGGGCTAGGCCTGGTGATCTGCCGCGACCTGTGCGAGCTGATGGGCGGCACCCTGACCCTGCAAAGCCTCGAGGGGCTGGGCACCCAGGTGGATGTCCACCTCGATCTTCCGATCACCGGTGCGTCCGTGGGCCAATCAACCAAGACTCCTGAGCCCCCTGCCAACAGCCCCTCATTGAGGGTGCTGGTGGTCGATGATTACCCTGCCAACCTGTTGCTGCTCGACAAACAGCTGCGCACGCTAGGCCATAAGGTAGTGCTCGCCGAACAGGGCCAGGACGCGTTGGCATTGTGGCGAAAGCACCCTTTCGATGTGCTGATCACCGATTGCAACATGCCGATCATGGACGGGCACGAACTGACCCGAAACATCCGCGCGCTGGAACGCGACGAGGGCCTGCCTGCCTGCGTGATCATCGGCGTCACCGCCAATGCCCAGGCGCAAGAACGTCAACGCTGCCTGGACGATGGCATGGACGAGTGCCTGTTCAAGCCCATTGGCCTGCAAGCCCTGCGCACAGCCCTGGCGTCGGCGAGCGTGCTCCCGGCGGCGGCTGTCGCCACGGTTGCTGCGCAGTTGCCTGGCCACAGCGGTTTTGCGCTGGAGCAATTGCGCCACCTCACCCAGGATGACGAGCAACTGACTTTGCGCCTGCTGCAGCAACTGGCCGAGAGCACTCGAGAAGACCTGCAAGCACTGCACGAGCTGGGAGCCTCACCGCCACCTGACGCGCTTGCCATGGCGGTGCACCGTATCAAGGGCGGCGCCAAGATGCTCAAGGTGCGGGGCGTGGTGAAGGACTGCAAGGCCATTGAGCGGGCCATGGTCCTGGGCCAGCCAACCGAGCAATTGCTTGCCCGCCTGCTGGCCAGCCTGCAGAGCCTGGAGCAAGAGCTGCGCCAGGGTATCAATGCAATTGAAGGGTCGAACTGATCTGGCTGATCGCGTCCACCACGTGCCGTGAGCCCTGCTGGATTTCCATGATCACCGTACCCGCTTCATTGGCCAGCTCCACCCCCAGCCCGGTGCGGGTCAGGCTCGACTGCATGCTGGCCACGGCATTCAATGACAGGTCATGGTTCTGCCGCACCACTTCGACGATCTCCAGCGTTGCCTTGCTGGTGCGCGCGGCCAGGCTGCGCACTTCATCGGCGACCACGGCAAAGCCACGCCCGTGCTCGCCAGCCCGGGCGGCTTCGATCGCTGCGTTGAGTGCCAGCAGGTTGGTCTGGTCGGCAATGCCGCGAATGGTCAGGACGATCTGGCCGATCAGCTCGGACTGCTTGCTCACCGCATCGAGGTTGAGTGCGGCCTGGTTGAGCTCGGCGGAAATCTGCTCGATCACCTCGACCGTCTGCTGCACCACCTGGGTGCCCTTGCGCGCGCAGGCGTCGGTTTGTACCGAGCTTGCGTGGGCGGCATCGGCAGCGGTCTGTTGGGTACTGACCTGGCTGGTGATGTCACTGGCGAACTTCACTACTTTGGTCAATCGCCCCTTGTTGTCGAAGATCGGGTTGTATGAGGCCTCCAGGTATACGGTCTGGCCTTGCTTGTTGACGCGTTCGAAGCGGTGCGAGTGGTATTCGCCGCGGTTAAGCGAAGCCCAGAACTCGCGGTACTGGGCCGATTCACGTTCGTGGGCCAGGCAAAACAGCCCGTGGTGGCGGCCCACCACTTCTTCCAGGCGATACCCCATGGTGTCGAGGAAGTTCTGGTTGGCCTTGATCACCCTGCCGGCCGGTGTGAACTCGACCACCGCCATGGAGCGGCCGATGGCCTTGAGCAGGCTCTCGCTCTCGTGTTCCTCGATCACATGGCGGGTGATGTCGGATGCCACCTTTATGACGCTTGTGACCTGTTGGCGCTCGTCGATCACCGGCATGTAGCTGGCTTCGAGCCAGACTTCGCGGCCGGCCTTGTCCAGCCGTTCGAAAGTGCCGCTGATGGCCTTGCCCTGCCCCAGTTCACGCCACAGTTGCTGGTACTCGGCGCTTTTGGCGTAGGTGGGGTCACAGAAGATGCGGTGGTGCTTGCCGCGGATCTCGTCGGCGCTGTAGCCCATGGTCGTGCAGAAATGGTCGTTGGCCTCGAGGATGGTGCCATCGGGGGCGAACTCGATCATGGCCATGGAGCGGCTGATGGCGGCGAGCTTCGCTTCCATGGCTGCCAGGGCCTGGCGGCAGCGCTGGATTTCGACCAGGTCGGACTTGCGGTGGTACTCGAACATGCGCTGGGACTCCTGTGCCCCTCGGGATGTCCTGAGCATAGATGGGCGTTATCGGCGTGCAAGCGCTTTGATATCACTTTTGGATTAGGTATTTGAGCCGTTGGTCGGGTTCGGGTTCGGGTTCGGGTTCGGGTTCGGGTTCGGGTTCGGGTTCGGGTTCGGGTTCGGGTTCGGGTTCGGGTTCGGGTTCGGGTTCGGGTTCGGGTTCGGGTTCGGGACTCAGTGTGTTTGTTTTGATA
>NZ_QKVM01000027.1 GCF_003231305.1 Pseudomonas sichuanensis | reverse complement strand
TAAAGCTAATGAATGCGCATACCTTATAAAAACAAATCAATCACCAAACAAACAATTCAACACCCAACATCCAACATCCAACATCCAACATCCAACATCCAACATCCTCAGTCCGAATCAAACCACACCAACGATCAAGAACTCTCCCGCTGCATCAACTCAAACCCCAGATCCTGCTGCTCAGTCACCGCCCGCTTACCATCAAGCATCGCCAGCAACGCCTGCGCCGCCCCCCGCCCAACCGCCGCCCGCGGCGTACGAATCGACGTCAACGGCGGCACCATATGCGCCGAAGCCGGCAAATCGTTGAACCCAATCATCGCCACCCGCCCCGGCACCGCGACCCCCTCACGCAGCGCCTGCAGCACCGCCCCCTGCGCCAGGTCATCGTTACAGAAGAAGATCCCATCCACATCCGGCGCCTGCGCCAGCAAACGGCTGAACAACTCACCGCCCAAACCGATCGACGAAGGCTGCGGGTCGAGCATCTCCAGCTCCGGCGCCTGCAACCCAGCCTCCGCCAAGGCCTGACGGAAGCCCTCGGCCCGCTGCATCACCCGCGGGTCCAGTTGCGCCGCGATGAACCCCAGGCGCCGCCGCCCACGCGCAATCAGATGCTGCGCCGCCGCACGCCCGGCCTGGTGCTGGGAGAACCCGACCGACAGCGCCCCCGCTTCACCGCCCAGCTCCATCATGTGCACACAAGGCACATGGCTGGCCGCCAGCAACTGCCGCGCACCCTCACTGCGCTCGAAACCCGTGAGCAACATGCCGCAAGGTTGATAGGCGAGATAGTTGCGAATCAGGTTCTCTTCCTCGGCAATATCGTAGTGATAGTTGCCGATCAGCACCTCCAGGCCGCGCGGGCGCATGACCTCGTGAATGGCTTCGAGGGTGTCGATGAACAACTGGTTCGACAATGACGGAATCAGCACCACCACCGATTGGCTGCGCGCCGAGGCCAAGGCCCGCGCCGCCGGGTTGGCAACGTAGCCCAGGCTGGCCGCTGCCGCCATGACCTTGGCCACCAGTTCCGGGGCGACAGTGATGACGCCGCGCAGGGCGCGGGAAGCGGTAATCGGGGATACCCCGGAAAGCCTGGCGACTTCCGCCAGAGTGGGACGACCTGTGGTACGCGAGCCGATGCGAGACATGAATGTTGTAATTTTACTACTTGCAGGAATGGGGAACGGTCACTAAGGTAGCGCTGTCTCTGGATGCAGGCAATGCAATCTTGGTAGCAGCCATGCATGCAGCGTCCATACTGCCTAAGACAAAATCAATAACACCCGGGAGGGTGGCGCTCGCACTCTCGTTTCGCCCTGGTCGAGACAGCGCTATCTCACCCAGCAGGAGGTACCGATGAACTTTCCCCTGTCCGCGATAGTGGTGATGGGCGTGGCTGGATGCGGCAAAAGCAGCATCGGCGCCGCCATTGCTGCGCGCAGCGGTGGTCGCCTGGTCGAAGGCGATGCGTTCCACCCCGCCAGCAACATTGCCAAGATGAGCGCCGGCATCCCCCTGGACGATGACGACCGCGCCGGCTGGCTGGTGCGCCTTGGCGAAGAACTGCAGGCCATCATCAAGGCCGGCGAGCGCCCGATCCTCACCTGCTCGGCACTCAAGCGCCGCTACCGCGAAACCCTGCGCCAGGCCGTGCCCGAGCTGGGTTTCGTGTTCCTCGAGCTGACCCCGCAGGAAGCCGAAAAGCGCGTACTCGCCCGCCCCGGCCACTTCATGCCGGCCAGCCTGATCGACAGCCAGTTCGCCGCCCTGGAATCACCGCGCGGCGAACCCCTCACCCTGGCGCTGGATGCCACCCGCCCGATCGAGGCCCTCGCCGAGACCGTGCATGACTGGCTAAAGCCCTGCGGTGAGCGGCCCCTGGCGCGGACTGCCTGACCCGGCGGTTTTCCGGCTCACCAAAGATAGCGCTATCTCACCACCTGAAAGCGACGAACGCTCAAAACCAAGCTACGCCAAAACAACAACGACAAGACCGAGGCTTACGAACCATGTTCGGACTGGCTACTGATACCTTCCTGTTGCTCGACGCGATGGTCACCATCATCGGGCTCATCCTGCTGATCACCCATTTCAAGGTCCATCCCTTCGTTGCCCTCACCCTGGCCGCAGGCTTTCTTGGCCTGACCTCCGGCATGCCGGTGGCCAAGGTGATGAAGTCGTTCCAGGACGGCTTTGGCGGCGTGTTGGGCTTTGTCGGCATCGTCCTTGCGCTGGGCACCATGCTCGGCAAGCTGATGGCCGACTCCGGCGGCGCCGACCAGATCGCCCAGACGCTGATCCGCGCCTTCGGCAAGCAGAAAGTGCACTGGGCCATGATGTTCGCCGCCTTCCTGGTGGGCATCCCGCTGTTCTTCGAAATCGGCTTCGTGCTGCTGATTCCCCTGGTGTTCATAGTCGCCCGCCGCTCCGGGGTATCGCTGGTGAAGATCGGCATCCCGCTGCTGGCCGGCCTGTCGGTGGTGCACGGCCTGGTGCCGCCGCACCCGGGGCCATTGCTGGCGATCGGCATCTTCCATGCCGACATCGGCAAGACCATCTTTTACGGCCTGCTGGTCGCCCTGCCCACCGCCGTCATCGCCGGCCCGCTGTTCGGTAACTTCATCTCGCGCTACATCCCCGGCAACCCTTCCCAGGAGTTGATGGACCAGATCGCCCGTGAATCCGACCAGAAGAACCTGCCCAGCTTCAGCGTGACCTTGATCACCGTGCTGCTGCCGGTGGTGCTGATGCTGCTCAAGACCTTCGCCGACGTGGTACTGCCGGCCGAGCACATCGTGCGCCAGTGGATGGACCTGATCGGCCACCCGATCACCGCCCTGCTCGCCGCCCTGCTGCTGGCCTTCTATACCTTCGGTTCGGCGCGCGGTTTCAGCCGCCAGCAGATCATGAAGATGCTCGACCAGAGCCTGGCCCCCACTGCCGCGATCGTGCTGATCGTCGGCGCCGGCGGCGGCTTCAAACAGATGCTGGTGGATACCGGCGTGGGCAACGTGATCGGGCAAATGGCCGTGCAGGCCGATATTTCGCCGATCATGCTGGCCTGGCTGGTGGCCGCGGTGATCCGCATTGCCACAGGTTCGGCGACAGTCGCCACCATCACCGGCGCCGGCATCGTCGCACCGGTGATCGACCTGGTGCCGGGTGTCAACCGCGAACTGCTGGTGCTGGCCACCGGCGCGGGCTCGCTGATCCTGTCCCACGTCAACGACGCCGGCTTCTGGCTGGTCAAGCAGTACTTCAACATGACCGTGGCCGAGACCTTCAAGACCTGGAGCATGATGGAGACCATCCTGTCGGTGGTCGGCATCATCTTCATCATGTTGCTGGCCCAGGTGGTGTGACCGTTGATCAGGGCCATGGCAACTTGCTGACGAGGGCGTGGCCCAAGTGAGACAGCGGCCCCGCGCAAGCGGGGCCGATTTCTTTGTGTCGCAAGGAGCTTGCCCGATGAACCGATCCTTCCTGTTCGCCGCCCTGCTTGCAGCGCCCCTGGCATTCGCCGCCGGTACCGGCGCCACCTACCCCGACGATCCGCACAACCCGGCTCCACAGCCGGGCGTGGACAGCACACTCAACCCGATCGAGCAGCCCATGCCTCGGGACACTGACCCGCGGATCAAGGGCAATGATCCGGACAGCCCCGCGGCCCGGCAGAATGATGATCGCGATCTGCCGGGGCTGGGGGAAAGTGGCTCAGAGGGCATGGGCCGCCAAGGGGAAGGCGCCAGCGGCAAGCCCTGAGACAATAGCCTGCCCCGCAGCTTGCTTGGCATGGCCTTGAGCCAACCGGTGAAGTTCAAATCGCGGGGCAAGCCCGCTCCCACGTTCGCTGTCAGGGCCCATACGACGCATCACCACTGTCGCTTGTCTGGCCGTGTCAGCCCCAGCTTTTCGATTTTGTAGCGCAGCATGTCACGCGAGAGCCCCAGCAGGCGTGCCGACTTGGTGACATTCCAGTCGGTGCGGTCAAGGGTGCGGCAAACCATGTCGCGCTCCATGTCCGGCAGGCTGCCGGCGGCTTCCGGCTCATGCCGAGGCAGTTCGAAGATGGCCGCTGGCGCCGGTTGAGCTACGGGTTCGTCAACCAGGGTCAGGCACAGGTTCAGCTGATGCGCACCGATCACCTCGCTGGGGGCCAGCAATACGGTCTGTTCAAGCATGTTGCGCAGTTCGCGGACATTGCCCGGCCAGCTGTAGCCGAGCATCATCGCCTCGGCCTCGGCGGAAAACCGCAGCCCTGGCTTGCCGTAGCGGCGCCCGTGGTGGGCGAGGAAGTGCCGCGCCAGGCGCAGGATGTCCTGGCCCCGGGCATACAGCCGGGGCACCTTGAGGGCGATGATGCGCAGCCGGAAAAACAGATCGCGACGGAACTTGCCCTGCTGCACCATCTGCTCAAGGTTGCAGTTGGTGGCGCTGATCACCCGCAAATCGACCTTGCGCTCCTTCACCGCACCAATGCGGCGAATGCTGCGATCTTCGAGCAGCTTGAGCAGCTTGGCCTGCAGTACCAGGTCCATCTCGCCGATCTCGTCGAGGAACAGGGTGCCGCCATCGGCCGCCTCGACCAGGCCCACACGGCGCTCCTTGGCATCGGTGAAGGCGCCCTTTTCATGGCCAAACAGTTCGGCTTCCAACAAGTTGGCCGGGATCGACGCGCAGTTGAACTCGATGAAAGGCCCCTTGGCGCGGCTGCCGTCGAAATGCAGGGCGCGCGCCACCAGTTCCTTGCCGGTGCCGGTTTCGCCTTCAACCAGCACAGGCGGAAGGTCGTCGCTGGCCATGCGCCGTTCGGCATCGAGCACCTGGCGCAGGGTGTGCTTGAGCTCGAGCATGACGGGTGACTCGCCGATCAGCGCCTGCAAACCTGACTTCTGCGCTTCGCGCTCCTGATAGAACGACAGCGTACGCTCCATGCGCTCGGTGGCCAGGGCCTTGTCCAGCATCAGCTTGAGCTCGGCCAGCACCACCGGCTTGGTGAGGTAGTGGAAGGCGCCCTCCTTCATGGCCAGCACAGCGTCCTCGACGTTGCCGTAGCCGGTCATCATGATCACCTTGAGCTCCGGGGCCTGGGCCACCAGGGTGCGCAACAGGTCATGGCCGCTCATGCCGGGCAACGAGTTGTCGGTGAGGACCGCGTCAGGCTGGGCCCGTTTGATCTGCTCCGGGGCCAGCTCGGCGCTGTGGCACACCGTCACCTCGAAGCCTTTGAGTTTCAGGTAGGTGCAAATGTTGTCGGCGAGGATTTCGTCATCCTCTACCACCAGGATGCTGTGATCCATGGTCCCCTCCCGCTGCAAGATTGAAAGTAAGGCTGACGCGGGTTCCTTCCTCTTCGCGGCTGCTCAGTTCGACCGAACCGCCAAAGCGCTCCATGATGCGTTTGACCAACGCAAGGCCGACACCCAGGCCGCCCTGCTTGGTGGTGAAAAAGGGTTTGAACACCATGCGTTTCTGCTGCTCGGTCATGCCTTTGCCGGTGTCGCTGAACAGCAACTGGGCCTGCTGCCCATCCAGCACCAGCACCTCGGCACGCAACTCGCCGCCCTGCGGCATCGCTTCCAGCGCGTTGGCGAACAGGCTGTTGAGGATCTGGGTCAGCTGCAACGGCTGGCTGGCCACCCACTGCTCGGCGGGCCCAGTGAAGCTGAAGCACACCGCATTACGCTGGATCTGTGGAGTGAACGTCTGCCGCGCATCCTCGATGGCAGCAACCAGGTCGACGGCTTCGGGCTCGTCACTGGCCGGGCGTAGCGACACCAGCAGGTCGCGTACCCAACGTGACATGCGGTCGACCTGGGTAACGATGTCACCGATATTCTTCTGCGCCGCCGGGTTGGCGATGTCCTGGGCCAGCTCGGCGCTCGAGCGTATGTTGGCCAACGGATTGCGCAGGCTGTGGGCCAACGCCGAGGACATCTCGCCAAGGGCGGCATAGGTTTCGCTCGCCACCAGGCGATCCTGCTGCTGGTGCAGCATGCCCGCAGCCCGGCGCACGATCCAGAACAACCCAAGGTAGATCAGTGCCCCACCTGCCAGGGTAGAGCCCCAGATCAGCACATAGCCACGCTGGATGCGCCGCACCAGGTCCTGGGGCTCCTTGTAGATCTCGACCATGGCCAGCACCTGCTCGCCCTGGCTGTCGAACAAGGGAATGTAGTTCTCGATGAACAGGTGGCGCGGCTCGCGCTCGAACTTCTGCTCTTCGCGATCATCGTCTGCCTTGTGGTAACTGGCCGAGACCGATTTGCGCGAGCGGAAGGCATGCTCGAGGTCGTCGTCTTCATCGATGCGCTTGCCGATCAGTTGCGCATTGGTCGACCAGATCACCGTGCGGTCCCGGGCATAGACGTTGGCCAACAGCGTGTCGGGCAAATGCTCGACATGGTCGAGGAACTCCACCCGGGTCGACTCGGCGAGTTGCGGGGTGAACTGCAGGTGCTGCTGATCGAGCCGTGGGTCGAGCAACTCGCCCATGGTGACGCCCGGCGGCAATTGCGAATGACGTACCTCGGCCTGGGCCATGGCCTGGATGAACTGGGCGGTCAGCATGGCATCGCGCTCGACGCTGTCACGCACCACAAAGCGTGTCGACGCATAGCCAAGGCCAATGGCCACTGAAGCGATGATCAACAGGCTGACCAGTGAAAACCAGCGCAGCAGGTTGAATTCGCGTAGCGGCACAGCCTGCCCGGTCGAGGGCGCAGCGGATTTGTCGGGGGCTTCGTTCTGCAGTGTCTGCATCGCTTGGTTCCCGCCTGGATACTGCCGAGGATGGCCTGCGCTACGCGCGGTAGCACATTGATGACTGCCGACCATGATGCCGGCCTTGGCCGAAGGTTAGATGATGGGAAAGCAAGATTTTGGCCAGTACTTGGCTCATTTGAATAACCGTTAATAATCAGTCAATTAACCAATACTCATAAAGCAGGTTAGATAAACATTCCCCACAATTGGGTAATGTTCACCCATCATTTGCACCCCCAATGAAATCACGTGCTTGCGCAATTTCGCCGGTATCCCTGTCACGACTGGGCCAGGCGGAAGTTGAGCGACACCCGGGTACCGACACCTTCATAGCTGCTCAGCCTCACCGAGCCGCCAAAGCGCTCCATGATCCGCTTGACCAGCATCAACCCCACCCCCAGGCCACCCTGTTTGGTGGAGAAGAACGGCCGGAAGGCCAAACGCTGTTGCTGCTCGCTCATTCCCCGGCCGGTGTCCGAAAGGCGCAGCGTCAGGCTGCGCCGATCGTGGCGCACCAGCTCCACACGCAGCTCGCCGCCCTGCTCCATCGACTCCAGGGCATTGGCGATCAGGCTGTTGAAAATCTGCCCGAGCAACACCGGTTGCCCAAGTACCTGCACCGCTGGCAATTCGGCCAGGCGCACCTGCACGCTGCTGCGCCGCAGCGCCGTGTCGTAGGCTTGCAGGCTGGTCTGCAACGCCTGCCCCAGGTCTACCGGCACCGCCTCTTCACTCAACGGACGCAGCGACTGCAACAGCTCACGCACCCAGTGCGACATTCGGTCGACCTGGTTGATGATGTCGTTCACATGCTTTTGCGCCGGGCCCTCGTCGAAGGCCTGGGCCAGCTCGGCGCTGGAGCGGATGCTGGCCAGCGGGTTGCGCAGGCTGTGGGCCACCGCCGAAGACACCTCGCCCAGCGCAACGAAAGTCTCGTTGCCGATCAGCCGCTTCTGCTGCACGGCCATCAAGCGCGCGGCCCGGCGCATGATGCCGTACAGCCCGGCATAGACCAGCCCGGCGCCCACCGCCACGGCCAGCCAGATCAACAGCAGGCCATGTTCGATGCGCACGATCAGGTCGTGGGGCTCCTTGTAGATCTCCACCATGGCGGTGACTTGATCGTTATCGGCATCGAACAGCGGGATGTAGTTTTCGATGAACAGCTGTTCAGGCGGGGTGACGAACTTCTGTTCACTGCGCGCCTTGTCGAAATCGTGGTAACTCGCCGACACCCGCATCTTGTACTCGAAGGCCCGGTCGAGGTCGTCGTCGCCCTCGATCAGTTTGCCCACCAGCGCCGGGTTGCTCGACCAGATCACCGTGCGGTCGGGGGCATAGATGTTGGCCAGGAGCATGTCCGGCAGGTGGGCGATATGATCGAGAAACTCGCCTCGGGCCCGGCGCCGGGCCTCGGGGTCGACATCCGGCATGCCGTGATCGGTGCGCGGGTCGATCAGCTCGCCCATGGTGCGCACATTGGGGATCGACACATGACGCACCTCGGCGTCGGCAATCGAGGTGATGAACTGGGCGGTCAGCAACGCATCGCGCTCGACGCTCTCGTCGATGATGTAGCGGCTGGAGATCAACCCCAGCCCCACGGCCACCGAAACGATGAAGGCCAGGCTGACCCAGGCATACCAGCGCAGCAGGTTGAATGGCCGGCGTGCCGAGCTGGCCTCGGCGGCAGGCATGAGTGTGTCGGGACGGGGGGCGAGGTCCATGGCGGGCTCCGCGGCTGGGCACCTGTTTCAAGGTTATAGCCCAGAGTTGGGGAAACCATGATGGTTTTACGCCACTGCCCGGCACTTTCGCGACCAAGGGGGCCGCCAGGCCACCTGGCTACAGCGGCGAATCGTCGGCCAACCCCCGCAACAGGCGGTAATCACGCAGCACGTTGGGCACATAACGCCGTGTCTCGGCAAACGGCGGCACCACCTTGCCGCGGCTGAGCACCGCTTCGGGCCCAGCGTTGTAGGCGGCGACGGCCAGGGTGATGTCGTTGTCGAACAGGGTCAGCATGCGTTTGAGATAGCGCGCCCCGCCCTGCACATTGGATTTCGGGTCGAGCACGTCCTTGACCCCCATCTCCTTCGCCGTATCCGGCATCAACTGCATCAGCCCCGCCGCGCCCTTGGGCGAACGCGCCTTGGGGTTGTAGCCCGATTCGGCCTTGATCAGCGCATGCAGCAGCGCCTGGGGCACATCGTTGGCCAGGGCGGCGGCGGCCACCAGATCGGCGTAGGGCCGGCCCGTGACCAGTTGTGCGTTGGCCGGCCCGCCGTCCGCCGTCGACTCACTGATCACCCGCTCGTACTGCCGGCCTGGCCGGTGCACGTTGGACAGGATGAAGCCGCCCTTGCCGTCACTGGCGATGTACACGTCGGCTAGCGCCTCCGGCATCACCACTGCCGCCGTCAATCCCGCGGCCAGGCCAAGAAAACTCAGTCCACGCATGTCGTTCGCCTCCCACCGTGGCCCCCGATGTGGGGGAAATGCCCCGGAAAACCCGGGTGTACGGAGCACGACGCAAGCAGCGTGCCGCTTGCCATCCCGCATGGCGCAAGGCCCCGGCGCAGACGTGCACGGCTGTTGCATGGCAGCTGTGCACACGCAACGGAGGGTTTCCCCATGCAGCGCAGAATCCATGCCCAACAGGGTTTCACCCTGCTCGAACTGCTGGTGGTGCTGGTGGTACTCGGCCTGCTGGCCGGTATCGTCGCGCCCAAGTACTTCAGCCAGCTCGGCCGTTCCGAAGCCAAGGTGGCGCGAGCGCAGATCGAGGGCCTGGGCAAGGCCCTGGACTTGTACCGCCTGGAAGTCGGCCATTACCCCAGCAGCGAACAGGGCCTACAGGCGCTGACCGTAGCCCCCAGCGGCGAGGCGCGCTGGTCCGGGCCTTACCTGCAGAAAGCCGTGCCGCAGGACCCCTGGGGCCGTCCCTACATCTACCGGCAACCCGGCGAGAACGGCGGTGAGTACGACCTGCTGTCGATGGGCAAGGACGGCCAGCCCGGCGGCGATGGCGAGAACGCCGAGATCACCAGCTGGCAGTAAGGAGCCCGGCCATGCGCTATCAGCTCAAGGCCCTGGGCAGCCAGGGCGTGGTGCAACTGCAGGTGGAGGCCGAAGACCTCGATCAGGCGCGGCGCCAGGCCGAGGACCAGGGCCTGAAGGTGCTCAGCGCGCGCAGCATGGGCTTTGGCCTGCGCGCCCTGCCCTGGCGTCGCGCGCCGGCGTTCGACCTGGTGCTGTTCAGCCAGGAACTGACCACCCTGCTCAATGCCGGCCTGCCACTGATCGACGCGCTGGAAAGCCTGGCCGAGAAATCCCCCGCAGGCGGCGCGCGCAAGACCCTGGAGCACCTGGTGCGCCAGCTCTATGAAGGGCGCTCGTTGTCCCAGGCCCTGGCCCAGCAGCCACGGGTATTCCCCACGCTGTATGTGGCGCTGGTGCAGTCCAGTGAGCGCACCGGGGCACTGGGCGATGCGCTGACGCGCTACATCGGCTACCGCCAGCGCCTGGACCTGGTGCGCCAGAAGCTGGTGGGTGCCTCGGTCTACCCACTGTTGCTGTTGCTGGTGGGCGGTGGCGTGGTGCTGTTCCTGCTCGGCTACGTGGTGCCGCGTTTCAGCCTGGTGTTCGAGGGCATGGGCACCGAGTTGCCATGGCTGTCACGGGTGCTGATGCAGATCGGCCTGTTCCTGCACGCCCAGCAACTGCCCTTGGGGCTCGGCACGCTGGGCGCCATCACGCTGCTGGTCACCTTGCGCCGCCACCCGGCGGTGCGCCGCTGGGCCAGTCGCCAGCTGCGCCGCGTCCCGGCCCTGCACCAGCGCCTGGTGATGTACGAACTGGCGCGTTTCTACCGCTCGCTGGGGATTCTGCTGCAGGGTGGCATCCCCATCCTCACCGCCCTGGGCATGGCCCGGGGGCTGCTGGGCAGCGCCGCTGCCGAAGGCCTGGAACAAGCCAGCCAGCGCGTGGCCGAAGGCTTGCCGCTGTCCGATGCACTGGAAGCCGGGCAACTGGTGACACCGGTGTCACTGCGCCTGCTGCGGGCCGGCGAGCAGTCGGGCAACCTCGGCGAGATGCTGGAGCGCTGCGCCGACTTCCACGACCAGGAGATCGGGCGTTGGGTCGAGTGGTTCGTCAAGCTGTTCGAGCCGCTGCTGATGACCTTCATCGGGTTGTTGATCGGCCTGATCGTGATCCTGATGTACATGCCGATCTTCGAACTGGCATCGAGCATTCACTGAGCGCGGTAGCAAATGGCCACACACCTGGCTTAGCATTCGCGGTTTATCCCGAGAGCCCCGCCACGTGCCGCTTAGCCTGCCGACCCTGATGCTGGTCGCCGTGTTCATCTTCACCCTGATGAGCATTCTCACCCTGCACGCCTGGCGGCGCTGCGCCGGCGACCCGAGCCTGGGCTATCTGGGCGCGATGCTGCTGGCCTCCACGGTTGGCGTGGGGCTGACCGGCCTGCGCGGCCTGGGCATGGACTACCTGGCACTGGTGCTGGGCAACAGCCTGCTGTTGGCCGCTGCCGGCCTTGGCTGGACGGCCATGCGCGTGCTCGGTGGGCGCACGCCGCACTGGCCGCTGCTGCTGGCGGGGGCCGTGTGGTGGTGGCTGTTCAGCCTGTGGCCGGGCTTCCATGACGATCTTGGCCTGCGGGTGAAGGTCTATTCCATCGCGACCCTCGGCTATACCCTGCTGAGCATCGCCGAGCTGAAGTGGCCGCGGGTACACCTGCAGGTGTCGTACACCCCCGCGCTGATCCTCACCAGCCTGCATGCGCTGATCTACTTCATCCGCGCCTGGGTCGACGAGGGTGACGCCCTCGCCCGAGCGATCACCCTGCAAGCCGGTTCCCCGGCGCTGTTTGCCTTGATCCTGTTTGAATCGATGCTGTTCGCCATCGGCATTTCCTACGTCATCCTGGCGATGGTCCGTGAGCGCGCCGAGATTCAATTGCGGGCCGCAGCCTACAGCGACCCGTTGACCGGCATCGAGAACCGCCGTGCATTCATGGAAGGTGGCGAGCAGTTGCTGCGCGAATGCGCTGCCCGCCGTATGCCGGTAACCCTGCTGCTGTGCGATCTCGACCACTTCAAGCAGATCAACGACCACTACGGTCACCCCAAGGGGGACGAAGTGCTGATTGCGTTCGCCAACGAAACGGCGAGCCACCTGCGCCGCGACGATCTGTTCGCACGGATCGGCGGCGAAGAGTTCGCTTGCCTGCTGCGCGGCAGCGACGCCGCAGCCGCTGATGCCGTGGCGCAGCGCATCTGCGCCGGGTTTGCCGGGCTGCCGATGCTGGAACCCGGCCAGTTGGGGGTGAGCATCGGCATCGTCAGCCGGCCGGCACAGGAATGCGACCTGTCACGGCTGCTGTCGATGGCCGACCATGCGCTGTATGCGGCCAAGCAGCAGGGGCGCAGCCGGGTGTTGCAATACGCCGGGGCGTGAGGTGGTCCTTTGGGGGGAGACGGCCCTGGGTTACCTGCACTGGCCTCATCGCCGGCAAGCCGGCTCCCACACAATGGACTTGCACATCCGCTGTAGGAGCGCATAACGGGTGGTAAGCACGCTCGAGGTGGGAGCTGGCTTGCCAGCGATGGGGCCAGCAGCTGCGCCGACAGGTACTGCTCAATAGTCGAAGCGTTCCACCGCCCGGCGCCGCTCGTTGTCATCGCGCCTGTCATAAATCGCCGTGGTCTGGATATTGGCGTGGTGCGCCAGCTTCTGGGCGATCGACAGGTCATGTTCCTCGATCACCCGGGTGATGAACGCCCGGCGAAAGTCGTGGGGCATGATCTTCGCCCCCACCTGCGCCCCGCGCTGGCGGGCGATGTAGTAGATGGCGTGCTTGGTGATGCGCGCGCGGGTGATGTGGCTGCCGCGGCGGATACGGTTGAACAGGAAACTGTCGTCACGCTCGCCGGCCGGCAGGTGCTGGCGGCGCAGTTCGAGCCAGGCCGAGAGCTTGTCGAAGGCCCAGGCCGGGGCGTACTTGAGCAACTGGCGGTTGCCCTTGCCCAGCACCTGCACGCAGCGCTCCTGGAAGTCCACCTGGGCCAGGTCGATGTCCACCGACTCCGACTTGCGCATGCCGGTGCCATACAGCAGCGCGAGGATCGCCGCATCGCGCACGCCCTGGGGCCGCGGGTCGGCGGCGCAGACCTCCATCAGCTCACGGATCAGGCTACGCCGCAGGTTGCGCCCCGGGGGCAGGCGGCTGCCGCTGGCAGGCTTGATCTCGCGGATCTTCAGCAGCTGTTCATGCTCGATCTGCCCCAGCCGCCAGGCTTCGTTCATCACCCCGCGCACGGCGTTGACGTACAGCGAAGAGGTGTTGGGGGCATAGCCGTCGGCACGCAGGGCGGCAACCAGGGCGATCACATGGCCGGGCTCGAGGTGGTGCCACGGCACATCGGCGATGTCGGCATCGACGAAACCCAGGCGGTCAGCCGCGTCCTGGAGGATATAGCGCATGGTCAGCTGACTGGACGGGGCCAGGCGGGCCAGGTACTGCAGCAGCGGGTTGCGCGCGAGGTCAATCACAACGGGGATCCTGTAGCGAAGCCTTGCTCATGATCAAGCAAAGCGTGAAGCGAGTCGTTATGACGCACATAGATGTCAAAACGACAACAAAATAATCGGGTCAATATGACTCGATGAAGTGCCATCACCTTGATATTCAAGGGTTTGAGCGCTGGCACGGATTGTGATGTTACCCCATTCAACCTCTGTGATCGAACCAAGGGTCTTGCCATGCTTGTCCAGCCGATTGCCGCCCGTCCGCGCCAGGCCCTCTGGGCCCTGGCTTTTCGACCGTTCTTCCTCGGCGGCAGCCTGTTCGCTTTGCTCGCCCTGTTGCTATGGGCCGGGGCGCTCAGCGGCGCACTGCATACCACGGCCCCTGGCGGCATGCTCGCCTGGCACCGGCATGAGATGCTGTTCGGCTTTGCCGTGGCGATCGTCGCCGGCTTCCTGCTCACGGCAGTGCAGAACTGGAGCGGCCTGCCCGGCCTCAGCGGGCGCTGGCTGCAGGGGCTGTTCCTGCTTTGGCTGCTGGGTCGCGCCAGTTGGTTCCTGGCGCTGCCGCCAGCGCTGCTGGTGGCCGTGCATGGCGCATTCCTGCCGCTGGTGGCGCTGGCCCTGGCGCGGCCGATCATCCAGCGGCGTTTGCGCAACAACTACCCGATCGTGGCGCTGGTGCTGCTGCTCGCCAGCTGCCAGTGGATCACCCTGTTCGGCTGGCTGAACCAGGACGAGGCGTGGCAACGGCGTGGCGTGCTCGCCGGGTTGTGGCTGGTGGCGGCGATGATGAGCGTGATCGGCGGGCGGGTCATCCCGTTCTTCACCCGCCGTGGCCTGGGCAACATGAGCCCCGCCCCTGCCCGGCCCTGGCTCGACCGCGCCTGCCTGCTGGGCAGCGTGGCCCTGCCGGTCAGTTATGTGCTCGGCCTCGAGGACACGCCACAACCCGCCATGGCGGTACTGTTCGCTGCCCTCGCTGTGCTGCACGCGGTGCGCCTGGCGTTGTGGCACGACCGTGGCCTATGGCGGCTGCCGCTGTTGTGGTCGCTGCACCTGGCCTATGCCTGGCTGATCCCGGCCTGCCTGGGCCTGGCTCTGTGGCATACGGGTATCGCGCTCAACCCCAGCCTGCCGGCCCACGCGCTGACGGTGGGGGCGATGACCGGGCTGATCGTGGCGATGATGGCGCGGGTCAGCCTGGGGCATACCGGGCGGCCTTTGCAGGTGCCGCGCAGCATCGGCTGGACGTTTGCCCTGATCCAGCTGGCCGCGGTTGCCCGGGTGCTGGTGACGCCCTTCACGTCACTGGGGCTGGGGCTTTCGGTGGTGTTCGGCTGCACGGCGTTGCTGCTGTTCGTTTGGCACTACCTGCCGATTCTGCTGCGGCCCCGTGTAGATGGGATGCCGGGTTAGTCCTGCTACAGGTCAGTGAAGCCAAAATGGGGCTGCTTCGCAGCCCTTCGCGGGCAAGCCCGCGCCCACAGGTACAGCGTATAGATCAAGAAGTGCTTCCACTGTGGGAGCGCCGAACCGCCAAGGGCAGCAGAGTGGACTACAGTTGAACGGCATCCTTCTCCAACAACGAGACCGCATGGCCTTCCACCACCTGACCCGTACCCACCCCCGTCTCACCCTCGCCACCTTGGCCGGCCTTGCCGGCGCCTGGCTGATCCCGGCCGACGACACCGTGCAGCACATCCTCGCCGGCTGGAACCTCGGGGTCTGGCTGTACCTGCTGATGGTCCTCTGGCTCAGCCTGCGGGCCACGCCCGACAGGGTGCGCAAGGTGGCCCGCGTCGAGGACGAAAACGCCGGCCTGGTGCTGGTCGCCGTGAGCGTCGCCGCCATCGCCAGCCTCGCCGCGGTGACCCTGCAGCTGGTTTCAAGCCGGGGGCTTGCGGGCAACGCCCTGGCCCTGCACTACCTGTACACCGGCCTCACCGTTGCCGGCTCATGGCTGATGATCGGCTGCATCTTCAGCCTGCACTACGCTCGGCTGTTCTACACCGGCAACTGCCACGAACCACCGCTGCGTTTCGCCGATGGCGAGCGCAACCCGGACTACTGGGACTTCCACTATTTCTCGTTCACCATCAGCGTCGCCGTGCAGACCTCGGACGTGGGGGTCGGCGGGCGCGCCATGCGCCGGGTGGTGCTGGCCCACTCATTGGTAGGCTTCGTGTTCAACACGGCGATCCTCGGTTTCACCATCAACATCGCCGCCGGCCTGCTCGGCTAGCAGGCGCCGCGCACAGGCGGCGATCCGTCGGCATACCTGCTCCAGCACCTCGGCGTCCAGCACCAGGCCCAGACGTACATGCCCGGCAGCGCTCGGCCCGAAGGCATCTCCAGGCAGCAGCGCCACGCCTTGCTCGTCGAGCAGGCGCTGGGCGAAGGCCTGGGCGCTGAGCCCGGTGGCGCGAATGTCGAGCATCACGAACATGCCCCCGGCCGGCCGGTGGGGCTGCACGCCTGGGCAGCCTTCGAGCACCGCGCACACCCGATCGCGCCGCTGGCGGTAAGCCTCGCGCATGCACGCCACTTCGGGCAGTTGCTGCTGCAGCGCCACGCAAGCGGCCTGCATCACGAACTCCGGCAGGCCGAACAGCATCGCCATCGCCAGGTTGCTCAGGTGCTCGGCCAGCGCCGGCGGCCCGATCACCCAGCCAATCCGCCAGCCGCTCATGGCATGGGTCTTGGACAGGCTGTCGATCACCACGCAGCGCTCGGCCATGCCCGGCAGGCCCAACGGGCTGGGCGCCTCGCCTTCATACAGCAGACCCCGGTAGACCTCGTCGCACACCAGCCACAGGTCATGCTTGCGGCACAATTGCGCCAGACGGCGCAGGTCTGCCAAAGGGATCACCGCACCGGTAGGGTTGTGCGGGCTGTTGAGCAGCAACCCGCGGGTACGCGGGGTGATGGCCCGGGCCACCGCCTCGGGGTCGAGGCGAAACCCCTGCTCCGGCCGCACGGCCACCTGCACCGCCTGCGCCCCGCAAGCACCGAACACGCCGTGATAAGTGACATACATGGGCTCGGCGACGATCACTTCGTCACCGGCTTCGAACAGGCACTGGAAGGTGGTGTACAGGGCGCATTGGGCACCAGCGGTGACCACCACCTGGTCCGGGTGCAGCGCCAGTCGGCGCTGGCGCACGATCGCCTCGCGCAGGGCCAGGCTGCCGCGCACATCGCTGTAATGGGTGTCGCCCCGGCGCAGGCTGCTCACGGCGGTTTCAACCACCGCTGCGGGGGTATCGAAATCCGGGTCGCCCACCGACAGCAGGAAGACCTCGCGGCCTTGCTTGCGCAGGGCCTGGGCCTGGTAGTGGATGTCCCAGGCGGCAGCCGCGTCGCCGGCGATACGTTGGGTGAGCGTGGCGTAACGCATGACTGTCTCCCTGTCTGCCCGGCAGCGCCGCTGGTCCGAAACGCGCTGTCGGTAAACATAGCAGAGCAGGCACCGGCGTCAGCCCCCACCCCTTGCGGGAAAACGTTTGCCCAGGCCGTCGGCCGCCAGCCGGTCGTCAACAGGCCACTGTGACGGCCGTCATGCATTAACACATTTGTCATGTTTTGCGCGGAACGTTGCCGTGGCGACTGCTATGGTTAGATTCCGACGGCCAGGTAAGGCCTGTCTGACTTCAAACTTCGACATCACCCCGTTCAGCAACGAACAAGGAGGCTGGCATGAACAAGATGACGTTCCCCAACGCCTGCCAGGTGATGCGTTGGCATTTCCATCCTCTGGGTTTCGAAGCCAGCATGGATGCGCCACGCAGCATGGTCGCCCGGCTTTTCGACCGCGCCAGCGGTGAAACCCTGCTGGCCATCGCCGGCATCCCCTGCGCGGCAATCATGGCCGCCACCGATGTCGAGCGCATCATCGAAGCGGTAGAGGCCGAGATGGAGACCTTCGACCTGCGCTTCAACCCGCTGCGCGACGCGGTCTAGCCTACCGTCTCACGCCGCGTGTCCAGCCCGTTCATGAACTGCTCGGGCGGTACCGGCTGCCCCAGCAGGTAACCCTGCAGCGAGTCGCAGCCCAGTCGGGTCAGGAAATCCTGCTGGCGGTCCGTTTCCACCCCCTCGGCGACGATCCGCAACCCCAGTGCCTGGCCCAGCGCAACGATGGCCGAGACGATCGCCGCGTCATCGCTGTCCTGCTCCAGGTCACGGACGAACCCTCGGTCGATCTTCAGCTCGTTGGCCGGCAGGCGCTTGAGGTACATCAGGCTGGAATAACCAGTGCCGAAATCATCGATGGACAGGTCCACGCCCATGTCCGATAGGCGCTGCAGCACCATCAGGCTGGCATCGGCGTCGCGCATGGCGGTGGTTTCGGTGATTTCCAGGGTCAGCCGGTTGGCCGGCAGGCCGTTATCGGCGAGGGCCTGGGCGACGCTGTCGACCAGCCCGGCATGGCAGAACTGGATCGCCGACAGGTTGACCGCGATACGCCAGTCCTCCCGCCCCTCGCCCAACCATTGACGCATCTGCCGGCAGGCCTCGCCCAGCACCCACTCGCCGATGGGGATGATCAGCCCGGTCTTTTCGGCAAGGCCGATAAAGCGGTCCGGCAGCATCAGGCCATGTTGCGGGTGCTCCCAGCGCAGCAGTGCCTCGGCGCCGATGGGTTGGCGCGCGACGGCGTCGAACTTGGGCTGGTAATGCAGGCGGAACTGGCCATGCTCCAGCGCCGTGCGCAAGTCCTGCAGCAATTGCAGCTGCTGGCGCGCGTTACTGTTCATCGACGCGTCGAAGAAGCTGTAGCCGTTCTTGCCGGCACTCTTGGCGTGGTACATCGCGGCGTCGGCGTTGCGCAGCAGCTCATGCTGATCCAGGCCGTTGCCTGGGTAGAGCACGATGCCCAGGCTGGCCGACAGCATCAGGTCATGCTCGGCCACCCGGAACGGCTTGGCCATCAGGTTGACCTGCTTGGCCGCGACGTTCATGGCATCGTCCGGCTCGCCAAGCTCGACCAGCAGCACGAACTCGTCACCGCCGATACGCGCCAGGGTGTCCTGGCTGTGCAGGTGGCCGCGCAAGCGCGCCGCCACCGCCTTGAGCAACAGGTCGCCGATATGGTGGCCAAAGGCATCGTTGACCGGTTTGAAACCGTCCAGGTCGATGAACATCAGGGCGAAGCAGCCGCCCTGCTCCGCCACCCGGCCCATGGCTTGCTCGATGCGGTCGGCCAGCAATGTGCGGTTGGGCAGCCCGGTGAGGGTGTCATGCAGGGCCAGTTGGGTGAGTTCCTGGTTGGCCAGCGTCAGCGAACGCGCCAGCTCCGCCGTGCGCGCTTCCAGACGCGCGTCCAGCACCGAAGTGAGCAGGGCCACGGCCAACACCGCCAGGGTGGTGATCAGTACTAGGTAATCGAGGCCATCGCCCGCCAGGCCATCGGCCAGCGCACCGCAGAAACTGCCCTCGGGGAAGTTCGCCGCCGCCATGCCGGTGTAGTGCATGCCGACGATGGCGATACCCATCACCACCGCCGCCACACCACGCACCTGCCGTACATACGGGGTGTGCTGGCGCAGACGGAAGGCGATCCACAGCGCCGCAGCCGATGCGCCTACCGCTATGGCCAGGGAGGCGCCGAACAGGGTCGGGTCATAGTCGATCCCAGGCTGCATGCGCAGCGCGGCCATGCCCATGTAGTGCATGCAGGCGATGCCGGTGCCCATGATCAGCGCACCGAAGCCCAGCTGCAGCCACGGCAACTTCGGCTGGCTCACCAGCCACAGGGCAAAGCCCGACGACAGCACCGCGATCAGCAGGGACAGCGCCGTCAGCGCGGTGTCGTAACCCAGGCTGATCGGCAGGCTGAAGGCGAGCATGCCGATGAAGTGCATCGACCAGATGCCGATGCCCATGGCCAGTGCCCCACCCCCCATCCACAGATGCACCGCACGCCCTTTGGCCGTGGCGATGCGCCCGGTCAGATCGAGGGCCGTATAAGAGGCAAGAATGGCCACGCACAGCGAGATCAACACCAGCGAGGAGGAGTAACTACCGATCAGCATTTGCACTTCCAGGAGCAGGGCGAAGGGGTGCCCGGAAAAGCCGATGATTGTACTCAAGCTTTGACGAAACGCACGGGGTTTTCACGAACGAGAATGGATCCAATGACTGGCCGAAAGCAGCGTAATAGCTGAGCTAGAGCCTTTTGATGGGCAGATACCGGCAGATTGCCACTTGTCGTCTGTTGCCCCACTGCCATAATCATTCGCCATTGCCGGGCTTGAACGAGACGGCGTTGCTCGGGCACCCTCGAGCACGCGCCAAGCGAAGCGACGCCAGCTAATCTGTACAAGCCGCCACAACCTTCCACCACTGTTTCAGGAGCTCACGATGGCCACCCGGTCCGGGCACATACCCTTGCTCGCCCTCCCCCTGCTCGCCCTGAGCCTGGCGCTCACAGCCGGCTGCTCGAGCAAACATGCCAGTACCCGCTACGCCGCCCAGGGCTCCAACTGTTACGCCAAGGCCATGCCCAGCAGCGGCGAAGGCGGCCTGGCGTTCGGCCCGACCCTGGCCACGGCCAGCCGCAAGTCGCTGGACAGCTGCATGCGCTATGCCGGCCGCTCGGGCGGTGCGCCGAAGACCTGCCAGGTGGTGCTGGCCAAGTGCAAGAGCTGAACGGCTAACCGAGTGCTTCCTCGATCAGTGCCGCAACCTCCCGCGGGTGGGACGCCAGCGAGGCATGGCTGGCGTCCAGGGTGATGACCTTGCGCGCCTTCAGCCGCGCCGACATCATCTGCTGGTTGGCCGGTGCAATCATGTGGTCCTGACTGGAGATCTGGTACCACGAGGGCTTGTGCCGCCACGCCGGGTTGCTGATGTTGTCGCCAAAGGTACTGGCCAGCGGCGCCTTCTGCGTCACCGCCATCACCAGTGCATCGTCAGTCGACAGGTCCTGGCAGAAGCTCTCGTGGAACTTGTCGGCCTTGATCCACAGGTAGCCGTCGCTGTCCGGCTCAAGGTTCGGCGCCGCCACCGGCAGGTGCTGTTGCGTCAGGCCGCCGGGGCTCTCCCCGGCATCGGGTGCGAAGGCAGCGATGTAGACCAACCCCATCACGTTCGCCGCGTTACCCGCCTCGGTGATGACCGCGCCGCCGTAGGAATGCCCCACCAGCAGTACCGGCCCCTGCACCTGCGCGACCATCTTGCGCGTGCGCTCAGCGTCATCGGCCAGGGAAGTCAACGGCAGCTCCACGGCCCTCAAGTCACTGATCCCTCTGCGTGACAGTTCGACGATCACCCTGCCCCAATGGGCGGCGCCGCCCCAGAAACCGTGGACGAGAACGACTGTAGGCCTGGTACTCATGGGTTTGCCTCTTCGCTGGGTGATCGAGGGACTTGGATGTCGCTGAAACAGCATAGGCGACCGCCAGCCACGCTTTAGATGAAAGGTGGCAGGCGCCAGCCCTGCTCATGACCAAAGCGCTGCTTCACTCCCCGGTTTGCTGACGTTTCCAGCGTTCCAGGTTCTGCGTCATCAGTTGCTCTGGAAGCGGCCCTGCGGCCAGCGACTTGAGCTTGAGCGCCAGTTGCTCACGCAGTTCGGGCGTGTTGCAGGAGGACTTGCGCGACAGCGCCAGGTACAGCCCTTCGCTGGAGATCGGCGGCTCCAGTACCTCCAGTTGCTGTTCCTTGCCCAGCGTACGGGCCAGGGCAAGGCCCGGATAGCGTTCGAAAATCACGTAGTCATTGCGTTTGCGCAGCAGCTTCTCGAAGGCCTGGGTGGCGCTGGGCACCGCCTCGAGGCTGAGTTGCGCGCGGGCATAGTCGTCAAAGGCCTGACCATGGCTGTTGTTGACCAAGGTTCCACCGCGCCGGCCCTTCAGGTCGGACCAGTCGCTATAGGCAAAGCCTTCGCCCTTGCGAACCCAGACCACACTGGAGTTGAACAGGAACGGCGGGCTGACGAAATCGACCCACTGCTCCCGGGCCTGGGTATGAAAGTAGCCGGCCATCAGGTCGATGCGCCCGGTGTTCAGCTCTTCCTGGGCCCGCGACCAGGGGCCGGTGTAGAGGATCTGCACCGCCAGCCCGAGCTCGTTGGCCACGTGCTTGAGCAGGTCGGCATTGGCACCGATCAGTTGCTGGGGGTTGCTTGGATCGCGCCAGAGGTAAGGTGGGTATTCCGGGTTGCCGGTGGCGGTCAGTTGCCGGCACGGCTCATCGGCAAGGGTGAAGGTTGGCAGCAAGGCCAAGGCGAGCCATAACACCGACCGATACCGACGTTGTGCGCTCATTGCGACCCTCTCGCTCCTGCGTACCTGACAGATATGGCCTGGGCGCTCCATGCTCCGACCTGGTCAAAGTGCCCAAACTGCATTAGCAGTAAGTCAAACGGGCCCGATACAGTGTGCACCAGAAATGGCAGATCGCCACGCACTCATTTGGATTGGCGGGGGTTTCTGCATTTGGTGGGTCTGGGGGGGCTGCGAGGTGTTCACCTTTAGAGGTTTGGCGCCTATGAGATCGAGCGCCGCCCGCGCGGCGCATCGCTGGCAAGCCAGCTCCCACATCTGTTTCGGGCCAATTATTCCTGTGAAGGTACCGCTGCGCGCCTTGGCGCATGTCTTGAGTCTGGCGCAGCGTCATCAGTGCGCACCTAAAAATCGAGTCGGGCCAACAAGGCGTACAGTGATGAGCTTGCAGGAGTGACTGGCCCGAAACAGATGTGGGAGCTGGCTTGCCAGCGATGCGCCGCGTGGGCGGCGCTCGATCTCGAAGTCGCTGCCGCTCGCCCGTCATGCACCAGGAAGCAGTCCCTTTACTGCGATCAACTCAGTCCCCTTGGTCCGCCAGCGCCTGCTGCTCGTCCCAACCGCCACCCAATGCCGCAATCAACTGCACACTCGCCAACAACCGCCCCTGCAGCAGCGTCAGCACACTGCGCTCATTGCTCAGCGCCGTAGTCTGCACGCTCACCACATCCAGGTAGCCGATCAACCCGGCCTTGTACTGGTTCTCGGTCAGGCGCAACGACTCGCGCGCCGCATCCAGTGCTTCCTGGCGCACCACGGCCTCGTCGCCGTACACCTTGAGCTGCACCAGGTAATTCTCGACCTCCTTGAACCCATCCAGCACGGTCTGCCGGTACTGGGCCACGGTCTGGTCGTACACAGCCACGGTGCGGTCCACTTCGGCGCTGCGCTTGCCGGCATCAAACAGTGTCAATGCCAACTGCGGCCCCACGGACCAGTAGCGGTTGGGCAACTCGATCCAGTTGTTGAAGCTGCTGCTGGAATACCCGCCGCTCATGCTCAGCGACAGGTCGGGGAAGTAGGCCGCGCGGGACACTCCGATGTTCGAGTTGGCAGCCATGACCTTGCGCTCGGCCGAGGCGATATCCGGGCGACGCTCCAGCAACTGCGACGGCAGCGCCACCGGAATATCCGGCAACGCCGGAATCGCCTCGGTCGCGGCCAGGGCAAAGTCGGCCGGCGCCTTGCCCATCAGCACCGCGATGGCGTTCTCGTACTGCGCCCGCTGCCAGGCCAGGTCGATCAGGTCGGCCTGGGTGCTCTTGAGCTGGGTGCGGGCCTGGGCCACGGCGTCCGGCCCGGCCACGCCGGCGCGGTACTGGTTTTCGTTCATTTTCAATGAACGCTCATAAGCGGCGACGGTAGCTTCGAGCAGGCGTTTCTGCGCATCGATCACCCGCAGTTGCAGGTAGTTCTGCACCAGCTCCGACTGCTGGCTGAGGCGGATCGCGGCCAGGTCGGCGAGGCTGGCCTGGGCGCTGGCTTCATTGGCATTCAGGGTTTCGCGCAACTTGCCCCATAGGTCGATCTCCCAGCTGACGCCAAGCTGGGCGTTGTAGGTGTCGCGGATACCGCTGCTGTTGTTCGACAGGCTGGAGCTGGAGCTGCCGGTGCCCTGGGCCGACCGGGTCTTGCCAACGGACAGGTCCAGCGAGGGGAACAGCGAGGCGCGGCTGCTGCGCACCAGGGCCTGGGCCTGGCGGTATTGGGCCGCGGATTGCGCAACGGTCTGGTTGCTGCGGTTGAGCTCCTCGACCAGCGTATTGAGCTGCGCGTCGCCGTAGATCTCCCACCAGGCGCCGCGGGCGATGGCGTCGGACGGTTTGGCCTGGGTCCAGCCTTCGGCCTGCTTGAACTGCGCCGGGGTGCTCAACGCTGGACGGTGGTAGTCGGGGCTCAGGGTACAGGCGCTGAGCATCGCCACGCACAGCCCGGCGCCAACCAGGCGCGAGCCGCGCCCCTGGGTCAGGCGCATGAGGGCACGGTGCAGGCGGGTATGGGCAAAGTTCATAGCGGGGTATCCAGGGCAGCGTCGGTGCGCACGCCGCGCCAACGGTTGAAACGGTGGCGCAGGCGGTCGAGATAGAGGTAGACCACAGGCGTCGTGTACAGGGTGAGCATCTGGCTGAAGACCAGGCCGCCGATGATGGTCAGGCCCAGCGGCTGGCGCATTTCGGCGCCTTCGGCCTGGCTGAGCAACAGCGGCAGTGCGCCGAGGATGGCGGCCAGGGTGGTCATCAGGATCGGCCGCAGGCGCAGCAGGCAGGCGCGGCGGATCGACTCTTCGGGCGACAGGCCGTCGTTGCGCTCCAGCTGCAGGGCCAGGTCGATCATCAGGATGGCGTTCTTCTTCACCACGCCGATCAGCAGGAACAACCCCAGCAGCGAGATCAGGCTGAATTCGCCGCCGGTCAGGTACAGCGCGAGCAATCCGCCGACGCCGGCCGAAGGCAGCGTGGACAGAATGGTCAGCGGGTGGATGTAGCTCTCGTAGAGAATGCCCAGCACCAGGTACACCAGCACCAGGGCGCCGAGGATCATCAGCGGCTGGCCTTCGGTGGTCTTGGTGAAGGCATTGGCAGTACCACCCAGCTTGGCGATCACCGATTCCGGCAAACCCAGCCTGGCCACCGCACGTTCCAGCGCAGCCAGGGCCTGGTCGGTGCTGTAGCCTTCGGCCACGTCGAACGAGATGTCTTCGGAGGCGAACTGGCCTTCGTGGCTGACGCGGTCGTTGGCCAAGCTGTTCTCGTAACGGGCAAAGCTGGACAGCGGCACACGGGCACCGTCGGCGGTGATCACCTGCACCTGCTCCAGGGTGCTCGGGTCCCAGGCGTACTTGGGGTTGATCTCCAGCACCACCTGATACTGGTTGAGGCTGTCGTAGATGGTCGAGATCTGCCGCTGGCTGTAGGCGTTGTTGAGCACCGAGGTGACCATGCTCATGTCGATGCCCAGGCGCTTGGCCTGGTCACGGTCCACCACCAGGGTCACCTGCTGGGTGCCGGCGCCGTCGCGGGCATCGATGGCGGTCAGTTCGGGCAGCTTGCGCAGCTCGGCGGCCACCTTCGGGAACCACTCGCGCAAGGCGGCCAGGTCACCGCTCTGCAGGGTGTAGAGGTACTGCGAAGTACTCTGGTCGCGGCCACCACCGCCCAGTTGCAAGTCCTGGTCGGCCATCAGGAACAACCGGCCGCCGGGCACCTTGGGCATTTCCTTGCGCAGGCGTTCGATGACCTTTTGCGCATTTTCCTTGCGCTGGGTGATGGGCTTGAGCCGCACCAGTATGAAGGCGTTGTTGGTGCCGCTGTTGCCGCCGATGAAGCCGGCGACGCTCTCCACGGCCGGGTCCTTGAGCAGCGCCCGGCGGTAGATCTCCATCTTCGGCTGCATCACGCTGAACGACAGGCCATCGTCGCCACGGACGAAACCCTGCAGCTGGCCGGTGTCCTGCTGTGGCATCAGCGTCTTGGGCACCACCACATACAGGGCGACGTTGAGACCGATGGTGGCCAGCAGGCTGAACAGCGTCAGGCGTTTGTGGCGCAGCGCCCAGCCCAGGCTGCGATCGTAACCGGCGACCATGCGCTGGTGGATGCGGTCGCTGAAGCGCTGCAAGCGGGTCTGCTGCTGCGGGCCATGCACCTTCAACCAGCGCGAACAGAGCATCGGCGTAAGCGTCAGCGACACCACCAACGAGACGATGATCGCCGCCGCCAGGGTGATCGAGAACTCCTTGAACAGGCCGCGCACGATGCCGCCCATGAACAGGATCGACACGAACACCGCCACCAGCGAGACGTTCATCGACAGCAGGGTGAACCCGACCTCCTGCGCACCCTTGTAGGCGGCGCGCATGGGGTTCTCACCGTTCTCGATATGCCGGGAGATGTTCTCCAGCACCACGATGGCATCGTCCACCACCAGGCCGGTGGCCAGGATCAGCGCCATCAGCGACAGGTTGTTCAGCGAGAAGCCGCACAGGTACATCACCGCAAAGGTGCCCACCAGCGACACCGGCACGGCCAGGCTTGGAATCAGCGAGGCGCGGAAGTTGCCGAGGAACAGGTACACCACCAGTATCACCAGCGCCACGGCGATCAGCAGGGTGTGCTCGGCCTCCTTGAGGGTGGCCTTGATCACCGGCGAGCGGTCCATGGCCACGTCCAGCTTGACGCTGGCCGGCAGCAGCGACTGCAGGGCCGGCAGCTCGGCCTTGATCTGCTCGACGGTCTGGATGATGTTGGCGCCGGACTGGCGGTTGACCACCAGCAGCACCGCGCTCTCATCGTTGAAGAAGCCGCTGTTGTAGCGGTTCTCCACGCCATCGGTGACCTTGGCCACGTCGGACAGGCGCAGGATCGCGCCGTTCTGCTGGCGAATCACGATCGGCTTGTAGTCTTCGGCTTTCTCCAACTGATCGTTGGCGCGCACCTGCCAGTTGCGTTCCTTGTCCTCGACAAAACCCATGGGCCGGCGCTGGTTGGCGTTGGCCACGGCGGTGCGCACATCGTCCAGGGCCAGGTTGTACTGGTTGAGCAGCTGTGGCTCCAGCTCGATGCGCACGGCGGGCAGCGAACTGCCGCCGATCTGCACCTCCCCTACCCCGCTGACCTGGGACAGGCTCTGGGACAGGATGGTGTCGGCCAGGTCGTACAACTGCCCCTTGGACAGCACTGAGGAGGTCAGCGACAGCACCATGATCGGCGCTTGCGACGGGTTGATCTTCTTGTACGTGGGCATGCTGCGCATGCCACTGGGCAACAGGTTGCGGGTGGCGTTGATCGCCGCCTGCACCTCACGCGCGGCACCGTCGATGTCACGGCCCAGGTCGAAGCCGATGATCACCCGGGTCGAGCCCTGGTTGGAACTGCTGGTCAGGGTGGTGACACCGGCAATCGCACCGAGCTTGCGCTCCAGCGGCGTGGCCACGGTGGACGCCATGACCTCGGGGCTGGCGCCGGGCAGGCTGGCCTGGACCACGATCACCGGGAAGTCCATCTGCGGCAGCGGCGAAACCGGCAACAGGCCGAAGCTCACCCCACCCAGCAGCATGATCGCCAGGCTCAGCAGCATGGTCGCCACTGGCCGGCGGATGAAAGGACCGGACAGGTTCATGCGTCGGCCTGCTGTGCGTCAGCCGCTGGGCGCCAACGGCGGGCCAGGCGGTCGAAGTACAGGTAGATCACCGGGGTGGTGAACAGGGTCAGCACCTGGCTCACCAGCAGCCCGCCGACCATCACCAGGCCCAGCGGCTGGCGCAGTTCGGCACCGGAACCGGTGGCGAGCATCAATGGCACGGCGCCGAACAGCGCGGCCAGGGTGGTCATCAGGATCGGCCGGAAACGCAGCAGCGCCGCCTGGTAGATCGCATCGCGCGGGCTCATGCCCTGGTGGCGCTCGGCTTCCAGGGCGAAGTCGATCATCATGATCGCGTTCTTCTTGACGATGCCGATCAACAGGATGATGCCGATGATCGCGATCATCCCCAGGTCATTGCCGCTGAGCAGCAATGCCAGCAAGGCGCCCACTGCCGCCGAGGGCAGCGTGGAGAGGATGGTCACCGGGTGGATATAGCTCTCATAGAGCACCCCCAGCACGATGTACATGGTCACCACCGCGGCCAGGACCAACAGCAAGGTGCTCGACAACGAAGCCTGGAACGCCTCGGCGGCACCCTGGAAGCGGGTCTGCACGCCAATCGGCATGCCGATCTCCTGTTGCACCTGTTCGATCACCTGCACCGCCTCGCCCAGGGACGCGCCATGGCCGAGGTTGAACGACATCATCACCGCCGGGAACTGGCCGATGTGCGAGATGGCCAACTGGGCCTGGCGCTGCTCGATGCGCGCCAGCGCCGACAGGCGCACCTGGCCGCCGTCGCTGGCCTTGACGTGGATCGACTCCAAGGCCTGCGGGCCAAGGCTGGCAGCGGTTTGCGACTGCAGCACCACGCGGTACTGGCTGGCCTGGGTGTAGATGGTCGAGATCTGCCGCTGGCCGAAGGCGTCATACAAGGCGTTGGTGATCTGCGACACGCTGATGCCCAGGCGGCTGGCCATGTCACGGTCGATCACCAGGTACACCTGCAGGCCCTTGTCCTGCAGGTCACTGGCCACATCCTGCAATTCGGGGCGCTGCTGCAGGGCCTGCACCAGCTTGCCGCTCCACTGCGCGAGCAGCTCGGCGTCGGGCGAACTGAGGCTGAACTGGTATTGGGTGCGGCTGACCCGGTCCTCGATGCTCAAATCCTGCACCGGCTGCATGAACAGGCGGATCCCCACCAGCCGGTCGAGCTGTGGCTGCAGGCGGTTGATCACCTGGCTGGCGGTGACGTCGCGCTCGCCGTGGGGCTTGAGGTTGATCAGCAGACGGCCGCTGTTGAGGGTGGCGTTGTCGCCGTCCACGCCGATGTACGAGGACAGGCTCTGCACCGCCGGGTCCTTGAGGATCACCCCGGCCAGCGCCTGCTGGCGCTCGCTCATGGCGGCAAACGAGGTGGACTGCGGAGCTTCGGAGATGCCCTGGATCACACCGGTGTCCTGGGCCGGGAAGAAGCCTTTGGGCACCACCAAGTACAGCATCACGGTCAGCGCCAGGGTGGCCACCGCCACCAGCAGCGTCAGCGGCTGGTGCTTGAGCACCCAGGTCAGGGCGCTGCCGTAGTGTTTGATCAGCCAGTCGATCCAGGCGCCGCTGGCACGGTAGAAGCGGCCCTGCTCTTCTTCCTTGGGCTCGCGCTTGAGCAGGCGCGCGCACATCATCGGCGTCAGGGTCAGCGATACCACCAGGGAAATCAGGATCGCCACCGCCAGGGTGATGGCGAACTCGCGGAACAAACGCCCGACCACATCGGCCATGAACAACAACGGGATCAATACCGCGATCAAGGAAAACGTCAGCGAGATCAGGGTGAAGCCGATCTGCTTGGCGCCCTTGAGCGCCGCCTGGAAGGGTGTCTCGCCCTCTTCGATGTGCCGGGAGATGTTCTCCAGCATGACGATGGCGTCGTCCACCACGAAGCCGGTGGCGATGGTCAGGGCCATCAGCGTGAGGTTGTTGACCGAGAACCCGGCCAGGTACATCACCCCGAAGGTGCCGATCAGCGACAGCGGCACGGCGATGGACGGAATGATCGTGGCGCTGACCCGGCGCAGGAACAGGAACGTGACCATCACCACCAGGGCGATGGCGAACAGCAGCTCGTGCTGCACGTCGCGCACGGCGGCGCGGATGGTCTGGGTGCGATCGGTGAGGACCATGACGTCGAGGCCGGCGGGCAGGTTGTCGGTGATCGACGGCAGCAGCTCCTTGATCCGGTCGACCACTTCGATGACATTGGCACCGGGCTGGCGCTGGATATTCAGCAGCACCGCCTCGTTCTGGTTGGCCCAGGCGGCCAGGCGTTCGTTTTCGGCGCCATCGACGATCTCGGCGACGTCCTTGAGCCGCAGCGGCGCACCGTTGGCGTACTTGAGGATGAGGTTGGCGTATTCCTCGGGCGAGCGCAGTTGGTCGTTGGCGTCGAGCATCGACACCCGGGTGGGGCCGTCGAAGTTGCCCTTGGGCTGGTTGACGTTGGACGCACCGATCAAGGTGCGCACGTCATCCAGGTTCAGGCCGTTGGCGGCCAGGGCATCGACGTTGACCTTGATCCGTACGGCCTGGCGCTGGCCGCCGGCGATGCTGACCATGCCCACGCCGCTGATCTGGGCGATCTTCTGCGCCACGCGGGTGTCGACCAGGTCGTTGAGCTTGGGCAACGGCATGGTTTTCGACGAAATCGCCAGGGTCAGCACCGGGGTGTCGGCCGGGTTGACCTTGTTGTACACCGGCGGTGCCGGCAGGTCGCTGGGCAACAGGTTGCTGGCGGCGTTGATCGCGGCCTGCACCTGTTGCTCGGCAACGTCCATGTTCATGTCGAGGTTGAAGCGCAGCGTGAGCACCGAAGCGCCACCGGAGCTGGTCGAGGCCATCTGCTCCAGGCCCGGCATCTGCCCGAACTGGCGTTCCAGCGGTGCGGTGACGGCGCTGGTCATCACCTGCGGGCTGGCGCCGGGGTACAGGGTCATGACCCGGATGGTCGGGTAGTCGACCTGGGGCAAGGCCGCCACCGGCAGCATCTTGTAGGCAATCAGGCCGGCCAGGACGATGGCCAGCATGCTCAGCGTGGTGGCGACCGGCCGCAGGATGAACAGGCGGGAAAGGTTCATGCGCCCGCCTTGGAGCTCGATTTACCGGTGGTCTGTGCCGCGCCCTTGGCGTCCTGGCCCTGCAGGTGCTGGCCGGGGGTGGTGGGCACTTGCGAGCTGTCTTCGACCACATCGACTTTGGTGCCTTCGCGCAGGCGGTCGGTGCCTTCCAGCACCAGGCGATCGCCGGCGGACAGGCCTTCGAGGATCACGCTGTGCTGGCCATCGCTGGCCCCTACCTTGAGCTTGCGGATGTTGACCTTGCTGTCCTGGTTGACCACGTAGACGAAGGTGCCGTCGTTGCCGAACTGGATCGCCGCGGCCGGGGCCAGCACCACCTGTTTGAGGGTATCGGCCAGCAGGCGCACGTTGACGAACTGGTTGGGGAACAGCGCGTGGTCCTTGTTCTGGAACGTGCCCTTGAACTTCAGGGTGCCGGTGGTGGTGTCGATCTGGTTGTCGAGGCTGCCCAGCACGCCGGTGGCCTGGAGCTTGCGATCGCCACGGTCCCAGGCTTCGACCGGCAGGCTGGCACCGCTGCGGTAGCGGGCAAGCACGGTGTCCAGCTCGGTTTCCGGCAGGGTGAAGGCGACGTTGATCGGCTCGGTCTGGGTGATCACCACCAGCGCGGTGGTGTCGTTGGCGGCGACCAGGTTGCCCAGGTCCAGTTGGCGCAGGCCCAGGCGGCCGTTGATCGGTGCCCGGATCTGGGTGAAATCGAGGTTCAGGCGGGCATCGTTGACAGCGGCCTGGTTGGTCTTGACCAACCCTTGGAACTGCGCCACCTGGGCTTCGGCGGTGTCGAGGGTCTGCTTGGCGATGCTGTCTTCGGCGTACAGGCCTTTATAACGGGCCAGGTCGACCTGGGCGTTCTTCAGTTGCGCCTGGTTCTGCGCCAGGGTGCCTTCGGCCTGCTGCAGGGCAATGCGGTACGGGCGCGAGTCGATCTCGGCGAGCAGGTCGCCGGCCTTGACCTGCTGGCCTTCCTGGAAGTGAATCTTGACCAGCTCGCCGGCCACCCGGCTGCGCACGTTGACGGTGTTGGTCGCGGTGACGGTACCCAGGGCCTTGTAGTACAGCGGGAAGTCGCCGACACGCACAGGCTCAACGCGCACCGGCACCGGGTCGCTCGAGGCGCCGAAGCCCGGGCGCCCGCCCATGCCCATGCCTTTGCCCGGCCGGCCACCGCCAGCCGCTTCCTTGTGGACGGGCGCTGCAGGCCACAGCCACCAGGCCAGCAGGGCCACCAGCAGCAGGATCAGCAGGCCGAACAGCCAGCGACGGGGGGAACGGGAATTGGACACTTGCATGGGACGAACGAACCTTGTTCAGAGAAAGACGGCGGGAAGAGCGTGAACGATAAGCACTGGCATCGGATTAGCAAAGGAGCTTTACCCGTGCTTTACCTTCGGCTGACGTTGGGCAGGGAGTTCACTTTAAATGAAAACGGCCTGGAACGTTGTCCAGGCCGTTACCGGGTGTAACCCGCAGGGGCTGCGCAGCAGCCCCAATAACACTTACTTCAGTACAGCCAGCGCCGCCTCGTAGTTCGGCTCGTCGGCGATCTCGCCCACCAGCTCGCTGTGCAGCACCTTGTCGTTCTCGTCCAGCACCACCACGGCGCGGGCGGCCAGGCCGGTCAGCGGGCCGCTGGCGATGGCCACGCCGTAGTTCTCCAGGAACTCCACGCCACGCAGGGTCGACAGGTTCTTCACGTTCTCCAGGCCTTCGGCGCCGCAGAAGCGTGCCTGGGCGAATGGCAGGTCGGCGGAGATGCACAGCACCACGGTGTTGGCCACGTCGTTGGCCTGGGCGTTGAACTTGCGCACCGAGGTAGCGCAGGTCGGGGTGTCGACGCTTGGGAAGATGTTCAGCACCTTGCGCTTGCCGGCGAAGTCCTTGAGCGACTTGTCGGACAGGTCGCCTGCGACCAGGGAGAAGGCCGGAGCCGCGGCGCCGGCTTTTGGCAGTTCGCCTTTGACCTGAACCGGGTTGCCTTTGAGAGTCACTTGAGCCATGGCAAAAATCCTTATACGGGGTTTGAAAAAGACCCTGAGTTAAGCATGAAGCCGCGCAAGTGCCTATAAGCAAACATGAAATTGTTCTATTGCCAGACAATTTTTGTGGACAAAAAAATGCCCGGGTGGTGACAACCAACCCGGACATTCTTTATTGCAAGCGGTCGTTTCAGCCGATCAGGCCATATACCACCGAGGTCAGGGCCACCAGGCCGATCACAACCACGAACAGGTTCGACAGCGCGCCGCTGTACTTGCGCATCGACGGCACGCGACGGATGGCGTACATCGGCATCAGGAACAGCAGCACGGCGATGATCGGGCCACCGAGGGACTCGATCATGCCGAGGATGCTCGGGTTGAGGGTAGCGACGATCCAGCACACCACCAGCATCAGTGCGGCGACCATGCGGTCCAGGGCCTTGGCGCCCGGGCGCAGGCCGGTCTTGACGATCATGCCCTTGAGGCCTTCGCTGGCACCGATGTAGTGGCCCAGGAACGACTTGGCGATGGCGATGAATGCGATCAGCGGCGCGGCAAAGGCGATGGTCGGCTGGTCGAAGTGGTTGGCCAGGTACGACAGGATCGACAGGTTCTGCGCCTTGGCTTCGGCCAGCTGGGCGCTGCTCAGGGTCAGCACGCAGCTGAACACGAAGAACAGCACCATCAACACCATCAGCAGGTGGGCGCGGCGCAGGATCTGGCCGCTGCGCTCGTCAGCATGGTCACCGTAGCGGCGCTTCTGGTCGACAGCGAAGGCCGAGATGATCGGCGAGTGGTTGAACGAGAACACCATCACCGGGATGGCCAGCCACACGGTGTGCAGGAAGGCAGAGCCCGACGGCACTTGCGACGCGGTGTCGAGGATGCCGCCGGTCCAGTGCGGCACCAGGTACAGGGCCAGCAGCGCCAGGGCGACGATGAACGGGTAGACCAGCAGGCTCATGACCTTGACCGTGGCCTGTTCACCGCAACGCACGATCGCCAGCAGGCCGAGGATCAGCACGAACGACAGGATCACCCGCGGCGGCGGCGCGATGTGCAGCTGGTGCTCCATGAAGCTGCTGACGGTGTTGGTCAGGGCCACGCTGTAGATCAGCAGGATCGGGAAGATGGCGAAGAAGTACAGCACGGTGATCAGTGCGCCGGCCTTGATGCCGAAGTGCTCTTCCACGACCTGGGTGATGTCGCCGCCGCTACGCCCGGACAGCACGAAACGGGTCAAGCCGCGGTGGGCGAAGTAGGTCATCGGGAACGCCAGCGCCGCGAGGATCAGCAGCGGCCAGAAGCCGCCGAGGCCGGCGTTGATCGGCAGGAACAGGGTTCCGGCGCCGATGGCCGTGCCGAACAGGCCCAGCATCCAGGTGGTATCGTGACGCGACCAGCTGCCAAGGGTGGCGGGGGTCGATTCTGCAAAGCGTTGTTCAACGCTTGGGGCCTGCTCATTCATTCCGGGTGAAGCTCCACTCGCAAGACTGCAACAGGCTGAGAATGGCGAAATAGACGTTTCGCCCAACTCAACCGGGGAAGAGGGGCGCGATTGTGCATGCAAAGGTTGCACTTGGGGAAGCCCCGTCCGAGGGACGGTTGCACTTGTCTGTACAAGAGACCCGGTTTTACGAGGGTGAAAGCATCGCGGGGCAAGCCCGCTCCCACGCTACCCCATGCAATGAGGTTTGGCGTGGGAGCGGGCTTGCCCCGCGATAAGGCCGGTTGACTCAGCGCAGGGCTCAGCCCTTGTGCACCGCCGCGAACGCCTCGGCCACCTGGCGCAGGTTGGCCGGACGCAGCCCGGACATGCACACCCGGCCGCTGTCGATCAGGTACACGCCGAACTCGTCACGCAGGCGACGCACCTGCTCGACGCTGAAACCGGTGTAGCTGAACATGCCGCGCTGGCGCAGGAAGAACTGGAAGTCCTGGCCCGGCAGCAGCTCGCCGAGCAGGTCGACCAGGCCTTGGCGCATGTCGAGGATACGCTTGCGCATCACTTCCACTTCCGCCGCCCACTGGGCATTGAGCGCGGCATCGCCGAGCACGCCGGCCACCAGCTGGGCACCGAACGCGGGCGGGCTGGAGTAGTTGCGGCGCACGGTGGCCTTGAGCTGGCCGAGCACGCTGACCGCGGTGGCGGCGTCGTCACAGACCACCGACAGGCCCCCTACCCGCTCGCCGTACAGCGAGAAGATCTTCGAGAACGAGTTGCTGACCAGGCACGGCACGCCGGCACGGGCCATTTCGCGGATGGCGTAGGCATCCTCGACCAGGCCTTCGCCGAAGCCCTGGTAGGCGATGTCGAGGAACGGGATCAACTGACGCGCCTTGACCACCTCGACCACTTGCTGCCACTGCTGCTGGTCCAGATCCACGCCGGTGGGGTTGTGGCAGCACGGGTGCAGCAGCACCACGCTGTTGGCCGGCAGGGTCTGCAGGGTGGCCAGCATGCCGGCGAAGTCGACGCCACGGGTGGCCGAATCGAAGTACGGGTAGGTATGCACCTTGAAGCCCGCCCCTTCGAAGATCGCCCGGTGGTTGTCCCAGGTCGGGTTGCTCACCCAGACTTCCGAGCCCGGGAAGTAGCGTTTGAGGAAGTCGGCACCGACTTTCAGCGCGCCAGAACCGCCCACGGTCTGCACGGTGGCCACACGGCCATCGGTCACAGCCGGGTGATCGCTGCCGAACAGCAGCGCCTGGATCGCCTGGCGATAGGCAGCCAGGCCTTCCATCGGCAGGTACAGCGACGCTTCATGGGGCTGTCCGGCCAGGCGTTTCTCGACTTCAGCCACCGCCGCCAGTTGCGGCACCACGCCGGCTTCGTCGTAGTACAGGCCGATACTCAGGTTGACCTTGTTGGCGCGCGGGTCGGCCTTGAAGGTTTCCATCAGCGAAAGGATCGGGTCGCCGGCATAGGCATCGACATGTTTGAACACAGCGTGCAGCTCCTTGGAAATCAGGACAGTTCAGGAAAGGCTGCAGCGAGGATACCCGCAGACAGGCGTCAGGAACATCACTGATGTGCAAGGGGGTGGATGCACCGTTGCACACGCTGGCCCCTGTGGGAGCGGGTTTACCCGCGAAGATGACACCGCGATGCATGGCACGGGCTACGCCCGTGATCGCGGGCAAGCCCGCTCCCACAGGGATCGCGCCAGCTTGAGAAATTCCGGTTCAGCCAGCCAGTTCCTTCAAACCGGCCAACTCCTGCTCGGTCAACGCCACCCCTTCGCGCCCGGCCACTTCACGCTCGCGATAGCGACGCTCGCCCGGCATGCGCGACAGCCCCACCGCCTGCATCCGCTCCACCAGTTCACGGCTGCGCTGGGCAAAGCGCTCGCCCTCGGCCTTGCTCGGGTCGATCACGATGATCAGTTGCCCGGTCCACGGCGTCTTCGCCCCCGGGTGCCCGGACCAGTCGAATTCCCAGGAGAAGTGGCCACCGGTCAGCGCCGCCGCCAGCAACTCGACCATCATCGACAGCGCCGACCCCTTGTGCCCGCCGAATGGCAGCAGCGCACCGCCTTCGAGAATGGCCTTCGGATCGATGGTGGGCTGCCCGCCGGCATCCACGCCCATGCCTTCAGGCAATTGCTGACCGGCACGGGCGGCAATCTGCACGTCACCGTGGGCCATGGCGCTGGTGGCCATGTCGAACACGATCGGATCGTGCCCGGCGCACGGTGCGGCAAAGGCGATGGGGTTGGTGCCGAACAACGGCTTGCGCGCACCGTGGGGCACCACGCAGGTCATGCTGTTGACCACGCTCAGTGCCACCAGGCCTTCATCGGCAAACGGCTCGACATCCGGCCACAGGGCGGCGAAGTGGTGCGAATTGTGGATCGCCAGCACGGCGATGCCGGCGCTGCGGGCCTTCTCCACCAGCAGCGCGCGCGCCGCCGCCAGGGCCGGCTGGGCAAAACCGCCGCCGGCATCGACCCGCACATAGCCCGACGCCACGTCGGTCACCTGCGGCACGGCCTTGCCATCGACCCAGCCGCTGGCCAGGGTCGAGACGTAACCGGGAATACGGAACACGCCATGGCTGTGGGCGCCATCGCGCTGGGCGCTGGCGCAGTTGTGGGCCAGCACGGCGGCCACCGCTGCACTGCAGCCATGGCGTTGGAGGATCGCTTGCAGCAGCGCCTGCAGCTCGGCAAAGGGCACGCGCACGGCAGGGCTGGTGGACGGTGCGGACATCTGAAGCTCCTTTCTTGGTATTGGAATGGCTACAGCGCAACGCCCTGACTTTCCCGTGAATGACAGCTATCTGTCAAATATTGACTTGATGACAGAAAACAGCCATTTTCTTCCCCACGCCAGAAATCAGCCGGAGCGCGTCATGAGCCAATCGATCAAGCAACGCCTGGAAAGCAGCCTCGACAGCGCTGCCGCCTCTGGCCGCAAGATCGCCAGCTACATGCTCGCCAACCTGCACGAGCTGCCGTTCCAGACGTCGGCGAGCATCGCCGCCAAGCTGGACGTCAGCGAATCGAGTGTCGGCCGCTTCTGCCGCGCACTGGGCTACGCCCACCTCAAGGCGCTCAAGCAGGACTTGCAGAACGACCTCGGTGATGGCCCCTGGCTGGTCGGCGATCGCCTGCAGGAGTTTCGCCAGCAACCCGAAGACGACCGCGAACACGCCGGCAGCCTGGAGCTGGAAATGGCCGCCCTGGTACGTGTGCACGAATACAGCCGCAGCGAGGCCTGGCGCCAGGTGGCCCGCCGCCTGGCCGACAAACCCCAGGTGTTCATCGCCGGTTTCCAGACCGAGCGCGGCATCGCCCTGTGCATGACTCACCTGCTGCAGTACCTGCGCAATGGCGTGCACTGCGTGGATGGCAGCGCCGGGCACTTCGGCGAGGTGCTGCTGGGCAAGCCCGAGGACCTCACCCTGGTGGTGTTCGAGGCCCGCCGCTACTCGCGCCACGCCCTGCAGCTGTGCCAGAAGGCCCGCGCCCTGGGCATCCCGGTGACGCTGGTCACCGACACCTTCTGTGACTGGGCCGATGCCAACGCCGACGAGGTGTTCCGCATCCCCACCGAATTCAATCTGTTCTGGGACTCCACGGCGGCAATGCTGTCGTGGGTGCACCTGATGGTCAACGAGGTCTGCAAGAAGCTCGGGCCGGATGTTGAAAAACGCTTGGAAGCAACTGCCGCTCTACATAACGAGTTCGTCGGCTACACCTCGTGGCCGGCGGGCAAACAACAATAGCAAGAGTGTTGGTACAGAGGTGCGAGATGAAAAGATCCATGGCTGTGGTGGGTGCGTGCGCCCTGCTGCTGGCGGGTGCCGCCAGTGCCGAAACCCTGCGTTTTGCCACCGAAGGCGCCTACCCGCCCTTCAACTATGTCGATGCCGATAACAAGCTGCATGGCTTCGATATCGACATCACCCATGCCCTGTGCGAGCAGATGAAGGTCGAGTGCACCCTGGTGGCGCAGGACTGGGAAGGCATCATCCCCGCCCTGATGGCACGCAAGTATGACGCCGTGGTGGCGTCGATGATCGACACCGAAGAACGGCGCAAGAAGATCGCCTTCACCGACCACTACTACCGCACCCCGCTGACCGTGGCCGTGGCCAAGGACAGCAAGATCACCGACGCGCAGACCGACTTCGTCGGCTACACCGTCGGCGCCCAGTCCTCCTCCACCCAGGCGATCTACGCCGAAGACGTGTACGGCAAGGCCGGCGCCGACGTGAAGCTGTACCCGACCATGGACGAAGCCAACGCCGACCTTGCCGCCGGGCGCCTGGACGGAGTGATCGCAGACAAGTTCCCGCTGCACGAGTGGCTGAACAAGAGCGGCAAGGACTGCTGCAAGATCCTCGGCGACGTCAAGGACACCAAGGCCGATGCGGCAATTGCCGTGCGCAAGGACGACGAGGCGCTGCGCACACGGTTGAATGCGGCCCTGGCGGCGATCGTGGCCAATGGCACGTACCAGAAGATCGCCAGCAAGTACTTTGCCTTCGATATCTATAACTGACGCGGCGGCCTGACAGATCCCTGGGGCTGCTATGCAGCCCTTTCGCGGCGCAAGGCCGCTCCTACAGAGCCACGCAGTCACCTGTAGGAGCGGCCTTGTGCCGCGAAAGGGGCGCAAAGCGCCCCCAGACCCGCCGACCCCGAGGGCTAATCCATGCTCGATCAACTGTCTCTACTGTCCTTCGCCAGCGGCGGCTGGGGCCAGGCGCTGCTGGCCGGCGCCCTGGTGACCGTGTCGCTGGCCCTCGCCTGCCTGCCCGTCGGCCTGCCGCTGGGGCTGCTCGTAGCCCTGGCCGCACGTTCGCGCAAACGCCTGCCACGGGCCTGGGCCACCACCTTCTCCACGGTGTTCCGCGGCCTGCCCGAACTGCTCACCCTGCTGATCATCTACTACGGCTGCCAGATCGCCGCGCAGAAGATCCTCGCCGCCCTGGGCTACCCGGGCGAGGTGCTGATCAACACCTTCCTCGCCGCCATGGTCGCCTTCAGCCTGGTGTTCGCCGCGTTTTCCAGCGAAATCTGGCTGATGGCCTTCAAGACCCTGCCCAAGGGCCAGCTGGAGGCCTGCTCGGCCCTGGGCCTGAGCAAGCGCACCGGGTTCTTCAAGGTGGTGCTGCCGCAGCTTGCGCGCATCGCCCTGCCGGGGCTTTCGAACAACTGGCTGAGCCTGCTCAAGGACACCTCGCTGGTGTCGACCATCTCGCTGATCGACCTGATGCGCCAGACCAACCTGGCGGTCAGCGTGACCAAGGAGCCAATGTTCTTCTATGGCGTGGCCTGCCTGGTCTACCTGCTGTTCTCGGCGGTCTCGGGCCGGGTCTTCGCCTTGCTTGAAAAGCGCAGCAACCGCCACCTGCAAGGAGCCCGCACATGAGCCTCGAACAACTGCTGGCCTACGTACTCGACCCGGACCTGCTGGAGCGCTACGGCCCTCGCTTCGTCGACGGCCTGCTGGTCACCGCCAAGCTGGTGGCCATCTCGTTCACCCTCGGCGCGCTGCTGGGCATGCTGCTGGCCCTGGCGCGGATGTCGCGCAACCTCGTGCTGCAACGCCTGGCCGCCGGCTACGTGTACTTCTTCCGCGGCTCGCCACTGCTGGCCCAGCTGTTCCTGCTGTACTACGGGCTGGGCTCGCTCAAGGGCTTCTGGCAGGACGTCGGGCTGTGGTGGTTCTTTCGCGAGGCATGGTACTGCGCCCTGCTCGCCTTCACCCTGAACACGGCGGCCTACCAGGCAGAGATCTTCCGCGCCAGCCTGCTGGCCATTGCGCCTGGGCAGTACGAGGCGGCCAAGGCGCTCAACCTCAAGCGCTCGACCACCTTCTTCAAGGTGATCCTGCCGCAATCGCTGCTGGTGGCCATCGGCCCGCTGGGCAACGAGCTGATCATGATGATCAAGGCCAGTGCCATCGCCTCGCTGGTGACCATCTACGACCTGATGGGGGTGACCAAGCTGGCCTTCTCACGCAGCTTCGACTTCCAGATCTACCTGTGGGCGGCGGTGCTCTACCTGCTGATCGTCGAGATCGTCCGGCGCACCCTGAAACACCTGGAGGCCCGCCTGGGCCGCCACCTGAACTGATTGAAGGATACGTTCCATGCATTGCCAAACCATCGTTCTGGGCGCCGGTATCGTCGGCGTCAGCACCGCGCTGCACCTGCAGGCGCGCGGCCGCCAGGTGATCCTCATCGACCGCGACGAGCCGGGCAGCGGCACCAGCCACGGCAACGCGGGGCTGATCGAGCGCACCAGCGTGATCCCCTATGCCTTCCCCCGGCAGTTCGGCGCGCTGCTGCGCTACGGCCTCAATCGCCAGCCCGACGTGCGCTACAACCTGCTGCACCTGCCCAAGGCCGCGCCCTGGCTGCTGCGCTACTGGCAGCAATCGGCGCCGGGCCGCGTGGCCGAAGCTGCGGCGGACATGCTGCCGCTGGTGCAACGCTGCGTCGAGGAACACGACGCCCTGATCGAGGCCGCCGGCCTGCAAGGCCTGGTGCAGGCCAAGGGCTGGATCGAGGTCTACCGCGACAGCGCGCTGTTCGAGCAGGCCAAGCAGGATGTGCTGGGCCTGGCGCGCTATGGCCTGAAATACGAATTCCTCGACCGTGGGCAACTGCAAGCCCGCGAGCAGGGGCTCGACGGCGGCGTGGTCGGCGGCATCCACTGGCTCGACCCGAAGACCGTGAGCAACCCCGGCGGCCTCACCCGTGGCTATGCCGCACTGTTCGTCCAGCGCGGCGGCCAGTTCCTGCACGGCGACGCCCGCACGCTGCAACGCACCGAGGGCGGCTGGCAGGTCGACACCCAGCGCGGCGCGATCACTGCCGACGAAGTCGTGGCCTGCCTCGGCCCGCAGTCGGGCGAACTCTATGAGCGCCTGGGTTATCACTTCCCGCTGGGGATCAAGCGCGGCTACCACATGCACTACGGCACCCGCGACGGCGCCGTATTGCAGCACTCGGTCTGCGACACCCAGGGCGGCTACGTACTGGCGCCGATGGCCCGGGGCGTGCGCCTGACCACCGGCATCGAGTTCGCCGCCAGCGACGCCCCCGGCAACGAGATCCAGCTGCGCCGCTGCGAAGCCCTGGCGCGCAAATTGTTCCCGGCCCTGGGTGAACGGCTGGACGACAAGCCCTGGCTGGGCCGCCGCCCGTGCCTGCCGGACATGCGCCCGGTGATCGGCCCGGCACCGCGGCACCAGGGCCTGTGGTTCAACTTCGGCCACGCCCACCATGGCCTCACCCTGGGCCCGGTCAGCGGCCGCCTGCTGGCCGAGCTGATGACCGGCGAACGCCCTTTCACCGACCCTGCGCCCTACAGCGCCGCACGCTTCGACTGAACCTTGAGCGGGAGAACAACAACGATGTCCGCACCTTCCAGTCTTGCCAGCCTTGCAACCCCGCAACCCACGCCCGACCTGCGCCCGGAGCTGATCCGCATCGAGGGCCTGAACAAGCACTACGGCGCGTTTCACGTGCTGCACGATATCGACCTGTCGGTGCGCGAAGGCGAGCGCATCGTGCTGTGCGGCCCGTCGGGCTCGGGCAAATCGACGCTGATCCGCTGCATCAACCGCCTGGAGATCGCCCAGCAGGGCAGCATCCAGGTGGCCGGCATCGACGTGGCCGGCAGCGACCGCAAAGCCACCCAGATACGCAGCGAAATCGGCATGGTGTTCCAGCACTTCAACCTGTTCCCGCACATGAGCGTGCTCGACAACTGCCTGCTGGCGCCCACCAGCGTGCGCGGCCTGTCGCGCAAGGACGCCGAGGAACGGGCACGCATGTACCTGGCCAAGGTCGGTATCGAGAACCAGGCGCACAAGTACCCCAGCCAGCTCTCCGGCGGCCAGCAACAGCGCGTGGCCATCGCCCGGGCACTGTGTATGAAGCCGCGGATCATGCTGTTCGACGAACCCACCTCGGCGCTCGACCCGGAGATGGTCGCCGAGGTGCTGGATGTGCTGGTGCAGCTGGCCGGCACCGGCATGACCATGCTCTGCGTCACCCACGAAATGGGCTTCGCCCGCCAGGTGGCCGAGCGCGTGCTGTTCCTGGAAGGCGGGCAGATCATCGAGGACAGCCCGCCCGAGGAGTTCTTCGGCCAGCCACGCACGGCCCGGGCGCAGGCGTTCCTCAAGCAGATCCTGCACTGAGCCGGTTGGCGCGGGGCCTGCCCGCGCCGCTTACTGGCCGGCCGGCGTGAGCTGTTTGAGGCGCTCGCTGGCCGGCGCCGGGCGGCCGTACAGGTAGCCCTGGAAGTGCGAGCAGCCCTCGGCCATCAGCCGCTGCATCTGCTCCTGCGACTCCACCCCTTCGGCCGTGGTCTTGATCATCAGGCTGTTGGACAGCTCGGTGATGGCGCGGATGATCGACATCGCCTCGCGGCTGTCGCACATGTCGTGAACGAACGACTTGTCGATCTTGATCCGGTCGAACGGGAACGAGCGCAGGTAACCCAACGACGAGTAGCCGGTGCCGAAGTCGTCCAGGGAGATCGACACCCCCAGGTCCTTCAGTGCCCTCAGGGTGCGCACGTTTTCCTCGCTGTTGCCCAGCAGCACCGACTCGGTGATTTCCAGCTCCAGGCGCGTGGCCGGCAGCCCCGAGTCGGCCAGGGCCAGGGCCACGGTGTGGACCAGGTTGGCGTTCTTGAACTGCACCGGCGACAAGTTGACCGACACCGTCTGCTCGGTGCCCCAGCTGGCCGCTTCCTGGCAGGCCAGGTTGAGCGCGCGAACACCGAGCTCATGGATCAACCCGGTCTCTTCGGCAATCGGAATGAAGTCCATGGGCATGATCATGCCGCGCACCGGGTGCTCCCAGCGCAGCAGCGCCTCGTAGCCGGTGACGCTGTTGCTCTGCTGGTCGACCACGGCCTGGTAGTGCAGTTGCAGCTGGCCCAGGTGCAGGGCCGTGCGCAGGTCGGTCTCCACCAGACGGCGCTGGCGGGCAGCCACGTCCAGCTCGACATGGAAGCTCTCGAAACGGTTGCGGCCGTTGCGCTTGGCCTCGTACAGGGCCATGTCGGCGTAACCGAGCAGTTGTTCGGCGTTGTCGTGATCGTCGGGCGCGATCGCCACTCCGATGCTCACCCCCACGCTGAACTGGTGGCCCTCGATATGAAACGGCGGGCTGATGGCATCGATCAGGCGCTGCGCGGTGTTGCGCGCGGCCTCGCGGTTATCCAGGCCGACCAGCACCACGGCAAACTCGTCACCGCCCAGGCGCGCCAGGGTGTCGTGCTCGCGCAACTCGCGGCGCAGGCGCTTGCCGAGGGCGCGCAGCAACTTGTCGCCGAAGGCGTGGCCGAGGGTGTCGTTGATGTTCTTGAAGTTGTCCAGGTCCAGGCACAGGGTGGCGGTCAGCTTGCCACTGTCCTCGCCGCGCAGCAGGGCCTGCTTGAGCCGTTCATGGAACAGCGTGCGGTTGGGCAGCCCGGTCAGTGCGTCATGGTGGGCCATGTGGTGAATCTGGGCGTGGGCAGCCAGTTCCTCGGTGGCATCTTCGGCCACGTACAGCACGTAGTCGCCCTGCCCGGCACGGCCTTCGCAGCGCAGGGCGCGGCTGCGCAGGGTGCGCGGGCCGCTGGCGGTGTCGACGCGGGTTTCGGCGACATAGCCCTTGCTGCTGCGCGCGCCGCGGGCCAGTTGCTGCTCCAGATAATCCGCCGCCTCCGGGGCCAGGCCCTGCCCGGGCAACTGACCGACCAGGCTGACGCCCTGGCCGCCGAACAGGCGCTCGGCCTGGGGGTTGGCCAACAGGATCTGCTCGCTGGCCAGGTCCTGCACGATGACGCTGGCCGGGATATTGCCGATCACCGAGTCGAGGAACTGCGACAGGGTGGTCATCTCCTGGCTGTATTGCTCGGCCAGTTCCTTGGCCTTGAGCAGTTCCAGCTCCTGCTGGCGGCGCTCGGACATGTCGCGGGTGATCTTGGCAAAGCCGATCAGCTGGCCGCTGCCTTCATCGAGGATCGGCTCGATCACCACGCTGGTCCAGAAGTGCGAACCGTCCTTGCGCTGACGCAGGCCGTCTGCCTGGAAGCGCCCGGCTTCCAGGGCGGTTGCCAGGCTCAAGGCCGGCAGGCCGGCATCGCGGTCGGCGTCGGTGTAGAACACCGAGAAATGCTGGCCAACGATTTCCTCGGCGTGGTAGCCCTTGGCCCGCTGCGCCCCCGGATTCCAACTGGCGACGACACCCTCGGGGGTCAGCAGGTAGATGGCGTAGTCGACCACGCTCTGGATCAACAGGCGGGACAGGGTGTCTGGGCTTGCAGCTAGCGGCATGGGATTTACCTGAGCAAGGAAGCTTCCGGACTTCGCGTCAGACCAGTCCGAAAATACGAATTACTGGCATTATGCCGCCAGACGAACGGTTTTTGTGAAGTGCGTCACAAAAAAATCGCGCGCATTCAATGGCGGTACGGCGTGACCAGAAAATTGCGCAGCTGCGGTTCGTCGTCCAATGCGATCTCGCGTATCGGGCGCGGCAGGTCGGCCAGCACGGCCTGGCAGAAGCTCATGGCCGGGGCATCCCCGGCATAGCAACGCAGCAGCCAGTCGACCCGGCCGTCGCTCAGCAACTGCAGGGCCACGGCACGGCCTACGCCCTGGCGCCGATAGCGCTTGAGGATGAACAGGTCGGCCAGCTCCAGTGCATCGATGCCCGGCAGTTCGCTGCGCTCGACCAGCACGAAGCCGGCGATGAAACCATCCACCAGGACCAGGTGGGCGGCCCAGTCGGGGGACTGCCAGTAGCGCTCGAAGTGAGGCTCGTGAAGGTAGAAGCGCCCGTCCACCTCGACATCCTCCTGCTCCCAATCGGACGAATCGTAGGCATAGAACTGGTAGAGGTTGCGTACCAGGTCGGCCTGGTCGGGGCCGGTCTGGAGCAGTTCGATGGGGGTGGGCATCAAGGGCGCTCGGGCAGTGAGGAAGCGCGATTCTAGCGCCAAGCTGGCAAGTGCGCATCGATGGCCTTGCACGGTCACTGTAGGAGCGGCCTTGTGCCGCGAAAGGGGCGCGAAGCGGCCCCAGGATCTGTGTATGTCACACAATAGCCGGGGCTGCTGCGCAGCCCTATCGCGACACAAGGCCGCTCCTACAGAGATCGCACAACGCTCCTAGATCACCGCCGCCACCGCATCGATTTCCACCAGCATGCCGTCCAGCGCCAGCCGCGGTACCGGGATCAAGGTGCAGGTCGGGGTCATGTTGCCATCCCAGGCGCGGGCAGCTGCGGCCACCCACTGCTGCAGCCGGGTTTCACTGTGGTCCACCACCAGCAGGGTGAGCTTGAACACGTCCTGCAGGCTGGCACCTTTGGAGGCCAGGGCGATCTTCAGGTTGATCAGCGCCTGACGCACCTGTGCGTCGAACTGTGGCGACAGCGCGCCATCCAGGCCCTCGCCGCCCTGCCCGGCCACATACAGCAGGCGACTGCCGGCGCGGACTTCGGCGACATGGGAATACGCGTTGGCGCTGGGGTCGTAGAGGCCTTCGGGGTTGGACAGGGTAAAAGCGCTTGGTTGGGGCATGGGCACGCTCCATCGAGGGGAAGAGCGGGCGAGTATCAGACCTCAGGTTTGGTTGAGGTCAAGCAGAAGCGAGACGCTGTCTATGGCGCAGTGAAGGCTGCTGGGTGTTCGGCGGAAGATTTGCAGCGCCTATGAGATCGAGCGCCGCCCGCGCGGCGCTCGATCTTGAGGGCGATGCAAACCTGCCGCCTTACACCTGGCTGCCCAAACACCATTCCAAGACATGCACCTGGCCGCCCACACTCCATTCCACGACAGGCACCCGCTGCCCCCGTTGTCTTTACCCGCCACACCCCGCACACTCACTGCCGCCAGCCAGGAAACGGAGTCCGCAGTGCCCACGCCACGCCAGTTCAGCAAGAAAACCAGCACCAGCAACATGCTGCGGCTCAAGACCAGCGACGGCAGCGCCCAGCGGCCTTACCGGGTCGACTTTGTCCTGCTCGAACATTTCTCCATGGCCAGCTTCACCGTGGCCATGGATGTGCTGGTCACCGCCAACCTGCTGCGGGCCGACAGTTTTGCCTTTACCCCCCTGTCGCTGGGCGGCGGTGACCGGGTGCTCAGCGACCTGGGCCTGGAGCTGGTGGCCAGCCCGCTGGAACCGACCGACCTGCACGACCTCGACCTGCTGGTGATCTGCGGCGGCCTGCGTACCCCGCTCAAATACCCGACCCTGGACCGCCTGCTCGGCGACTGCGCCGCCCACGGCATGACCCTGGGCGGGCTATGGAACGGTGCCTGGTTCCTCGGCCGCGCCGGGGTGCTCGACGACTACGGTTGCAGTGTCCACCCCGAGCAGCGCGCCAGCCTCAGCGAATGCAGCCCGCAAACCCGCATCACCCCAGCCAGCTTCACCCTCGACCGTGACCGCCTCAGCGCCGCCAGCCCCAACGGCGCCATGGAGCTGATGCTCGGCCTGGTCCGCCGACTGTACGGCGATGCCCTGGCCGAGGGTGTGGAAGAGATCCTGTCGTTTTCCGGGGCGCGCTATCGCCAGGTCGGCCCTGGGGCGAAAAAGTCCATGAGCCTGCACCTGCGCACCATCGTCGAGCTGATGGAAAACAACCTCGAGGAAACCCTCAGCCTCGACCAGCTCGCCGCCTACTCCGGGCGCTCGCGGCGGCAGATCGACCGGCTGTTCCAGGCCCAGCTCGGCACCTCGCCACGGCGCTACTACATGGAGCTGCGCATCACCAAGAGCCGGCGCTTGCTGCAATATTCCGACCTTTCGGTGATGGAAGTGGCGGTGGCTTGCGGGTTTGTCTCGGTGTCGCACTTCAGCAAGTGCTATGCGGCGTACTTTGGCTACCCGCCGTCACGCGAACAGCGTTTGGGCGAGTAACCCGCTAGCCCCGCTCATCGAGCAGTTGCCTGATGACCCGCTCCTGCCCGTCGTAGTCGCCTTCGCCGAAATGCACATGGCGCACCTGCCCTTTGCGATCGACAAAGTAGTGCGCTGGCCAGAACTGGTTACCCCAGGCATTCCAGATCCGATAGCCGTTGTCCACCGCCACCGGATAGCCGATACCCAACCGGTTGACCTGCTCACGCAGGCTGGCGACATCGTGCTCGTAGTCGTACTCCGGCGTGTGCACCCCGACCACCACCAGCCCCTGGTCGGCATAGCGCCGCGCCCAGTCGTTGACGTGGGGCAGGCTGCGCCGGCAGTTGATGCAGTCGTAGGTCCAGAAATCCACCAGCACCACCTTGCCCTTGAGCTGCTGCCCCTCCAGCGGCGGTGAGTTCAGCCACAGCTCGGCGCCGGCCAGCGACGGCATCGGGCCGTAGTTGTCGCCTGCCAGCAGGTGGCCGGCCAGCCCAAGCCCGACAAGGGCCAGGGCCACGCCGCCGGCCTTGAGCAGGCGACGTTCGGTCCCTTTGCCGCGCGGATCAGTTGTCATGGCAGCTACTGGTGGCGTAAGTACGGTACTCGACGCTTTGCGGCTTGCCGTGGGAGTCGAGGTAGTCCATGCGGGTGTTGACCAGGCCACAGCCAGTGCGCTGGTCGTCTTTTACCGACAGGACTTTCTTGATGTCCAGATGCTCCCCGTAGCGATACTGCATCACGCTGCTGTCGTTCATCGAGGTGCTGCTGGCCTGGGCGGTGATGGCGCCCAGGCCAAGGATGGCGAACAGGGCAGCGCTGGTAAAAGTCTTGACGGTCATGGCATCTCTCCTGGTACGGCTTCTTGGGTGGGGAGGCGTTGCTCCCCGGTCGAGAGCCATTTCAGCGCCGCCAGGTATCGCGCTTGTGTCCGCCCAGGCGCCGAAGTGCCTGCGCCTGTATCTGCAGCCGCGCCAGATACACTGCAATACAAACCACCGCAGGCAAGGCCGAACGCGCTCTGTACACTGCGCCCACACCCAAGACAAGGACACCCCCGATGGAACACGTCGATCACATCCTGGTCGTTGACGACGACCGCGAGATCCGCGAACTGGTCGGCAACTACCTGAAGAAGAACGGCCTGCGTACCAGCATCGTCGCCGATGGCCGGCAGATGCGCGCCTTCCTGGAAAACAACGCCGTCGACCTGATCGTCCTCGACATCATGATGCCCGGGGACGACGGCCTGTTGCTGTGCCGCGAGTTGCGCGCCGGCAAGCACCGCAACACGCCGGTGCTGATGCTGACCGCGCGCAACGATGAAACCGACCGTATCATCGGCCTGGAAATGGGCGCCGACGACTACCTGACCAAGCCCTTCTCCGCCCGCGAGTTGCTGGCGCGGATCAACGCCGTGCTGCGCCGCACGCGCATGCTGCCGCCCAACCTGACCATCAGCGAAAGCAGCCGGCTGATCGCCTTCGGTCCCTGGCGCCTGGACACCACCTCGCGTCACCTGCTGGACGCCGAAGGGACGCTGGTGGCGCTGTCCGGCGCCGAATACCGGCTGTTGCGGGTATTCCTCGACCACCCGCAACGGGTGCTCAGCCGCGAACAACTGCTCAACCTCACCCAAGGCCGCGAGGCCGACATCTTCGATCGCTCCATCGACCTGCTGGTCAGCCGCCTGCGCCAGCGCCTGGGCGACGACGCCCGCGAGCCCACCTGCATCAAGACCGTGCGCAGCGAAGGTTATGTGTTCTCGCTGCCGGTGCAGTTGCTGGAGTCGCCTGCATGAAATGGCCACGCACCCTCGCCTCGCGCCTGGCGCTGATCTTCTTCACCGGGCTGGTGCTGGCCTACGGCCTGTCGTTCAGCCTGCAGGCGTATGAACGCTACGTCAGCAGCCGCTCGATGATGCTCAGCAACCTGGAGCTGGACGTGTCCACGTCGGTGGCCATCCTCGACCGCCTGCCTGCCGCCGAGCGCCCGGCCTGGCTGCCGCGTCTGGAGCGGCGCACCTACCGCTACCGCCTCGACAGCGGGCTGCCCGGCGAGGCCATGCCCAGCGCCGAAGCGCCCATGGCCGCCGAGTCGATCGTCAAGGCCATCGGTGATCGCTACCAGTTGACCTTCCTGGAAATCCCCGGCCCCAACGCGCACTTCCAGGCCCACCTGCGCCTGGCCGACGGCGCGCCATTGACCATCGACGTAACCCCGGCGTCGGTGCCGGTGGCCACCTGGCTGCCGGTGGTGCTGCTGATCCAGCTGCTGGTGCTGCTGCTCTGCACCTGGCTGGCCGTACGCCTGGCCATCGGCCCGCTGACCCGCCTGGTGCAGGCGGTGGACAACCTCGACCCGAACCACCCCGGCCCGCAGCTGGACGAAAGCGGCCCGCGCGAGGTGCGCTACGCCGCCGTCGCCTTCAATGCCCTGCAGGCGCGTATCGCGGCCTACCTCAAGGAACGTATGCAACTGCTCGCGGCGATCTCCCACGACCTGCAAACGCCGATCACCCGCATGAAACTGCGGGTCGAGCAGATGGACGACGGGCTGGAAAAGGACAAGCTGTGGCACGACCTCGATGCCATGGAGCATCTGGTGCGCGAAGGCGTGGCCTACGCCCGCAGCATGGACAGCGGCACCGAAGCACCGTGCAAGGTCAACCTGGATGCCTTCCTCGACAGCCTGGTGTTCGACTACCAGGACAGCGGTGCCCGGGTCGAGCGCCGTGGCAGCACCCAGGCCACTCTGCAGGCACGGCCCCACGCCTTGCGCCGGGTGCTGGTCAACCTGGTGGACAACGCCCTGAAGTTTGCCGGTGCCGCCCAGCTTGAAGTCGGCCACGAGAGCGGCGTGACGCTGATCCGTGTACTCGACGACGGCCCGGGCATCCCTGAGGCGGAGCTCGATGAAGTGCTCAAGCCGTTCTACCGGGTCGAGGGGTCGCGCAATCGCAGTACCGGCGGCACCGGGCTGGGCCTGGCCATCGCCCATCAACTGACCCAGGCCATGGGCGGCAGCCTTACCTTGCGCAACCGCGCAGAAGGCGGGCTGTGCGCACAGATCGAGCTGCGCTGAACTGCCTGTGCTGGCCTCATCGCTGGCAAGCCAGCTCCCACAGGCTTAGCGCATGGCGCGGGCTGATGCGGTCGGTGTGGGAGCCGGCTTGCCGGCGATGAGGCCGCCAAGGCAAAGCTGATCTACAAACCGATACACAACCCCCACCCCGCCGACACACTGCAGATACCCCACCCGCACACACTCCCGGCCACGACAGCGCGACGGCACCCCGCCGTCATCGCACACTCCGGGAAACCCATCGATGAAAGCCTTGCCCTCCGGCTGGAAGCTGTTTGCCGCCCTCGCCGCCCTGACCCTGCTGATGACCGCCGCCGTGCTCGCCGCTTACCCGGCGGGCGCCGAAGGCCTGCGCAGTGCCATCCGCGCCACCGCACGCAGCTCGTTCGCGCTGTTCCTGCTGGCCTTCCTCGCCTCGTCACTGGTCACCCTGCTGCCCGGCGCGGCAAGCCGCCAGCTGATGCGTGAAAGGCGCTACCTGGGGCTGGCCTTCGCGTTTTCACACACGGTGCACGGGGCGCTCATCTACCTCTATGCCCAACGCTTCCCCGAACTGTTCTGGGCCGGGCGCACGGCACTGGCCAACCTGCCGGGCTCGCTGGGTTACCTGTTCATCCTGCTGCTGTGCGTCACCTCGTTCAAAACCCCCGCTCGCCTGCTCGGCCCGCGCCTGTGGAAGGGCCTGCACAGCACGGGGGCCTGGGTGCTGGCGGCGGTGTTCTGCCTGTCCTTCTACAAACGCATTCCCCTGGGTGGCGGGTACCCGCTGGCATTCGCCCTGATGTTCGCCGCCATCACCCTCAAGCTCATCGCCAAGGCAGCCCTGCCACTGCGCCGCCTGGCCACGTCCCACTGATCCCAAGGAGTCCTGCCATGTTGACGCACACCCTGACCCGCCCGTTTACCGCCCTCGACCGCATCGGCAGCTGGGGCGCCGACTTGCCGCTTCGGCTGTTCCTGGCCTGGGAGTTCTTCGAATCGGGGCTGGAGAAATTCAACGGCGCCAACTGGTTCGCCGACTTGCAAGGGAACTTTCCGTTCCCCTTCGACCTGCTGCCGGCGGGCCTGAACTGGCAGTTGTCGATGTGGGCCGAGCTGCTCTGCCCGCTGCTTCTGCTGTTGGGCCTGGGCACGCGGCTGGCCAGCGCGGTACTGGCGCTGGTGACGCTGGTGGCAATTGCCGCCGTGCATTGGCCGGCCGAGTGGTCAAGCCTTGCGGAGCTGGCCCAGGGCTATGCGATCAGCGACCAGGGGCATGGCAACTTCAAGCTGCCGCTGATCTACCTGGTGGCGCTGCTGCCGTTGCTGCTCAAAGGTTCGGGGCGCCTGAGCCTGGACCACTGGCTGTGGCGTCGGGCCTGAACCCACAAAAAAGGGCCCACGCTCGGTGAGCGTGGACCCTGATGCCGGTCAGTCAAGCTAATTGGGGCCGCTTTGCGGCCCTTCGCGGGTAAACCCGCTCCCACAGGATTTCGCCTATTCCTGTGGGAGCGGGTTTACCCGCGAAGGGCTGCAAAGCAGCCCCATTACCGACGATGAAACGTTACCTGACGGGACCGGTTTCGACCCCGCCCATCTGGCCGAAGCGCCCGGCCTGGAAGTCGTCGAACGACTCTGCGATTTCCGCCTGGCTGTTCATCACGAACGGGCCGTAACCCACGATCGGCTCGTCGATCGGCTCGCCGCTGAGCAGCAGCACGCTGACGTCCTCCAGCGCGTCGATGCGCAGTCCCTCGCCGTCACGCTCGAACAGCACCAGGCTGGCCGGGCCGGCTTCGCGCTCGCCGTTGACCCGCAGCGTGCCGCGCAGCACTACCAGCGCCGCGTTGCGCCCGCTGGCAACCGGCAACTGCAAGCTGGCGCCGGCCTTCAGGCGCAGGTCCCAGACATCCATGTCGGTGAAGGTGCGGGCCGGGCCCTGGTGCTCGAGGTAGCGCCCGGCGATCACCCGCAGGCTGCCCGCCTCGCCCTCCAGCGTCACCACCGGGATGTCGCTGGCCAGCAGGGTCTGGTAGCCGGCGGCGGCGCGCTTGTCCTTGGCCGGCAGGTTGACCCACAACTGCACCATCTCCAGGGTGCCGCCACGCTCGGCAAAAGCCGGCGAGTGGAACTCCTCGTGAATGATGCCGCCCGCGGCGGTCATCCACTGCACGTCACCCGGGCCGATCAGGCCACCGGCGCCGGTGGAGTCGCGGTGCTCCAGCTCGCCCTGATAGACGATGGTCACCGTCTCGAAACCACGGTGCGGGTGCTGGCCGACGCCGCGGCGGGCACTGGTGGGGGCGAAATCGTGGGGGCCGGCGTAGTCCAGCAACAGGAACGGGCTGATATGCCGGGCCAGATGGTCGTAGGTGAACAGGCTGCGTACCGGGAAACCGTCACCCACCCAGTGGGCGTGGGGGCTGCGGTGGATACCCTGGATCTTTTTCATGAGAAACCTCCTCTCGTGGATGAACACCACCTTACAGATGAGGTTAATGGTCCGCTAGACAGCCAAATTGGCATGCATCGTTCTACGAGTGGAACAATTCGACTGTACCGGCAAACTAGCCGGTACAGTCGGCAGAGGTATCAGACCCCCTGCGCCTCGGCCTGCTCATGGGCCTGGCGCAAGCGCTCGCGACTGTTGCTCAGGTGCAGGCGCATGGCCATTTTCGCGCCTTCGCTGTCGTGCCGGGCAATGGCCTCGTAGATGGCTTCGTGCTCGTGCATCAGCCGGCCCATGTAATGGGCCTGGTCGTCATGGGCCAGGCGCGCGGAATTGAGGCGGGTGCGCGGAATGATGCTGGTGCCCAGGTGGTTGATGATATCGGCGAAGTAGTGATTGCCGCTGGCCTGGGCGATGCGCAGGTGGAACTGGAAGTCCGCCGAGACCGCGTCCGAGGCGTGGGCCGCCCCTTCGTTGAGCTCGTCGAGCGCAGCGCGCATGCCGGCCAGCTGCTCGTCGCTGCGTCGCTGCGCGGCAAGCCCGGCCGACTCGACTTCCAGGGCAATACGCAATTCCAGCACCGCCAGCACTTCGCGCAGGGTGACAACGGTGGCCGGGTCTATACGGAAACCGGCGGCGGTCGGTGCGTCCAGTACGAACGTGCCGATGCCGTGGCGGGTCTCGACCTGGCCGGCGGCCTGCAGCCGCGATATGGCTTCACGCACCACGGTACGGCTGACGCCTTCCTCGGCCATGATCTGCGATTCGGTGGGAAGCTTGTCGCCGGGCTTGAGCTGGCCGCTGCGAATGCGCTCGGTCAGCACCGTGACCAGTTCCTGCGCGAGACTGCGCGGCTTGCGCCGGGTGCGCGGCTGTACCTGCTGCTCTGTCATGCCCTGTACATCTTGTTGTGAAAGACAGGCGTGATGATAGCGCAGGCAGTTGTACGATCACATACGTCTGCCGGGGATTTCACCTCTCATCGCCCACCGGCAGGCGACGGGGTGTCATCGAATGCTGGCGAAATGCCCTGCCATGGCGCTAGGCTGCGCGTTTGCCCATGCCCACCAAGGAAGGAACCTGCATGAAGACTTTCGATCGCCTGTTGCTCGCCAGCGGCCTGCTGATCCCGTTCTGGTTGCTGATCGGCGTCGCGCTGACCGCCCAGGCCTACCCCGGCTACAGCCACCTGCAACAGGCCATGAGCCAGCTCGGCGCGGTGGACGCCCCCACCCACACGCTCTCGCCATGGATCAACAACTTCCCCCTGGCATTGCTGTTCGCCTTGTTCGCCTGGGGCGTGGCGCGACGTTGGCGGCAATCCAGGCTGGCGCAGCTGAGCGCGCTGCTGATCCTGCTGCACGGCGTGGGCAGCCTGGGCACCGGCTGGTTTGCCTGCGACGCGGGCTGTGCGCCGGCGACACCTTCACTGTCGCAGCAGTTGCACAACCTCAGCGGGTTGCTGATGTTCCTCTCCCTGACCCTGGCCTGCGTACTGTGGATCGGCCTCGGCCAGCGCCTGGCCCGATCGCGCGGCCTGGCCTGGTGGTCGTTGCTGTGCGCCGTGCTGGCGGTGGTCACGGTGCTGCTGATGGCGCGGGCGGCCGAGAGCGGGCAACTGTTCGGTCTGTATCAGCGCCTGAACTACGGGGTCTCGCTGCTGTGGCTGGCGACCCTGGCCCTGGTGTCGCTGCGAGCCCGCCGCCACAACCCACTGCGCATGGCCATCGCCTGACGGCAAACTGCTGGCCCCCAGGCGTTTGAAGTACGGGCAAACTCCGTTTTCCTTCAGACGCTTAGGACAGCAACATGCGGGTATTTCTAGCAAGCGTAGCCGGCTGCCTGTTGGCCGTCGCCACCTTCGGCGCCCAGGCCCGGGCACTGAGCCAGAACGATCGCCAGGTGTGCGGCTGGGGCGCGCAGATCGCCGCCGAGGCCCAGCAGGCCAAGCTTTCCGGGGTCACCTTGTACGCCACGCGCAAGAAGCTGCAGGCCCGCAAGTTCGCCAAACCCTGGATGCGCATGACCGCCTTCGGCATCACCGAGCAGACCTACAACAGCCGCTCGCAACTCAAGCCGGCAGCGATCAAACAGACCTACTATGAGCAGTGTGCTCAGCATGCGCTTGCAAAGCGATAAATTCTTATAAATCAATAAATTACTATAACATCTGAAAGCGATTTATCCATATTCGCCATGCCGGCACATTCTGGATAAATCCTTACAGATCAATTAGTTATATACTTTATGTGATTTGGTTTCGAGAGTCGTGGCGCCATGGCGCGCCATCCTTGAAACAGGCCTCGAGCCACGCCTTGAACGCCCGCATCACCGCCGTGTTCAGCCGCGCCGAAGGCCGCACCAGGTAGATCCCCGCGGTCACATCCAGTTGCCACTCCGGCAGTACCCGCACCAGCCGGCCGGCCTGCAGGTCCTCGACCATCAACCAGTCGCCACCGGCAAGAATCCCCACGCCCCGCCGCGCCGCCTCCAGCAGTGCTTCGTTGTCGTTGCCGCGCAGGCTGCCGGCGACCTTGACGCTCGCCTGTCGGCCCTTGGCGGTAAGGTGCCATTCGGGGAACGAACGCAGCCCACTGAAGCCCAGGCAGTTGTGGCTGGCCAGGTCGGCCGGCAACTGCGGCGTGCCATGCCGTGCCAGGTAGCCAGGCGCGGCGCAGAGGATGCGCAGGTGCTCGCACAGCTTGCTGGCCACCAGGCGGTTGTCGGCCAGCTCGCCAATGCGGATGGCCGCATCGAAACCCTCGCCCACCAGGTCGACGAAACGGTCGGCGTACTCGGCGTCGATCGTGACCTGCGGGTGGGCCAGCACGAAGTCCGCCAGCAGCCCGCTCAGCCAGCGCCGGCCCATGGCCGCCGGCAGCGCCAGGCGCAGGCGGCCGCGCACCTGTGCGGCGCCCAGTGCAGCCTCCTGCTCGGCCTCGTCGATCAAGCGGCTGGCATGGCGCAGGCGCTCCACCAGGCGCTCACCCTCGTCTGTGAAACGCAGCTGGCGGGTGGTGCGTTCCACCAGGCGGATGCCCAGACGCTGCTCCAGCGCACCCAGGCGCCGGGACAGCACCGAAGGGTGACGCTCCAGCTGGCGCCCGGCGGCGGCGAACGAGCCCTGCTCATGCAGGGCCAGCAAGGTGGCGAGTTCGTCGGCGCGACGGCTGTCGAAGGGATCCATGGCAAGGCTCATCCGGGATCAGGGGGTAAGGATCAACGCCCCCTCCGACCGGCCCTGCTCCAGGTCTTCATGGGCCCTGGCCACATCGGCCAACGGGTAGCGGCGCCAGATCCGCGGCTGGATGATACCCGCGGCGAGCGCTGCCAGCACGCTTGCGGCGCGGGCCTGGTACTCCTCGACGGTGCGGGTATGGGCAGCCAGTGACGGCCGGGTGACGAACAGCGAGCCCTTGGCATTGAGCGTGGCGACCTCGATGGCTGCCGGTGCGCCGGAGCTGCCGCCGAACGACACCAGCAGACCGCGCGGGCGCAGGCTGTCCAGCGAAGCGTCGAGCGAAAGGCGCCCGACGCTGTCGTAGACCACATCCACGCCCTCCCCGGCGGTCAGCTCGCGCACCTCGGCGGCCAGGGTGGCGGCATTGAACTGCAGCACGTGGTCACACCCTGCCGCCTTGGCCCGGGCCATGCTCTGTGGCCGCGACACCACACCGATGACGGTCGCCCCCAGGTGTTTGGCCCAAGGCACCATCAACTGGCCAAGCGCTCCGGCGGCGCCATAGATCAGTACCCGCGTGCCACGGCCGACCGGATAGGTGCTGGTCAGCAGGTATTGGGCGGTGATGCCCTTGAACAGAGTCGCGGCGGCCTGCTCTTCGCTCAGGCCCGCCGGCAGCTTCACCAACCGCTCGGCCGGGTACAGGCGAGCGCTGGCGTAGGCGCCAAGCGGGCCGGTGGCATAGCCGACAGGGTCGCCCACCTTCACGTTGGTGACGCCTGCGCCTACCGCGGCCACTCGCCCGGCACCCTCCAGGCCCAAGCTGCAGGGCAGCGGCAACGGCGCGCCACCCTTGCGCTGCAGCACGTCCAGCGGGTTGACCCCGATAGCGGCCTGTTCCAGCCATACCTCGCCAGGGCCGGGTTGTTGTACCGGCAGGTCCTGAAGGTGCAGGACTTCGGTGCCGCCGGTCTGCTGCAGGACTACTTGCTTGGCCATGTTCGTTTCCTTGGGTGATTGCAAAGTCAGGCTGAGGCTAGAGTGCTGCAATAGATCGAACAATGAGGCCTGGTGCAGATGATTCGTGCACTTGAAACAGCAATAGCCCGAATAAAACCCACAGCGCGGTTGCCTTGCCAGCCCGCAATTGCCGAGACTCTGATCACGACCTCCTGACGACTTCAGGCCCCGTGGGTATTGCATGAACAACGACAAGAGCTTCCACCTGGCCCTGCCACGCCGCTCGCTGGTGCTGCCCATCGCCCTGAGCCTGCTGGCCTTCGCCGCCAATTCACTGTTTTGCCGCCTGGCCCTGCGTGACGGCGCCATCGATGCCAATGCCTTTACCGCCATCCGCCTGGGCAGTGGCGCGCTGCTGCTCGCCGCCCTGCTCGGCCTCGGCCAGCGGCGCCGCCGGCCTGGGGGCAGCTGGGCGGGCAGCCTCGCGCTGCTGGCCTATGCCTGGCTGTTTTCCATCGCCTACCTGCAACTGGGTGCCGGGGTGGGCGCGCTGATCTTGTTCGGCGCGGTGCAACTGAGCATGTTCGCCTTCGCCCTGCTGCGCGGCGAAGCCCTGCAACGGCGGGTGCTGGCCGGCATGCTGCTGGCCTTTGCCGGGCTCATCGCCCTGCTGTTGCCCGGCGCCGACGCACCACCACTGGCCAGCGCCGTGATGATGCTGCTGTCGGGGGTGGCCTGGGGCGTCTATTCGCTATTGGGCAAGGGCTCGGCCGATGCGTTGGCCGACACGGCCGGCAACTTCCTGCGCTGCCTGCCCTTGCTGGCGCTGGCGGCCATTGCGCTGCTGCTCGGCTGGCAGCCTGCAACCTTGAGCCGTGAGGGTGTGTGGTACGCCCTGGGCTCCGGAGTGCTGGCCTCGGGTGCCGGCTACAGCCTGTGGTATGGCGTGGTCAGGTACATGAGTGCCCAGCAAGCGGCAACCTTGCAACTGAGCGTGCCGGTGATCGCCGCACTGGGCGGGGTGTTGCTGTTGGGCGAGCCGCTGTCGTGGCGCTTGAGCCTGGCTTCGCTGGTGGTGCTCGGCGGAGTGGCGCTGGCGTTGCTGCCAGCGCCCAGGCGCTGACCACGGCCGGGCGATCAGCGCTTGCGCGCCACCACGCCGTACAGCATGTCGCCGATATAGATGCCCGTACTGGCCTGACGCTCAGCATCAAGCCGTGACTGCAGGGTTTCGATACCTACCTGCCGGGCACTGGCCACACCCTGCTCGATAATCCGCGGCAGACAGGCGCGAACGATATCTGCCAAGGCGTAGCGGCTGTCGGGCGTCTGCACCAGGCATTCGGCGCGCAGGTCCTCCACCGCAAGCCCGGCCTGGCTGAAGATGCGGTGCAGCTTGACGCCGATGTGCAGGTCGGCGCCCTCTTGCTCCAGCATGCGCTGCAGCCACTGCTGGGCCTTGCGGTGCAACGGGAAAGGCTCGAGGCTGGCCGGCGTCAGGCTGGCGTCGTGCTCCTGGAACACCATCACGCCACCCGGCAGCAGGTGCCGGGCCAGCCCCCGCACGGCCTTGGGCGCGTCCGGTTGGTACATCAGCACCCGACGCCCGACGATGGCGTCGAACAGCCCCAGCGAGGCAGGCAGCGCGTGCAGGTCGGCGTGGATGAACTCAGGCGGTGCAGCGCCTCTGGGCACCTCGCGTTGCCGGGCGCTCTCCAGTGCCCCGGCCGCCTGGTCAACGCCCACCACCGCGCCATCGCCATCCACCAGGCGGGCCAACAGCAGGCTCACGTCGCCGCTGCCGCAACCGACATCCAGCACACGCATGCCAGGGCCTATTCCGGCGTCGAGCAACAACCGCGTGGTGAAATCCGCTTTCGCCAGTACCATGCCATGCTCCTTAGCGAGGACGTGCCAGTGTGCCGAGCAACAGCCCCCTGACACAAGGCGGATCTGGCCTATCCTTGTGCCACCCGCGTCCACCGGAGCCCTTGCATGCCAGCCCCACAAGACCCGCTGCTGCGCAGTTGGCAGCACAACGCCCAGGCCTGGATCGACGCCGTGCGCGGCGGCGCCATCGAGTCCCGCCGCCAGGTTACCGACCAGGCCATCCTGCTCGCCGTGCTCAGCCGCCAGCCGCAGCGCGTGCTCGATCTTGGCTGTGGTGAGGGCTGGCTGTTACGGGCACTGGCCACGCGGGGTGTCGAGGCGGTCGGGGTGGATGGCGATGCAACGCTGATAGCGGCTGCACAGGCGGCGGGTGCGGCTACGGTGCACCTGGCCAGTTATGAGCAGTTGGCCGCAGGAACGGTGGATATTGGCCACGAGTACTCGCTGATCTGCGCCAACTTCGCGTTGCTGCACCAGGACATCATTCCTTTGTTGCATGCACTGGGCGGGCTGCTGCAAGCCCAGGGAACGCTGGTGATCCAAACCCTGCACCCGTGGACAGCGGCCGCCGGAGACTACCAGGATGGCTGGCGCGAAGAGTCGTTCGCCGGGCTCAGCGGCGATTGGCAGCCGATGCCTTGGTATTTCCGCACCTTGGCCAGCTGGTTGAAGGCCCTGGAAATGGCCGGGTTCAGGCTGCTGGAACTGCACGAGCCGCAGCATCCGCAAAGCGCGCTGCCGCAATCGTTGTTGCTGGTGGCGCAGCACGTCAGTGATCCTGAACGCAGCGCTGTGCAGGAGTGGCCTCAGCCGTAAAGCAGGCACCGCGCTGGATGGCACGGGCTTCGCCCGTGTTCGCGGCTGACGCCGCTCCTACGGGGTGTGCAAACCCTGGATCGCAATAATTGCTACAACGCAGGCGGGGTCAGCTGCAGCACACGGTCGCGACCGCCTTCGGCGAGCAGGTAGCCACCTTTGCCGTCCGGCACGATCGCTTGCGGTGCCTTGAGAAAACTGAGCACGGTATGGCGCGATCCATCGCCGTCGACGCGCAGCAGCCGGGCACGGTGGGTGGAGTCCTCGCTGATCCACAGGCCGCGTGCATCGCAGAGCAGGAACGTGGGGTTGCGCAGACCTTCGACCACCACGGGGTCCTGGCCATCGTCGCTGAGCGCCCGAACCTTGCCGCTGGCCTTTTCGGTGTAGAGCAGGCGCCCGTCATTGCAACGGGTCAGCCCTTCGGTTTCGCTAAGGCCCGAGCGCAGCACGTCCAACTGGCCGCTGCGCCAGTCGTAGCGCATCAGCCGGCCATCACCCTTGCGGTCTTCGATCGCGTAAAGGTGTTCGCCATCGTTGTACAGGCCTTGCACATTGTTGCCCTGGAACAAGGGCATGACCTGGCCATTGCGCGACAGGCTGACCGGCGCCTCGCCCACCTCCTGGCTGAACGCCCAGCCGCCCTCCACGGCGACCATGCCGTCGGGTTTGGACAAGCCTTCGACCAGCACCATGCGATTACCGTCGGCATCGATCTTGAGGATGCTGCCTTTGCCACCGTTGAGTTCGCGGCTGACCAGCAGGCTGCCGTCGGCCTGCGGCAGCAACGAGGCGGCCTTGTCCAGTGCGCCGTGCAACACCTGCACGCGCCAGCCATCGGCGGCCTGCACCGGGTAGAAACTCTGCCAGGCGAAAAAGCCCAGGGTGCTGGCCACCAGCCCTGCGCTGGCGGCCAGGGCCAGGCGGACACTGCGCTTGCGCAGAACATGCTTCATCGATTCAGCTCCAGGGAAGTGGCGAGATCGTAGCAAGGGCATGTGAAAAAAATGTCAAAAACCAAGGGCCGGCTTGGTCAAGATAATTAATGGATATAAAAATAACGAAACAATCTAACTGAATGGAATAAACAAATTGAAATAAGCCCTGCCAGCTCCGTAGGCTGGAGCCACGCTTTCCCGCCTATTCAAGGAGCCCTCACCGTGCCTTCCCGTGCCCTCTCCCCCCTGCGTCGCCTGCTGATCGGCGGCCTGCTGGCCAGCGTTGCCAGCGCCCTGTTGCCTTGGTCCAACGCGGTTGCCGACGATGGCAAGACCCTGCGTATCGGCTACCAGAAGTTCAACAGCATCAACATTCTCAAGGGCAGCGGCGCCCTGGAAAAAGCCCTGGCGCCCCAGGGAGTGAAAGTCAGCTGGCATGAGTTCGCCGCCGGCCCGCAACTGCTCGAAGCGCTGAGCACCGGCGCCATCGACCTGGGCCACGCCGCCGACGCGCCTTCGGTGTTCGCCCAGGCCGCCGGCAAGCCGGCGGTCTACCTGGCCGCCGAGCAGCCCTACCCGCGCGGCATCGGCCTGGTGGTGCGCGAGCAGGACCAGATCACCTCGGTCGCCCAGCTCAAGGGCCAGCGCGTGGCCACCGGCCGCGGCTGGAACGCCCAGTACCTGCTGGCCGTGGCCCTGGAGCAGGCTGGCCTGAGCTACCAGGACATCACCCCGGCCTACGTCAACAACGCCGCGGATGCCGTCGCCGCACTGCAGTCGGGCAGCGTGCAGGCCGTCACCCTGTGGGACCCGTTCCTCGCCGCCGCCGAAAACCAGCCGGGCCTGAAGAACCTGCGCGACGGCAGCGGGCTGTCCAACAACCGCACCTTCTACCTGTCCACCGCCGACTTCGCCGACCAGCACCGCGCGCTGCTCAAGACCTTCTTCGGCGAACTGGCCAAGGTCAGCCAATGGGCCAACGCCCAGCCCGGCGAAGTCGCCAGCCTGCTGGCGCCGCAACTGGGTATCGGTGCCGACGTGCTCAAGACCGCCAGCGAGCGGCGCAACTACAACGCCGTGGCCATTACCCCGCAGATTGTCGCCGAACAGCAGAAGCTGGCCGACACCTTCCAGGGGCTGGGGCTGATTCCGCGTAAGTTGAATGTTGCCGAGGCGGTTTACCCGACCTCTGTGCTGCCCTGACAAGGATGCCTTTCGAGGTGATTGGGATGGGGGCTCCAAGTGTTCGACGAGAGCCTTTCTGCGCCTACAAGATCGAGCGCCGCCCGCGCGGCGCTTCGCGGGTAAACCCGCTCCCACATCTGTTTCGAGCCAATGAGTCCTGTGAAGGTACCGCTGCCCGCCTTGGCGCATGTCTTGAGTCATGTGGGGCGGCAGCAACGCCCACGCTGAAATTGTGTCGAGCCAACAAAGCGGGCCAGGTAATGGCACAGCAGAGACTGGCCCGAAATAGATGTGGGAGCGGGTTTACCCGCGAAGCGCCGCGCGGGCGGCGCTCGATCTCACAGGCGCTGCAACCCTCTCGCCGAACCCTTGAAGCCCTCACACAATCTCATTCAAAGACCTTGAAGGCCATGCCCCTGACAAGGAGGTAACAATGCCCCGCCCAATCCGCTTCAACGCCTTCAGCATGAACGCCGCCAGCCACCAGTCGCCCGGCCTGTGGCGCCATCCGCGCAACACCAGCGTCGCGTTCAACCAACTGGACTACTGGACCGACCTGGCCCGCCTGCTCGAACGCGGCCTGTTCGACGCGCTGTTCATCGCCGACGTACTGGGCATCTACGACGTCTACCAGGGCGGCCCCGAGGCGGCCCTGCGCGGCGGCGTGCAGGTGCCGGTGAACGACCCGCTGCTACTGGTGCCGGCCATGGCCGGGGTCACACAACACCTGGGCTTCGGCGTGACCTTTTCGTTGACCTATGAGCACCCGTATCCCTTCGCCCGGCGCATGTCCACCCTCGATCACCTGAGCAATGGCCGGGTCGGCTGGAACATCGTCACCGGCTACCTCGACAGCGCCGCGCGCAACCTGGGCCTGCCCCGGCAGCTCGGCCACGACCAGCGCTATGACCTGGCCGAAGAATACCTGCAGGTGCTGTACAAACTCTGGGAGCAGAGCTGGGAAGACGATGCGGTGGTGCTGGAGCGCGAAACCGGGCGCTATATCGAGCCAAGCCGGGTACACCCGATCAACCACCACGGCGAGCACTTCCAGGTACCCGGCATGCACCTGTGCCAACCCTCGCCACAGCGCACCCCGGTGCTGTTCCAGGCCGGCGCCTCGGCACGCGGCCAGCAGTTCGCCGCACGGCACGCCGAGTGCGTGTTCATCAGCGGCCCGACGCCCGCAGTACTGCGCCGCTATGCCGACGGCATTCGCCAGGCCAGCGAGGCGGCCGGGCGCGGGCGCGAGGAGGTACTGATCTATGCACAGGCACTGCTGATCGTCGGCGCTACCCGCGAGCAGGCCGAAGCGCGCTTCGCCGAATACCGCCGCTATGTGGATCTCGACGCCGCCCTGGCGCTGCTGTCGGGCTGGACCGGCATCGACTTCGCAGGCCTGGACCCCGACGCGCCCATTGAATATGTGGAGAATGACGCCGGCCGTGCCGCCCTGGCGGCGTTCACCGCCGCCGACCCGAACCGCCGCTGGAGCGTACGCGAGGCCGCTGAGTTCGTCGGCCTGGGCGGGCGCGGCCCGGTGCTGGTGGGCAGCGCCAGCGAGGTGGCCGACCAGTTGGAGCAATGGCTGGAGCAGACCGGCATCGACGGTTTCAACCTCACCTATGCGGTACAACCAGACGATCTGGCCCAAGTGGTCGAGCTGTTGGTGCCCGAACTGCAACGCCGTGGCCGCTACCCCACCGCCTACGAGGACGGTACCTTGCGCCACAAGCTGTTCGGCCACGGCGCCCGCTTGCCGGCGGAGCATGTCGGGCGCCAGGTTCGCATTCAGTAAACAAATACCGGGTATTTCAACATTTAATTTGTGGATGCCACGGGCAGGCTCTTATGCTGTCCCGGCATCCCCTGCACGCACCGGCCGGTGTGGTCAAAGGCATGGGGAGAGAACAACAAGTCGAGACCGTTCATGTCGAAACCATCCTACTTCGCCCCCCACGGTGGGCACCCGGCTCAGACCGAGCTGCTGACTGACCGTGCCATGTTCACCGAAGCCTATGCCGTCATCCCCAAAGGCGTGATGCGTGACATCGTCACCAGCCACCTGCCGTTCTGGGACAAGATGCGCATGTGGGTCATCGCCCGCCCGCTGACCGGTTTTGCCGAAACCTTCTCGCAGTACATCGTCGAAGTCGCCCCGGAAGGCGGCAGCGAGCGCCCTGAGCTGGACCCGAACGCCGAAGCGGTACTGTTCGTGGTCGAAGGCCAGATCGACATCACCGTCGAAGGCAAGCACCACACCCTGGTCCCAGGCGGCTACGCCTTCCTGGCCCCGGGCGCCGAGTGGAGCCTGCGCAACAACAGCAAGGCCAACGTCACCTTCCACTGGCTGCGCAAGCACTACCAGAAAGTCGAAGGCCTGCCGGTGCCGGAGTCGTTCGTCACCCACCGCGACAACGCCACCGTCATCGAGATGCCGGGCACCGAAGGCGCCTGGAAGACCACCCGCTTCGTCGACATGGCCGACATGCGCCACGACATGCACGTCAACATCGTGACCTTCCAGCCGGGCGGCGTGATCCCGTTCGCTGAGACCCACGTCATGGAACACGGCCTGTATGTCCTGGAAGGTAAAGCGGTGTACCGCCTGAACCAGGACTGGGTCGAGGTCGAGGCCGGCGACTTCATGTGGCTGCGCGCCTTCTGCCCGCAGGCTTGCTACTCCGGCGGCCCGGGCCCGTTCAGCTACCTGCTGTACAAAGACGTCAACCGCCACGTGCACCTGACCCTCAACCCGCAGCGTTGAGTTCAGGTTGATGTTTGCAAAGCCCGCCGTGATGGCGGGCTTTGTTTTTGTGGCCATACTTGCAACTTGCCCTTGCTGCGGCCACCGATCATGCCCCTCTCCCGCCTGCTGCTTGCCCTGCTGCTGTCGCTACCGGCCCCACTGCTGGCCGCCGACGACTGGCAGCTGGCCTATGACCGCGAAGGTATCCGCGTCTACCTCAGCAGCGTCGCCGGCTCCCCCTACCAGCAGTTTCGTGGCGTCAGCACCATGAATGCCAGCGTGCGCACGCTCACCGACCTGCAGGAAAACCTGCGGGTGGCGTGCAAATGGCTGTATGCGTGCGAGCAGATGCGCCTGCTGGACGTGCAGGGCGACAGCACCTGGGTGTACCTCACCACCAACCTGCCGTGGCCCACGCTGCCGCGGGACATGGTGCTCAAGGTCAGCACCGAGCGGCTGGACGACGGCACGCTGGTACGCCACCTCAGCGCCGACCCAAGCAAGGTGCCCGAAGAACCGGGGCTGATCCGCGTAAGGCGCATCAACGGGGAATGGATCATGAAGCCGGTGGGCGCAAAGCGGACCGAGGTGACCTATCAGTTGCAGGCTGATCCGGCCGGGGATGTACCAGGCTGGCTGGCCAACCGGTTCGTGGTGGATGCGCCGGTGGTGACGCTGCGCACGTTGCGTGCGGTGGCGGAGCGCCAGCGTTGAGCGCGAGACCGATTCATGGCCGATGAAAGCATCGCGGGGCAAGCCCGCTCCCACGCAACCTTTAAATAGCGGCGTGGGAGCGGACTTGCCCCGCGATCAGTCACGAAGCAAGCGGGTGATCGTCGATCAGTCAGCCAAACGCCAGGTGGTCGCGCCTTTGCTGTCTTCCAGCACCACACCCATGGCGGTGATCTGGTCGCGGATGCGGTCGGACTCGGCCCAGTTCTTGTCGGCCCGCGCCTGCAGGCGCGCCTGGATCAAGGCTTCCACTTCGGCGGCGTCGACCTTGCCTTCGGCCCCTGCGCGCAGGAAGTCGTCGGCGTCCAGTTGCAGCACACCCAGCACATCGCCCAGCTCACGCAGACGACCGGCCAGGCCAGCGGCAGCCTCGGGGTCGCTTTCACGCAGGCGGTTGATCTCGCGCACCAGGTCGAACAGCACGGCGCAGGCTTCGGGGGTGCCGAAGTCGTCGTTCATCGCTGCGCTGAAGCGCTCGACGAACTCATCACCGCCTTTGGCCGCCACCCGCGGCAGGCCGCGCAGGGCGTGGTAGAAGCGCTCCAGTGCGCCTTTCGAGTCACGCAGGCTGTCTTCGGAGTAGTTGATCGCGCTTCGGTAGTGGCTCGCCACCAGCAGGTAACGCACCACCTCCGGGTGGTACTTGTCGAGCACGTCGCGGATGGTGAAGAAGTTGTTCAACGACTTGGACATCTTCTCGCCATTGATACGGATCATGCCGCAGTGCATCCAGGCGTTGGCGTACTGCTTGCCGGTGGCCGCCTCGCTCTGGGCGATCTCGTTTTCGTGGTGCGGGAACTCAAGGTCGCTGCCGCCGCCATGGATGTCGAAGCTCTCGCCCAGGCAGCAGGTGGACATCACCGAGCACTCGATGTGCCAGCCCGGACGGCCTGGCCCCCAAGGCGAATCCCAGTAGGGTTCGCCCGGCTTGACGCCCTTCCACAGCACGAAGTCCAGCGGGTCCTGCTTGGCCTCGTCGACTTCGATGCGTGCACCGATGCGCAAGTCTTCGATCTTCTTGCGCGACAGCTTGCCGTAGCCGACGAACTTGCCGACGCGGTAGTACACGTCGCCATTGCCCGGGGCATAGGCGTAACCCTTGTCGATCAGGGTCTGGATCATCGCGTGCATGCCGGGAATATGGTCGGTGGCACGGGGTTCCAGGTCGGGCTTGAGGATGCTCAGGCGGCGCTCGTCCTCGTGCATCGCATCGATCATGCGCGCGGTCAAGGCATCGAACGACTCGCCGTTCTCGTTGGCACGGTTGATGATCTTGTCGTCGATGTCGGTGATGTTGCGCACATAGGTCAGCTCATAGCCGCTCTTGCGCAGCCAGCGGGTGACCAGGTCGAAGGCCACCATGCTGCGGCCGTGGCCCAGGTGGCAGTAGTCGTACACGGTCATGCCGCACACGTACATGCGCACCTTGTTGCCATCGAGCGGCTTGAAGGCTTCCTTGGTCTTGGTCAGCGTGTTGTAGATGTTGAGCACGGCGGTTCCTCAGCTGCCCCAGGAGTCACGCAGGGTGACGGTGCGGTTGAACACCGGGCGGCCCGGCTGGCTGTCTTTCAGGTCGGCGCAGAAGTAGCCTTCGCGCTCGAACTGGAAGCGGTCTTCAGGTTGAGCCTGGCCCAGCGATGGCTCGGCGCGGCAGCCGGTCAGCACCTGCAGCGAATCGGGGTTGATGTTGTCGAGGAAGCTGCCGCCGTCTTCGGTCTTTTCCGGGTTGGCGGAACGGAACAGGCGGTCGTACAGGCGTACTTCGCACTCGACGCTGCCTGCGGCCGGCACCCAGTGGATCACGCCCTTGACCTTGCGGCCTTCGGGGTTCTTGCCCAGGGTGTCCGGATCGTACGAGCAGCGCAGCTCGACGATGTTGCCGTCGGCGTCCTTGATCGCCTCGTCGGCGCGGATCACGTAGCTGCCGCGCAGGCGCACTTCACCGGCCGGTTCCAGGCGCTTGTAGCCCTTCGGCGGCTCTTCCATGAAGTCGTCGCGGTCGATGTACAGTTCGCGGGCGAACGGCAATACGCGCACGCCCATGTCTTCCTTGGGGTGACGCGGCAGTTCGAGCTGCTCGACCTGGCCCTCTGGATAGTTGGTGATGACCACCTTCAGCGGGCGCAGCACGCACATGGCGCGTGGCGCGGTGCGGTCGAGGTCGTCGCGGATGCTGAACTCGAGCATCGCCATGTCGACCACGCCGTCGGAACGGTTGGTGCCGATCATTTCGCAGAAGTTGCGGATCGATGCCGGGGTGTAGCCACGGCGGCGGAAGCCCGACAGGGTCGACATGCGCGGGTCATCCCAGGCGCTGACGTGCTGTTCGTCGACCAACTGCTTGAGCTTGCGCTTGGAGGTGATGGTGTAGTTCAGGTTCAGGCGGCTGAACTCGTACTGGCGCGGGTGCGCCGGTACCGGCAGGTTGTCGAGGAACCAGTCGTACAGCGGGCGGTGGCCTTCGAATTCCAGGGTGCAGATCGAGTGGGTGATGCCTTCGATGGCATCGGACTGCCCGTGGGTGAAGTCGTAGTTCGGGTAGATGCACCACTTGTCACCGGTCTGGTGATGGTGGGCATGGCGGATGCGGTACAGGATCGGGTCGCGCAGGTTCATGTTCGGCGAGGCCATGTCGATCTTGGCCCGCAGCACGCGCTCGCCGTCCTTGAACTCGCCGGCCTTCATACGGGCGAACAGGTCGAGGTTCTCTTCGACGCTGCGCTCGCGGAACGGGCTGTTCTTGCCCGGCTCGGTCAGGCTGCCACGGTATTCCTTGGCCTGATCAGGGGTCAGGTCGCAGACATAGGCCTTGCCACGCTTGATCAGTTCAACGGCCCAGTCGTGCAGTTGGTCGAAGTAGTTGGAGGCATAGCGCACCTCGCCGGCCCAGTCGAAGCCCAGCCATTTCACGTCGCTCTGGATGGCGTCGATGTATTCCTGGTCTTCCTTGGCCGGGTTGGTGTCGTCGAAGCGCAGGTGGCAGACACCGCCGAATTCCTTGGCCAGGCCGAAGTTGACACAGATCGACTTGGCATGACCGATGTGCAGGTAGCCGTTGGGCTCTGGCGGAAAACGGGTGACGATGCTGCTGTGCTTGCCCGCGTCCAGGTCTGCCTGGATGATCGGCCGCAGGAAGTTCACAGGAACGGCGGGGGCGCCTTTGGCAGCGGCGTTGGGCGCGTTGTCGGCAGTGGGCTTGCTCATAGTGTCCTTGAATGCAGGTAGCTGGCCTGGGTAGGCCGATTCAAACAAAGGGCCTATCATAGCCGAAGCAGTCAAGCTGCTGACAGCCGGGCGCAGACAAACTGACGCGATTTGCGCAGCTATTTGTCGCAGCCGCCGGTCTAAACCGGCAGAATGGCCGCCGCGCACCTTGTGGCATGTGCCGCGGCCCGCTGAACCTGCGTCAGCTTACCCGAGCGCCCTGCGCCCCCTATTCCCGATGCCTTGAGAGCGAACTTAAGCATGTCCAAAGTCAAACTGAGCACCAACCACGGCGACATCGTCATCGAGCTGAACGCCGAAAAAGCCCCGATCACCGTGGCCAACTTCATCGAGTACGTTAAGGCCGGCCACTACAGCAACACCGTGTTCCACCGTGTGATCAAGGGCTTCATGATCCAGGGCGGCGGTTTCGAGCCAGGCATGAACGAAAAGCGCGACAAGCGTGCCAGCATCCAGAACGAAGCCGACAACGGCCTGAAGAACGACAAGTACACCATCGCCATGGCCCGTACCATGGAGCCGCACTCGGCCTCCGCGCAGTTCTTCATCAACGCCTCCAACAACGACTTCCTCAACCACAGCGGCAAGAATGTCCAGGGCTGGGGCTATGCCGTGTTCGGTAAAGTGACCGAAGGCACCGAGGTTGTCGACGCCATCGAAAAAGTCGCCACCGGTTCCAAGGCTGGCCACCAGGACGTACCGAAAGAAGACGTGATCATCGAGAAAGCCGAGATCATTGAGTGATTCTGCTGATCTCCGATCTGCACCTGCAAGAAGAACGCCCGGACATTGTCCGGGCGTTTCTTGATCTGCTCGACGGCCGCGCCCGTCACGCCAAGGCGCTGTACATCCTCGGCGACTTCTTCGAGGCGTGGATCGGCGACGATGCCATGACCCCGTTCCAGCAGTCGATCTGCCAGGCCCTGCGCCAACTGAGCGACAGCGGCACGGCGGTGTACCTGATGCACGGCAACCGCGACTTCCTGATCGGCCAGGCTTTCTGCGAAGCCGCCGGCTGCACCCTGCTGGCCGACCCCAGCGTGGTCGAGCTCGGTGGCGAGCAGGTGTTGCTGATGCATGGCGATACCCTGTGCACCCGCGACCTGGCCTACATGAAACTGCGCCGCTACCTGCGCAATCCGCTGACACTGTGGATCCTGCGCCACCTACCGCTGTCCACGCGGCACAAACTGGCGCGCAAGCTGCGCAGTGAAAGCCGCTCGCAGACACGCATGAAGGCCACCGAGATCATCGACGTGACCCCGGAGGAAGTGCCCAAGGTGATGGCCGCCCATGGCGTACGCACCCTGGTGCATGGCCACACGCACCGCCCGGCGATCCACAAGCTGGTGGTCGATGGGCAACCGGCGCGGCGGATCGTGCTGGGCGATTGGGATCGGCGTGGCTGGACGCTGCAGGTGGATGAACAGGGCTTTCAGCTGGCCCCGTTCGATTTCGCCTGAGCCCCTATCGCCGGCAAGCCGGCTCCCACAGGGATGATGCATGGCTTGCGTTCATCCCTGTGGGAGCCGGCTTGCCGGCGATGAGGCCAGCCCAGACAGTGCAAAACGGTTGCTCCCACAGGGTAGCGTCCATCCTGTGGGAGCTGGTCGGTGATGAGCCTCACCGAGCTACTGAGCGCTCACCACCGCAGCCCGGTCCTTCTCGCTGATCACATACTGGCGATACTGCGGATCCGCCTTGATCTGCGCCTCGGTGAACGGGATCACTGACAGTTGCTTGGCCGCAAATGCACGGGTCTGGTCACCGGCATGGGCCGAAGCCGCCTCGCTGGACAGTGAAAACGCCAACAAGCCCTGGGCCTGGGGCCCCTGCTCGGTGAAACTGACCACCTGCAGGTAGCTGGAACCGCTGACCACCAAGCGCTTGCCCGGTGCGACCGGCACACTGAGCATGGCGTTATACACCCCCAACTCTTGCGGACCGCCAGGCACCGGCGTGCCGTCGCTGGCCTGCTGGATCTGCCCCCAACGCTGCTCGGCAGCGATGCCGGCTTTGCCAACCTGAGCCAACGAAGCCAGCGCAGCCTGGTGCAACAGTTTGCCCACCGCCGCCTGCTCCACTGCCAGGCCACGAGGCGTATGCAACGGGTCGGCCGGATCGAACGCCACTCGCCAGCTTTCGCGATGTTCGGCCAGCGCGCCGGCAATGTTCTCGAAGTGCACCAGGCCAATCCCGGCCTCCAGGTCAGCCTTGCCATTCCAGGCCTGCAGGCTGGCGCATACCGCCGCGACATCCGCCGACGCGCCTTTGCACCATTGCAACAGGTCGGGCAACAGCAGACTGGCCAGGTATACCTCGTCGTCGAAGACCATGCGCTTCAAGGCATCGCCGTCCAGTTTGGCGCTACCTTGCAGGCGCTGCAGGGCAAAACGGCTGCGCATGCCCAGCGGTTGTTCGGCACGGCTTTGCAGCGGCGAGAAACCGGCCAGTGGCTGAGCAGGATTGACCAACCAGGCCGAGTCATTGGAATGCTGCACGAAGTCGCTGCGCACCAGGCTCGGTTGCAGGCGCGCCGGGAAGATCCCCGGTTGTGCGGCCTGGGCGTCCACCTTCCACTGGCAGGCACTGCGCGAGCCGTCCAGCACCACCACCGGCTCGGTGACGCCAGGGTTGCCGCAACGGGCCAGCAACTCTTCATCGACATAGGGCACCACTGACTGATTCAGGTACAGCGCCTGCCCCGCCGCGTCGACCGCCAGGGTGTTGACCCAGGGGATGCCCTGCAACTGCGCCACCGACGCTTGCAGCGCGCCCAGGCTGTCGGCGCGATTGATCCGATACCACTGTTGCAGTACCCGGGTGTTTTCCAGGTTGGCATCGCGCAGCGCATAGGCCGCCTGATTGTCCCAGTCCAGCCGGCCGGGCCACTGCACCACCGGGCCGAACTTCGACAGGTAGATGGGGCGCTCGACCTGCTGCAGCGCGCCGCCCTCGCCTTTCACCGTGACGCTGACCTTCCGCTGCTCAAGTGGCAGCGACTGACCATCGACCAGGTAACGGGTCGGGTCTTTCGGATCGAGTTGCAGGCGGTACACCGTGAAATGCTTCGACGTGTCTACCGTGTGGGTCCAGGCCAGGTGCTTGTTGAAACCTATATTGACCACCGGCAGGCCCGGCAACGCCGCCCCCATGACATCCAACTGCCCAGGGATGGTCAGTTGCATCTGGTAGAAACGCATGCCGCCTACCCAGGGGAAATGCGGGTTGGCCAACAACAGGCCGCGGCCATTGGCCGAGCGCTGCGCGCCCACCGCAACGGCGTTGCTGCCACGGCTCATGGCGAACTGTTGCTGCCGGGCCAGGGCCACGCTGTAGTCGACCGTGGGCCGCTGCGCCGCAAGCTTGGGCGGGGTCGCCGCCACCACGGCCTCGGCGAACTGGCCTACGCCACCTTCGGCCAACAAGCGTCGGGTCAACTTGACCAGGTCCAGGCTGGTGATCGGGCGCACCCAGTCGCCCGCCCCGCACTCGGCGGGCAGGCCCTGGGCCCGACGCTCGCCCAGGGCGCGGTTATAGCCGCGGGCATAGCCGTCCAGCAGGTCGCGCACCGCTGCCGGTTGTGCCTGCAGGAAGCCGTTGACTGCAACGGGGTTGTTGAGCCAGGTGAAGAACAGGTCGCTGGCGAGATTGTCGCGCTGCTCCACGGTCTTGCCGTCACCACCGAAGTAGCGAGAGCGCTCGCCGTTGACCGTCAGCACCTCGTTGGCCAGCAGGCACAGGTTGTCCTGGGCGTAGGCATAGCCGATGCCATAGCCCAGGCCACGCTCGTCATTGGCCAGGATGTGCGGCACACCAAAGCTGGTGCGGCGGATCTGCGCAGAGGCTTCGCCGCTAGCCTCGCGCGCTTGCGCCAGCAGGCTGGAGGCAACCAGGGCGGCGGCGAGGCCAAGGCGCAGGGTAGGACGCGAAAGAGGGATCACAGGCACTCCTCGTGCAATCGGGGGTTATCCCGATCAGACGAATGGCCGGATGAAAATTTTACGCCCTCTTGCCTGCTGCAACGTCTTCAACAAGGCGTGTCAGATTTTTTTACCGAGGGACTGCAGTTTTGCCGTTCTCGTTCGTCTTAATAGGTGAGAGAGGCAACAACGATGAATCCGCTGCGGTCGATGAAAAGGAGCATTCGCATGTACAACCCACAACCTTCGCTGCCGGCGGCGCGCAGCCCGGTCAGCACGCCCTGCGCACAGGAAGTGCGCACTGGCAACGAGCAGATTCGCGAACTGCTGCGCGTCTACGGGCTGCGTACCAGCCTGATCCGTCTCAAAGTCATCGACGCCCTGCACAGCGCCGATCGCAATGGCCGCAGCATTGGCGTGCGCGGTGTTCACGCGCACCTTGAGCAGTTGGACATTCCGTTGTCGTTCCTCAGCGTGCGCGAAGTGCTCAAGCGGCTGTGCACCGAGGGTGTCATCAGCCTGGGCAACGACAAGTGCTACAGCCTCGAGCCCCAGGCCCGCGCCGTACTCGAGCAGCCCACCTTGCGTTGAGCGTACGGCCGGCCATGATCCGCCGGCCGGCCCGCCTCAGGGCTTGACCTTGCGCCGCAGGATCCCGTTGATCACCACCACGACCACCGCAACGGCGATGGCGATGAACTGGAATGTCTGCTCGCTGATGGTGCCCTGCTTCTGCAGGTGACTCAGGCCGAGCATGATCCCCAGTACCACCAGGATGATCAGGATCGAATATTTCAGGCGCTGCACATGTGTCATCGGGAGTTCCTTGCGACATCGGGGACATGAGGCTCCCTTGGAGCCGGCGTCATGATACCTCGCCGCCATTTCCTACGCTGATTTTCCTGCCGACCTACGACGCACGCCTCCCAGCAGCATCAGATTCGCTGCTTGCCTGACGCAAAATCACCTCGCCAGTCGCCGCCCGGATACCTGGGAATATTGTTCCCCTGCAATTGCATGGGGTGATGCACCCAAACTGCCACCATGGAAGGTCTTCTCTAGGACTTTTGGGGCCTGTAGCGCAAGGGTGAAGAATTTTCATACAACGATTATCCCGTTTGCTTTCAATCATCGTGCCGACAAGGCTACAAGCGCCGGTCCGATTCGCGCCTAGCGACCCTTTCTGATGCTGTTTGAAAATCGAGGCGAGCCAAGCGCCCAGCCGCGCCATGGCAACCCTCGGCGCGCGGTCTATACACAGGCCTCGCGTCAAACGATCCCACAGCTCAAGGATGCCTTGCGTGGACATGCCAGACCTGAACAACATCGAAGTTACCCAACTGCCTCAATCACTGCAGGTGCTGATCGAATGCATCGGCCTCGAAAATGCCTATCGGCTCACCGCTGAGTTCGGCGGGCGCCCCAAGTACATCCCCAAACACCGCTCACGCACCAAGTTGGCAGATGTCCTGCCGCCCGAATCGCTCGACGCGCTGATCAAGCGCTTTGCCGGCCTGGCACTGGAGATCCCCAAGGCCGACCACTTTCAGCGCCAGTTGCGCAACCAACAGATTCAGAAGGAAAGCGCCAGCGGCCTGTCACGCAGCCTGTTGGCCGACAAATACGGGCTTAGCCTGCGACAGATCGGCAACATTCGGCGCCAGGACTGCCAGGCTCGCTAAGCGTTGAACGGATGAATGAAACGACCAGAGGCGTCCGCGCCCGGCCACTGGCAGCCGGCGCGGACGAGCGCGAACAGTCAGAAGTCGCGCTTGTAGAAGATGTCCAGCGAGCTGGCCAGGCCGCTGGCGGCCTCCAGGTAGACTTTCTTGCTCAGCTTGTAGCGCAGGGCAATGGTATTGGCAGGCTCGAATACCCCCACACCGTAACGCAGGCTCAGCCGCTCGCTGAGGTTGCCGCTGGCGACCACGCTGGTGCTGGTGCCCGAGCCCTCGGTGTCGAGCTGGAAATCGTCGATCCCCAGGTTCGACGCCAGGCTGCCCGTAATCCCGGCACTGCCCGCCAACCCCAGGCCCAACGCCGCCTCGGCCAACATGTTGCTGTCTTCACCTGAAGCGCCCAGTGGCCGCCCCAGCACCAGATACGACAACGCCTGCTCCTGGCTCATCGCCGGCTCCGAAAACACCTTGGTGGTGGGTTGTTCGGCGCTGCCGCTCAGGCGAATACCGGCAATCACGTCATCCACCTGACGAATCGCTTCGATATCCAGGTACGGCTGGTCGATGGGGCCGGCGAACAGCAGGCGCGCCCGGCGGATGGTGAGGCGCTGGCCATAGGCACGGTAGCGACCATCGGCCAGGCTCAGTTCCCCGCGGGTATCGAGGTTGTCACCGATGTGCACATGGCCAAGCAGGTTGGCGGTGAGGCCGAAACCACTGAACGACAGCTTGTCGCGGCCGACCTCGACGTCGATGTCCATCGCCACCGCCATGGGCGGCTTGCCCTCCTGCGTCTGGTGGCCAACGATCACCGTGTCGTCGGATACCTGCACCGTCGACGGTGGCAGTTCACGCACGGTGATCTTGCCCTTGGGCACCAGCACCTTGCCGGTTACCGCCAGCTTGTCGTCGACCAGGCGGATGACCAGGTCGGGCGCAACCTCGAGCACCGCGTAAGGCTCGACGGTGACGGGCAGTTGCTGGCCGCTCAGGCGCAGCTCCATGGCCAGCGCCTGCCCCCAGGTCATCTGCCCGGCCAGCTCGCCACGCCCGGCATCACCACTGCGCCAGTCGCCCTTGAGCTGCACCTGCTCGCCGGCGATCAGCGCCTGCAGTGAAAGTGCCTGCAGGCTCACCGGTAGTTCTGCACCGCTGACTTCACCACCGCTCAATGCCAGGTTGCCGTTGACCTGCGGGGCCAACAGGCTGCCCGACAGGCGACCGCTGCCATTGAGCTGGCCCGCCAGGCGCTCGACCATCGGCAGGAACGGCCTGGCTACCGACAGCTCCAGCCCGGCGAGGCGGAACTCACCGGTCAGCGGCTTGTTGCGCCCAAGCGGATCAAGGCGGGTGTCGAGGGTCAGCTCCCCCAGGCGCTCGCCACGAAAGGCCAGGCGGGTGTCCACCCGACGCGGGGCCAGGGTGCTGTCCAGGCGCAGCACCTGGTAGGGGAAATCAACCCAGCGCCCCTTGTCGCGCACGCGCAGGGTGCCGCCGCCGGCATCGACACGAATACTGCCCTTGGGGCCGCTGGCCGGGATATCGAGGTTGATGTCGGCATTGAGCAGCCCCTGCCAGGCGAAGTCCTTGGGCAGCCATTGCGCCAGGCTGTCCAGCGGGAACTGCTTGAGGTGGTAGCGCAGGCGCGGCTCTGGCGCCAGGCGCTGGTCCTCGCCACACAGGCTGGCAAGGCCTGCGCGCCAGCAATGGGCACCGAAATCCAGCTGGCCGCTGGCCAGGCGTTGCAGGCGCGCCGGAGCTTGCAGTTGCCAGTCCTGGCCACCGGCCTGGATACGCCCGCTGGCCAGGCGACCGCGCCAGTCACCTTTGCTGAGAGTGCCATCGAGCGCCAGGTCGAGCTTGAGCTGCGGGCCATCGAGCGCCAGGGTGGCAGCCTGCTGGCGGATATCGCCCTTGCCCTGTACATCCAGGTTGCCCAACGGGGTTTCGCCCAGGCGGATGGCGCCGGCCTTGAGCGTAAGCTGCCCACGCTGGGCATTGTCCAGGCGTGCGTCGAGGTCCAGCCGCTGCACACGATTGTCGGCCTGCGCCAGCTGCTGGCCATGCAGCGTCAGGCTGCCCTGGGGCGCAGCGAGGGTGCCAGCCAGGTCCAGGCGGCCCTTGACCTGGCCCTGCAGCTGCGGCCAGAGCTGGCCAAGCCGCGGCAGGTCGAGGTCAACACGCCCGGCCAGGCGCTGCTGCAGGCTGCCACTGCCGTTGATGCGGTTGTCGCCCAACTGCACCGCCAGGCTGCCCAGGGTCCAATGGTCGCCCTTGCCGTCGGCATCCACCTTGAGCACGGCTGGCTGGCCACGCAGGCGCCCCTTGAGGTCGAGCTGCGCCTTGAGCTGCAATTGCTGGTTCTTGAGCTCGCCCTGGCTGCGCAATGGCCCGGCCAGGCTACCGGGCAGCTCGGCCAGCCAGTAGGCCGGGTCGAGCGCCGCCAGCTGCAGGTCGACATCCCAGGCCAGGGTGTCGGCAAAGCGCAAGGCGACGCTGCCGGCCGCCTTGCCCTGCCCTGCACTCAGCGCCAGCTGCGCCAGCCGCACCTGGCCGAGGTCACCGTCGAATGGGCTGGCGACGGTGAAGGCGCCTGCCGGACCATCCAGGTCGCCGTTGAACACGCCCTTGTAGTTGCCATCGCGGTACTGCACCTGCGCATTGAAGCGTTTGAGGGTCACCTGCGGTGGCTGTTCGAGGGGGTATAGGCGCAACCAGGGAAAGTCGAGCCAGTCGATGCTGGCGTCAGCACTCAAGCCCTGCTGCCAGTCGGCACTGGCCTGCAGCTTGACCCGCTGGGTATCGCTGGCATTGAGGTCCAGGGCATCGAGCCGGGCACCCTTGGCGTCCACCTTGCCGGCCAGCACCAGGCCCACCGGGCCCTGCTCCGCCGGCAGCGTGGCCGCACCGGCCAGCTGGTAGCCCTTGAGCAGGTCGCCCTGGGCGTCGAGCCTGAGCTGGTTGAGTTGCAGGGTGTCGGGCAGGCTGGCGGCGGGCTTGAACGCCTCGGCGCGCAGGCTCAGTTTCGCCGGCAGGTGTTCGGCCAGGGCCTGCAGCTCGCCGCTCAAGCGGGCATCGAGGTAGCCACTGCTGGTGGCGTCCAGCGTCAGTGTCTGTTGCAGCTCGCCCTTGGCGCTCAGCGCCAACTGCCAGGGTTGGCCGTCCACGGCCGGCAGTTGCAAGGTGCCTTGCAGTTGCAGCGGCCAGTTGCCTTGCGGTTGCAACTCGCCCTGCAGTTCAAGGTGCAGGTCGTCGCGCTGCAGTTGCAGGCTGTCGACCCGCAGGCCGGCCGTGGTCCAGTGCGCAGCCAGTTGCAGATTGCCCAGCAGCTCACTGCCATCAAGCCGCAGCTGGCCGACCTTGACCTCGCCCAGTTCGATGGCCAGCGGCAGGTTCAGCGCCGGCAGTTGCAGTGGGCCGCTGTCGGGCTCGCTTTCGCCCGAGGCGAAGGCCATGTCGATACGCTCGGCCTGCAGACGCTCGATGCACAGGGTGGCGCGCAACAGGCAGGCGGGGGACCAGGCCAGCTGCGGTGCTTGCAGCTCAACCCGATTCTCACCGTCAAGCCAGCGCAACTTGCCGGCTTGCCAAATGCCACCCAGGCGCCCTTCGAAGTCGCTGACCTCAAGCCCCGGCACCAGCCCAATTACCCAACGGCTGCCCGCCTGGGTACCCAATACCAGGCCCAGTGCCAAGGCGATCAGCAGCAACAAGGCGCATATAACGAGCAAGAGGGATCTGAACACACGCATCACAGTTCGGGCCCCATGGAGAAGTGCAAACGAAAACCACCGTCGTCATCTAGCGCGTGGGCCAGGTCCAGGCGCAGCGGCCCTACCGGCGAGACCCAGCGCACGCCGATGCCGACACCGGTCTTGAGGCTAGGCAACTCCAGGCTGTTGAACGAGTTGCCCTGGTCGATGAAGGTTGCCAGGCGCCATTTTTCGGCGATCGAGTACTGGTACTCGGCACTGCCGGCCACCAGGTAGCGACCGCCGATACGGTCGCCCTTGTTGTTCTCTGGCGACAACGACTGGTAGTCGTAGCCACGCACGCTCTGGTCGCCACCGGCGAAGAAACGCAGCGACGGTGGGATGTTCTGCTGGTAGCCGTTGGTGGCGCTGCCGCCGAACTGCACGCGGCCGAGGAAACGGTGGTTGTGGCCAAGGGTGGTCAGGCCTTTGAGCAGCACGTTGCCGTGCACCAGGTTGGTATCCGAACCCAGCCCTTCCTTGGCCGCCTGCAGGTCGAACTGCAGCCGATAGCCCTGGTGCGGATCGATCCGGTTGTCGCTGCGCAGGTAGGCGAAACTGACCCCCGGCATCAGCAGGTTGCTCAGGCCCGAATCGTCACCCAGGCGATACTCTTCGCGTTGGTACTTGAGCGAGATCACTCGCTGCCAGCCGCTGGGCAGCTTGCTGTGCCATTCCGGGCCGACGGTCAGCAGCTTGCTCAGTGTGTCGGTACCGGCGATATCCTCGTTCTGGTAGCCGCCGGCAAAGCGCAATTTGTCGGTGAGCGGTGGATCGAGCGGGATGTCGTACCACAGGCCGACGTTCTGCCGGGGTGCCGACAGTTCGGTCTCCCAACCGTAGCTATGGCCTTGCGGGTTGACCCAGTGGCGGGTCCAGTTGGCCTTGGCACGCGGGCCGACGTCGGTCGAAAAGCCCAGGCCCAGGCCCATGGTGCGTGGTTTACGCGTGTCGAGGCGAACTTCGACGGGAATGTCTTCGCCCACCGCGGCGGTCGGCGCGGCATCCACCCGTACGCCTTCGAAATAGCCGCTCGATTGCAGATCGTTGTTGAGCTCGGCGATCAACTCCGAGTCGTAAGGGGTGCCGGGCTGGAACTGCACCATGCGCTGCAGCAGGTCCTGGTCCAGGGGCGTGTCACCGCCGAAGTGCACCGCACCCAGGCGATAGCGTGGGCCGCTCTGGTAGACCAGTTCGATGTCGGCGACGCCGGCCTGCGGGTCGACCGCCAGGCGCTGACGCGTGAAGCGGCCACTGAAAAAACCATAGCGCGACGCCTGGTTGAGGATCAGCCGCTTGGCATCTTCGTAATGCCCATGATTGAGTTGCTCGCCGGGCCGCAGCGCCTTGCTGTCGGGGATGCGAAATGCCTTCATTTCGCTGGCCGGCCCTTCGATGCGCACCGTCACGTTGCGCAGGCGTACCGGCTCACCCGGATCGACACGGATGATCAGTTGTGGGGGTTTGTCCTTGTCACTCGGCGCCTTTACTTCGCTGTCGATGCGTGCCTGGTAATAACCCAGCGCCTGCGCCGCCTTGCGGGTCTGCTCTTCGGCGCCGCGACTGAAACGCAGCAGCGCTTCTTCATCGCGCTCGCCGAGGCTGCCGATATAACCTTCGATGTTGGCCTTGAGCGGCTTGTTGGCGGGTTTCACCCGGACCAGCAACTCGCTCTGCGCCCATGTCATGGAGCTGGCGGCCAACAGCAGCAGGCCCCAGCAAAGTCTTCCTGAATACGTCATGCGGCGCATGCTACCAGAGCGAGCCGGTCAAGGGTGCCGCCTGTCAATACCGGTCACACAACTGTCGCATTGGACGACACAGGATTGGGATGAAAGAACACCCTTTCTCGGATTGGCCCTACAGCGACCTCACCGATCTCCTCATAGCCCTGGCGCTCATAGAAGGCCAGGTAGTGTGCATTGCCGGTATCCAGTACCACGCCCTGGGTGGCCGGGTCTTCAGCGCACCAGTCGTGCACCGCTTGCAGCAACTGTTCGCCGTAGTGCTGCCCCTGGAACTGCGGGTGCACGCCCAGCAGCGGCAGCACATGCACCTGCCCGCTCGGCAGGCAACCCGCGAGCGCAGCCTGATAGTCCAGGTAGCGTCGTGTGCAGCGCAGGCCGGTGCCGAGCATCATGCGCAGGCGCCATGCCCAGCTGTCAGCCACGCCCAGTCGACGTTGTGGCGGCACGATCAGCGCGACCCCGACCAGGCGGTCATCCGCCAGCAGGCCGATCGCCGGCAATTGCAGGTAGAAGTGCTGACGCAGCCATTCGCGCACCAGCGCCCGCAGACGCTGTTCATAGCCAGGGCGCTGGGCTTCGAACAGCCAGGCAAAGGTCGGTTCGTGACGGTAGGCGTGGTACAGCAGCGAGCGAGCCTCGCGGGCGTAGCCTTCGTCGAGCAGGCAGATCCGGGCTGGTGCGGCAGGGGCGTCGGGCATCGCGGGCGGTCCTCCTGGAATGGGCGTGCAGTGCCTTGGAGTTGCTGCACCGCGTATCGTTCACCTCCCACAGCACGTTAGCAGCGCTAACACTGGGTCGCCACGCTGGCCGCCGCCGGCGATGTCGGCTAGCATTCGAGGCTTTTACCAGGATTGTCTTTCCATGAAAGTCGTCTCGTTCAACATCAATGGCCTGCGCGCCCGCCCGCACCAGTTGGCGGCGCTGATCGACAAGCACCAGCCGGACGTGATCGGTCTGCAGGAAACCAAGGTCAGCGACGAACAGTTCCCGCTGGCTGAAGTCGAGGCGCTCGGCTACCACGTGCATTACCACGGCCAGAAAGGCCACTACGGGGTGGCGCTGCTGTCTCGGGAGAAGCCGCTGTCGCTGTCCAAGGGTTTCGCCAGTGATGAAGAGGATGCCCAGCGCCGCTTCATCTGGGGCACCTTCGCCGACCGCGACGGCACGCCGATCACAGTGATGAACGGCTACTTCCCCCAGGGCGAGAGCCGCGACCACCCCACCAAATTCCCGGCCAAACAGCGCTTCTACAGCGACCTGCAAGTGTTGCTGGAGAGCCAGTTCAAGAATGACCAGCCGCTGCTGGTGATGGGTGATGTGAACATCTCGCCGCAGGATTGCGACATCGGCATCGGGGCGGACAACGCCAAGCGTTGGTTGAAGACCGGCAAGTGCAGTTTCCTACCTGAAGAGCGCGAGTGGATGGAGCGGCTCAAGGGCTGGGGGCTGGTCGACACGTTCCGCCACCTGCACCCGGAAGTGGCTGATCAGTTCAGTTGGTTCGACTATCGCAGCCGGGGGTTCGAGGATGAGCCCAAGCGTGGGCTGCGGATCGACCTGATCATGGCTTCGCAGGGGTTGCTGCCTCGGGTCAAGGCGGCGGGGATTGACTATGAGCTGCGGGGGATGGAGAAGCCTTCGGATCATGCGCCGATTTGGCTTGAGTTGGGGTGAGGGCTCGGGTTCGGGACTCAGTGTGTTGGTTTTGATG
>NZ_QKVM01000026.1 GCF_003231305.1 Pseudomonas sichuanensis | reverse complement strand
CGTGACAGGCAAAAAATGAAATGTCCGTCATATACGTGAGGCTATTCGCAAGCGAATGCTACGCTCGCGAAAACACTGTCACGGAAACCCACCATGGACATGAACTGGCATCAGGCCCTGCAAGAGAGCCTGAGCTGGCTGGCAATCGCCACCGGCATCACCCTCGTCTGCGTCATCGCCGCCGCCACGCTGGCCGTGCGCGGCACTCGATGGGGCCGCCAGTTCTGGCAGCTTGCCGGGCCCTACTTCAGCATTCAACGCAGCTGGCGGCCGCTGCTGGCATTTGCCCTGCTGCTGGTGCTGACCCTGTTCTCGGTACGCCTGAATGTGCTGTTCTCGTTCTGGTACAACGGCTTCTACAGCGCGCTGCAGGCCCTGGACCAGACGGCGTTCTGGTACATGCTGGGGGTGTTCGCGGTGCTTGCCGCCATCCATGTGCTGCGTTCGCTGTTTGCCTTCTACGTCACCCAGGCGTTCAACATCCATTGGCGGGTCTGGCTGACCGAGCGCCTGAGCGCCGACTGGATGCACGGCGATGCCTATTACCGTGGGCAGTTCCTCGCCGAACCGGTAGACAACCCCGACCAGCGTATCGAGCTGGATGTGAACGCCTTCGTCACCGGTTCCGTGTCGTTGGCGCTGGGCGCGGTCAGCGCAGTGGTCTCGCTGGTGGCCTTCACCGGCATTCTCTGGGGGCTGTCAGCGCCGCTGGCGGTGGCGGGGATCGAAGTGCCACGGGCGATGGTGTTCGCCGTGTACGTGTATGTGCTGATCGCCACCTGGATCGCCTTCCGCCTCGGGCAGCCGCTGATCCGCCTGAACTTCCTCAACGAAAAGCTCACCGCCAACTTCCGTTACGCGCTGATGCGCCTGCGTGAAAACGCCGAGAACATCGCCTTCTACCAGGGCGCGCAGGTTGAGCGCGGCACGCTGCTCGGCCGCTTCTTCGCCTTGATCGGCAACGCTTGGGCGCTGGTGTTCCGGAACCTGAAATTCAGCGGTTTCAACCTGGGCATCAGCCAGGTCGCGGTGGTCTTCCCGTTCATCCTCCAGGCGCCGCGCTTCTTCAGCGGTGCGATCAAGCTGGGCGACGTGATGCAGACTGCCCAGGCCTTCGGTCAGGTGCAGGATTCGCTGTCGTTCTTCCGCGAGTCCTACGACACCTTCGCCAGCTACCGCGCCACCCTCGACCGTCTGACCGGCTTCCTCGATGCCAACCAGCTGGCCAGTGCCTTGCCCAAGGTCGACACCGACGGCTTGCCCAAAGCATTGGCCATCACCGGGCTGCAGGTGCTGCGTCCGGACGGCCATGCCCTGATCGCCAACCTCGACCTGCACCTGCAGGCCGGCCAGGCACTGCTGATCAAGGGGCCTTCGGGCAGTGGCAAGACCACCTTGCTGCGCGCCCTGGCCGGGCTGTGGCCCTATGCCGAAGGCGAGGTCAGGCGGCCACTGGGGCATCAGGCGCTGTTTCTTTCCCAGCGCCCGTACCTGCCCTTGGGCGATCTGCGCACGGCCATCGCTTATCCGGCAGACGGCAGGCCCGAGGACGATGCGCGTATGCAGCAGGCGCTGCGCCAGGTCAACCTGGCCCACCTGGCCGAACGCCTCGACGTGCAATGCGACTGGTCACGGATTCTTTCGGTGGGCGAGCAGCAACGCCTGGCGTTCGCCCGGGTGCTGTTCAACCAGCCCCAGGTGGTGTTCCTCGACGAGTCGACCTCGGCGATGGACGAGGGGCTGGAGCATGGGTTGTATGCGTTGCTGCGCAGCGAGATGCCAGAGACGTTGCTGGTCAGCGTCGGGCATCGCAGTACCCTGGCGGCGTTCCATACCCACCGGCTGGAAGTGGACGGGCAGGGTGGCTGGTCGTTGTTCGAGCAGCAGCCGGCGGTCGAGGAGCCGGCCTAGATCCGCGGCCCTCAACGCCTATGGGCTGCACGACCACTGTAGGAGCGGCCTTATGTCGCGAGAGGGGCGCGAAGCGGCCCCAGTTTTTCAGCAAAGCAACAAAAATCGCCAGGGCTGCTCTGCAGCCCCTTCGCGACACAAGGCCGCTCCTACAGCAGACGTGCAAGTTCATTATGTGGAGCGGTTCTTTCAGGGCTGGACCTGGCATTTCCACACACCCGCCAAGGTGGCCAACGCAAAAGCCCCACCCACCAGAAACGTCGCCTGATACCCCAGCCAGTCCCACAATCCTCCGGCCAGCACACTGGCCATCAGCAGCGCCACCCCGGTCAGCAGGTTGAACAGCCCGAACGCCGTGCCGCGCAGGTCGGCTGGCGCGCTGTCGGCGATCAATGCGCTGAACACCCCTTGGCTGAAGCCCATGTGCAGCCCCCACAGACTCACGCCCAAGGCCAATCCGAGCCAGTTCGGCAGCAATGCCAGCGAGAGGTCGGCCAACACCAGCAAGCCCAGCCCGACCATCAGCACGCCGCGTCGTCCGAACCGATCCGACAGCACCCCGGCGGGGTAGGCCGACAGTGAGAACGCCAGCGCCATGGCCACCAGCACCGCTGGCGCCCACAATGCCGGCAGCCCCAGCGCCTGGCCGCGTAGCAGCAGGAAAGCTTCGCTGAAGCGTGCCAGGGCAAAGCAGGTGGCAAGCAGGATGAGCCGCCAGTAGCCGCGCCCCAGGCGTGCCAGTTCGGGCAATGCCAAAGGCGAGCGCGTGGGCCTGGGCGCGGCAGGGCCTTCAGGCTCGTGGACGAAGGCCAGCAGGACGCAGACGGCCAGCACGGCCGGTATCACGGCAACCCAGAACACTGTCTGGAAATGGCTCGCCGTCAGCCACATCAACAGGATGGCCAGCAGCGGCCCGATGAACGCGCCGACCGTATCCAGTGCCTGGCGCAGGCCGAATGCCGCCCCGCGCAACGCGGGTGGGGTAATGTCGGCAATCAATGCATCACGCGGGGCGCCACGTATGCCTTTGCCGATGCGGTCGACGAAGCGGGCTGCAGTCAACCACTCAAGCCCCGAAGCCAGGGGGAACACGGGCTTGGTCATGGCCGCCAGGCCATAGCCGAGCACGGTGAGCAGCTTGCGTTTGCCCAAGCGGTCGCTGAGGGCGCCGGAGAATACCTTGGTGATCGATGCCGTGGCTTCGGCGATGCCTTCGATCACCCCGACCGCCAGCACCGACGTACCCAGTACGCCAACCATGTACAGCGGCAGCAGGGCGTGGATCATCTCCGAAGAGATGTCCATGAACAGCGAGACGAAGCCCAAGGCCCAGACGCTGCGGGGGAGGGGTAGGTGGGGCATGGTGATCTCGCGCAGGGCTTCGAGATCACTGTAGACAATGCCGGCCCTTTCACAGGGCAGGCCTGCCCCCACGACGCCTTACGACTTGAACCGCCCCACCAGACCGTTCAGCTCATCCGACAGCAGCGCCAGTCGCCCGGAGTCCGACTGCGCCGAGCTGGCCAGCCCTTCCACCAGCCGTGCTTCGTCGTAGATCTGCTGGATGTGCCGGTTGATCTCTTCGGCCACGCTGTGCTGTTCCTCGGCGGCGGCGGAAATCTGCAGGTTCTGGTCGCGGATTTCGTTCACCGACAACTGGATGCCTTCGAAGCTGTCCCGTGCATGCTCGATCGACGACACGCTGGCGCGCGACAGATCCAGGCAGCTTTCCATCTTCTGCGAGACCTCCTGGGTCTTGTCGCCGAGGGTATTGAGCAACTGATCGATTTCGCCGGTGGAGTCGGCGGTGCGCTTGGCCAGTGCCCGCACTTCATCGGCGACCACGGCGAAACCGCGGCCCTGGTCACCGGCCCGTGCTGCTTCGATGGCGGCGTTCAGGGCCAGCAGGTTGGTCTGCTCGGCGATGGCGCGGATGGTGCCGAGGATCTGGTTGATGCTGCGGCTGCCGGCCTCCAGTTCGACCATGGCCTGGGACGATTCGCTCAGGCGGCGGCCCAGGCGGTTGACGTTGTCGGTGGTCTGCTCGATCTGCTGCTTGCCTTCGGCCACTCGCCGATGGCCCTGTTCGGCGGCATCGGCGGCGCTGCTGCATGAGCGCGCCACTTCGTTGGCGGTGGCGACCATCTCGTTGAACGCAGTGGACACCAGCTCCACTGCCTCGCGCTGGCGCCCGGCGGCTTCGTTCATGTCGTCGGCCATGGTGCTGTTGGCTTTCGAGGCCTGCTGCAGGTTGTTCGAGGCGGCGCCGATGCGCTGGATCAGCTGGCGGATGGCGGCCAGGAACTTGTTGAACCAACCGGCCAGCTCGGCGGTTTCGTCCTTGCCCTGGATCTGCAAGTCGCGGCGCAGGTCGCCTTCGCCTTCGGCGATCGACTGCAAACCCAGGCTGACCTGGCCGATGGGCTTGACGATCACCCGCGAGAAGGCCGCCGCCACCAGGGCGAACACCAGCGCCAGCAGCACCACGATGACGGCAGTGACGTAGGTCATGCGCGTGGCCGCGGCCATGACTTCGTCGTATTCGATCAACCCGATGAAGCGCCAACCAAGGCCCGGGGAGGTCCATACGTTGGCCATGTAGCGCACGCCATCGATCACCACTTCGGTGGAGCCTTGTGCGGTGGCGGCCAGCTGTGCGTAGGGTGCGCCGAGGTCCTTGAGCTGTTTGAAGCTGTGCGTGGCATCGCGCGGGTCGACCAGTACCGTGCCGTCCTCGATCAGCATCACGTAGCCGCTGTCGCCGAGCCTGATGCTCTTGACCAGCTCGGTGAGGTTTTTCAGTGAGACGCTGACCACGAATACGCCCTTGGCCTTGCCGCTATCGTCGAGCAGCGCCCGGGCGGTGCCGACCAGGGCCACATCGTCCTTGTCGTAGTAGTAGGCGGCGGTGCGCACGGTCTTGTCCGGGCTGGCCATGGCGGCCTTGTACCAGGGGCGGGTGCGTGGGTCGTACTTGGCCAGTTGCGGGTCGTCCGGCCACTTGGCGTAGCTGCCGTCTTCCAGGCCGATGGACAGGATCGCCGCCGCTGGGTGGGTGGTGCCGTAGCGGGCGAAGGCGTCGATGACCTGCTGCGCGGCCGGCGGCATGGGCTGGCTGGCCGCATCGGCAGCGGTGTAGTTCTTGAGCGAGGCGACCGAGGTGTATACAGGATCCTTGGCCATTTGGTCGACATTCTGCAGGGTGCCGTCGAAGAACTGCCGCATGTTGCCGTCGATCTGGCGGATTTCCCGGGTACTGCCATCGAGGAACTGCTCCACCGCTTCACTGCGGATGTTCAGCACCGAAATGCCGCCGACCAGCGCCACCGGGATGAAAGCCACCAGTACGAAGGCCAGGACCAGTTTGTTCTTTATCTTCATGCGTGACGCCCATCCGTGAGAGTGAAGGTGCACATGGCCGTTGTATCTGGCTGGTGGCCACTTGCTATCTTTGCCGTTCAGGTGGGTCGGAATATAAACCTTTGACGAAATATTCGTGTACAAAAAATCAAGTAATTGTTTTGATTTTTGAGTCAGGCGGGGGTCAGGCGAGGGTGTAGGGGATGATGTTGGCGGGTTGGCTGGCGAACAGCGGGCCGAGCATCCTGTGATCATCGGTCAGGATGAAATAGTCGGACGCCAGTTGGATGAGTGAGTTGTCGGTGATACCGAAGCGCAGGAAGTGCTCGCCACAGCTGTCGGTATGAATGTCCGACTCGACCTGGGGGAACATCGCGAACAGCTGGCCGGCGACGGCGAGGGCCGAATGGTGGGCGGGGCCGGTGAGGTCGATCAGGTTGGAGATTTCGGTGGCGATGTAGGGGGTGATGTGCACTTCGTCGTGCTCGGCGATGATCGCCAGGACCTTCTGGTAGTCCGCGTCAGCGAACTTCTTCAGGCGTTTTGACACCCGGATGAACCTGCCACCTTCCAGGCTGCCGATTACCAGCAGCAGGAGCAGGTTGGTGTCGATGATCAGCTTCCTGGCCATTCATCACTCCTTGTTCCTGAAACCTTTGAACTTGCCAGTGGCCGCATCGATGAGAAACACCTTGTGCTCGCGGCGGGTGCCCATGATCTTCGCCAGCTGGCGCAAGGGTGAAGTGCTGTCGGCGTCGGCGTTGAGCGGGGGCGGGTCGAGCTGGTAGCTGTAGGTGATGTGGTAAGTGCTCTCGTCGGGAGAGAGCAATGCTTCCTCGAGTTGCACATGCGTGGCGCTGGCGACCAGCTTGTGCAGGTTTTCGGCGGCAATGCCGATGGCGTGATCGAACTCAATCATGATGGTTGCTCTGGTTGGATGCCTCGGGGCCAAAAGAGGGAGGCAGGCGGGCTGTAGAGATGGATTCTGGCACATGGGAGCACGCAGCGCTGTGAGGGGAGGAGACTGCACGCTAGGGCGATATCCAGGCAGGAGCAAGCAGCAAGCTGTAAGTGCATGTTCCATCGAATGAAATCGCGATGATTACGCAAGCGACTGGTTTTACGGAGAATTCTTAGGACTTTCCTTATTTGACGTAGGGCATTTCCCAAGCATGATTTTGCGGCCTTTCGGCGCTTGTTCTCGTCAGCCGAGCTCCTTAGTCTCGCCGGGTCGTTGTCACTTCAACGACCGGGTGTGCAAGCCCGAGGATACAGCGCGAAAGCGCCTTGGAACTTTGACGGAGAACCGCCGTTGAGGTGCCCCTATGGCGGCTATGCGTGGGGGGCCTTCTGGCCCGCCGGGTTCCTGTATCCTCGGTCTTGCACACCTGCGTATAGCTGCCACCCATTCGAGTGCAGGCGAATGTGGGCAGTTTTCCCATGACGGTACAGGAGTGCTGAACCATGCTGAAAATCGTGCCCGATCCACCCCGCACCTGGCTCCGGGAGGTTCACCGATGAACCACGCCCCAGCCGGAACCTCCCGGCCCATTCGCCCAACCACGGCCCACGCCCACTTCGGCACCTGCCACGAAGCCCATCCCCCGATGTTCTCGGTTCACGCCGGCATCGATGGCGAGGACGCGCTGGTCTGCGCCGTGGCGGCCTTGCAGGCGGCCTATGAAACCAACGCCCTGGCGCTGGAAAAAGCCGACGAACCGTTGCGCAGCCTGCTGGTGGCAACGGAGAACTCATTGGAAAAAGGATTGGCGCTGTCTTCGGCCGTGCTGGAGGGGATAGAACGCGGCTGATGCTGTGTCGGGAAGGCCGCGCGTGCGGCCTTCGCGAAAGTGCGCTGGCGCCTCAGACCGAGCTGCGTGAGGCACCCGTGGCCGGCAACGGTTGGGGCATCGGCTCGGTCACGGCCTGTGTGACCACTTGCGGCGCTGCCTGCTCAGGCAGCTGTGGCCCGCTGGCCTGTTGGGCATAGTGGCGGATCAGCTTCCAGGTAATCAGCGCACCGCCGGTCACGGCAATCAGCACGATCATCACCACCAGCGCGGCCTTGCGGTCATCCTTGCCCTGGAACAGCTTGCTGACCCGTTCGAACGCCGCAGGCATCGCATGGGTGGCGCGCTCCAGGCGCTGGGCGGTGGCATAGACGTTCCATGCGGCAACGGCGATGTCGCTGAAGTTGCGCTGGCGCCAGGCGTTTTCTAGCGAGTGCACGCTGATGACCACGGCGCTGCCGATGGCCGGGATGATGATCAGCAGGTACCACAGGCTCTCGACGGCATCGAGGTATTCCTGGGGCAGTTGGCCGGTGGAATAGAAGTACAGGGTCACCAGCAACAGCAGCACCGAGCTGAAGCCGAGGGTGGCCTCGATGGCTCCGGCCCAGGCGAGCATGCGCATGGTACCGCCGACGTAGCGGGCCTCATCCCAGATCAGGCCGACGGTGCGGCAGTTCCACCAACTGATGGCAAGGTTGAGCACAGAGACAAGGATGAGCATGAGCAGCATTGCCAGGAGACTCCTTTCAGTCGGCATTGAAGGCAAGTGGCCATGATCGGGCATGACCATCGGCAATGCAATTGTAAGTGGCTGTTTGCGGATGCCTCAGTTCGACGGGCGGAGCAATACCTGTCGCGCCTCGAGCCATTGCTCGAAACGCTTGAACGTGGCAACCGCGGCGTGTACCGAACAGGTCAGGGCGGCTGGTGGCAGCGAGGCCTCTGCCAGGCGGGCGAGGAAGCTGCGCCAGTGCGTTCCGGTCAACGGCCCATACACGTCGAAAAAGGCCGCGCCGCTGTCGGCACCGACGCCCAGGCGCTCGGCCATGGCACGCTTGAGCACCTGCCCGCCGAGGGTCGATCCTTCAAGCACGTACATCACCCCCAAGGCACTGGCCTCGCTGTCGATCAGCGGCAGGGCGCCACACTGCGGCAGGGCATCGACCTGGGCTGCGTCGAGGCCCAGCGCTGACAGGTCACGGGCAAGAGCCGGGGCCTTGTTGCGCTCGACGCCCTGGTAGCCGGCGAGTGCAGCTTCCAGCGGGGCGTGGAAGCCGTAGTAGGCCTCGATCAGGCGCCGATAGGCCGGCAAGTCGAAGCCGTCGCTGAAAAACGGAAGACGCTGTTCAAGCCCCTTGTGGCAGGCTCGAGTGCCCTCGCGCAGGGCGTGCAGCAAAGGGCTTGCAGGATCGGACATGGCGGCGCTCTGGCAATCGGCAGCGCACGATAGTGCCAGCCCGTCCACGGGAAAACCACTATTGGATCCACGTTCAGGGCACTTGAACTGTGCGCTGCATCTGCAATCATGGCGCGCCCCCGGAGCGGGGCTCTCAACGGCATGACAGGAAGGCGGCATGATGCGCGCGACAACACGGAACGGATGGGCCCTGGGCCTTTTCATGGCAACCCCTGGCCTTGCGGCCGCAGCCCCCGAAGCGGTACCGCTGTACCGCGAAATCAAGGACTGGGTGGTGGGCTGCGACAATACCCGCTACTGCACGGCGGTGCTGGCCGATCATTCGGAGCAGTCGCGCATTTTCATTCGCGTGCAGCGCGAAGCAGGGGCCACGGGGGCTTTGCACCTGACGCTGTTGGGCAGTACCGACTGGTCTGGCGAACCTCTGCTCGACGGCCAGCCATTGATGGCCGCCTGGCGCATCACCCGCCACGCCGAAACCCAGTTGGAGGTGGACGACGCCGATGCCTATGCCGTCCTGCGCCAGATGCGCAATGGGCAAAAGCTGGTGGACGACACCCCTCATCAGGAGCGTGAGAGCTCGTTGCAGGGTCTGAGTGCGGCCTTGCTGCTGATTGACTCAGTGCAGGGGCGGGTCGGTCACCCCAGTGCCCTGGTTCGCCCGGGCGATACGGTCGAAGATGCGCAGTTGCCCACACTGCCAGTGCCGAAGGCACCCGCCTTCGTTGAGCGACCGACAGTGAGCGAAGAAGAGCGGGCTGGCATCACCCAGGTGGTGATGGCCAGGGCCGCTGCCCAGGACCAGCTGAAGAACGAATACGATGTGCCGCCTGAGCTTGAGGTGCATCCGCTGAACGACCGCCAGGCGCTGGCGCTGCTGAGCTACAACTGCAACGACTTCAACTGCCAGTACGCGCTGTACCAGGTTGCCCGATCAGCGCCCCACGCACTGGCGCCGCTGGCCTTCGAGGTGCCGGCCAGCCCGGTCAACAGCCTGACCCGCGACCACATCAGCTTCAGCCAGAGGACGGGTGAGTTGTACAGCTACGCCAAGAACGATTACCCCGGCAGCTGCGGCACGGAAGAGTTCTGGCGTTTCGACGGCCAGCGCATGCGCCTGACCCGGCTTCTGCGGATGGAGCGCTGCGTGGGGTTGGGGCCGGACTACTGGCCGGTGTTGTGGCGCACCCAGGGGTAGTCCGCTCTTGGCTCAGAACGCCAGTTTGTAACCAATGAGCAGCAGCATGGCCGCCAGGCACGGGCGCAGTACGCGGTCCGAGATGCGCCCGGTGAGGTGGCTGCCCAGGTAGATGCCCGGCAGCGAGCCCAGCAGCAGGTAGCCCAGCAGCGACCAGTCCATGTTGCCCATGCCGGCATGGCCCAGGCCGGCGACCAGGGTCAGCGGCACGGCGTGGGCGATTTCGGTGCCTACCAGACGGCGGGTGACCAGGAACGGGTACAGCAGGAACAGGGCCACGGTGCCCAGCGCGCCGGCGCCGATCGAGGTGAGGGTGACCATCACGCCCAGGATCACGCCGGTCACCACGGTGAGGATGTTCAGGGTGCGGTCGCTGAGGTGGTAGTGGTCACCGGCATGCTTGCTGGCAAAGGCCTGCAGGCGCGACTTGAACAGGATCGCCAGGGCGGTGAGGATCAGCACCACGGCCAGGCCTTGCTTGATCACGGCATTGAGCGCCGAGGTGTCGGTGTGCAGGGTGCTGAGGAACCACAGGGTAAGCGCTGCGGCAGGCACGCTGCCCAGGCTCAGCCAGCCGGTGATCTTCCAGTCGATGTTCTTGTTGCGCCCGTGCACCCAGACGCCGCTGGCCTTGGTGATGGCGGCATACAGCAGGTCGGTACCCACGGCCGTCGCCGGGCTGATGCCGAACCACAGCAGGATCGGGGTCATCAACGAGCCGCCGCCCACGCCGGTCATGCCGACGATGAAGCCCACAACCAGTCCCGCAATGGTGAAACCGAAAGAACCTACATCCATACGCTACTCGACGCCCAGCTTGCCCGTGATCGGATGGAAGCCAGCATATAGATTTTTTTATAGCCAAATAGACTTGTTCGTTATTAGGTTATAACCGCGCTTGCGAGGCACCTGCCCCGTGCTGCCTGCACTGGTCTCATCGCTGGCGAGTCGCATCGACCTCAAGCCATGCGCGATCCCTGTGGGAGCGGGCTTGCCCGCGAACACCGGCGAAGCCGGTGCCATGCAACGCGTTGGCTGCTTCGCGGGTGAACCCGCTCCCACAGCCTGGCGATCCGTTATCACCATCCTCAAGCTCCTACAGCGACCTTGCGCCATGCGCGATCCCCGTGGGAGCGGGCTTGACCCGCGAACACCGGCGCAGCCGGTGCCATGCAACGCGTTGGCTTCTTCGCGGGTGAACCCGCTCCCACAGGATCTTCGCCTGAGTACCGGTCAACGATCCGTCATCACCACCATCACCTGCGCATCCCCGCCATCCTCGCTTTCCGACAGGTAGATATGCCCCACCTGGCTGTCGAAGTAGGCGGTTTGCTGCGGGCCGATGCTCACCGCCTCGCCGGTCTCGAACTCGATACGCACGCGCCCGCTCAGCACCATGGCGAACTCTTGCCCCGGGTGGCGGATAAAATCGTCGAACTGCCCGCGTTCTCGGGCAATGATGCGGGCATAGGCCGGGGTCATGCGCCGTTCCGGGAAGGCACCGGCAATCGGGTAGTAGTCGTAGGTGCCGGTGGAGTAACCGGCCACCTCGGCCAGTGAATCGACCACCACGGTGGCGGGCTGCGGTGCGCCCGCCGGGCCGCTGGCGCGAAACAGCTGGGCGATGTCGAGGTTAAGGGCGCGTGCGGCGGCGGCCAGTTTCTCGTAGCTCACCGACACCTGCGCCAACTCCATCTTCGACAGTGTCGACACTGGCACCCCGCTGAGTTCGGACAGCTGCTTGAGCGTCATCTGCCGTGCCTTGCGCACCTGGCGCAGGCGCGCGCCGACTTCGTCGCGGTCAAGCAGGGGGCGGGCAGTCGTGGCGTCAGGCATCAGGGCTCTCGAACAGGCGGTGGGCCGGGCATCTTACCTTGGACGCTTGCGCAATCCGAAATTCTCATATATTAGAATTCTCACAAATGATAATTAACGCGGCGGGAGCGTAGATGACCCAGATCCATGACACCCTGATCATCGGTGCCGGCATTGCCGGTGCCTCACTGGGCTACCGCCTGGCCGGGCAGCAGCGGGTACTGATGCTCGAACGCGAGGCGCAGCCGGGCTACCACGCCACCGGGCGTTCGGCGGCCATGTTCATGGAGGCCTACGGCACCCCGCAGATCCAGGCCCTGACCCGCGCCAGCCGGGCGTTCTACGAGCAGCCGCCGGCAGGCTTCTGTGAGCATGGATTGCTGGAACCGCGCGGCTGCCTTTACGTCGCCAGCCACCAACAGCGCGACCTGCTCGACGCCACCTACGCCCAGAACCTGGCCAACGGCACCGCCGTCAGCCTGCTCGATGCCGACGCGGCGGTGGCCCTGGTACCCAGCTTGCGTGGCGAACTGGTGGCCGGTGCGGTGCATGAAACCGGTGCCATGGACCTCGACGTGCACGCCCTGCACCAAGGTTTCCTGCGCGGGTTCCGTCAGGCTGGTGGTGAGTTGCGTTGCAACGCCGAACTGGTTCGGGCCCAGTATGTGAGCGGCCTCTGGCAGGTCGAACTGGACGATGGCAGCCAGTTGCAGGCACGGCAACTGGTCAACGCCGCCGGCGCCTGGGCCGACCGCGTGGCCGAGCGGTGCGGGGTAGATACCGTCGGCCTGCAGCCCTGCCGACGCAGCGCGTTCACCTTCCCAGGCCCGGCGCAGCACGATTTCGCCCGCTGGCCTGCAGTGATCGGTGTCGACGAAAGTTTCTATTTCAAGCCCGATGCCGGCCAACTGTTGGGGTCACCGGCCAACGCCGACCCGGTCGAGCCTCAGGACGCCGCGCCCGAAGAACTCGACCTGGCCTTGGGCATCTTCAACATCGAAGCCATCACCACCCTCGAGATCCGTCGGCCCAGCCACAGCTGGGCAGGCTTGCGCTCGTTCGTCGCCGACGGCGACCTGGTGATCGGCTTCGACCCGCAGCAGCCGGCGTTCTTCTGGCTGGCCGCCCAGGGAGGCTACGGTATCCAGTCGGCCGCCGGGGCCTCGCGGCTGGCGGCGGACCTGCTGCAAGGCCTGCCCTTGTGCTCAAGCCTCACCCAGCAAGGGGTCGAGCCTGCGCGCCTGTCCCCGGCACGTTTCAACTCAACCAGTAAAGGAGATTGCCATGAGCAATGACATTCAGCGTTTTCCCAGCAGCCTGCCGTTTCCGTTTTCCCGCGCGGTAAAAGCGGGTGGTTTCCTGTTCCTTTCCGGGCAGATCCCGATGAGCCCTGCCGGCGAGGTGGTGAAGGGCGATATCCAGGCCCAGACCCGCGCCGCCTGTGAGCGCATCCAGGAAAGCCTGGCGGCCTGCGGTGCACGGCTCGACCAGGTGGTGAAGGCCACCGTATGGCTGTCGGACATGGGCCATTTCGCCGGTTTCAACGAGGTGTACAAGGAGTTCTTCGGCGCGGCGCTGCCGGTGCGTTCCACCGTGGCTTCGGCGTTGGCGCTGGGGGTGGATGTGGAAATCGAGGTGCAGGCATACGTCGGGTAGGGCCACGCCGATTGGCGGCCTCACCAACACACAACAATAAAAACCAGAGGTGCACATGCAAGAGCAGCTGAAAATCGCTGGCGCTTTCGTCGGCGTGATCGTGGGGGCGGGTTTTGCGTCCGGGCGGGAACTGCTGTTGTTCTTCGTCGATTTCGGCATCTGGGGCATGCTCGGGGCATTGGTCAGCGCCGCCCTGTTCACCTTCCTCGGCATGGCCCTGGCAGGGTTGGGCAACCGCCTGCAGGCGACGTCGCACAAGCAGGTGATCCAGGCCATCTGCGGCCGACACCTGGGCCTGCTGGTCGACTGGATGATCACCTTTTTCATGTTCGGCGTCATGGTGGTCATGCTCGCGGGGGGCGGTGCGTTGCTGGAGCAGCAGTTCGGCGTGCCGGCCCTGGCTGGCAGCGTGCTGGTCACGGTGCTGGTGGTGGGCATTGTCTGCCTGGACGTGCAGAAGGTGATGGTCGCCATTGGCGCGATCACCCCCTTGCTGATCCTGGTGGCCTCGGCCATCGCGCTGTACGCAGTGTTTACCCGCGACCAGAGCTTCGCCGCCCTCGACCAGCTGGCCAGCCAGCAGCAAGCCGGCGCGAGCCATTGGCTGCTGGGGGCGTTCCTGTATGTGTCCTACAACATCGTTGCCGGTGCGCCTATCCTGGCGATCCTCGGTGGTTCGGCGAGCAGCCGCCGCAGCGCGGTGGTCGGCGGCCTGCTCGGCGGCGCAGCCCTGGGCGGGCTGATGCTGGTGATGAGTGCCGGCATGCTGTCGCGCCTGGACAGCGTCGCCGCACTGCCCATGCCGATGCTGTCGATCGCCAACGAGCTGTCACCGCTGCTGGGGCTGGTGATGTGCCTGATCATCTTCGGCATGATCGTCAACACGGCGGTGGGCACCCTGTTCTCGTTCCTTTCGCGGCTGCTGCCGGCGGGCACGGCGAAGTTCCGCGGTGGGGCGGTGGTGGCGGGTGTGGTGGGGTTCGTGTGCAGCCTGGTGGGCTTCATCAGCCTGGTGGGGCAGGTGTATCCGCTGTTCGGCTACCTGGGGTTGGTGCTGATGGCGGCGGTACTGGTGGGGTGGGTCAAGCGCGGCAAGAGCAGGGACGTGGCGGTGGCGTGAAGGGCCATCGCGGGGCAAGCCCGCTCCCACAAAAGCGTGGGAGCGGGCTTGCCCCGCGATGGGCATCACATCAGATGCGGAAGCTGCCCACCAGTTGCTTCAGGCGCCCGGCCTGCTGGCTCAGGGCGTCGCAGTGGCGCAGGGTTTCGTTGAGGTTCTCCACCCCTTGCTGGTTCAGGGCGTTGATCTGGGTGATGTCCAGGTTGAGGCTCTCGACCACGGCGGTCTGCTCTTCGGTGGCGGTGGCCACCGACTGGTTCATGCCGTCGATCTCGCCGATGCGCTGGGTCACGCTGGCCAGGCGCTCGCCGGCCTGGTTGGCCACCTGCACGGTCTCTTCGCTGGAGACCTGGCTGGTGTTCATGGTGTGCACCGCCTCGCGCGAGCCCACCTGCAGGCTGGTGATCATGCGGTGGATTTCTTCCGCCGATTCCTGGGTGCGGTGTGCCAGGTTGCGCACTTCGTCGGCGACCACGGCAAAGCCACGCCCGGCCTCGCCGGCACGGGCAGCCTCGATGGCGGCATTGAGCGCCAGCAGGTTGGTTTGCTGGGAGATGCCCTTGATCACGTCGAGGATCTTGCCGATCTCATCGGTGCTGGCATTGAGCGTTTCGATCTGCTCGCAGGATTCGCTGATGCGCAGCGACAGGGCGGTCATCGCGCTGATCGCTTCTTCCACCACCGCGCGGCCGCCGTGGGCCTGTTCGCTGGCGCCGCTGGCGTGTTGCGAGGCGTCCGCGGCATTGCGGGCGATCTCCTGGGTGGCGGCGCCCAGCTCGTTGATCGCTGCAGCGACGCTGTTGGTGCGCATGCTCTGCTCTTCGGAGCCGCTCAGCGAGGCGTTGGAGGCGCCCACCACTTTTTCCGACAGGTCATGCACCAGGCGGGTGGCCGAGGACACTTCGCTGATCGAGGCATGGATCCGCTCGACGAAGCGGTTGAAGGCGGTGGCCAGTTCGCCGAACTCGTCCTTGTTTTCCACGGCCAGACGGCGGGTCAGGTCGCCTTCGCCTTCGGCGATGTCCTGCATGGCACGGCCCATGGTGGTCAGCGGGCGCATCAGCACCGGGATCAGCAGGCCGAGCAGGCCGGCGATGGCGGCGACGGCGATGAGCATGGCGATGATCGCCGAGGTGCGGAACTGGCTCAGTGGGGCGTAGGCCTTGTCCTTGTCGATCGACAGGCCGATGTACCACTGCGCCGACGGCAAACCTTGCACCGGGGCGAAGGAGATGATGCGGTCCTTGCCGTCGAGGCTCACGTCCTGCATGCCGGGTTCGACGCGCAGGGGGCTGCCGGGGTAGATGTCCTTGAGGTTCTTCATCACCCGGTCTTTGTCCGGGCTGACGATGACCTGGCCATCGCGGTCGACCAGGAACGCATGGCCGATGCCGCCGAAGTCCACGGCGTTGATGATCTCGACCAGGGTGTTCAGGCTCAAGTCGCCGCCGACCACGCCCAGCAGCTCGCCGTTGGATTTTGCCTTGACCGGGATGGCGATGGTCACCACCAGGCCGCCGACCGATGCCTGGTAGGGCGGCGTCAGCAGGGTCTGGTTGGCACTGACCGCCTGGGTGTACCACGGGCGCTGGCGCGGGTCGTAGCCGTCGGGCATTTTCGCGTCAGGGCGCTGGGTGAACAGGCCGGTGTTCTGGCCGAAGTAGGTGAACTGGAAGTTGCTGGTGTACGACGGCTGGTCGACCAGCCCAGGTACGTTGCTGCCGGCGCCTTGCTGGGCGATGTCCTGGGCCAGGTTTTCCAGCACCAGGATGCGCCCGCTCATCCAGTTCTGCACGCTGCTGGCGGTCTGCAGACCGGCCTGGCGCACCGATGACTCGATGTTCTGGCGAATGGTATTGCGCTGCAGGTAGTCGTTGTAGAGGGTGAACAACGCGAATGCCAGGACGACGACGCCGCAGGCACTGAGCAGGATCTTGTGGCGGAATTTCAGGTTCATGTTTCGAGACCTTGATTCTGGGAAGGAAGGGCGCCGCATGCTTGTGGCACGAGGGGCGGGGCCTGTTCCCGAGGTATCGGCCGTTTGCGCAAAATGTTGAAAGACTAAATGTCGCAGGGGTTGGCTGCTATGCCCTCAAGTGGTCACAAATCATTTCGAGGCCAGCAGCGCCACCAGCGCCCTGGCCGCCTGGCCCATGGGTTGCTGCTTGAGCCAGAACGCGTGCACCGGCAGTTCCAGGGCGTTGCGGGTATTGCGAAAGTCCAGGCGTACCAGGCGCCCGGCCCTGACCAGTGGGGCGACCCGCGACAACGGCAGGTCGCCCCAGCCCAGGCCCGCCTCGACCATCTGCACGGCCAGGTCGAGGCTGTCGGTGCGCCAGTGCGAGGTGCCGATCAATGAGCGTGGGTCGGCCAGCGGCAGGTCGCGGCTGCGCACCAGGATCTGGCGCAGGTGCACCAGGTCTTCGAGGTCGCGAATGCGGCCCTCGAGATAGGCAGGGTGTTGCGGTGACAGGGTCGCCACCAGCGATTCCATGGCGATGTGCTGGAAGCTGCGCCGTGGGTCGACCTGCAGCCCGGCAAAGGCCAGGCACAGGCTGACCCTGGCGCTGTCGAGCAGTTGCAGGGCGTCTTCCTGCGGCGCGGCCAGCAGCTCGATATCGAGCAGTGGGTAGCGCTCGCCCAGGCGGGCGATGGCCGCGAGCAGCGGGCGCTGGTCGATGTCAGGGACCACCGCGATGGCCAGGCTGCTTTCCAACCCGCGCGACAACTCCAGGGCATGCACGCTCAGCAGCCCCAGTTGCTCGGCGATCAGCCGTGCATGGGGCTCCAGGGCCAGGGCCTGGGCGGTGGGGCGCGCCTCGCGCGAGCCACGCTCGAACAGGCTGTAGCCCAGCTCGGCTTCAAGGTTGCCGATGGCCATGCTCACCGCCGATGGGACGCGCCCAAGCGCACGGGCAGCGGCGGAAAACGAACCGTGATCGAGCACGGCGAGCAATAGCAGGATGGTGTCGCTGGAAAAATTCATGGCAGTCTCCTTTCAGTGAATCTGAAAGGTGCTGACTTTTTCTGTCAAGATAATTGAAGCATCCTTGCCCGCCTTCGACAAACCAGCGGTAAAGGTAACCCCGTGCAAGGACTCAAACGCAAACTGGTCTACGTGACCTTCTATGAATTGATCGGCCTGTGCATGTCGACCCTGGGCCTGGCCTACCTGTCCGACACCCAGGCTTCGCACACCGGCCCGCTGGCGGTGATGATCACCACCATCGCCATGGCCTGGAACCTGATCTACAACAGCCTGTTCGAGTGGTGGGAGAGCCGCCAGGCGACACGCGGGCGCAGCCTGGCCCGGCGGGTGGCGCATGCCATCGGTTTCCAGCTGACCCTGGTGGTATACCTGATTCCGCTGATCGCCTGGTGGCTGGACATGACCTTGCTGGAAGCGTTGGTGGTGGACCTGGCGTTCATCATCCTGGTGCCGTGCTACACCTTCGCCTACAACTGGGCGTTCGATCGGATCTTCGGCTTGCCGACTTCGGCCATGGCGCCAGCGTCGGCCTGAAGATCCGGCTTGCCCTCATCGCCGGCAAGCCGGCTCCTACAGGCTCATGCCCCCTTGTGGGAGCCGGCTTGCCGGCGATGAGGCCGCTACTAACAACCGACCCACTCAAGGCGGCAAGCGAATCAGCAGCGGCGCCTGCTGCTGCTCCTGTAAGGGCACCCGGTTGGCAAGCAGGCTGTCTTCCACCTGCCCGGACAGGTAGTAAACCCCCGCCATGGCCCCGCTCTGGCGGTTCTCCATCAATTCCTGCCATTCCTCGTTCAGCGCCACGTTGAGGATCACCCGCAACTGCTCGATCATCTGCGGCTGCTCGCGGTCGTGGGAAAGCATGCCGTAGCCGGTCACCACCACCGAAATCATGGCCCCCGCCGCCTTGCCCACCGCGGCGGCGATGGCGCTGGCCGCCCCGCGCGGGGCGAGGCTGGCGCCGAGTTTTTCGCTGGCCTGGGTGGCCACCGACGACAGCCGCGCATCGGTCTGCCCCGGCGCCTTGGAGGCCTGTTGATGCAGCTGCTGGCGCAGCGATTGCCAGGCCGGCTGCTGTTCCAGCGACTTGGCCCTGAGCAACTGATAGAGCGTGGCGTTGCGCGCATCGGGCGGGCCGAGGGCGATGGCGGGGATACGGTTCAGGCGCTGGCTGAACTGCTCGGGCGGGGCGTTGTAGCGCTGGATGATCGCCGGCAGTTGTTGGCCCAGCAGCTGCAGATACAGCTCGCTGGCGCGGTCGCGGATACCTTCGGGGTTGATCTGTTCGGCCACCGGGTCGATCACCCGCTGGTGGTACTGCTCCTGCAAGTACAGGCCAAGGCGCTTTTCGGGCGGCTCGTTGCCATCGCCGTTGTTCATCTTGTACCAGGCCACCTTGAGCGTGAGCCATTGCTGGGTCCAGTAGCCGGTGAACCAGGGGATGAAGTCGTTTTCGGTGCGTTGCTGCACCTGTTCCTTCCACACCCGCATCGAGCGTCGGGCGTAGTCGTTGGCCGAACCTGCGGCGGCGGCGGAGGCTTCGATGATGTCCTGGTCGATGCGCTGCCAGACGGCGGGGGGCAGGTTTTGCGGTGGCGGCGGGGCAGGGGGGCGTTTGCCGGCGCAGCCGGTGAGGGCCAGGATGAAGCAGGCAGGCAAAAGTAGGGCGAGCGGCTTCACGCGGGCTGCCTCCCTGGGTAGAGGCTGGGGTGGTTTTTCGAGTATAGGGCGGTAAAGCGGTGTGTTTGGTGGGGGGCGACATGCTGTCTTGGGATTGCAGGAGGGCGGCCAGGTGCATGGCGATAGATCTGCAGCGCCCTCAAGATCGAGCGCCGCCCGCGCGGCGCTCGATCTCATAGGCGCTGCAAAACCACCGGCGAGCACCTGGTGGCCTTACCCCAATTCCCCCCGCCCCAGATCAAGCTTGGCTTCCAGATGGTCCAGATGCTCATGCATCAACGCCAGCGCCGCGCCGCTGTCACCGCTCTCCACCGCATCGATGATCGCCGCGTGCTCCTGCCAGGCACAGTGCTCGCAGCAGGGCGACTCATAGCGGGCGATGATCAGCGAAGTCATCGGCACCAGCCCGTTGAGAAAACGCGCCAGCGGGGCGTTGGCGGCCATCTGCGCCAGCTTCATGTGGAACTCGCCACCCAGACGGATCGCCGTGCAGCGTTCGCCCTGCTCATGGTGCTGGCGTTCGCGTTCGACCAGCTGGCGCAGCTGGCGGATCTGCGCCGGGCGCGCGCGCTGGGTGGCCAGGCCGATCAGCGTGGTCTCGGCCAGGCGCCGGGCGCTGAGCACCTGGCGCGCCTGCTCGGGGTCGGGGGCGGCCAGGTGCGCGGTGTGGCTGGGGCGCTGCACGATCACCTGCTGGTCGGACAGGCGCCCGAGCACCCGGCGGATCACCGTGCGGCTGACCCCGAAGGCGTTGCCCAGGGCCTGCTCGGGCAAGGCGCTGCCCGGTGGCAGGCGCTGTTCGAGAATGGCGTCGAACAGGCGGGGGTAGATCTGCTCCGCCGACAGGCGGGTTTCGCCGGCACCCAGCAGGGCAGGCAGGTGCGGGGCGGCGTGGGCGCAGGTGGTCATGGTCGCTCTCCTGTTTCAGGTGCCTGGGTGTTCGTCCGGGATGTTCAGGGCGATGCCCATGCGCTCGCCCTCGGCGAGGATGTGCCGGCGCATCTGCAGGCTGGCCTGGGCACTGTTGCGTTCGCGGATGGCACGCACCACCGCTTCGTTTTCGCTCAGGCGCGCGGCCAGGTGTTCGGGCGATTTGCGCAGCATCTCGGCGCTCTCTTTGAGGGCATTGCCGGTCTGCTGCACCACGCTCTGGAAGATCGGGTTGGTGGTCAGGGCGAACAGCGCCTCGTGGAAGGCGATGTAGGCGTTGACGCCCGCTTCGCTATCGCCGGCGTCGAGTGCTTCGCGCATGTCCATGAGGTTCAGGCGCAGCTGGCCAATGTCCTGGCTGCCGGCCGATTGCGCCACCAGCCCGGCAATGAAGGGTTCGAGGGTGTAGCGCAGTTCCAGCACATCGGCCAGGCTGGCTGCGGCAACGGCTTCCGGGCTTTGCGCCTGTGCGGCGTCGGCATCCAGCACCAGTACGCCCTTGCCGGGCATCGAGCGCACCAGGCCCAGGGTTTCCAGGACGATGACGGCTTCGCGCAGGCTGGGGCGGCTGATCCCCAGCTGCTCGGCCAGCTCGCGCTGGCCGGGCAGCATGTCGCCGCTGCGCCACTGGCCTCGGGCCAGGGCCTGGCGGAGTTTCTCCACCACGGATGTGACTACGGTTGAAGAGCTGATCACGGTTCGCTCCTTGAGAGGCGCTGCATTCTTGCGTTTGGCCGGCCGGCGCTGGGCGCCGGCCGGTTCAGGCTTAGAATTCCTGTTGATGGGGTTGGCCCTGCTTGCGGGGGGCGTGAGCGAAGCCAGGCTTGTTGGCCAGCACGTTGTGGGCGCGGTCCAGGTCGATGTCCTTCTCCCAGCGGGCGATGGCCACGGTGGCGACGCAGTTGCCGATGAGGTTGGTCAGCGCCCGGCCGATGCCCATGAACCAGTCCACCGCCAGCACCAGTACCAGGCCCACCACCGGGATCGCCGGTACCGCTGTCAGGGTGGCGGCGAGAATCACCAACGCCGAGCCTGGGATGCCGTGGGCACCCTTGGAAGTCACCAGCGACACCAACAGGATGGTCAGCAGGTCGCTCATGGCCAACGGCGTGCCGGTGGCGTTGGCGATGAACACGATGGCCAGGGTCAGGTAGATGGAGAAACCGTCGAGGTTGAACGAGTAGCCGGTGGGGATCACCAGGCCGACGGTGGAGCTGCCGATACCCAAGTGCTCGAGCTTGCGCATCACCTGTGGCAGCACGGCATCGGAGGAGGCGGTGCCCAGTACGATGCTCAATTCCTCACGCAGGTACTTGATGAAGGGCAGCAGGCGCAGGCCCGACAGGCGCATCACGGTACCCAGGACGATCAGCACGAAGCCGGCGCAGGTCAGGTAGAACAGCGCCACCAGGCCGCCCAGGTGCTGCAGCGAACTCAGGCCATATTTGCTGGTGGTGAAGGCGATGGCACCGAACACGCCGATCGGCGCCAGGCGCACGATCATGCCCATGATGCGGAAGATCACATGGCTCAGCTCGTTGATCAGCCGCGAGATGCCCGAGGCCGATTCACCCACCAGGTTCAGGGCGCTGCCGAACAGCACCGAGAACAACAGCACCTGGAGGATGTTGTTGTCGGCGAAGGCACCCACCACCGAGGTGGGGATCAGGTCCATCAGGAAGGTGGTGGTGCTGTGGATATGCGCGCCACGGTCGGCCAGGGCGCCGGCGTCGGCACTGGAGAGCTGGTCGAGGTGGATGTTGGCGCCGCTGCCGATACCGCTGGTAAAGGCGAATACCAGGCCGATTACCAGGGCCAGGGTGGTCAGCACTTCGAAGTAGATGACCGATTTGAGGCCGATGCGCCCGACCTTCTTCAGGTCGCCGGCGCCGGAAATACCGCTGACCACCACGCAGAACACGATCAGGCCGATGAGCATCTTGATCAGCTTGATGAAGCCGTCACCCAGGGGTTTGAGTTGCAGGGACAGGTCGGGGAAGCTCAGGCCACAGGCAACGCCTAGGGCGAGGCCGAGCACAACCTGGAGGAAGATCGAACGCGAACACCATTTGAGCATGGGAGGGATCTCGGGTCGGTGTCCTTGCCCCCCAGCCACACGGAGCGAAAGAGTGCAGGACTTAATTATTGTGGTCTTACCGGTTTGTTCACTGCGAGGGTCATGTAACGCCTAAATTGGCCTGATTGCAAGATTTTTTGGCCATACCGGTCTGACCAGTTGTGGTGCAAGGCGGTCAGCTCTGCTCTGGTGTGGTGCGCGGGGGAGTTTCAGGGCTTTGCAAGGACCTGATCGATGGCGACGATCAGCTTGCCCAGATCCTTGGGGGGCGCTCTGTGAATGGCACGGAAGAGGTAGGCACGCTGCTCTTCTTCGTCGTCCGGCTCGGCGAAAAAGGTTTTGAGTCTCACCCCCAGTACATCGGCAAAGCCGGTCAAGGCCTCGATGCTGGGGGTGTAAGTGCCGGTTTCGAAGCGGCTTATGGTCTTGGGGTCGAAACCGGTCAGTTCGCCCAGTTGCGCTTGCGTGAAGCCCGCCAGTTTGCGGTAGCGGCGCAGGGCAGGACCGAGGCCAGAACTCGTCATCGCTCAATTCCCATTTAGAATCAAGCACTTAACGATATCTATTCGCTTAGCGCAACGCCACGATTCATCACCTTTATTTGCAAAATGTGATGGAATTCGTAGAATCGCCAGCTTTGACTGATCAGTCATTCAAGTATCCCTCCAGGGGGAAACGGGCCCTTTCGGGCCGCGACACACTGCTGTTGGGTACTTTGAGCTGATCCAGGATGAACCGTTCCGATGCCCCGACATCCCGTCTGGTCGCTCGTCGGGCCGTTCGCGAATGGAGTTGCATCGTGCGTCTGAACCTCCCGGTCAACCCGGTCGAGCAAAGCTTCCCCGAACACCAGCGGCTCATTTCTGCCACCGACACGGCCAGCCTGATCACCTACTGCAACGCCGAGTTCGCCGCCATCAGCGGCTACAGCCAGGCCGAGCTGATCGGCAGCCCGCACAACCTGGTGCGCCACCCCGACATGCCCGAGGCGGTGTTCGAGCTGATGTGGCAGTACCTCAAGGCCGGCCAGAGCTGGATGGGTATCGTCAAGAACCGCTGCAAGAACGGCAATTTCTACTGGGTCAGTGCCTATGTCACCCCGATTCTGGAGAACGGCCAGGTGGTCGGTTACGAATCGGTGCGCGTGCGCCCCAGCCGTGAGCAGGTAGCCCGGGCCGAGGCGCTGTATGCGCGGTTGCGGGCGGGCAAGGCTGCCTTGTCGCCCGCCCGGCGCCTGGCATTGCTGCAGCGTGCCATGGCCGTGCCATTGCTCGCTGGCGCGCTGGCCATCGGTGCCAACCAGCTGTGGCCGGGCCTGCCGGCCCAGGGGCTGACCCTGGCGTTGTTCGCCGGTGTCGGCGTCTGGGCCCAGAGCCGTATGCGCCGTTATCTGCAGGGGATCGCCGAGGGCGCCGGCAACACCTTCAGCGATCCGCTGGTGGCGCTGACCTACAGCGACCAGGCCGGTGCCGCCGGGCAGCTGGAGCTGATCCTGATCAGCGAAGAGGCGCGCCTGAAAACCGCGCTTACCCGCCTCAGCGACCTTGCCACGCAGATGGCCGACGCCGCGCAGGATGCCGGGCGGCTGTCGCGCGGTACCGAGTCGGCGCTGCTCGAACAGCGCGCCGAAACCGACCTCACTGCCACCGCCATGACCGAGATGGCCGCCTCCATTGGCGAAGTGGCCGGCCATGTGCAACTCACGGCACAAGAGGCACATACCGCGCACCTGTTGGCCGAGCAGGGCAGCCAGGTCGCCGATGCCACGGGCGCGGCCATTCGCGGGTTGGCCGACACGGTCGGGCAGATCAACCAGGCGGTTAACGACCTGGCCGGTCAGACCGGTGCCATCGCCGAGGCCGCCGGGATGATCCGCGCCATCGCCGAGCAGACCAACCTGCTGGCGCTCAATGCCGCCATCGAGGCGGCCCGCGCCGGCGAACAGGGGCGTGGCTTTGCGGTGGTGGCCGACGAGGTACGCGCGCTGGCCGACAAGACCCGCCAGTCCACCCTGCATATCCAGACGATCATCGACACCCTGCGCAGCGGTGCCGAGCAGGCGGTGAGCATCGCCAGCCTGGGCATCGATGGCGCAGGCCAGGGCGTGACCCAGGTCGCCCAGGCCCAACAGGCCTTGCAGGGCATCCGCCAGGCCGTGTCGCGCATCAGCGACATGAGCCAGCAGATGGCGGCGGCTTCACAGGAGCAGTCGGCAGTGGCCGAGGATGTCTCGCGGCAGATCAACGGGGTGGCCGGCACGGTGCAGCAAAGTGCTCGTCACGCCAACGCCGCCGCTTCGCGCGGTGCCGAACTGGAACAGGTGTGCGCCGGATTGCGCGCCCTGGTGGAGCGCTTCAACCGCTAGGTTGCCAAGGTTATGGACGACAACTATCGCGCAGCCGTGGATGCGGCTGCGATCTTTTCCGAGACCGACCTGCAGGGTCGGATCACTTACGTCAACCAGCAGTTCTGCAGCATTTCCGGCTACAGCCGCGAGGAACTGCTGGGGGCCAACCACCGCATCCTCAATTCCGGCCTGCATGAGCCGAGCTTCTTCCTCGACATGTGGCGGGCCCTGGCGGCCGGCCGGGTGTGGAAAGGCGAGATCTGCAACCGGGCCAAGGACGGATCGCTGTACTGGGTCGACAGCACCATGGTGCCGCTGATCGACCCGCACACCGGCAAGGTACGCAAGTACGTGTCGATCCGTTTCGATGTCACCGAGAAGCGCCAGTTGCTGCACACGCTGCAGTGGCGTGTCGGGCATGACGTACTGACCGGCCTGCCGAACCGCGCCTACCTTTCCGACCTGCTCAACCAGGCGTTGGCGTTTTCCCGGCGCGAGGATGTGCCGCTGGCGGTGTGCATGCTCGACCTGGACGGCTTCAAGGCGGTCAACGATGGTTACGGCCATGCCGTCGGCGACCTGCTGCTGGTGCAGGTCGCCAAGCGCCTGCAGGGCATCCTGCGTGGCGGCGATGCGGTGGCGCGCCTGTCCGGCGACGAGTTCGTGCTGATCCTGCGCTATGTCGAGGGGCCGCAGCAGTTGCAGGCGGCGTTGCAGCGGGTGCTGCAGGCGCTGGCCGCGCCCTATTCGGTCCGTGAGCACTCATTGACCCTCAGCGCCAGCATCGGCGTGACCCTGTACCCCCAGGACGACGAAGACACCGACACCCTGGTGCGCCACGCCGACCAGGCCATGTATGTGGCCAAGCAGCGCGGGCGTAACCGCTATCACCTGTTCGACGTGTCCCAGGAGCAAGAGCTCAAGGCCACTCACCAGACCGTGGCACGGGTGCGTCGGGCCCTGCGTGAAGGTGAGCTGTGCCTGTACTACCAGCCCAAGGTGAACATGCGCAGTGGCCAGGTGATGGGTTTCGAGGCGCTGCTGCGCTGGCTGCATCCCTCCAAAGGGCCGGTGCCCCCCGGGGATTTCCTGCCGCTGGTGGAGCAGACCGACCTGATCGTCGAGTTGGGCGAATGGGTCATCGACCAGGCCCTGGGCCAATTGCAGCAGTGGCGCTTGAGCGGATGCGACTGGTCCGTCAGCGTCAATATCGCCGCCCGGCAGTTGCAGCGCGGTGACTTTGCCGAGCGCCTGGCCCAGTTGCTGGCGCGTCATCCGGGGGTACCGCCTGGGCGGCTGGACCTGGAAATCGTCGAGTCGGTGGCGATCGACAACCTGGCCCGCGTGGGCCGCTGCCTCGACGCCTGCCGCGCACTCGGGGTGAGCTTTTCACTGGATGACTTCGGTACCGGCTTTTCCTCGCTGAGCTACCTCAAGCGCCTGCCGGCGCAGACCATCAAGATCGACAAATCCTTCGTGCGCGACATCCTCCATGATCATGACGACCTGGCGCTGACCACTGCGGTGATCGGCCTGGCAAGGGCGTTCGGTCGCGCCGTGATCGCCGAAGGGGTGGAGAGCGTGGAACATGGGCGGGTGCTGATGGGGCTGGGTTGCGAGCTGGGGCAGGGCTACTGCATCGCCCGGCCGATGCCTGCGCACGGGGTGGCGCAATGGGTGGCGGGGTACCAGCACCCAGAGCAGTGGCGGTAACCCGCGCCACGGGCGTGGCACGCGCTGGTGCGTGCCACGCCCGTCAGGTCAGCGGTGGTAGACGTTGACCATGACCTCGGTCAGTTCCTCCAGCAAGGCACTCTCATCGGCTTGGCGGGCACTGAGCAACAGCTCGGCGGCGCGCTGGTAGAGCGCACCTTCGTTCGGGTAGCGCGCGGACACCAGGTCGACGCGTTGGACCGTGCCGTCGATGCGCCAGTGCAGGCCGGGTACAGCGCCCAGCTCCCGTTCCAGGGCGTCGATGTAGGCCGGCGGCACTGCGGGGCCGGTATAGGCGCCAATGGTGTCCGAGGCTTCGCTGAGTGAATCGAAGTACTGGGAAGCGCCTTCCCATCGATCCCGCAGCGTTTCGAAGGCCTGTGGGCGCAAGCGGCGCACCCAGCTCTGCCAGAAGCGCTGGCGTACGGCCCAATCGATCAGGGACGAGGCGTCGGTGCTCGCTACCACGGCATCGCCCAGGCGTTGCAGGGTCGCATCGTTCAGGTGCGCCAGCATTGGGAAACGCATGAACTGCGGCTGTGCCGGCAAGCCCAGCCGTTCCTTGAGGTGGATGCGCGCAAGCAGCGCCATTTCCAGCTCGTCGGGGTGATCGCTGGTCAGTTCCTGGTCGCTGATGTCATCGTCAGGGTGCAGGGGCGGGGCCGTGTCCCTGGCCGGATCGTGGCCGTCGGCCCTGAGCGCGGTACGCCTGGCCTTACGGGCCTGGTAAAGGGCGCCGACATGTTCGTCCAGCACGCGTTGGCGCAGCAGGGCCAGAATGCTTTGCACCGCGACCTGTTCGTCGGTGTCATCCGCCGCGGCATGGTTGACCGCCTGCCACAGCGTCACCTCGGTCTCGACTTCCTGGAACAGCAGGATGGCCTGGTCCACGCACTCCTCGGTGGCGTCGTTGAGCAGGTCGATGATCTGCTGCTGGACCTGCGCTCTTCCCCAACCGCCCCCGACGGCGCCGGCTTCGTCCGTGGCCAGCAGTTGCACCACGCGCTGCATGCGCTGGGTCATGGCCACGGGCGCGCTCTGGAAGTCCGGGGTGTCCGGCAGCCGCTGCAGCAGGTCGTAGAGTGGTCCCCACTGTGGGGCCTGGGCGGTGCTGTTGATATGCAACTGAAGTTCTTCGGGCCAGTCGGCCGTCCACAGGTAACCTTGGCCGATCGGGGCGGTGACAGTGAAGCCGGCGTCGGCGAGGATGCCAAGGGCCATGTCGCTGAAGGGGTTGCCATTGAGGGCGTAGGCGATGCCTGGGTGGCTTTCGCGTATTGCGCGAGCGTAGGTGCTGTGCTGCAGGTCGGGTGCATCGATCAGTTCGTTGGCGCTCAGGTCCAGGTGGCGCAGCTCAAGCGGCTCCTGGTTCATCAGGGCTTCAAGCCCGATTGGCCATTGGCTGATGTTGCTCGATTCCAGGTCCAGTTGCTGCAACTGCGTCCAGCCAGTGAGATCGGGGGCCAGGTCCAGGGGATTTTCATGGAGCACCAGCATCTGCAGGCGGTCGAGGCCAGCAAGCGCGGCGCGTGCGGCCTCGTCGAGCACGATCGCGTTCTGCCCCAGGCTCAGCCCGCGCAAGGCTGGCCAGCGCTGCAGGGCCTGGAAGTGTTCGGCGGTCATCACCAGTTCGTTGAGGTCGGCCTGGAACCAGGCCAATGATGGCAACGTCGACAGGCGTTCAAGCGTGGCCACCGACAGGCCGCGAATGCCGTCGGTGAGGTTGAGGCGTTGCAGGTGCGTCATGCCGGCGAGCAGCGACAGGTTGGCGTCATCATCCAGGTCGAGGTTGTTTTCCGATAGATCCAGTGCCTGTAGCTCACCCATTTCGGCCAGGGCCTGAGGCAACTGCTCGAGGGTGTTTTCCGCCAGGTCCAGGAGCAGCAGGCGAGGAAACGCGCCGAGGAAGGCATTCAAGTCGGCCATGTCCAAGGTGCCAAGGCCATTGAGGCTCAGCAGGCGGATGTGGGGCAGGCGCACCGGGAGGGTGGGCAGGCTGGAGAGCCCGGCCCCTTCGATCACCAGGTTGATGTCGTCGATGTTGTCATCCGGGCCCTGCGCGCTTTCCCGGCGCCATGCGCTGCGAATGCGCTGGGCCGCAGCTTCACGCAGCGCCCGCTGCTGCTCGAACGCACCGACCGGCAAGCCTTCGGGGGCGTGTACCCAGCGCTGGAGCGCAGTATCGAGCTGGCGATATTCCACCCGCAGGCGGTCCAGCAGGCGCCCGAACGCACCTGTCAGTGGCCCTGCCTGGTAACGCAGGCGTTGGCGCAGCATTTCCCGGTCACCCTCTGGCGTGGCGGGGTAGAGCTGATCGAACAGCTCGTCCTCGCTCAACCAGCCCCGGCCCCGTCCGCTGAGGCGGTAGCCGATGCGCCGTTCACCCGGGAGGCGGCTCGGCAGGCGGTACTGCGGGCGTACCGGCGTCATGCCCAGGTCGAGGGCGGCACGGCGTCTATCGCTGGCGGCCAGGTTGAACAACCTGTCACGTAGCGTGGGCCCTTCGTGGATGTGCAGGCCGAGCGCATTGCGTTCACTGTCGGGCATGGCGTGCAGCAGGGCGCGGTGCAGGTCTTCGTATCCGGCCAGTTCGTTGCCCTGTTCGTCGTAGGGTTTGTAGCCTTGCTCCGTTCTTACCAGCACCTTGGTGGCGTGGCCAGGCTCACCGACGGCTGTGACCAGGTCACCTTCGGGCATGGCGACGCGCAGTTCTATGCGCAGGTTGCCGGTCCAGCCGGGCAGCCGTGGGAGCATGGCGAACACCAGGGAGTCTCGGTCACTGACTGGGCCGCTGTCCTGATGGAAGCGGGCCAGGGCTTTGCAGATACGGCTTTCGCGCAGGTACAGGCGGGCGGTCTCGGCCACTGTCAGCGGCAGCCGTTCGGTGTTTTGGAACAGCTTCAGGTCGGTGGGGCTGGCCTGGGCGACGATCTCCGCGCGGGCGTTGTGGCTCAGCCCTGGGAAGTCGCGGGCCAGGACGCGGGCCATTGGCGATGGCTTGGCTGGGGCGAGGGCAGGGCGCCCGCCAAATGCTTCGAGGCTGTCCAGCAGCAGCGCCGGTATCGGCCGGTGATCCAGCAACGTCCGACGCAATGTTGCGCTGTCGTAGCCGCTGCAGCGCAATGCCTGTGCGAGCTGGCTGGCATCCAGTTTTTCCGTCGCGGGGCCCAGGCGGCCCAGCAAGGTTGCGTCAGGCCACGCCAGCGGCCGATCATGTTCAAGCAGCCAGGTGCCCTGGCCGTTACCCAGCAGTTCGGGTTGGTGATGCAGGCCCTTGACTGGCGCCAGCTTCAGGCTGCCGTCGTTCGCCTGCTCAAGCGCTAATGCCATGTCGTCGCGCGCCAGCCACAGGTGCTCTTGCCAGTGATACAGGCCATGGCTGTCCGGTACTCGATCCTGCGGCCAGGGGCGTGGGCGAGCGAAGGGGGTCAGCTCCCCAGGCCATAACTTCTGTGCCTCGCCCGCGCCGATCCGGGACCAGTCGTGCAGCGCGCCTAGAGGTTCGGCGAAATGACCGGCAGCGCCCAATGCGCCGAACAGCGCGAGGTTTTCCAGCACACCGAATAGATGGCCGATGGCGGCATCCGCATCGCCCTCGTTGGCGGCATGCACGCCTTCGAGAACTTCGTTAACGATCTGCGCGCCGCCGATGACCAGCAGCAGCTCGCCCAGCGCAGGCACGAAAAAGCCAGCGACATTGAGCACGTTCAGCCCCACACCCAGCCACTGCTCGACTCGGGCCAGCTGGGCCGCGGCATCGCGCTGCGCCACGGGTACGGCAATGGCCGCGGCGTCGGCCAGGCGCTGTTCGACCTGGGTGCGGGCACGTTCGACGAACGCATCCTTGGCCCAGGGGGTGAAGCTCAGTTCCAGGCTCGCGTCGAGGTCCAGGGTTTCCTGCCACAGATCGGTGGGGGCGGGGAAGGCGCGCTTGATCCAGCTGAAATGCTTGCCCTTTTCCAGCACCGGGGGCGTCGGATGCAGTTCGGCGTACGGGTAGCGCGGATAGAGGGTGGAGCGCAGGCGAGCAGCGAAACGCGGCTGTTCGACATGGCTGACGTAACGGCTGAAGAAGGTGCGTTCGTCCTGCTGGTGCAACAGCCGCGTGAGCGCGGTGGCTGCAGCCTGCAGCGAAGGGTACTGGCGCAGGGGCTGGTGGGGATGGCCCGGCAGGTACAGCAGGCAGGCCTCGACCTCATCCCTGGGTTGCATGCGGATCAGCATCGGGCCGCTCAAGGGAATGCCGAACAAGCTCAGGTACCCGCACTGCAGTTGTTGACGGGCTGAGTCTGCCAGGCCGGCGTAGACCGTCTCGCCCATGAGCGCGACGCGTGGGTCCAGGTGCCCTTGCAGCGATGCCTGGCTCAGCTCGGCGGCGAAGGCGGCACGGTCGTGCTGGCGCAGCGCCTCGCGAAAGGCATCGGTGTCGATGTGGTCTTGCAGGTGATAGCGGTAGCGTTGGCCCAGGTCGAGGTTGCGCACGCCGCTGACGAAGGTGTGGGCGTCACCGGCCACGCTGGCGTTTTGCTTGCCGAATCGCTCGAGGCTGGATGTGCGTGTGTACAGCTCGATGGAGGTGTCTGCATCGAAGTTCTGCAGGGCCGCCTCCATCCAGGACGAAGTCCGGTTGCCCAGGCCGACCCAGCCCTGCTCGACGCTTGGCAAGTCGCGCCCGGGGAACCAGCGCGGCAGCGCCTCTTCGAGCAAGGGGCGGCAGAATGCCTCGATGCCTTGCACGGGCGATAGCGCTTGTTGCACACGGCGCATCGCCGCGTGGCTGGCGCGAACGCGCCGCTCGAGCTGTTTGCGCTCGGCCGCGGTGGCGCCTGCGATCCACCGCGCCAGGCGGTGATGGATGAAGGCGAGGTGGGGTGAGAGGGAGGAATGGGTCATCGGTGCTGCTCCAGCGTTGAGGGAGCAGCGAGGGTAGAGAGCGCAAGCCAGTCGGCCGGGCTACATAGTTGCTACCTGGCCGTCGGCGAAGGGTTACAGCTGCGGTGCGGTGCTCTTGACCGCCGCCAGTTCCGGATGGGCGACCAGCTTGTCGATGTGCAGCTCGTCGTTGTTCATCCAGGTCTCGGTCAGCACCCGGTAATGCTCCATGTCGCGGCAGCGCATGCGCAGGCTGTAGTCGAAGTGGCCGCTGATCAGCTGGCATTCGTACACCTGCGGGCAGGCCCGCACGGTGGCTTCGAAAGCGCGCTGGGCCGAGCGCCCGCTCTGGTTGGACAAGGCCACCAGCACCAGCAGCGACAGGCCCGGGGAGACCTGCTGCAGGTCGATGATCGCCCCATAGCCGCGGATCACCCCGCGCCGCTCCAGCTTGCGCACCCGTTCCAGGCAGGGCCTGGGGGTCAGGTGCACGAGGGTGGAGAGTTTCTCGTAGGTGATCCGTCCGTGGTGGCGCAGCACGTCGATGATGGCTTCATCGATGCGGTCCAGCGGTGCGGCGGCGGGGGTGGTGGCCTTGGTATCCATATACGGCGTGACTTCACTTCAGGCGATTGGAGAGGAACTGCCGCAGGCGCTCGCTCTGTGGCTGGTCGAGGATTTCGGCGCTGCCGTGCTCTTCGACCAGGCCCTGGTGCAGGAACAGCACCTGGCTCGAGACCTGGCGGGCGAAGCCCATTTCGTGGGTGACCATGAGCATGGTACGTCCTTCCTCGGCGAGCGTCTGTATCACCTTGAGCACTTCGCCGACCAGCTCGGGGTCGAGCGCCGAGGTGGGCTCGTCGAACAGGATGATTTCCGGCTCCATGGCCAGGGCGCGGGCGATGGCCACGCGTTGCTGCTGGCCACCGGACAGAAACGCCGGGTACTGCTCTGCGGCGCGTGCCGGCAGGCCGACCTTGTCCAGGTACTTGCGCGCCCGTGCCTCGGCTTCGCTGGCGCTGATGCCGAGCACCTTGCGCGGCGCCAGGCAGATGTTCTCCAGCACCGTCAGGTGGCTCCACAGGTTGAAGTGCTGGAACACCATGGCCAGGCGTGTGCGCAGGTTCTGCAGCTGGGCCGCTGGCGGGGTGCCCTTGCTCAGGTCGAGGGTCTGGCCGTCGAGGGTGATGCTGCCGGCATTGGGTTGTTCGAGGAAGTTGATGCAGCGCAGGAAGGTGCTCTTGCCCGAGCCGCTGGCGCCGATCAGGCTGATCACGTCGCCCTTGCGGGCTTGCAGCGATACGCCCTTGAGCACCTGGTGCTCGCCGTAGTGCTTGTGCAGGCCGTCGACGCTGAGCTTGATGGCGCCGGCCTGGGCATGGGTGCTCGGGGCCTGGGCGAAGTGGGTGAGTGGCAGTGCGGTAGCGGTCATCAGGTCAGCCTCGGGCAGGGTCAAGGAAGCGCATCCAGCGGCGCTCGGCCAGTCGGAACAGGCCGACCAGGGCGAAGGACAGCAGCATGTACAGCAGGGCGGCCACGCCGAAGGCCTGGAACGTCAGGAAGGTCGCGGCGTTGGCGTCGCGGGCCACCTTGAGGATGTCGGCGACGGTGGCGGTAAAGGCCAGGGAGGTGGCATGCAGCATCAGGATCAGCTCGTTGCTGTAGGCCGGCAGCGAACGGCGCAGGGCCGCCGGCAGCACCAGGAACAGGTTGAGCTTCCAGCCACGCAAACCATAGGCCTGGGCCGCTTCCAGCTCGCCGGCGGGCAGGTTGCGGATGGCCCCGGCGAAGATCTCCACGGTGTAGGCGCAGGTGTTGAGCACAAAGGCCAGCAGCGTGCAGTTGAGCGCGTTACGGAAAAACTGGTCGAGCAGCATGTGCTCGCGCACCACCTGCAGGCTGTACAGGCCGGTGTAGCAGATCAACAGCTGGATATAGAGCGGCGTGCCGCGGAACACGAAGGTGTACAGCTGCACCGGCAGGCGCAGCCAGGCATGCCGCGAGGTACGCGCCAGGGCCAGCGGCAGCGAGAGCAGCAGGCCCAGCACCATGCTGACCACGAACAGCCACAGGGTCATGGTCAGCCCGGAAAACCCGTTGCCATCGTTGTACAGGTAGGCCGGGCCGTATTGCTGAAGGAGTTCGATCATCGCGCCAGCTCCCTGATGCCGATGTTGTAGCGTCGCTCAAGGCGTTTGAGCAGCTGATTGGACAAGGTGGTGATGACCAGGTAGACCAGCCCGGCGATGCACAGGAAGAACAGCACGTCGTTGGTGGTCTTGCCGGCGTTCTGCGCGGCCTTGACCAGGTCGGCCAGGCCGATGATCGACACCAGCGCGGTGGACTTGAGCAGCACCAGCCAGTTGTTGCCCAGCCCCGGCAGGGCAAAGCGCATCAGTTGCGGGAACAGCACCAGCCGAAACCGCTGCGCGCGGCTCAGGCCATAGGCGGTGGCGGCTTCCAGCTGGCCGGCCGGCACGCTGAGGATGGCGCCGCGGAAGTTCTCGGTGAAGTACGCGCCATAGATGAAGCCCAGGGTGATCACCCCGGCGCCGAACGGGTCGATCTCCACGTAATCCCAGCCCAGTGCCTCGGTCAGGTCGTTGAGCCAGATCTGCATGCTGTAGAAGATCAGCAGGATCAGCACCAGGTCGGGGACGCTGCGGATCAGCGTGGTGTAGAGGGTGGCCGGGATGCGCAGCAGCTTGGAGCGCGACAGCTTGGCGCTGGCACCGACCAGGCCCAGCAGCAGGCTGACGGCCAGCGACAGCAGGGCCAGCTTGAGGGTCATCCAGGTGCCCTGGGCCAGCAACGGGCCGAAGCCCTGCAGGCCGTGGGAGAGGAAGTCGTTCATGACAGGGATCTCGCGGGGAGGCCATCGCGGGGCAAGCCCGCTCCCACGCAGTGGTGAGCCCGTGGGAGCGGGCTTGCCCCGCGATCAGCGCTGTAGGTCACTCGTTGTAGATGTCCAGCTCGCCGACGTACTTCTTCTGGATCGCGGCGTAGGTGCCATCGGCGTGGATCATGGCGATGCCTTTATCGAGCAGGGCCTTGAGCTCCGGGTCGGTCTTGCGCAGGCCCATGGCGATGTCCAGCGGCAAGCTCGGGTCCTTGATCGCCGGGCCGCTCTTGAAGTCGGCGCCTTCGGGCTTGGAGAGGAAGTTGAGCTGGGCTTCGAGCTTGTCGGTAACGGTGGCGTCGAGGCGGCCGTTCATCAGGTCGGCGTAGTTCTGGTCCTGGGCCTGGTAGGCCTTGACCTGGGCGCCCAGCGGTGCCAGCACGGCGCGGGCATAGGCTTCCTGCAGCGAGCCTTGCAGCACGCCGACCTGCTTGCCCTTGAGCGATTCGACGGTGTCGCCGAAGCCTGCGGACTTGCGCACGATCACCGAGGTGGGGCTGAGGAACAGACGATTGGTGAAATCGATCTGTTTCTGGCGTGCGGGGGTGACGGCCATCGACGACATGATGGCGTCGAACTTGCGCGCCCGCAGGGCGGGGATCATGCCGTCGAATTCGTTGTGCACCCAGGTGCACTTGACCTGGAGCTTTTCGCAGATGGCGTTGCCCAGTTCGATGTCGAAGCCTTGCAGGCTGCCATCGGCGGCGACGGATTCGAAGGGTGGGTATTCGGGGTAGACGCCAAAGCGGATCTCGGTCCATTCCTTGGCCTGGGCAACGGTGGTGGCGCACAACGAGAACAGCAGCACGCCGAGGCGTTTTCGTAGGGTGAGCATAGGTGTAGGTCCCTGGGTGTTGTTATTGGAAGTAGGGGCAGTGCAAGCGTGTGGCTCTGTAACTGTTCTTGTGGGTGACTCGTTGGTCGCGGTCAGAATGCGCGAGGTAGAGCGGTTTTTTGTGTCGTTTGCCTGCGCGCAAGGTGCCGGATTCGGCTGTTGAGTTGCTTGTTGCAGCCGAATCGGCTGTTGCGACAAGGATTTATGGAAGTGCGACAGCGGTTTCTGTCATCGCGGGGCAAGCCCGCTCCCACGTAGTGGTGAGCCCGTGGGAGCGGCGGTGCGCCGATGCGACTTGCCCCGCGATGGTCCGATCAGGCAGCGCTGGCCTTGCGTTCAACCGCCGCCGGCTGCAGCAGGGCGAACAGGTCCTTCGGATTGGCCAGCTCCGGCACCAGGTTGATGTCATGGCCAATGTCCAGCGCCCTGGCCACATCCAGCACATAGCGCAGCGCCGAGTAGTCCTCGATGGCGAAACCGACCGAGTCGAACAGTGTCACCTGCTCGGCGCTCTCGCGCCCGGCCGCGATCCCTTCGACCACCTGCCAGAACTCGGTGGTCGGCGAATCGGCTGGCATCTGCTGGATCTCGCCTTCGATACGGCTCTGCGGTTCGTACTCGACGATCACCCGGGCCCGCTCGACGATCTCGCGGTGCAGCTCGGTCTTGCCCGGGCAGTCGCCGCCCACGGCATTCAGGTGCATGCCGGGCTCGATCATTTCGGGGGTGAGGATGGTGGCGTAGGCCTTGTCGGCGGTGACCGTGGTGACGATGTCGCTGCCGCGCACCGCATCGGCCACGCTGGCGGCGATGGTCAGTTTCAGCTGTGGGTAGCCGGCCAGGTTGGCCGCGAGCTTTTCCGAGGCCGCGCGGTCGATGTCGAACAGGCGAATCTCCTCGATGCCCAGCAGGGTGTGGAAGGCGATGGCCTGGAACTCGCTTTGCGAGCCGTTGCCGATCAGCGCCATGCGCTTGCTGTCCTTGCGCGCCAGGTAGCGGGCGGCGAGGGCGGAGGTGGCGGCGGTGCGGATCGCGGTGGTCAGGGTCATTTCGCTGAGCAGCACCGGCGCGCCGGTGTCGACGTCGCCCAGGGCGCCGAAGGCCATCACCGTGAGCAGGCCGTTGTGGGTGTTCTTGGGGTGGCCGTTGACGTACTTGAAGGCGTACAGGCTGGCGTCGGACACCGGCATCAGCTCGATCACCCCGTCCGGCGAGTGGTTGGCCAGGCGTGGGCATTTTTCGAAGTCGTGCCAGCGCAGGTAATCCTGGCGGATGTACTCGGCCATTTCTTCCAGGCAGGTGGGCAGGCCCTTGCGGTTGACCAGGCGGGCGAGGTCTTGCACGTCGATATAGCGGGTCATGGTGAATCTCCTTTGAGGTCAGTGGCGCGAGGGCAGGTGGACTTCGGCGAGCATGCAGCGCGCGCTGCCGCCGCCGATGCGTTCGATATGGTCGATGTTCACCACCAACGGGTGGCTGTGGCGCTCGACCTGGCTGCGCTGGCCGGCGTCCAGCGAGCGCCAGGCGCTGCGCGACATCACCAGCAGCGAGCGACCGTCGCGGTCATGCACTTCGAGCATGTTGCCGGCGAAGTTCTCCAGCTGGTCGTGATTGAGTGCCAGCACCTGCTTGCCGGTGTCGCGCAGCGAGTGTTCCAGGGCCTGGCGCTCGCCGGCGTGGGGCAGGGCGTCGAGGCACACCACGGCGAGCTGGCGGCCGACGTTCATCATCACGTTGCTGTGGTAGATCGGCGCGTGCTGGCGGTCGACGGCGTGGAACAGGCACAGGCGGTAGTCGAGCTGCTCGGCGAACTGGCGCAGGGCCTGTTCGTGGGTGCGACCGGAGTGGCAGGCATAGCTGATGCGGTGTTCGCGGTCCAGGACCATGCTGCCGGTGCCTTCGAGGAACAGATTCTGCTGTTCCAGCGGGCTCAGATCGACGGTCTGTTTGATGGTGAAACGTTCGTCCAAAGCCCGCAGCACGCCCTTGCCGCGCTCCAGGCGGCGGTTCTGGCCTTCCATCGGGTAGAGCACCAGGCTGCCGTCGGCGTGGCTGCTCCACCAGTTGTTGGGGAAGATCGAGTCGGGCGTGTGCGGCTCGGGGGTGTCCTGCACCACCAGCACCTCGACGCCGTGCTGGCGCAGGCTGGCGACGTAGCCGTCGAACTCTTCCAGGGCCTTGGCGCTGGCGGTATCAGGGTCCAGCGGGGCCTGCTGGAAGCGGTTGTTGACGGCGGTGTCCGGGTTGAAGGCGAACCGCGCCGGGCGAATCATGAGGACGGTATTTGTTGTTTGCATTGGGCACGCATCCACGGGTGGGCTGTGTGACCATTGTCGGGCGGATCAGGGCGAAATCCCGGCTGAAGCGCGTGGGGTGGGCGGCGGGTTCAGCTGAAATGGCGGGTTTGGCAGCGGAATCTGTTGTGCTTGTGCTGGCCTCATCGCCGGCAAGCCGGCTCCCACAAGGTGGCGTGCGCTATTGCACGATCTTTGTGGGAGCTGGCTTGCCAGCGATGAGGCCGGTACAGGCACTGCATCACTCGTTGGAAACCACCAGGCCCTGTTCGCGCAAACGCTTGTAAAGGGTCGTGCGGCTAATCCCCAATGCTCTGGCTACAGAAGAGAGATTGCCATTGGCACGCTGCAGTAATTTGCCCAGGTCGTTCGGGGCGTGTTCATGCACTGCGCTTTCCCCGGCTTCAGCCAGAAAACTGTCCGGCAGATGCTCCACCCCGAGCGCCTGCTCGCCAGCCAATGCCAGCGCCACCTGCATCACACTGACCAGCTCGCGCAGATTGCCCGGCCAGGGATGGCGCTCCAGCACCGTCAGCACATCATCCGGCAAGCGCGCGGGCTGGCCGGGCTCGCGATAGCGCCCATGCACCTCTTCGATCAGCGCGCGGCGGTCACTGCGTTCGCGCAGCGCCGGCAGCACCAGGGTCAACCCGGCGATGCGGTAATAAAGGTCCTGGCGAAAACGCCCGGCGCGCACCTCGGCGGCAAGATCGCGGTTGCTCGCCGACACCACGCGTATGTCCAGCGCTACCGGCTCGCCGCTGCCTAGCGGCTGGATGCTGCGGGCCTGCAGTACACGCAGCAGGCGGGCCTGGGTGGCCAGCGGCATGTCGCCGATTTCGTCGAGGAACAGCACGCCGCCGTCGGCCTTGCGGATCAGCCCGGGGTTGCCTTTGTGGTGGGCGCCGGTGAAGGCGCCTTTTTCGTAGCCGAACAGCTCCGACTCCACCAGTTCGGCCGGGATCGCCGCGCAGTTGACCGCGATCAGCGGCTGGCGCGCCCGGCTGCTGGCCTGGTGCAGGGCGTTGACGAACACCTCCTTGCCCACCCCGGTCTCGCCCTGGACCAGCAGCGGGATGTCCTTCTCCAGCAGCACACCGGCCTGGGCCAGCGCCTTGCTCACACGCGCATCCGTGGAGCCGGGCACACGGCGCGCGGGTGGCCGGCGTGGCCCCTGCCATTGGCAATGCAAGCGTTGACGGCCATGGGCGAGCAGGGCGAAGGGGCGCCCTTCGGCGTGTTCGAGGATCTGCCGTAACGGCACCTGGAACAGCTGCGCCAGGTTCAGGTGGCGCGGGTCGGTGCCCAACAGGCTGCCTGCGCGGTGGTTGGCCGCACGCACCTCGCCGCGTTCGTCGAACAACAGCAGGCCGGCCCAGGGGCTGTCGAGGTTGTCGGCGCCGGTGTTGAACAGCAGCTGCCAATGCTGCTCGCCGGGCCCGGCGAGGATCAGCCGGTTCTCCAGGCTCTGGCTGAGCATGCGCACCAGGCCCAGGGTCTGGGCGGCGGGCAGGTAGCCGTCGCTGGCCACGTCGAGTACGCCGACCAGGCGTCGTTCGGCGTCGAACAACGGTGCGGCGGCGCTGGCCATGTAGCGGTTCTGCCTTAGATAGTGCTCGTCCTGGCCGACATGGATGGCCTCGCCGCACACCAAAGCCGTGCCAAGCGCGTTGGTGCCGACGCCTTGTTCGCGCCAGCGTGCGCCGGGGCTGAAAGCGTGCTGCTGGCGCGGGTCGACGAAGCGTCGGGTACCCCAGGCGCCGAGCAGGCAGCCACTGGCGTCGCCGAGCATCACCAGGTGGCTGGCGTTGCCCAGCAGGTGCGCGTATTGCGGCAGCACGTCGTCATGGGTAAGGCGTAGGAGGACTTGGTTGCGTTCGAGCAGGGCATCGAGCTCGGCACCGGTCAGGCAATCGAAGTCGGGCGCTTGCTGGGGCTGCAGGCCGTGCTCGCGGCAGCGCGCCCAGGAGGCCTGGATCAGTTGGGCGTGGGTCGAAACGGAGTGGGCCATGGGCCTGTCCTGTGGGGTGTTGTTTTTATAGGCGACCGCGATTGAGTGTCGTTCAGCGCTGTTCATTGTCAAACCCGAAGGTGTTCAGTTGTTCAGCGAAACTGTTCACATCTGTACAGGCCGCGTGTTGTGCCAGGGCAGGAGACGCCGGTATAGAGCGGTTGTGCCGGGCTGGCACGGAACTGGCTGGGGTGGATGGACAACCATCACAAGAAGGCCACGCCATGTCCCTGGTGCTGGAGCAGGTATGCCGCAGTGTCGACAACCAGCTGTGGATCGACGACGCCAACCTGCGCTTCGAGCCCGGCTCGTTCAACGTGCTGCTGGGCCGCACCCTGGCCGGCAAGACCAGCCTGATGCGCCTGATGGCCGGCCTCGACCGCCCGGACAGCGGCCGCGTGCTGATGGATGGCGAGGATGTCACCGGGCGTCCGGTGCGCCTGCGCAACGTATCGATGGTCTATCAACAGTTCATCAACTACCCCACGCTCACGGTGTTCGAGAACATCGCCTCGCCGTTGCGCCAGGCGCGCATGGCCGAACCGGAGATTCAGCGGCGAGTGCGCGAAACGGCCGAGATGTTGCGCATCGCGCCCTTTCTCGGGCGCCTGCCGCTGGAACTGTCGGGTGGCCAGCAGCAGCGCACCGCCATGGCCCGGGCATTGGTCAAGGATGCCTCGCTGATCCTGTTCGACGAGCCCTTGGTCAACCTCGACTACAAGCTGCGCGAGGGCCTGCGCCAGGAGCTGCGCAGCCTGTTCGCCGAGCGCAACTGCATCGCCGTGTATGCCACCACCGAGCCCAACGAGGCGCTGGCGCTGGGTGGCACCACCACCTTGCTGCACGAAGGCCGGGTGATCCAGAGCGGCCCCACCACCGAGGTGTATCAACGGCCCGCCAGCGTGCTGGCCGCCGAGCTGTTCTGCGAACCGCCGATCAACCTGGTGCCGGGGCGCATCGTCGGCAACGAGGTGAGCCTGGCCGGTGCCGTGCACTTCGCCCGCACGGCCGACCTGCGCGACCTGGCGGACGGCAATTATCGTTTCGGCATTCGCCCCGGCCACCTGGCCCTGGTGCCGTCGCGCGACGATGACCTGGAGCTGGCGGTGCTGGTGGAACTGGCCGAGATCAGCGGCTCGGAAACCTTCCTGCATGTGCGCAACGAGCACTGGCGCATGACCCTGCACCTGCCGGGCGTGCATGAGTATCAGGTGGACACGCCGATCCGCGTGTTCGTCCCCACCCACAAGCTGTTCATCTTCGACAGCGCCGATGCCCTGGTGCAGGCGCCACGCCTGCGTGACGCGAGGAGCGCCTGATGGCCGAGATCCGCCTGCACCAACTGGCCCACAGTTACAGTCGCTCGCCCGCAAGCACCGACGACTACGCCCTGCATGAGCTGGAGCATGTGTGGGCTCAGGGCGGCGCCTATGCCTTGCTCGGGCCGTCCGGCTGCGGCAAGTCGACCTTGCTCAACATCATCTCCGGGCTGCTCGCGCCCTCCCATGGCGAGGTGCTGTTCGACGGCAAGGTGGTCAACGCCTTGACCCCGCAGCAGCGCAACATCGCCCAGGTGTTCCAGTTCCCGGTGGTGTACGACACCATGACGGTGTTCGACAACCTGGCCTTCCCCCTGCGCAACCAGGGCTTGGACGAGGCGCGGGTGCGCGCGCGGGTCGAGGAAATCGCCGAGGTACTGGAGCTGACCGCGGTGCTGCACAAGCGCGCACGCAACCTCAGCGCCGACGAAAAGCAGAAAGTCTCCATGGGCCGCGGGCTGGTACGCGACGACGTTTCGGCGATCCTCTTCGACGAGCCGCTGACGGTGATCGACCCGCACCTGAAATGGAAGCTGCGGCGCAAGCTCAAGCAGATCCACGAACAGTTCAACATCACCATGATCTACGTCACCCACGATCAGTTGGAGGCCTCGACCTTCGCCGACAAGATCGCGGTGATGCACGCCGGGCGCATCGTCCAGTTCGGCACCCCGCGCGAACTGTTCGAACGGCCCCGGCATACCTTCGTCGGCTATTTCATCGGCAGCCCCGGGATGAACCTGATCGATGTGCGCGCCGAGGCCGACGGCGTGAGTTTTGGCGATGTCCATCTGGTGTTGCACGAGGGGGTGCGTGAGCGCCTGGCAGCGTCCGAAGGCGGGCGTTTGCAGGTGGGCATCCGCCCGGAGTTCGTGCAGGTTTGGGAACACCCCTTCGACAGCGCCTTCGAGACGCGCGTGGTGGACGTGGAGGATCTGGGCACCTACCGCATCCTCACGCTGGTGCTGGCGGGGGTCACCCTCAAGGCGCGCCTGGGCGAGGACCGGGTGGTGCCCCATGGCCGGGCATGGGTAAGCCTGCCGCCGCAATGGCTGATGCTCTACCTGGACGACCTGCTGGTGGAGGCCGAGGCATGAACAAGGTGCAGAACAACAAGGCCTGGTGGCTGGTGCTGCCGGTATTCCTGCTGGTGGCGTTCAGTGCCGTGATCCCGATGATGACCGTGGTCAACTACTCGGTGCAGGACATCTTCGATGCCTCCAACCGTTACTTCGTCGGCGCCGACTGGTACCGCCAGGTGCTGCGCGACCCGGCACTGCATGATGCGCTGCTGCGCCAGTTCATCTATTCCGGGTGCGTGCTGGTCATCGAAATCCCGCTGGGCATCGCCATCGCCCTGACCATGCCGACCCGTGGGCGCATGGCGTCGGTGTGCCTGATCCTCATGGCCATCCCCTTGCTGATCCCGTGGAACGTAGTGGGCACCATCTGGCAGATCTTCGGCCGCGCCGACATCGGCCTGCTCGGCGCGACGTTGGCCAAGCTTGGGGTCAACTACAACTATGCCGGCGACCCGTTCGATGCCTGGATCACCGTGCTGGTGATGGACGTGTGGCACTGGACTTCGCTGGTGGCGCTGCTGTGCTATTCGGGCTTGCGCGCCATCCCCGACGTGTACTACCAGGCCGCGCGCATCGACCGGGCATCGGCCTGGGCGGTGTTTCGCCATATCCAGCTGCCCAAGCTCAAGAATGTGCTGCTGATCGCGGTGATGCTGCGTTTCATGGACAGCTTCATGATCTACACCGAGCCGTTCGTGCTCACTGGCGGCGGGCCGGGCAACGCCACCACGTTCCTCAGCCAGACCCTCACGCGCATGGCGGTGGGGCAGTTCGACCTGGGGCCGGCGGCGGCGTTCTCGCTGGTGTACTTCCTGATCATCCTGCTGGTGTCGTGGCTGTTCTACACAGCCATGACCCACGCCGACAAGGAGTAGGCCATGAGCAAGCGCAAGACGGTGGCCCTGCTGTTGTACTTCTTCTTCCTGCTGGTGCCGATCTACTGGTTGCTGAACATGTCGTTCAAGAGCAACAGCGAGATCCTCGGTGGGCTGACGTTGTGGCCGCAGGCATTCACCTTCGACAACTACCGGGTGATCTTCACCGACGCCAGCTGGTACAGCGGCTATATCAACTCGCTGTACTACGTGTGCCTGAACACGCTCATCTCGCTGACGGTGGCCTTGCCGGCGGCCTATGCCTTTTCGCGCTACCGCTTTCTTGGCGACCGGCACCTGTTCTTCTGGCTGCTGACCAACCGCATGGCGCCGCCGGCGGTGTTCCTGCTGCCGTTCTTCCAGCTGTATTCGTCGATCGGCCTGTTCGATACGCACATTGCCGTGGCCCTGGCCCACTGCCTGTTCAACGTGCCACTGGCGGTGTGGATCCTGGAGGGTTTCATGAGCGGGGTGCCGAAGGAAATCGATGAAACCGCCTACATCGATGGGTACAGCTTCCCGCGGTTCTTCGTGAAGATCTTCATCCCGCTGATCGGTTCGGGGATCGGCGTGACGGCCTTCTTCTGCTTCATGTTCTCGTGGGTCGAGCTGCTGCTGGCACGCACCCTCACTTCGGTGAACGCCAAGCCGATCGCGGCGGTGATGACCCGCACGGTGTCCGCCTCGGGTATCGACTGGGGCGTGCTGGCTGCCGCCGGGGTGCTGACCATCCTGCCGGGCATGCTGGTGATCTGGTTCGTGCGCAACCATGTGGCCAAGGGCTTCGCCCTGGGCCGGGTGTGAGGAGGGCGGATGATGGAGTGGATGGCCTGGACCCTGCCGACCGCGCTGTTCTTCTCGGCGATCGGCCTGTTGTTGATGTGCATGACCCTGTTCGAACTGCGCCGCCCGTGCCTGGAGCGCCGCGGTTTTCTGCCGATTGCCACGACCCGTGGCGACCGGCTGTTCATCGGCTTGTTGGTCAGCGCCTACCTGCATCTGCTGGTGGTGGGGGTGAGCGACTGGCCGTTGTGGGTGGCCTCGCTGCTGTCGCTGGCGTGGCTGGTGGTGGTGCTGCGCTGGGGTTGAGCCTGGGGCAAGGATCCTTCTGCAATCTGGAGATCACAATGTTCGATAACGACAACAAACGGCGACATTTGACCCTGGCCGCACTGCTGGTGCTGGCCGGCCTGCACGGCACGGCCTGGGCCGACCAGTACGAAGACGCGGCGAAAAAATGGATCGGCAGCGAGTTCAAGCCTTCGACCCTGACCCCGGAGCAGCAACTCGAAGAGCTCAAGTGGTTCATCAAGGCCGCCGAGCCGTTCCGTGGGATGAAGATCAACGTGGTGTCGGAAACCATCACCACCCACGAATACGAATCCAAGGTGCTGGCCAAGGCCTTTACCGAAATCACCGGTATCCAGTTGACCCACGACCTGCTGCAGGAAGGCGATGTGGTGGAAAAGCTGCAGACGCAGATGCAGTCGGACAAGAACATCTATGACGGCTGGGTCAACGATTCCGATTTGATCGGTACGCACTTTCGCTATGGCAAGGTGGAATCCATCACCGACCTGATGGCCAATGAGGGCAAGAACTACACCTCGCCAACCCTGGACCTGAAGGACTTCATCGGCATTTCCTTCACCACCGCGCCGGACGGCAAGATCTATCAGTTGCCTGACCAGCAATTCGCCAACCTCTACTGGTTCCGCGCCGACTGGTTCGAGCGCCCGGACCTGAAAGCCAAGTTCAAGGAGAAGTACGGCTACGAGTTGGGCGTGCCGGTGAACTGGTCGGCTTACGAGGACATCGCCAAGTTCTTCAGCGAGGATGTCAAGGAGATCGACGGCAAGCGGGTCTATGGCCACATGGACTATGGCAAGAAGGACCCTTCGCTGGGCTGGCGTTTCACCGATGCCTGGTTTTCCATGGCCGGCGGTGGCGACAAGGGGCTACCCAACGGCCTGCCGGTGGACGAGTGGGGCATTCGCGTGGAGGACTGCCACCCGGTGGGTTCGAGCGTGACCCGCGGCGGCGACACCAATGGCCCGGCGGCGGTGTTCGCCACGCAGAAGTACGTGGACTGGATGCGCGCCTACGCCCCCAAGGAAGCCCAGGGCATGACCTTCTCCGAGGCGGGCCCGGTGCCGGCTCAGGGCAACATTGCCCAGCAGATCTTCTGGTACACCGCCTTCACCGCCGACATGACCAAGCCTGGGCTGCCGGTGGTCAACGCCGACGGCACGCCGAAGTGGCGCATGGCGCCCTCGCCCAAGGGACCGTACTGGGAGGAGGGGATGAAGCTCGGTTACCAGGACACCGGCTCCTGGACCTTCTTCAAGTCCACCCCCGAGAAACAGCGCCTGGCGGCCTGGCTGTATGCTCAGTTCGTCACCTCCAAGACGGTGTCGCTGAAGAAGACCGTCGTTGGCCTGACGCCGATTCGCGAGTCGGACATCAACTCCCAGGCCATGACCGACCTGGCGCCCAAGCTGGGCGGGCTGGTGGAGTTCTACAGAAGCCCGGCGCGGGTGCAGTGGACGCCGACCGGCACCAACGTGCCGGATTATCCGCGCCTGGCGCAGCTGTGGTGGAGCCATATCGCCGAGGTGGCCAGTGGCGAGAAGACGCCTCAAGAGGCGCTGGACGGCCTGGCACGGGATCAGGATCGCATGATGGAGCGGCTGCAGCGCTCCAACGCGCAGGCTACCTGTGCGCCGAAGCTCAACCCCGAGAAGGATGCCCAGTACTGGTTCGACCAGCCGGGGGCGCCGAAGCCGAAGCTGGCCAACGAAAAGCCCAAGGGCGAAACGGTCAGCTACAACGAGCTGCTCAAGTCGTGGGAGGCGGCGCGCAAGTGATCGGTTAGCTTCAATGGCCTCATCGCGGGGCAAGCCCGCTCCCACGCTGTGCAGCGCCATGTAGCGTGGGAGCGGGCTTGCCCCGCGATAGGTTTTTTGCAAAAAAGCCAGGCAAAAAAAACGGCACCTGCCAGAGGTGCCGTTTTCGCTTTACGCCAACTTACTTGTGCAGCTCTTCAGCGGCATACAGCGTGTTTTCCAGCAGGCATGCGCGGGTCATCGGGCCGACGCCGCCGGGGACCGGGGTGATCCAGCCGGCGCGGGGCAGGGCGGTCTCGTAGACCACGTCGCCGACCAGCTTGCCGTCTTCCTGGCGGTTGATGCCGACGTCGATGACGATCGCGCCTTCCTTGACCCACTCACCCTTGACCAGGCCCGGCTTGCCAGCGGCGACCACCAGCAGGTCGGCACGGCCGACGTGGCCGGCCAGGTCCTTGGTGAAGCGGTGGCAGACGGTGACGGTGCAGCCGGCCAGCAGCAGTTCCATGGCCATCGGGCGGCCGACGATGTTGGAAGCGCCGACGATGACCGCATTCATGCCGTACAGGTCCTGGCCGGTGCTTTCCAGCAGGGTGATGATGCCCTTTGGAGTGCACGGGCGCAGCAGCGGGATGCGTTGCGCGAGGCGGCCGATGTTGTACGGGTGGAAGCCGTCGACGTCCTTGTCCGGGCGGATGCGTTCGAGCAGCAGCGAGGCGTCCAGGTGCGCGGGCAGCGGCAACTGCAGCAGGATGCCGTCTACGGCCGGGTCGTCGTTGAGGCGGTCGATCAGCTCGGTCAGGGCCTGCTGCGTGGTCTCGCTGGGCAGGTCGAAGGCCTGCGAGATGAAGCCGACTTCTTCGCAGTCCTTGCGCTTGTGCGAGACATAGACTTGGGAGGCCGGGTCGGTACCGACCAGGATCACTGCCAGGCCCGGCGTGCGCAGGCCCTGCTGGCGGCGCTCCGCGACACGTTGCGCGATCTGCTTGCGCAGGTTGGCGGCGATCGCCTTGCCATCGATAAGGTGTGCAGTCATAGACGCGTGATTAACCATCGAGAAGGAAACATGAAGAAGCGCGCATTCTCGCACGACACGGCGCAAGGGCAAAGGCGGGTGGTCGGGCAAATCCCCTAACCCCTTCAATAATTTAAATTTTTTTCAGAAACATGTTGACGACTTTGAGGGTCGGCTATAAGATTCGCCGCACTTGTCGGGCACTGCCTGGCACGGGTTGGCAAAGTCGGACAGAGCAAGCGGTTTGTTGGCTTGTTAAGTCGGACTGAAAGCTTAAGCGCCCGTAGCTCAGCTGGATAGAGCATCCGCCTTCTAAGCGGATGGTCGCAGGTTCGAGTCCTGCCGGGTGCGCCATTAGGCCTGGGCAAGTAAGCAGTAACGCAATATGGTGGGCGTAGCTCAGTTGGTAGAGCGCCGGATTGTGATTCCGGTTGTCGTGGGTTCGATTCCCATCGTCCACCCCAGATTCGGCAGAGGCGCCAGGATTGAATGATCAGGCGCCTTTGTTTTAAGCGCTTCATGCGGACGTGGTGAAATTGGTAGACACACTGGATTTAGGTTCCAGCGGCGCAAGCTGTAAGAGTTCGAGTCTCTTCGTCCGCACCATGTTTCTGTAAAGTTGTACCGCAGCACTGCATTATGGTGGGCGTAGCTCAGTTGGTAGAGCGCCGGATTGTGATTCCGGTTGTCGTGGGTTCGATTCCCATCGTCCACCCCATATTTTATGAAGGCGCCTTGATCGAAAGATCGGGCGCCTTTGTTGTTTCTGCATTGCAGGGTTTGCGGCGCTCGAGCTCGCAGCGCCAGCAAGGCCCGGGTTGAGGGGCTTGCAATCATTGCTCGACTCACCCCTTGCAATCCTCTAGTGATGCCCCAATAAAAGCTGTTAGATTTCAGCCGGTTGACCGTCCGGCCAAGATGCTGGCAGAGGAATACCGCAAATGATCGCAAAAGAAGCGCGCCAGGCCCTGGCGCTGCAACGTTTCGCCGAAGCCAACCCGCAACTGCTCGAGGAGATTCGCGAGCTGGATGCGCGCGAGCAGGCGCAGCAGATCGAATGGGCGTTCGAGGATGCCGCCGATGAGCAGGGTATCCAGCCCTGGGAGTTGGCCCTGCAATTGATCGCGCAAACGCCGGAGCAGTTGCAGGCGATGCGCCTGGAAACCCACCGCGAGGTGGCCGAGGCGCTGGGGATGGAGTGGGAAGAATACTGCCAGTTCAACGAGATCGAGCCGTAATAAAAGGCGCGTTCGGGTTGGGCGGGGTTTGTTTGACAAGGTTTTACAATCGCGCGGCCTGTGACGGCCTGCGCGGGCAACGCTTAAACAGGCTCGACGCCACGGCGCTCGGGCCTTTCAGGGAAATCGACCGGCGTGGTCTGCCGACAATCCGGGTGGGGTGACTTCTGGTGCGTGAGTCACTAGAATGCTTGCCCTTGATTCTGGAGTCGGGCTATCGCCGGCTAACGTCTGTGCAACGAGGAATATCCATGCAAGTTTCTGTTGAAAACACTTCCGCTCTCGAGCGCCGCATGACCATCGCCGTTCCGGCCGAGCGCGTCGAGAACGAAGTCAACAAGCGTCTGCAGCAGACTGCCCGTCGCGCCAAGGTTGCAGGCTTCCGTCCTGGCAAGGTGCCGATGAGCGTCATTCGCCAGCGTTTCGAAGCCGATGCCCGTCAGGAAGCTTTCGGTGACCTGGTCCAGGCCTCCTTCTACGAAGCCATCGTCGAGCAGAAGTTGAACCCGGCCGGCGCCCCTGCCGTTGAGCCGAAGTCGTTCGAAAAGGGCAAGGACCTCGAGTTCGTCGCCATCTTCGAAGTCTTCCCTGAGTTCACCGTTTCGGGCCTGGAATCGATCAGCGTCGAGCGCCTGAGCGCCGAAGTGGCCGATGCCGACCTGGACAACATGCTGGAAGTGCTGCGCAAGCAGAACACCCGTTTCGAGGCCGTCGAGCGCGCTGCGCAGAACGACGATCAGGTCAACATCGACTTCGTTGGCAAGATCGACGGTGAAGCCTTCGCCGGTGGTTCGGCCAAGGGCACTCAGCTGGTACTGGGTTCCGGCCGCATGATCCCAGGCTTCGAAGAAGGCCTGGTCGGCGCCAAGGCCGGTGAAGAGCGCGTTGTCAACGTGACCTTCCCAGAGGACTACCAGAACCTCGACCTGGCTGGCAAAGCCGCCGAGTTCACCATCACCGTCAACAGCGTTTCGGCACCTCAGCTGCCAGAACTGAACGAAGAGTTCTTCGCTCAATTCGGTATCAAAGAGTCGACCCTGGAAGGCTTCCGCACCGAAGTTCGCAAGAACATGGAGCGTGAGCTGCGTCAGGCCACCAAGACCAAGGTCAAGAACCAGGTCATGGACGGTCTGCTGGCCGCCAACCCGATCGAAGTGCCAAAAGCCCTGCTGGAAAACGAAGTTAACCGTCTGCGCGTGCAGGCTGTCCAGCAGTTCGGTGGCAACATCAAGCCTGACCAGCTGCCGGCCGAGCTGTTCGAAGAGCAAGCCAAGCGCCGCGTGGTGCTGGGCCTGATCGTCGCCGAAGTGGTCAAGCAGTTCGACCTGAAGCCGGACGACGCCAAAGTGCGTGCAATGATCGAAGAAATGGCTTCGGCCTACCAGGAGCCGGAGCAGGTCATCGCTTGGTACTACAAGAACGACCAGCAACTGAACGAAGTGCGTTCGGTTGTACTGGAAGAACAAGTTGTAGATACTGTCCTGCAGAAAGCGACTGTGACCGACAAGTCGGTCTCGTACGAAGAAGCTGTAAAGCCAGCACAGGCTCAAGCCGACGCTGAGTAACAGGCTACTCTCGTAGGAAACCCCCACAAGCCAGCCTTCGCGCTGGCTTGTGCGTATTCAAGCCATGACTATTTGGGAGTGAGTGCAGGACATGTCCCGCAATTCTTATATTCAGCAGAGCTCTGACATCCAGGCCGCAGGCGGCCTGGTCCCGATGGTTATCGAGCAGTCCGCCCGTGGCGAACGCGCCTATGACATCTACTCGCGCCTCTTGAAGGAGCGGGTGATCTTCCTGGTCGGCCCCGTAGAAGACTACATGGCCAACCTGGTGGTGGCGCAGCTGCTGTTCCTGGAAGCGGAAAACCCGGACAAGGATATCCATCTGTACATCAACTCGCCGGGCGGTTCGGTGACTGCCGGCATGTCGATCTACGACACCATGCAGTTCATCAAGCCGGACGTCTCGACCATCTGTATTGGTCAGGCCTGCAGCATGGGCGCCTTCCTGCTGGCGGCCGGTGCCGCTGGCAAGCGCCACTGCCTGCCGAACTCGCGCGTGATGATTCACCAGCCGCTCGGCGGCTTCCAGGGCCAGGCGACCGATATCGAGATCCACGCCCAGGAAATCCTCAACATCAAATCGCGCCTGAACGAGCTGCTGGCCCATCACACCGGCCAGTCGCTCGAGACCATCAAGCGCGATACCGAGCGTGACAACTTCATGAGCGCTGCGCGCGCGGCCGAGTACGGCCTGATCGACTCGGTCTACGACAAGCGGCAACTGGCATCCTGAAGCAATGCGCCAGAGCGGTCGGGTGCGCAGTGTGCCCGACCGCGGACTTGAAAAAGCCTGCGATTGCCTTCATCTTGTGTTTCAAGCCTACCGGATTGGATCGATCGAATGACTGACACCCGTAACGGCGAGGACAACGGCAAATTGCTCTATTGCTCCTTCTGCGGCAAAAGCCAGCACGAAGTGCGCAAGTTGATTGCCGGCCCCTCGGTATTTATCTGCGACGAGTGCGTCGACCTGTGCAACGACATCATCCGTGAGGAGGTGCAGGAAGCCCAGGCCGAGAGCAGCGCGCACAAACTACCCTCGCCGAAAGAAATCAGCGGCATCCTGGACCAGTACGTCATTGGTCAGGAACGCGCCAAGAAGGTGCTTGCCGTAGCGGTGTACAACCACTACAAGCGCCTGAACCAGCGTGACAAGAAGGGCGACGAAGTCGAACTCGGCAAAAGCAACATCCTGCTGATCGGGCCAACCGGCTCGGGCAAGACGCTGCTCGCCGAAACCCTCGCGCGCCTGCTGAACGTACCGTTCACCATTGCTGACGCCACCACCCTGACCGAAGCCGGTTATGTGGGTGAGGACGTCGAGAACATCATTCAGAAACTGCTGCAAAAGTGCGACTACGACGTGGAAAAGGCCCAGATGGGCATCGTCTACATCGACGAGATCGACAAGATCTCGCGCAAGTCGGACAACCCGTCCATTACCCGTGACGTCTCGGGTGAGGGCGTGCAGCAGGCACTGCTGAAACTGATCGAAGGCACTGTCGCTTCCGTGCCGCCGCAAGGTGGTCGCAAGCACCCGCAACAGGAATTCCTGCAGGTTGATACCCGCAATATCCTATTCATCTGCGGTGGCGCCTTCTCTGGCCTGGAAAAGGTCATTCAGAACCGTTCCACCAAAGGTGGTATCGGTTTCAGTGCAGAAGTGCGCAGCAAGGAAGAAGGCAAGAAAGTCGGCGAGTCTCTGCGTGAGGTCGAGCCGGACGACTTGGTCAAGTTTGGTCTCATCCCCGAGTTCGTCGGTCGTCTGCCGGTACTGGCGACGCTGGACGAGCTGGACGAGGCTGCACTGATGCAGATTCTGACCGAGCCGAAGAACGCGCTGACCAAGCAATACGCCAAGCTGTTCGAAATGGAAAGCGTCGACCTCGAGTTCCGCAGCGATGCGCTCAAGGCCGTTGCCCGCAAGGCGCTGGATCGCAAGACCGGTGCCCGTGGCCTGCGTTCGATCCTGGAAGGCGTGCTGCTCGACACCATGTACGAGATTCCTTCGCAGAAGGAAGTCAGCAAGGTGGTGATCGACGAAAGCGTCATCGAGGGTACTTCGAAGCCGCTGCTGATCTACGAAAACAGCGAGCCGCAAGCCAAGGCCGCCCCCGACGCCTGATCGGGCAAGGGGCAGCATGCAGAAAGGGGCCTTCGGGCCCCTTTTTGCATTTCCTGGTATCGGCGCTTGTAATTTCAAAGGGCTGCCCCCACATTAGCTCCAAGCACCATTTCCAACGGTTTCCGGCCACAAGGCCGCTGTAGAGGCGAAATCATGAAGACCACCCTCGACTTGCCTCTTTTGCCATTGCGCGACGTTGTCGTCTATCCGCACATGGTCATCCCACTGTTCGTGGGGCGTGAGAAGTCCATCGAAGCCCTCGAGGCGGCGATGACGGGCGAAAAGCAGATCCTCCTGCTGGCCCAGAAAAACCCTGCCGACGATGATCCGGGTGAGGATGCCCTGTACCGCGTCGGTACCGTCGCCACCGTCCTGCAACTGCTCAAGCTGCCTGATGGCACCGTCAAGGTGCTGGTCGAGGGCGAGCAGCGCGGCTCGGTCGAGCGCTTCAATGAAGTTGACGGCCACATCCGTGCCGAAGTCAGCCTGATCGACGAAATGGAGGCCGCCGAGCGCGAGTCTGAAGTCTTCGTGCGCACCTTGCTGTCGCAGTTCGAGCAGTACGTCCAGCTGGGCAAGAAAGTCCCGGCCGAAGTGCTGTCTTCACTCAACAGCATCGAAGAGCCGGGCCGCCTGGTCGACACCATGGCCGCGCACATGGCCTTGAAGATCGAGCAGAAGCAGGAAATCCTCGAGATTGTCGAGTTGCAGGCCCGTGTCGAGCACGTGCTGGCGCTGTTGGATGCCGAGATCGACCTGTTGCAGGTCGAGAAACGCATCCGTGGCCGGGTCAAGAAACAGATGGAGCGCAGCCAGCGCGAGTACTACCTGAATGAGCAGATGAAGGCCATTCAGAAAGAGCTCGGCGATGGCGACGAAGGTCACAACGAAGTCGAAGAGCTCAAGAAACGCATCGAAGCCGCCGGCCTGCCGAAGGACGCCCTGACCAAGGCCCAGGCCGAGCTCAACAAGCTCAAGCAGATGTCGCCGATGTCCGCAGAGGCCACCGTGGTGCGTTCGTACCTGGACTGGCTGGTGCAGGTGCCGTGGAAGGCCCAGAGCAAGGTGCGCCTGGATCTGGCCAAGGCCGAAGAGATTCTCGATGCCGACCACTATGGCCTGGAAGAGGTCAAGGAACGCATTCTCGAATACCTCGCCGTGCAGAAGCGGGTGAAGAAGATTCGCGGCCCGGTGTTGTGCCTGGTCGGCCCGCCTGGCGTGGGCAAGACCTCGCTGGCCGAGTCGATTGCCGCTGCCACCAATCGCAAGTTCGTGCGCATGGCCCTCGGTGGCGTGCGTGACGAAGCAGAAATTCGCGGTCACCGTCGTACCTACATTGGTTCGATGCCGGGCCGCCTGATCCAGAAAATGACCAAGGTGGGCGTACGCAACCCGCTGTTCCTGCTCGACGAAATCGACAAGATGGGCAGCGACATGCGTGGCGACCCTGCGTCGGCGCTGCTGGAAGTGCTCGACCCGGAGCAGAACCACAACTTCAACGATCACTACCTGGAGGTCGACTACGACCTGTCGGACGTGATGTTCCTGTGCACCTCGAACTCGATGAACATCCCGCCGGCGCTGCTCGACCGCATGGAAGTCATCCGTCTGCCGGGGTACACCGAGGACGAGAAGATCAACATCGCGGTCAAGTACCTGGTGCCCAAGCAGGTCAAGGCCAACGGCTTGAAGAAGGATGAGCTGGAGGTCGACGTTTCGGCGATCCGCGACATCATTCGCTACTACACCCGCGAAGCCGGTGTGCGAGGCCTGGAGCGACAGATCGCCAAGGTGTGTCGCAAGGTGGTCAAGGAGCACACTGGGCAGAAGCAGGTCAAGGTCAAGGTCTCCGGCGAGCAGCTTGAGCAACTGCTGGGCGTGAAGAAATTCCGCTATGGCCTCGCCGAGCAGCAGGACCAGATCGGCCAGGTTACTGGCCTTGCCTGGACCCAGGTGGGCGGTGAGCTGCTGACCATCGAAGCCGTGGTCATTCCCGGCAAGGGCCAGTTGATCAAGACCGGCTCGCTGGGCGACGTCATGGTCGAGTCGATCACCGCTGCGCAAACCGTGGTGCGAAGCCGTGCCGCGAGCCTGGGGATCGCTGCAGACTTCCATGAGAAGCGCGACGTTCACATCCATATGCCCGAGGGTGCCACACCCAAGGATGGCCCGAGCGCAGGCATCGGCATGTGCACCGCATTGGTCTCGGCGTTGACCCAGATCCCCGTGCGCGCAGATGTCGCGATGACCGGCGAGATCACCCTGCGTGGTCAGGTCCTGGCCATTGGTGGCCTCAAGGAAAAACTGCTGGCGGCACACCGTGGCGGGATCAAGACGGTGATCATTCCCGAGGAGAATGTTCGCGACTTGAAGGAAATTCCGGAAAATATCAAACAGGATCTTCAGATCAAACCGGTCAAATGGATTGACGAAGTCCTCCAAATTGCGCTGCAATACGCCCCGGAGCCCTTGCCAGATGTGGCTCCGGAGATTGTCGCCAAAGATGACAAGCGCGACAGCGATGCTAAGGAAAGAATCAGCACGCATTAGTAAGTATTTCGCTGGGGGGCTTTGGTTGACAGCTTTTTCGGGCCCTTGCTATAAAGCGGCACGCCATTGTCAACAGGCCACCCAGCGCTCGTTACACACGCTTTTCATTACATACTTAGAAACAAACTCAATAGAGAAATAAGGGGACTTAGAGTGAACAAGTCGGAACTGATTGACGCTATCGCCGCATCCGCTGACATCCCGAAAGCTGTTGCCGGCCGCGCGCTGGACGCAGTAATTGACTCCGTGACCGGTGCCCTGAAAGCAGGCGACGACGTCGTTCTGGTTGGCTTCGGTACCTTCTCGGTCAAAGAGCGCGCCGAGCGCACCGGCCGTAACCCGCAAACCGGCAAGGCGATCAAGATCGCTGCCGCCAAGGTTCCAGGTTTCAAGGCTGGTAAAGGCCTGAAAGACGCCGTCAACTAAGTCGTCTCTTTCAGCCGGCCCAGGCTTCGGCCAGGGTCGACCGCGTGACGGGCGGGTTCGCAAACGTTCCCGCTGGTACGCAAGCTTCGAAAAGGGCGCATCCACTGGATGCGCCTTTTTTCTATCAGGATTCTACCCACGCTCCGCGGTTGTCGACGCAGTGGTACAGCCGTTTCTGGGGGACGCATGCTGCAGAATATCAGGGACAATTCACAAGGTTGGATTGCCAAGACCATTATCGGCCTCATCGTCGTGCTGATGGCATTGACCGGCTTCGAGGCCATCTTCCAGGCCGCTACCCACAGCCAGGACGCCGCCAAGGTAAACGGCCAGACCATCAGCCAGAACGAGCTGAGCCAGGCCGTGGACATGCAGCGCCGCCAGCTGATGCAACAGCTGGGCAAGGACTTCGACCCTGCGCTGCTGGACGAAAAGATGCTGCGCGAGGCTGCGCTCAAGGGGCTGATCGATCGCAAACTGCTGTTGCAGGGCGCCGAGGATGCCAAGTTCGCTTTCTCCGAAGCTGCACTGGACCAACTGATCCTGCAGACGCCTGAGTTCCAGGTGGATGGCAAGTTCAGTGCCGAGCGTTTCGATTCGGTCATCCGCCAGATGGGCTACGGCCGCATGCAGTTCCGCGAGATGCTCGCCCAGGAAATGCTCATCGGCCAGTTGCGCACCGGCCTTGCCGGCAGCAGCTTCGTCACCGACAAGCAGGTTGAGGCGTTCGCCCGCCTGGAGAAGCAGACCCGTGATTTCGCCGCCGTGACCTTCAAGGCCGACCCGGCTGCGGTCAAGGTCAGCGACGACGAGGTGAAGGCTCACTACGACCAGCACGCCAAGGAATTCATGACCCCCGACCAGGTGGTGATTGATTACATCGAGCTGAAGAAGTCGGCCTTCTTCGACCAGGTCAAGGTCAACGACGACGAACTCAAGGCGTTGTACGACAAGGAAATCGCCAACCTGGGTGAGCAGCGCCATGCCGCGCACATCCTCATCGAAGTCAACGACAAGGCCAACGATGCCCAGGCCAAGGCCCGCATCGAAGAAATCCAGCAGCGCCTGAACAAGGGCGAGGATTTTGCCAAGCTGGCCAAGGAGTTCTCTCAGGACCCAGGCTCTGCCAACACCGGCGGTGACCTTGGCTTTGCAGGCCCGGGCGTGTACGACCCGGCCTTCGAAGAGGCGCTGTACAAACTGAACAAGGATCAGGTATCCGCCCCGGTGCGTACCGAGTTCGGTTACCACCTGATCAAGCTGCTGGGCGTCGAAGCGCCGGATGTACCCAGCTTCGCCAGCCTGAAGGACAAGCTGACCCACGAGCTGAAAACCCAGCAAGTGGAGCAGCGCTTCGTCGAGGCCACCAAGCAGCTTGAAGATGCCGCGTTCGAAGCCTCCGACCTGGGTCAGCCGGCTCAGGACCTTGGCCTGAAAGTGCAGACCTCTGCGGCATTCGGCCGTGAAGGTGGCGAGGGCATTACCGCCAATCGTGCGGTGATCCAGGCCGCCTTCAGTGAAGAAGTGCTGGAGGAGGGCGCCAACAGCAACGGCGTCGAACTGGATCCGGAGACCGTGGTCGTGCTACGCGTCAAGGAGCATCGCAAGCCTGAGCAATTGCCGCTGGAAGCTGTGGCCAAGAACATCAGTGAGCATCTGGCCAAGGAGAAGGCGACTGCCGAGCTCAAGGGCAAGGCTGACAAGCTGATTGCCGGCCTGCGTGACGGTTCGATCAAGGCCGCAAGCCAGAACTGGAAGGTCCAGGAAGCCGCTACCCGTGGCCAGGACGGCATCGACCCTGCCGAGCTGCAGGCGGTGTTCCGCCTGGGCAAGCCGGCGTCCAAGGACCAGCCGGTGTACGGCAGTGTGGTGCTGGGCGACGGTAGCCTGGTGGTGTTGCAGCTCAAGGGTGTCAACGAAGGCGCTGCCGCCACCGACGAAGAGAAGGCGCAGATCCGTCGCTACCTCGCTTCGCGTGCCGGTTCGCAAGACTTCGCGGCCTACCGCAAATGGCTGGAAAGCAGTGCCGACATCACTCGCTACTGAGTGATGCAGCAATGACCAAACAGGCCGCTTACGCGGCCTGTTTGGTTTCTGCTGCTGGGGCCTCTAACGGCGCACCCCCTCATGGCTGTCCAGCGTATCCCGGGCAATCTCGCGCCCCAACGCGATCAGTTCAGGCGCCTTGTAGAACTCGAAGAACCGGCATACCCGCTTGGGTACGTTGATCAGCACATCCGGCGGATAACCGGCGATCTTGTATTGCGCCAATGAGGTCTGCATCACCTCGAAGCTCTGGTTGATCAGGTCGAGCAGCGAAGCAGGGCCGACGTTGTCGATGATGAACGAGCCGGTCGCGGACTTTGGCGCGCCTTCGGTTTCGGGCGCCGCGGCAGGCTGCTGGCCCTGTGGCCCTGCGCTTTCGCCCAGCCAGGGGTTGGGCGGGGTCAGGCCGTCAGCGGTGATTTCCTGTTCGATGCGCATCAGCTCCTCAGCGGGTTTGCGGCGAAACGGCAGGTGCGAGCCGAGCGAGCTGATCAGTGAGTCGAAGCGCATCTTGAAGGCTGCCGGGCGTTCGATCACCGGCAACTGGTACTGCTTCTGGTTGGTGGCGTTGAGGTTGACGGCAATGATCAGGTCGCAGTGGCTGGACACCACCGGCACGATCGGCAGGGGGTTGAGGATGCCGCCATCGACCAGCATGCGATTGCCTTGTACGACTGGGGTGAACAGGCTGGGGATCGCCGCCGAGGCGCGCATCGCCTGATGCAGGCAGCCTTCCTGGAACCAGATTTCTTGCTGGTTGGTGAGGTCGGTGGCCACCGCCGTGTAGGGGATGCGCAGTTGCTCGATGTTGATTTCGCCAACGATCTTGCGTATCTGTCCGAACACCTTGTCGCCACGGATTGCCCCCAGGCGAAAGCTGACATCCACCAGCCGCAGCACGTCCAGGTAGTCCAGGCTTTCGATCCAGCTGCGGTATTCGTCGAGCTTGCCGGCCGCGTAGATGCCACCGATCACCGCGCCCATGGAGCATCCTGCAATACAGGCGATTTCATAACCGCGTCGCTCGATTTCTTCGATCACGCCGATGTGCGCGTACCCCCGGGCACCGCCCGAGCCGAGCACCAATGCCACGCGTTTGCTCATGGTCTTCCCCCTGCGTATTGTGCAACCACGGCCCAACAATGCACCCATTGTTGCCTGTGCTTCAATGTAGCCCGCACTGGGCTACGCTGAGCAGGCAACTTTCTGCTCGCTGTGCCGTCGAACGACCACTTTTTCACCTTTGAGGTAACACCGATGAAAGCCTGGATCACCCTTCCTCTGATTGTCCTGGCGTTGGCCGGCTGCGCGGGCAAGACGGCCTATCGCGACAGTTGCGGGACCCAGCTCGATGCTGCGTGGAAGGAACTGGACCTGGCCAAGGCCGAAGGCTTCGCCGGTACTGTCAGCTATTCCAAGGCACTGTCACTGCTGACTGGGGCCAAGACCCAGCAGCAGTTCGAGGCGTTCGAAGGCTGTACCCACAAAGCCGAGAAGGCGCGCTTCTATATTCGTGAGTCCCGCGCCGGGCGTTGACCGAGGAGCGCGCCATGTCCGCCATGCTCGACCATGTGGTTATCCAGGTACTGACGCTGCAGGTAAGGTTGCTGGCCTGCCGGGAGCGGCTGGCTGCCGATACCGACAGCGAGGCACTGCATGACCTGCGTATCGCCCTGCGGCGTCTGCGCAGCCTCATGCGCCCGCTGCGTGGCTTGCCGGGGGTGGAGCAACTGGAGGGCGCGGCGCAGGCGCTGGGTACCTTGACCACGCCGCTGCGTGACCGCGAGGTGCTGGCGGCGCAGCTCATCCAGCGCGGCCACTTGCAGGCCGGGCAGCGCCGCCTGGAGGGCAGGGCGCGTACGTTCGCCAGCGTGGCGCGTAGCCCCCAGCTTGCGCGCGTACTGGCGATTCTCGACGTGTTCCCGCTGTTCCTGCGTGCGGCCGACCGTGAAGGGCTGGTGCAGCGGCTGGAGCGGCGTGTCGACAGGCGCCTGGTCAAGCAGTGGCGTACTTTGGCGCAGGCGCTGGAAGATCCGGCCCACGACCGGCATCGCTTGCGCTTGTTGATAAAGCGCGTGCGCTACGGTGACGAGGCCTACCCGCAGCTCGATCACGCCGGCAAACAGCTGCAAAGGCTGTTGAAGAAAGCCCAGGGCGACCTGGGCGACTGGCATGACCGTTTTCAATGGTTGCTGCAAGTACGTGAGCACAGCGACCTCGCAGGCTGCAAGGTGGCCTGGGAGCACGAGCTGCATGCCGCCGAACGCACCTCCGATATCACCCTCGAGGCGTTGCGCAAGGCCGTGGCGCGCCGATAGCCCGGCAAATGACCGATATGCGGGCTGCCGCACCGGCGGGCGCTGGTTAAGATCGGGGCTTTTGCGCAGGAGCCAGGGCTCATGAACTTCACCGAATTGTTGGCGGCAGCACGTCTGCACCCTGAAGCGGTCAGTGTGCCGCCCAGTTGGGCGCAGGGGCGGGCGGTGTTCGGCGGCCTCATGGCCGCGATGGTGCACGAGGCGATGCGCCAGAAACTGGCTGACGACCGCCCGGTGCGTTCGCTGGCCATTACCTTTGTCGGCCCGGCGGCGCCGGATGTACCGATCAGCCTGGAAGTGGAGGTGCTGCGCGAGGGCAAGGCCGTCTGTACCCTGCTCGGTCGTGCCGTGCAGGCCGGCCAGGTGGTGACGCTGGTGCAGGGCAGTTTCGGCGCTGGCAGGCCTTCGGTGGTCGCGGTCGATGCGCAACCCCCGACGGCGATCAAGCCGTTGCAGCAGGCAGCGCCAGAGTTGCCCTACATCAAAGGGGTGACTCCGGAGTTCATGCGCCATGTGGCGCTGCGTTGGGCTATCGGTGGGCTGCCGTTCAGCGGCAACGCTTCACGCCACATGGGCGGCTGGGTGCGTCTGCGTGACGTACCCGATGCGCCCCTGGAAGTGGCGCATCTGCTGGCCCTGGTCGATGCCTGGCCGCCCAGCCTGATGCCGTTCCTGAAGCAGCCAGCCGCAGGTAGCACCTTGACCTGGACCATCGAATTCGTCCAGCCCACGCCACGGCTATCGACCCAGGACTGGTGCGGCTATTGCGTGGAGACCGAGTACGCGCGGGATGGTTATGGGCATGCCGCAGCCCGCCTGTGGACGGCTGACGGCGAGCTGTTGGCATTGAGTCGGCAGACGGTGACCGTGTTCGCTTGAGGCTGCTGGGTGGGTGATAGGTGCGGTCAATGCCGATGCTTGTGTCGCTCACGCCAGGCACGCCACCAGGCGCCGCTCAGCACGAACCTTGGGAAGGTGATGAATTGCTCGGTGAGCAGGCGTTGCACGGCGTCCTTGCGGCTGGCGAAGGGTTCCGGTTGTTCGGCTTCCAGTCGATGCCCCTGGCGTTGCAGGCCAAGGCCGGCGATCAGGGCAATGATGCCGACGGCGATCTGCGACAGGTCCAGGGCGAACAGCCCCGAGAGCACCAATAGCGCACCCAGGATGAACAGCGGCACGGCAATCAGGTGCAACACCAGGTTGGCGGGGTGGCGGTGATTATGGTGGTAGCCGCGCCATTGCCAGGCGGGCAGGTTGGGCAATCGCTTGCTCATGGGCAGTTCCTCAAGGAGATGCCCAAAGTCTAGTGCGGCCCCCGGGAGGGGGCCAATCGAGGCTGGCTATGCTGGCAATAGCGCCAATGAACTAGAGCTTGAGCTGGCCGATGGCTTTGCTCAATTCACCCGCCAGGGTCGCCAGCTCGCTGCTGGTGGTGGCTGAGCCCACGGTTTGCTGCACGGTCTGCTCGGTGACGTCACGGATGCTCACCACCGCGCGGTTCATTTCTTCGGCCACTTGGCTCTGTTGCTCGGCAGCCACCGCGATCTGGGTATTGTTCTCGCGCATCTGCGCCACGGCACGGGTGATCTCGGCGAGGGCCTCGCCAGCTTCCTGGGCCTGCTTGACACAGTCGTCGGCCTTGTACGAACTCTCCTGCATGAAGTCCACCGCGTCACGGGTGCCGGCCTGCAGGTCGGCAACCATGGTAGTGATTTCGTCGGTGGAGGTTTGCACGCGCTTGGCCAGGTTGCGCACTTCGTCGGCGACCACCGCGAAGCCGCGGCCCAGGTCGCCGGCGCGGGCGGCCTCGATGGCGGCATTGAGGGCGAGCAGGTTGGTCTGTTCGGCGATGCTGTGGATCACCCCGACCACCCCGTTGATCTTCTGACTGTCATCGGCCAGTTGGCGGATCATCTCGGCGGTCTGCTGCACGCCGCTGGACAGCCCGGCAATCGAGTCCTGGACCCGGCTGACCACGGCCTGGCCGCTGCCGGCGAGGCCGTCGGCGCTCTGCGACAAGTCACGGGTGGCACCGGCATGCTCGGCGATGTGGTGCACGGTGGCGGTCATCTCGTTGATCGCGGTGGCGGCCTGGTCGGTCTCGCTCTGCTGGCCGATCATGCCGTGGCGCACTTCGTCCATGCTCCCGGCCAGGCGCGCAGCGCCCGAGTCCAGCTGCGCGGCGGTGCGCGCGACAGTGCTGACCACGCGGTGGTAGGTGGCCTGCATGGCGTTGAACGCGCCGGCCATCTGCCCGACTTCGTCGCCACAGGCCAGCGGCACCCGGGCCGAAAGGTCGCCGGTTTTCTCCACGTGCAGCATCACGTCCTTCAGCGTATTGAGCTGGCTGAGCAGGAAGCGGATCAACAGCTGCGAAGCGCAGAGCATGGCCAGCATCAGCACCAGCACGCACACCGCGTAGTTGCCGAAACGGTCGAAGAACACCTGGCGCAGGCTGGGCGCCTGGGCCAGCACGGCCAGGTGCCGATCGCCCTGGCGGAACACCTGGGCCCCCAGCACAGGGTTGTCACCTGCGATCCAGGCACCGGGCAGCTCGACCCAGCCTTGGGCATCACGCAAGGCTTCGAGGGGTTCGCCTGCAAATTCGGGCGTCTGTCCGCTGCCCCAGGTAATCAGCCCGGGTTGGGTTGGCAGGGTTTGTCCAGGGGGCCAGGCGGCCAGCAGTTCGCCCTGGCGCTGGGCCAGGGCCTGCGCGCCGGACGCGCGCGCCTGCTGCTCCAGGGACACTGCGTACAGCACCAGCAGCAGGGTGGTGACGAAGGCCACTGCGTTGACGGCCCAGAACTTGTACTTCAGGGAAATATTGCTAAGCCAGGCACCCATGGTAGGTCTTCTCTGAGTTGGCGGAAACATTGTTGGCAAGGTGCCATCATTGTGCCCGCCAAGGCCAGGACCCTCCTTGATATGCGTCAAGAAACCACAGGCAGCCCGAAAAACGCCCGTGCGCAGGCGGTGGTGTGGGCTGCGGTGGATTCGACGGTTTCGCCGCGATGCAGAGCCACCTCGCGCAGTACTTCGGGCAGGTATGCCGGCTCGTTGCGGCCATTTTTCGGTTTTGGCCGCAAGCTGCGCGGCAGCAGATAGGGTGCGTCGCTCTCCAGCATCAGGCGGCCTGTCGGGATGTTGCCGACCAGCGGATGCAGGTGGGTGCCGCGGCGCTCGTCGCAGATCCAGCCAGTGATGCCGATGTGCAGGTCCAGGTCGAGGTAGGCGAACAGCGCCTCGCGCTCGCCGGTAAAGCAATGCACCACGGCGGCGCTCAGTTGGTCGCGGTAGCCCTTGAGGATTGCCAGCAGGCGCTCGCTGGCGTCGCGTTCGTGGAGGAACACCGGCAGGCGCAGCTCGACGGCCAGGGCCAGTTGGGCTTCCAGGGCTTTTTCCTGCTCCGGGCGAGGGGAGAAGTCGCGATTGAAGTCCAGCCCGCATTCGCCGACGGCGCGCACCCGGGGTTGTTCGAGCAAGTGGCGCAACTGGCGCTCACTGTCGCTGGTCCAGCTCTTGGCATCATGGGGGTGTACACCGGCTGTGCTGAACAGGCGCTGGCCTTGCTCATCCAGGCGCTGGCACAGTTCAAGGGCCTCTTCACTGACGCTCAGGCTGGTGCCGGTCAGCACCATCTGCGCCACGCCGGCCTGAACGGCGCGCTCGACCACAGCCGCCTGCTGGTCATGAAAACTGCTGTTGGTCAGGTTGACGCCGATATCGATCAATTGCATGGTGCTACCTCGTGCCGCGGGGCGGCCAGCATAGCAAAAACCGGGAAATCGCGAAAAAACCAAGAACTTCAAACGTTTGCCGTGGTCTTTTGCCGTCAGTCATCACGGATCGATCATTGCACATGGTGCCCGCCAACCGCCCTCGGACCTCTTCCTCCATGCTGCGAACCCTGCTGACGACGTTGATGATGTGCGGGCTGCTGGCCGCCGGGCCGGCCACCGCGCGCGAGCCGGGGCCTCAGCAGCATATGCCTGCCAGCCAGGCCCGCGACCTGGCGCAGATCCGCTCCAGCCAGGTGCTGCGTGTGCTGGTCAACCAGAGCCGCAACAGCTCCGGCGAGGTCAAGGGCGAACCAGTGGGCGTCGAGTACTACCGTCTGCGCGCCCTTGAGCACGCGCTTAATGCCCGGGTTGCCGACAATCAGGAAGTTACCTTGAAAATCATCCCGCGGGCCAAGGAGCAATTGCTCGCTGCCTTGCAGCGGGGTGAAGGCGACCTGGCCGCGCCGGGCGAACTGCTTGACCCTGCCGGGGTGCGTGGCGTCGAGGCCAGTGCACCGGTGCTTGAGCAGGTGCCGCTGCTGCTGGTCGGGCGCAAGGGCGAGCGCAGCTACAGCCGGGTTGAGCAGTTGTCCGGGCGTACCATCGCCCTGACCAGTGCCAGCGCCGCCGGGGCCGCGATCGAGGCGATCAACCAGCGCCTGGCGCTGCGCAAGCAAGCCCCGATCAAGGTGGAGTGGGTTGACCCGACCCTGGCGGTGGAGGATGTGCTGGAGATGGTCCAGGCCGGTATTTATCCGTTGACCGTGGTGGAGCGGCCCATCGCCCAACGCTGGGCGCGGGTGATGCCGCGCCTGCGCCTGGACAGCAAGCTGCAGCTGGCCCAACCGCAAGCGTTGCGCTGGTATGTGCGACCTGATGCGCCGATGCTGCGGGCGGCGGTGGACCGCTTCCTCGCCACTTACCGCGCCCCGGACAACCAGGATGCCGCCTTCGAACGCATCTACCGGCGCCAGTACCGGGTCCACAATCCGCTGGCGCGCCAGGACCGGCAACGCCTGGAGTCGTTGCGCCCGGTCCTGCAGAAGCATGCCGGTGACCAGCAGTTCGACTGGCTGAACCTGGCGGCCCTGGCATTCAAGGAATCCACCCTCGACCCCAAGGCACGTGGCACGGGCGGGGCCCACGGGTTGATGCAGATCACCCCGTCGGCGGCGCAGCGGGTGGGGGTGAGCAACACCGCCACGGTTGATGGCAATGTCCAGGCCAGTGCCCGCTATCTGGCGTTGATTCGCCGCAAGTTCTTCGCCAGCCCGCAACTCAACGAGCGCGAGCGCATGGCGTTCATCCTGGCGGCCTACAACCTCGGCCCGGAGCGGGTTCAGGCCATGCGCGCCGAAGCGCGGCGGCGCGGGCTCAACGGCAACCAGTGGTTTTTCCAGACCGAGCGCATCGCCATGGAGCAAGTGGGGATGGGGCCGGTGAACTTCGTCAACAGTGTCAACAAGTACTACCTGGCGTTCAACCGTGAACGCGCTTCCCTGGAGCGGTTGGCCAGGCGCTAATAAATCTAATTGATCGATAGTTATTACGCGTTTATTGCGATTTTCTTATTCAATCGATCGATTAAGATGGCGCTCATCCAACACCTACCCGCTTAATCAAGGAAGCAACATCATGAACAACACCCTCAAAGCCCTGTTCGTTACCCGTGCCGGTTTCGGCCTGAGCGTCGTGCGCATCCTGGTCGGCGTCATCTTCATGGCCCATGGCGCACAGAAACTGTTCGGCCTGTTTGGTGGCTACGGCCTCGAAGGCACCGGCCAGTGGATGGAGAGCATCGGCCTGGCGCCTGGCTACCTGATGGCCTTGCTGTCGGGCAGCGCCGAGTTCTTCGGCGGCCTGGCCCTGGTGGTCGGCCTGCTGGCCCGCCCGGCGGCACTGGCGCTGAGTGTCACCCTGGTGGTGGCGATCTTCTCGGTGCACATCAACAACGGCCTGTTCATGTCCAACAACGGCTATGAGTTCGCCCTGGCGCTGCTGGCAGGCAGTGTGGCGGTGCTGATCGAAGGTGCGGGTCGCTTCTCGCTGGACCGCCTGATCGCACGCTGAGCCCAAGCTGCAAACGTCAAGCCGCACGGTGCAAGTCGATCGCAATCATCAACTTGCACCGTGCGGCTTGAAACTTGGAGCTCATCCCTCTAGCATACCGACTGCGCCGATTTAAACAGCTACTTGCGGGGCGCAGGGCAACCCTCCCGGGTCATCCGAAATACCGCTAAAGCGCTGGTTCGGTGACGCCTCCCACCGCTGCCCAGCGGGATCAGCGAGGCGGAGAAAAACTCCATGAGTTGTCCACGTACCAGTGTCTGTTTGACCCCCCTGGCCAAAGACCAGGCGTCCCGCACCCCGCGCATTCTGCTCGGTGGCCAGCATCAGCCTACGCTCCTGCGCAACCTTGACGGTTTTTCCCGTCGCAAGGGCCAGGCCCGGGCGTTCCTCATCCAGTTCTTCGAAACCTGCACCCAGCTTGGCGAGTACGCCAACGACCGTTTCGACCTGGCCGTGATCCAGGCGCCGGCCGCCGAGGATGCCGCCGAGGTTATCGGCCAGCTCACGCGCATCGCCCGCCAGGGGCTGATCACGCGCGCCTGATCAGCGTGTCAAACCCGCAGGTTTTTCGCTAAGCTCGGTCACTCGGTGGGCGCCTGGCGCCTGCTGCAGATGCACTGAGGAGACCGCCGCTTGAGTACCAACATCATCACCACCGAAGGTCATGCAGCCCTGAAGCAGGAGCTTGACCATCTGTGGCGGGTCTATCGCCCGGAGATTACCCAGAAGGTCGCCTGGGCGGCGTCGCTGGGCGACCGCAGCGAGAACGCCGACTGGAAGGAAGAACCCCAAGCTCGTGTACTATTTGGTCTTACACATTGATTTTGCTGGTTTTTCGGAATAGTACTGTACTTTTGCGTCGTACTATTCATTGTCGGCCATCACTGTAGCTGGTTTTGACATAGTGGTGGCCGATTTGGAGGCACCTCAGGGTTTAATGAACCGGGGTGCGTCTTCCGCCTCCCTGTACTCAATTTCGGTGACTTCCCAGTAGGCATCGCCAGTTGGAGTCCGAACAACAATCTCATCACCTGCACACTTGCCAATGCATGCGCGTGCCATCGGGGAATCAATTGAGATGAAGTCTTTCCTATCGTAAATTTCATCAGCACCTACAATGCGGAATTTCTTGCTTGTATCATCCTCGTTGGCAATAGTTACCCAAGCTCCAAAAAATACCTTGCCTTCCTGAGTAGGGGAATAAGGGACTACCCGAAGGTCTTCGATACGCTTACGGAGGTATCTTACGCGCCGATCTATTTCCCTTAGCCTCTTTTTATTGTACTGGTAGTCAGCATTTTCACTTCTGTCGCCCAAAGACGCAGCCCAAGTGACTTTTCTGGTAATCTCCGGTCGCTCTTCGCGCCAGAGCCAATCTAGTTCATCTTTCAAGGACTGATAGCCAGCTTCAGTAATGAGATTGGTAGCCATTTTATGCCTGTTTTTAATTCAAAGAGCGGTCACAATGCCCTGAGAGCCTTCTGTATTGCATCAAGGGTTCCTGGGCGAAACACCTTTGCTCCCTTCTTGTCAATCAAGTCGCCGTGCTTGCCCAGTGTGCAGCCCCATTGTAGCCTGAACTCTTCTGACATTAAATACAAAAGAGCTCTGCGTTCTATTTCTGATAATTTATTCTCGGATGAAAACGGAGTGCGATCATCAACCCGGATTTCGAGATTGGGCGGCGTAATTTCTCTCAGCAGTCTTCGGAGGCGATGATTCTCAGCCTCTTGGGCTCGCGCCAAAAATTTAGCCTTACCATCTTTTATCGCGTCTATCCAATCTGACGGTGCTCGGTCATGGTGGGCCGGACCTGCCGCCTCTTTGAATGCCTGTATTAGCACGCGATATGCTTGGCCCGAACTATTTCGCATGCTTTGAGCGTTGGGTACTCCACAATCAATGCCTAGGCGTGCAATGGCTGAAAACGAAAAGTTCTTTTCGCCGTTCGATAGCATCTCATTGCATACCTCGTACACTGCGTCCAGAGTATGCTGTTTTTTTAAGCTGCAATTTTTCTTTAGTTTACTCAGGGTTTCAGATGGCGTCATGATTTTAAACCTGAGGCAAGTTTCTTGCGTTATTTATAAAGGCATCGCTGATTTCTTTAAGAGAGATGCTCTCAAGTCCAACCAGTTCGGCCAGCCTGAATTTCCCTTCAATTAGTGAGTCGATACGTTCCCAGCTTCTGAGTCGTGATATCAAGAGTCTTGCGATCTGATTGCCAACTAAAAGCTGCTGCTCCTTATTTAGCCTGAACATTCGCTGCGGGGAATTATTGTCTTCAAGCATTTTGTCCAACAGCTGGGATCTTGCGGCCAAGGCAGAGTGGGCAGAAGCGCATTCATATATCTCGGCATTTTCACATACCTCGCTTAACTGATGAAAGTGAGTGGTTTCTTCTAGCGCGAGCCTAAGCTCATGACCCTCTTGCACAATAAGCATGAGTGAGTCTTGAGGCTCGGACTTGGATTTTGTAAGGGTAGCCTGCTCGATTTGCTTTATTAGGCTTGCGCTAGCCTGCACATCACAAATCAATACATCAAGTTTTTTAGCTGCACTCTCAGCTTCGGCTAGCAGTTTTCGATGCTTAGCCTCTAGACTTAGGTCTCGGGCTTCAATGTCTTTTCCGTACTTGCTTAATTCATACTCTCGCTCATCCCGACTGTCAATTTCGGATCTTAACTCTTCAGCTTTGGCTTGGAGTTCGTCGTATTTTGTGAATTGAAGATTTACTTCTAGCGATATTTCATTACCTAGAGCTAGCAGGCCACCTATGAATGCAGGGCCGGTTACGAAGTGGCGACATCTTATGCAGTTCTGACTGCCTAGATACCCGCCTGGCACCGGCAACCAAATATCACCTTTACCGAGCGATCCTCCGTCATCACACCTAGCACCTGCATATGGGCAAAAGCCGTAGTCTCGAAATAAATAGCTGCCCGGAGATTTTTGCCTATATATCAGCTCGAGGGCATCTTGGTTGTTTGCGACTAATTGCCCTTGGATTTGATCGATTCTGCCCTGTTCGATCATGCTCTGTGCAACAAATACTTGATTCTGAAGCGCGCGCTTCTCACCTTCTGAAAATCGACGTTGTAATTCAATTCCTCCGATTTTTACATAGTACAAATTCATCACGATTGAACTGTGCCCAGCAATCTTCATGGTGATTTCAATGGGTAGCCCAAACTCATGGACGTATGCCGTGATAAGGCTTACCCTCATGCTGTGTGGAGTATAAATAGACGAATAGCAACTTAGTTTCTCTCTGGGGCCTGTCAGCGTGGCTAATGGTAAGTCCCGAGGTTGTGAGTAATAAAGTGCGGCTGCGAGTCGAGGGGTTAGTATATTTGTTGGGGATCCAGGTTCTTCAGCCCCGAAGAGACGAAACAAGAAGCAATTAGCACCTTTGGCATGACGCTGGCTTTCATTCAGGTTGGTGCGAATACATTCAATCCATGGCATAGGGCGAATTATTGGGTTATATTTTGCCTGCCACTGACGGAGCTTAATTATCCATGGGAGCAAATGAGGGGGTATCCATGGCACACTGTAGCCGCTATACCCAATACTGGTCTTGTTGCTAGTAACAAACATTCCGCATTGATCGCCAGGATATCGTTTTATGAAGCCTTGATTTTTTGTTATGCCTGAAAGCGGACCTTCATTTTTAGCCCAGAAAACCTTGCAGTCATTATGAATTGGGATGTACTCATCGCCTTCCCCTGAGTCGCAGTATGCAATTTGTCTACCTCTGGAGGGGACCGAAACTAGGGTGAGTACCTGCATCCAATACATTGGAAACCATGCTTTAAACTTTCCTCCAATCCAGCGTGTAATGAGATCAGGATCGCTGTTATCCAATTTGAAATTATTTAGATCGATCTCTACCCAGTCAGCGTCGAAATTATGGAGGTGGGTTAAGTCAGAGAAGCTGGTTGCAGTATCTGGAACTATCCATTTTTGCAGGGCTGCAACATATTGATAGGCCAAAGCTGGTTTAGATGTTTCGCCAGGGCCGCTACTGCTTGTCGTGCCTGAGTATTCTGTTTCGCTGCCGCGTAATGGGTTGCTTATTCCGTCTGCGATTATCAATTCACCAGTCTCGTCATCCTCAAGCGTGAATTGCTCGCGGATAATGAATCGCATGAATTCGTTTATGGCCATGACGAAGCTTCGTCTAAGATATTCTGGGGTTGTGGAGGTTACATAGTTTTTGAAATGTTGTAATTCTATAGACTTGTTTGAGAGGAATTCTCCTGGTGTGGTTCCGTATGCGTTTGGCTGCACGTAAGTTGCCAAAAAACGGCAGATTGCTAGCTGTTTTCCCCGTCCGCCACGAGCTTCTTTCATGAAGCTATTTAAATCCTCCAGCCACTTCGAATGGTCAGCATCTATCGAGCTTTCTGAAAATGGCTCCGTCTTTCCGAGAAACGCATACGAGGTGGTCCAGTCTCTGTAATATACTTTGTCCGGAGTGTACGGTAATCTATTGTCTCCTGAGGACTTCACATGTTTTCTATATTCTCGTAAGGAGTTAAGATTAAGAGGCTGAATTAGTTTTACTGTTTCATCGAAAGTGTAAAACGTTCTGATAGAGCATAAGTCATACCAGCTTTTCCATTCGTCTCGGAATACCCGTTCAGGGTGGGCGGGTAATGGAGGGTAGAGTTTATAGCGGTTGCGGTAATCCTGACTGTCTTTTATATCGAGTCGAGTTACTGCTATTCTAATGTCGTCAAGGCAGTCGTAAGCAATGGGTAAGAAAAAGTGAATCCACGACTTCCATTCATTTTTGAATTGTTCCGGGTTGCTTGGAAGGCGCGGGTCGTTGTGGTAATTTAATTCATACTGTCGCTTTGTGCTGATGCCTAATCTCTGTGCAGCTATGCGCACTTCATGTAGCGTTTCATATTGTACTGTTAGGTCTAAATAGTCCTTCCATGACGTCCATTGATCCGTATAAACACTTGTTGGATCTCTGCGCAGACGCCAGTCTTCTTTAAATTTTGTGTAGTAATCTGTTCGTGACTTGCAATTCAGGTTGCGGGCTGCAGCTCTAGCCTGTTCAAAGGTCTCGTAAACTTTCCTAGTTTTACCAGGATGGAGGAAATTTACCCAGCCCTCCCATCGCTCTTTGTAGCGGGTCTGGGGGTGAATAGGTAATTTCGGGTCTTCCTCTCGGCGAGTGAAATACTCACTTGAGTGTTGGATTCCTAAGGATATAGCGGCTGCAGAGGCCAGTTCATAACTTTCATAAACTGGGACTAAATGATTTGTTCCGAAAAAATGCTTCCAATTCTGCCAGTCTGGATAGATGGTGCTAGGGTTTGCAGGCAGTTTTGGGTCTGCTTTGTATCTTTTTAGCGTAGTGTATTGGTGGTAGCTATTGATGCCGAGCGCAAGCGCTGCTCTACTAGCTTCGCTGAGTGTTTTATAGAAATCTTTATATATGCTTTTGCCAATAAACTCTGGCCACCCTTTAAAGTTCGGGTAAAAGCGCAAGTCGCCTGGGAGCTTTGGGTCTTTATGGTGATCAGTTGAATAGTGGGCCACTGTCCATATACCTAGGCGAGCTACGGCCTCACGTGCCTCTGCAAGCGTCAGATATTTCTCAATTGGCCTTTCACTACCACAGAGGTCGTACCATGAGAGCCATTCGCTGGCGTAATCAATATAAGGGTTGGCCGGTAGCCTAGGATCTTCTTGCCAGCGAAGTCTGTAGGCTCTGCTATTTTTTATACCAAGCTTTCTAACTGCGGCTTTAACTTCGAGTAAGGTTGCGTATTTTATTTTTTCTGGCATGGAGCCTCACCTTGAGTCCGCAGAAATAATGATTTAGTGTAGGCTGCTTTTATCGATTATTGACATTTTTTGTCGTATCTCTTCATGTGTCGGCTGAATATAAACTAAGCATGAATCGGGGCTTCTATGGTGCATGCACTTTTGGATTTCAATTTGATTGAATCCATTTTCTCGAAGCCTGTATCCATAGCTGTGCCGATGCCCGTGCTCGCTTGTGCCAACTAATTTTCGGTGCAGTAGGCCAATTCGCTCCACAGCCGACTTATGTAGGCGTTGGGCGTTTTTTAGAGTTTCAGGCTCTCCCTTTGAATTGGTGAATGCATAAGGGTGGTCGTGTGATGAATCTGGGTCGGTGCGCTGTTCTTTAAGATACTTAATCCATACACTCAAGAACTCTGCGGCTTTATGGGGTGGGAAGAACTGAACTGAAAAGTAACCATCTTTGTTGTCAAGTACTGGGTTTTTCCACCCTAAATGCAGCCGTTCTGTTTTCAGGTATTCAGTTCGGGGCAATAGCCCGTAATGTATTGCTAAAAATTGCTTTCTGGTAGGGTATTGCTCGTCAGGTGACTTTCCGTTAGACGGATGATAGACCCTTACAATGGCCTCGTTTTTTTTCTCGTCTAGAATGATATCTGACAAGTAAAGGTGCAGTGCTTCAGATTTGCGCAAGCCTCCGTAGTGCATGAGCAGCGTTAATGCCTGGCCCTTGTAGTCAGGGCGCGGCATGTCGGACTTCTTGGTGTTCAGAATAATAAATCCCGCTTTCATCAAGAGATCAATTTTGTCTTCAGGAAATCTTTTCGCGGGTGCAATGTTTTCGGTGGGGCGCTGTGGTCCTGTTACTTCGCGAATGGTGCTTAACGCTTCGACGTGTTTGTCCGGGTCCACAAGGTGATTCAAAAAGACTCTGTTTCGTTTATTGTGGAAGGCGCACCAGTTCATCCGCTGCTCCGTAGAGGTGGCTTGTCTGAAAGGATTGGCGAGCTTTATTTTAAAGTCACTTTGACGGCTTAGCCAGTCGGTATAGTCTGTTATTAGGAACAGGAGGTCTGAGCAGTGTTCGCTAGATTTTGGTAGCCAAAAGAGTTGCGAGGGGTCTTTTAATGTTCTTGGATCTACGGTGCCCTCTTCTAAAGCTCTTGCAAATGATGCGAGAAGTTTTGTTGTTTTCTTAAATAATCCCACATTGGCATTAATATACTCTATTAGTAGCTTAACGGCTTGTGTGGACTTCTCTTTCCAGGATGAGCTCTTCTTGCTGTTGTCAGCCAGGTAGCGAAGGTGTGATACTAATACGCCGCTTTCGGTCCATAAAGCAGGGAGCTTAATGGTACGGCCGGTTTGATCGTTTTGGTAGCGTGCTTTAATCTTTATGATGTAAGCCATCGCAATTACCTGGCAAGTATCGTTAGGATCGTAAGCAGGTTTTGTATCTAGGTTTTCAAAAGCTTATTGCAAACCGATGTTCGCAGAGCTGCACTCATAGTCTAGACTAGTTCTTGGTATGCGCAATTGTGTAGTCTGGCTAGTTTTAAGGCTCGCTCTAATCTAAGTCTATGAGATTTCTAACAGTTCGGCTCGAAACTGTGACGATACGCTCAATTCGTAGCTCGTTGATGAGTGCGAATTTGGAGCAGATTCAAGGTAATCCACTTTGGAGGGGCGGCCAGTATCGGCTGTGAGGATCGGCCAGGTGTCGATACCTTTGTTTTCTCCGCCTGTTAAAGCTTCTTTCTCCTGGGGTCGCGGTACAGTCTGCATGCTGATAACAGCCAGGTCTTGAGGCAGATCATCAGAGAGCCGTCGCGAGTATTCTATAAGTGAAGGTTCGGCTACCACAAATAACCAAGCTTGATCATCGTTGACCCCTGTTCGTCTGAGAATTCTGCCCAAGACCTGACGATAGTGCAGTTCTGTGCGAATGCGACTCAGGTAACAGCATACTTGTAAGCGAGGAATGTCAGTGCCCTCGCTAATCATGCCTACCGCAACAATCCAGCAACCAATCCCAGATCTAAACTCGTTGATTTTATCTTGAGCGCTACCAGTTTTCGACGTAGCCACGCGACAGTTTTCGCCGCGGCGTTTGAGCTTACTCTCGATTAACTTAGCGTGATTAGTGTCAGATGCAACGATAAGTCCAGCAGCAGATGGGTTTCCTTTCCTGATTTCAGATAGTTTTCGACAGCCTAGGTCGAGAATATGATCTATTACGTCTTCATTCCATAGAATGTCTTCAAAGCAAAGCGGTGAGCTTTCAAGTAAATGGGCGAAGCTGTCGTAATTAGATGTTAGTCGGCTCTGTTGGTTTTTTTGGGTTAACTGTAGGTTGTGGTTGTCAACTAAGGTTATTCTCGGGGATCTACAAATCTTGTCGTCAATAGCCTGTTGAAGTCCATAGTGATAATCACGGGCCAACGCTCCAGCAGGCGCTGAGTAGCGTCCAAGTGCAATGGCTTTATCATCTGTTCTCCAAGGCGTGCCCGACAAAGACAAAGTGAATGTCGCTTGATTTTGTATTTTGGATATAATTGTCGCTCCCCAAGTGTTGCTGGATTGAAGGTCATAACCCGCGCAGTGATGAATTTCGTCAAATATCGCTAATATCCGATACTGTTCAAATAGGTCCCAAAATTCCTCACCTTTCGTATCCATGCCTTGGTAAGTAGAAGCATCACCAATTGCTCCCACATATCCGTCCATTCGACGCCCAAGTATTTTTGAGAACGTAGCCCTGAAACCATCGACTACTTGGCAGGACGGCGCGAAGCACAACACAAGATCGATAACATTTTTTTTGAGCAGCTCTTTTGCCAATTCGCCAGCCATTCTCGTCTTGCCTGCTCCTGGCGTTGCTTGGCAAAAGAAATGCCTATTTACCTGAAAGTGTCGTAGTGCTTTCTCGATACATGAGGTCTGCCACTCTCTTAGAACACTGCTCATTCAATACCTAGTATTTTTAGGGTTTTTTCGACCGCTTTGAGGTGACCTAGCAGGCGGGAGCTACGATCTCTCGCTTCCACGTAGTCGCTTTCCAGCTTCGAGTGGAGGTGTGGCAGGTCTTCCAACAGTTGCTTGTACCTTTCCGCTTCGCCCATTGAGGTGAGGAAGTCCAATCGGGTTTCTTTGACCATTGCCTGGAGACGTCGAGCTGTGTGCTCGTTGGTCGAGGCACCTTTTTCGGTGTCGTCCGCAGGTAGCTCGGCGCGAGGGGCGAAGAATTGATACCCCTCGTCAATCAAGCGGAGGTTGACTGAAGGTGGTAGATCCTGGAGGTGATAGAGCTGGTCGCGGCCGCGCTTTTCTGGGTCTCGTACGACCCATTCGATCCTTTCGAGGCGGAGGATCTGCCTAAAAATATAGCGCCGGAGATCAGAAGTATGCTCGCGCGCTACGCCATATGACCGGGCATAGGCGTCTCGAAGGCCGCGACAGGTAAAGCTGTCTAGCTCGCCGCTTTGTAGAAGCTCATAGACGTGCCTGTCGAGAGCGAATGAAGCCGGTTTCATACAGGCACCTAGCTAGCAGAAATACATCAAATGCGGATTATAATCCGTCGCCGATCAACCCGCAAACGCTGATAGTCCCGCCTTATGTACACCGAGGCGGATATGCAAAAGTTGGCGAGGGCTCTAGGACGCAAAGTCCGAGAGCAGAGAGTGATGGTTGGGATTTCGCAAGACGCTTTAGCTTTCGCCTGCCAGATGGATCGGAGCTACATAGGGCGTATAGAGAGAGGGGAGGTGAATCTGACTATTGAGAAGCTCTATCGGATAGCGACCGAGCTGAGATGTACCCCGCAATCGCTTCTGCCCACAGACCTGTGCGGCTAGGATGCAAGCTGGTCAGGGTAAATCGATCGGTTGATGTAATCCTCCGCCTGCTTGATCTCTTGAAAAATACCCTCAAGGTGACATTCGCTCCAGGCTTCTGGCTCCAGACCTATCTGAGTTAACATGCTGCTCCTATGGTTTTTGGCCTGGCCTAGAGGAGCTTTGACAATGGTACCGGCTCGCCTCATCGGCCCTAACGAGGCTGCTCAATTGGGATGTTGGTCCGCTGATCAGCGCTATTACGAATGGCGAAAAGCTTGGATTTTATCTGTGGCGCAACGAGTGTTCGGACGGCGAGCCCTTGCGACGCGTTGGATGTCTGATCGGGCGTTAGGCCTTGGCTGGAATTCACCTTGTGCGTTGCTTGTTAGTCATTCTGGCTTCGAACAAGTAGTGGATTTTTTACTACGAATCGAATATGGCGTGTACTGGTAACTGGATGTGTCATGTTCTCAATCCAGACGCGGCGGTTCCGGTAGTGATTTTTTTGATGGTTAAATTGGTATTGGGTCAATAATCACGCTTGAGCTGAACCCTCAAGAACATCAATATTGGCTGTATCGGTACTCGTCGGGCGAGAATCGTCCATTAGGGCCAAATAGTAGACGACTCGTACATTGCTCCAAATAAGTTATGGCTTGCTCCTGAACATTGCATTCGTAGTAACGGCGTCTGGCAGGCGGGATTGTCGCTCGATTCTTTAAGCATAGCTTCACAAGTTCCGCCAGCAAATAGCCGCGTACGTCATAGCGGGCGTCAACTGCCCTGATTACTGTCGAATAGCAATCGCGGAAGAGAGGTCGTTGAATGTGGTGCCTCGGAGGTGCTTGTTTGCTGCTCATCTTATATTCCTTCAAGTGCCATTCGGCAGCTGTATAGTGCTTCAGGCGCCGAGCGTCGCATACGCATATGGCAGAGCGCCCTCAAAAACATCGTCGGCCACGGACACCGGGTCGAGACACGTTTTAAACCCTTACACGGGATCTGAATACAATTATCTGCTCACACGATTCCGTCTAGGTTTGCCCTTTGCCGCCGCCAGGACCTTGTCTGGTGCGAACGCCAGCAATACTTTCGGCGCGACACCGCCGAGAGAACTATTTTCGGACTGGAACCATACTGCGATTGACCAGGCGTTCATCCGGGCAGATAGCACCGACAACACATCGCAAAGGATGTGGATCGGTTGGTATCCATTGCGACCGTCTAAGCCGTATGTAGGGAAAAAATCAACCTTACCCGGTCTTAGAGAAAAAATCTTCCCATTGGCCAACAACTCATCAGGGTCTATCTCGACGCCAGGGTTGGAGGACGATGCCAGATAAATCCACTGCTTGGCTGATATCCAGTCTCCGGTTTGGAAAAGCTTAGAGCGGATTCTGCCTGCAGAAACGCCTTTCTCCAAAATCGATTGGGGTACCGATTCTGCGGGGAGGAAGCAGTCGATAATGAAGTCGAGCGCTTTTTTGGGATATTCGTTTAGCCTCCACTCGAAAAGGTCGTTGTACATCTGCAGCCCGCCGAGGTACGCATCGATCGTACGGTCTGAATTGGCCTCAATCGACAAGGTGGCAATCAAGGCTACCTTGTTGTCAGTCGTGTCCGATGCAGCGGCAGGCTTGCACCTAGATTGGATGCGCGCAAAGGGAGTGCTCATAAGCACCTCCAGCTAAGGGGCTACAGACCGCAGCATCACAGAGGGCTGGAATCCATCAGGGATTTTCAAAGCGCAGATAGCAGTATGCGGCACTCAGCTTACGACGCTTGTTTTTCCGATCAACCGCGAGTGTTTTGGCTCGGATGCCGCATCCCACTGCCTCCGGCGGCAGATGAAGGTCCCAAAGGCGAGCCTCCCTACGACGAGTTTCGAAGGTATCGACCGGTTCGAATACGACAGCCGCTTTGGCAGGTGGATACTGCGGTCAGGATTACGATGTGAGCGGCGACAAACCGTGGAATCGAGAGTACTTCGTATCTGCCAAAGCTAGCAGCGACAACTCCAACTACCCAGGGGCTCCCCGCAGCGCTAGCCTTGGGGTCGATTACCGTTTCTGACTACGCATCACTCCGGTTATTGCTAGCACTCAAGATTGAGCCGGATCGCTCAGGTCCTGCCCATCTTCACTGGCCCACACCAGACCTTGGCAGGCATGGTGACGCAGACGGTAAGTGACCGGCGGTGGCTGCTCGCTGACTCGTTTGCTATCCCACACCGTCACAGAAACAAAAGAGTCTTTCGGCCAAGCGCGCCAGTCGCCTTGGTCGGGACCATCGATCACTAGTAGGGGCTTGCTTAAATCGCGAGTGGTACTCAAGTTGTTCCTCCTGCCCTGGCGCATCACCATGGGGGCATCAAATGATGCTCAATGACGTGGAAAAAGCGTTCTTCCCAGCTTGGCTGCGGCCCCGACACCGTTCTGGGCCTCATTAAGAATGTCACGAGAGAAGTAGTCTGCGAGCCGTGCGCGGCTCTCTATCTCCTGCCGGATATCTTCTGGATCAATGTTTGGAAGATCCACACGATAGGCCGCGTGATGAACCAATGCGGCAGCCTGGAAAAGCGCGTCGGAAAGTCGGTATCGATCGAGTCCCAGTGCTGCGCATGCTTCGAGGATGGTGACCGCATCGCTTTCGGTTCCGCCAGTGATACGCTGGTCTGGCAAGGTGGAGTGTCTACGAAGATGCTCCACGTACTGACGTAGCGAAGGAATCGAGAGACCTATGGAGTAATGCTTAATGTACCAAGGACCGATAATGTCGATTTCGTCCTGAGTGATGGCTATTTCCTGGAAGTACCCGGCCCATGCTTCCTGCATGTCCTCATCTATGCGCTCCTGACCAAGGCTGGCTAGATGTTCGTTGAGGCGTTTGACTAAGCGGAAATAGTCGAGTCGTACAGGCGGGTCGCGATGCTCATCCATAATCAGCTCCAAGGTTGAAGTCGCCGATGAGTTTCCGCCGGTACGGTGATGGTGGTCAAGATCGCCATCAGGTGAGGCCTCCAGCACAGGCTGGCTGAGCGGCTAAAAGTCCGACCCTTTTCGCTTTCACACCTACAATCTGTCAACTGTATGCGCTCAACCGATACCACTAAGCAAGGCGGTGTATTTCTATGGATTTGATGGCACTGATTCAGCAGGCGCTTGAAGCGTCAGGGAAGCTGCGAGACCTCTCGAAAAAGCTCGAAGATGCGGACTTCAAAATGATACTGGCGGATCTTCACAGCGCCTTGGCTGATGCGAAGCTTGAGTCTGGGGAATTGAAGATAAAATTAGCATTGGCGCAAGAGGAGATAGTCAGGCTCAAGCAGGTGATTGAGCAGCGAGACAAAGGTAAACCCACCTACAACTCTGAGGGGGTTTATACCTTTGAAGGCGAAGTCGGTCGCTTCTGCACTGCTTGCTGGGACAGCGATGAGCGCAAGATGCGCTTGACCGACCTGGCCAGCGAATTTCGATTTGTCGGTCAGTGGGAATGCCCCAAATGCCATGCAGGATATGGCGCAAAGGACGCATGAGGGCCCTGATCGGGCCAATTGATCATCCGTTGCTTTGGCAAAGCTGTGCGTAATGAGCTAGCGAGCGTCGAGGTCGACAGTCTTTGCGAGGACCTGCAGGGGCTGGATATCTGAGCGAGGTTGGCCAATGGCTTTTCTGATTCTTCTGTGTTGGCTATTGGCTCTGCATCCACTCTGTGGGATCGACCAGATGCCATGATTGTGCTTCACGATCAAAGTCCGTCCATATCTCCTGCAGCTTGGCGCGGTCACCTTGAAAAAGAGGGCTGTCCAAATGAGCGAACTGATCGAACTCGGCGAAGGGCAAAACAGTGCCAGCGCCGCTGTAGCAGAACCAGGAGCCCACCACCTGAGCAATTTCTGCAATTTCACGCAAAGCTTGCTTGGCATCTGCCAGGCCCCACCGCTCTAATATGCGCCCTTGCCGACTAGCCTCAGTTGCAGCGTGTGCGATGTCCACGTTCACATGTTCAATGACGGAAGATAGCCGGCCTAGGCGGGACTCCAACATGTCGAATACCTCGATCCGTATCAGATCATCCGGTCTGGATGCACCTGCGCTCACCCCGCTTAGCCAGTCAAACTCCTCGTGCCGCTTAACCGCGAGCTCATAGTGATATTTCGTGGGCACCCAGTACGATCGCTTTCCCTGCTGGAGTTGCTCAGTGGCAAATTTGTCATAAGCGGCGTGTGTGCTGCGGTAATTGTAATTCAGCTCAGCGATATCCCTGACGTATACCAGGCGCGTGAGCTTTCCACGCGAGGCGCGGATGTCGGCGATTAAGCTACCTAATGAGCACACGCTCCTCGGGCCGCGAATAGGTTCGACCTCTACGAGTCTACGGATACCCTGCATGGTTCCTGCCCAGAATCCGCTAGCTAGCATGTCCATGATCAAAACGTTCAGCTGTTTTTCGCCGCAGACCGTGGGAGCTTGGCGTACCATTTCTACGACACATGAATACGCCGCGATGTCCCACGCCATTTGATTCAACGCCTTAGTGATGGCGTTCTCTTCGGCCTCAAAAACCCGCTTCCATTCCGCGATCCGATCTAGCATCGATGACTCCTTGGTTTTCATTTTTTAAGCCACCCGTATCGTGCTGGCTCGCGACAGCAGCGGTCCAAGCACTGTGATGGCAATCGGGCATCGTTCCTGTCTATGATGTTCCTTTGAACGGAGGCAGGGTACAGCGGTGATAGGGAATATTTTCAACGTTTTTTCGCGACGTAAAGGAAACCAGAGCCAGCCGAAAAAGCAGCTTACAGAGCAATTTCGGCAACGGACGTTCATGCTCATCCGAGACATGGGCCCCGGAATGGGCGAAACTCTTGAGTTTCTACACGATAAGCTCTCCTATCTCACTGGGCGCCATAACCTTTCCGGAAACAAGAACCTTTCTTACGCCGATGACGCATTCAACTTTCTGCGCACCTGCAGTGACCCTCATTTTCTTGATGCCATTGAGTATCTTGTCCATCAGGAAGGATGGAATTACATCGGGGGTTACCATGAGCCTGTGATTGACCGCTTGAACGAGTTCTTGAACATTGACGATCTTCCCTATTTCGTTACGAAACCGGTATGGCAAACCACTGAGGAAATGTATAGGGGAGAACTCACTAAGTTCACCGGAATCCGTGAGCACGCGAAGGTTATTCCAAGGGAAAACCAGGCTGTTCACGAGACGGCTATTGAGCCCGCCCTGAAGCTTTTACGTCAGCCAGCTTTCCTTAATGCCAATTCCGAGTTCATGGCAGCTCTTGAGGATTTTCGGCACGGAAAATTCGGCGACTGCGTTACCAAGTGCAACAGCAGCTATGAGAGTGTTATGAAAGTGATCTGTGGCCAGAAGGGTTTCGGGTATTCCCAGGGAGACACAACCTCCAAGCTCATTCGTACCATCATGGAGAAGACTGCGCTGGAATCTTTCTGGGAGCAGCCACTGATGACCGTCGGCACGCTCCGCAACAAATTGAGCACGTCGCATGGTGCCGGGGAGTTGCAAAAAGTAGTGCCGGAGCACGTGGCGAAGTACACGATGAACATGACTGCATCTGCGATCATCTTTTTGCACGATCAGGCTTACCGATCAAAAACCTGAAATCATCAACTAGCTTGCGGGAGTGGGCATGCGTCGTTTCGATACCAAACCCCTGATTGCTTTGGCGACGGCTCCGGAGGATCAAGACGATCCCTGGTATGTATATGCCGAGCAGGCTGTGCATTACATGACAGCAAACTCGGATTCAGACGAGATTGTGATTTACGCGAGCGCACCGTTCCTGCTTATCGTGGGGGCGCTCGCCCCAACTGAAAATGTCACGCCGCCAGATGGGGGTGCGCTACAAAATCTTACGCTATTTACCAATGCAACCTGGTGCATTCAAAGGTCCTGGAGCTCAGGTGAAGGACATCGTGTCTATATTGAGCCCGCTTTCCCTGAGGACAGCGGATCTCCCTTAGCTGGGGGGGAACCACTTGTCATCCGTCGGCGCCTTGAGGGGGTTCATACCGGACCCACGCCGATCGAAATTAACCAAAAGCTCGTACATTGTCTCGACATCCATTATGTAGAAGAGCGGAAGGCGTACTGTCGGCTCAATGGCGATGGCGACATCGAAGATGTCATCAGGATTCTGACTTTGGCAATTCCCGATCAGATAGAGGGTCGCGAGGTTGTCACAATTCTTCGTAAAGACTTGGACAACTACATGGCTCTGGCGGACTTGGCGCTGGTCTTGAAATTTGATTTCACCAGATACGTGCCTGGCAGTTTCGACAGCTGGCATGGCGCAACTCGATATCACCGAGACGAGTCGGATCTTTTTTTTCATGGTGGATCGATAAGCCGAGCGAGCTTCGCGCATGGAGCCATGGTGGTCAGGCCAAAGACCACGGTTGAAGAGCAAGAAGAGGTGTGGCGCAAGGATTTTGATGGTGATCCGGATCGTGAGTATGCGGTCTTTAAAATCTATGACCGCAAGAACGATCGTCAAGTCGAGACCTCTTGCAGCCCCGATCACATTGTCAGTTATTTTGAGGACAGTGATCTTCCCTGGCAGATATCGCCTGCTTTTTTCAGGGCAGAGGTGCTTAATCGCTTTAAAGGAGATCCGGAAAAATACACGTTGGAAGACCGGAGCATTTCTTGCAGAGGAGCTTGGACCCTCAAGTCTTACGATATCAATGAGGCTGGGCAAGTTCATGCATGGATCTGGGATCTGTCGAAACTTCCCTTCGATGAACAGCTGTACTGGAAGGCCTTCAACGAATGGCCAAAGGCGCCAATCTCTGAGCGAGCAAATCGAACGGATATTGAAGGTGATTGGTACACCGAGTATCAGCCACTGGATGCCCTCAAGCGAAAGGTGCGTGAACTGGACAAACGTAAGCCAGTATGGTGGAACCCCCGAGGCGAGGAGTTGATCGACAGCGTGCTAGCTCCCGCCACAGACTCACCTAAGGAATGGGGTGATGAAATCATGGCTCTTGATCAATGCCTGGTAGAAGGTTTTCTCGACAAGCCATTGCGCAAAGTTGCTGAAGGAAAAGGGTGCGTACTGGAGTCAACCTGGCGCTCGCTTAAGTTGCTGTACGAAATCTTAGTGGCAAGTTCAATCAGTGCGGAAGAAGCCAGGAAAATTCTGGCGCCCATGAGAAAGCTTCATGAGCTTCGCAATGAGATTCGAGGTCATGCGACCCACGAAAAGAAAGTGGTCGCCATTCGAGAAGCCCGCACCACCCATGGCAATTTTCGAGCCCAGTTTTTTCACCTTGCCGAGGGTTGTGATAAAGCCCTTGTCGCTGTGTTGGAGGCTATGGACTTTGAACTAGGGGAGTGAACACGCTGGAGTAGTCATCACCAGCTCGCGCCTGTGAGCTGGTAGGCGATATTTAGAATTCACTGCTCGGCTGGCCAGTAG
>NZ_QKVM01000025.1 GCF_003231305.1 Pseudomonas sichuanensis | reverse complement strand
GGCCTTGTGCCGCGATGGGGCGCGAAGCGGCCCTGAGGTGGTTATCCCGATTTAACGGGGACGCTCCTGTGGATAACCTGGGGGCGTACCGCTACAGCCCAACAACGGTGCAGGCTGGCGGGATTTGAGCAAAAAACACCCCGTAATCAGTAGCTTGTGCACAAACCACGGGGACGAGGGTGTGGATAACCTCTGGAGCGCTTGCTGCAGGCCACGCGCCGCGTGGCCTGCAGGGCTTTGATCGTTATTTGATCAGCCGCGCTTACGCAAACTGAGCCAGGCATCGACGCTGTAAACGGCCAGGCCCGCCCAGATACAGGCGAAGGCCATTAATGTGCTGGACGACAAATGCTCGCCGAACAGCAGCACCGCCTGCAGCAGCACCAGAGTCGGCGCCAGGTACTGCAGGAAGCCCAGGGTGGTGTACGGCAAGTGACGGGCGGCGGCGTTGAAGCACACCAACGGCACCAGGGTCACCGGGCCGGCGGCGATCAGCCACAGCGCTTCGCTGCTGCTGAAGAAGTCCAGGCTGGCGCTGTTGGCAGTGGGGTGCAGCAGCAGCCAGCCGATGGCCAATGGCACCAGCATCCAGGTTTCCACCACCAGCCCCGGCAACGCGGCCACTGGCGCCTGTTTACGAATCAAGCCATAGAAGCCGAACGACAGCGCCAGTGCCAGCGACACCCATGGCAGGCTGCCGACCTGCCACACCTGCTGCGCCACACCCAATGCCGCCAACCCTACCGCCAGCCATTGCAGGCGGCGCAGGCGCTCGCCGAGCAGCAGCATGCCCAGCAGCACGTTGATCAGCGGGTTGATGTAGTAGCCCAGGCTGGCCTCGAGCATGCGCCCGTTGTTCACAGCCCACACGTAAGTCAGCCAGTTGCCGGCGATCAGCGTGCCGCTCAGGGCCAGGATGGCCAGGCGGCGTGGGTTGTCACGCAGTTCGCGCCACCAGCCGGGGTGTTTCCACACCAGAAGCAACAACGAGCCGAACAGCGCCGACCAGAGCACCCGATGGACGATGATTTCCACCGCCGGGACGCTCTGGATGGCTTTGAAGTACAGGGGAAACAGGCCCCAGATGATGTAGGCGCCGAGGCCCAGAATGTACCCGCGGCGCGGGTTGGCGGCGTGCATGCAGAATCCTTGCTTAGGTAGCTAAATAACGCGACGCCTATTGTAGACAGAGCACGTTGTTCATCTAGAACAATTTCAGCGGTTGTTCATCCAGCGCAGCCATCTGTTCGCGCAGCGCGAGGATCTGGTCGCCCCAGTAACGCGGCTGGCCAAACCAGGGGAAGCTCGGCGGGAACGCCGGGTCGTCCCAGCGCCGCGCCAGCCAGGCGCTGTAGTGCAGCTGGCGCAAGGCGCGCAGGGGCTCGATCAGGGGCAGTTCGCGCGGGTCGAAATCGTGGAACTCGTTGTAGCCGTCGATCAGTTCGGCCAACTGGCCGAGGCGCTCTTCGCGGCTGCCGGCGAGCATCATCCACAGATCTTGTACCGCCGGGCCCATGCGGCAGTCGTCGAGGTCGACGACGTGGTAAGCCTCGTCGCGGTGCATCAGGTTGCCGGGGTGCAGGTCACCGTGCAGGCGGATCAGCTTGTGCGGGGTGCGTGCGTAGATGTCCTCGACGCGCTTGAGCAGGTCACGGGCCACCGATTCGAAAGCTGGAAGCAGCTCGCGGGGGACGAAATTGCCTTCGAGCAGGGTGCGCAGGGAGGCGTGGCCAAAGTTGTCCACAGCCAGCTGTTCGCGGTGTTCGAAGGGGCGGGTGGCACCGACCGCGTGCAGGCGGCCGAGCAGTTGGCCGAGACGGTAGAGCTGGTCGAGGTTGCCTGGCTCGGGCGCATGCCCGCCGCGGCGAGGGAACAGGGCAAAGCGAAAGCCCTGATGCTCGAACAGCGAACGGCCTTCGTGCTGCAGCGGCGCAACCACCGGCACCTCGCAGTCGGCCAGTTCGGCGCTATAGGCATGCTCTTCGAGAATGGCCGCGTCGCTCCAGCGCCCTGGGCGATAGAACTTGGCGATCAGCGGCTGCGCGTCCTCGATACCCACCTGGTAGACCCGGTTTTCGTAGCTGTTCAGTGCCAGGACACGGGCATCGCTGAGAAAGCCGAGGCTTTCCACGGCGTCCAGCACGAGGTCGGGGGTGAGGGTGTCGAAGGGGTGGGACATACAAGGCTCCAGGCGCGGGGACAGCGTGGGCGCATGGTAGCGCATTCCTCGCGGCAACCGCGGGCAGCGCTATACCGGTACGCCCAGCAGTACATAGGAGGGATGGAACTGCACCCGGATCTCGCACCCTGCCTGTACCTGATGCTGCTCCAGCCATGGCTGCTCGGCGATCGCGCACAAGGTCTGGCCGTTGCCCAATACCAGGCGTACTTCACGCTGCTCGCCGTCATCGGCCAGGACTTCCTCGACCGTGGCCTTGAGGCAATTGCTGCCGTGCTCGGCCTGCTCATCGGCGCCCAGCAACTGCAGCCAACCCGCTTTGAGCAGCGCCAGCACCGTGGCGCCCAGGGTCAGCTCGAGCCGTTCGGTACTGCCACGGGTGATCAAGGCTTCAATCTCCAGCCCGCCGCCGAGGGTCAGGCTGATCCGGTCATGCCGGCCCTCGCGGCGCAGGCCGCTGATTCGCCCCTGCAACTGGTTGCGGGCACTGGTGCGCAGCATCAGGCGCCCGAGCAAGTCGAGGTCGCTGGTGTGCTCTGCGGCTTCGAGCATCTGTGTCTGCAAGGCTTGCAGGCGCTGGTACAGGCGCAGCACGCGTTCGCCCTCGGCGGACAGCCGTGCGCCGCCACCACCGCGCCCGCCCGTGCTGCGCTCGACCAACGGCTGGTCGGCGAGGTTGTTGAGCTCGTCGATGGCGTCCCAGGCGGCCTTGTAACTGATGCCGGCGGCCTTGGCGGCGCGGGTGATCGAGCCTTGTTCGGCGACATGCTGCAGCAGGGCAATGCGTTGGGGGCGGCGGGCGATGTGCTGGGTGAGCAGGGCGGGCAGGGACATGGGCGGGTTTCGGTTGTGCGGAAGATTGCCCGACGTTGCCGCCCGCACTCGGTCAAGTCAAGCCTGATCGGGCCGGGGCGTGCGCGCCAGGCAATAGATGTCGACGCGCCGGGCGCCCTGTTTGCGCAGCAGGCGGGCGATGGCCTGGGCGGTGGCGCCGGTGGTCAGCACATCATCGATTACTGCCAGGTGCAGGCCTTCGACTTCAGCGCCCGGGGCGAGGGCGAAGGCCTGGCGCAGGTTGCGCCGCCGGGCCCTGGCCCCCAGGGCCTGCTGGGCCTGGGTGTCGCGCGTGCGTTCGAGAAGCTGTTCGTCGCAGGGCAGTTGCAGTTGAGTGGCCAGCCAGCGGGCCAGCATCGCCGCCTGGTTGAAGCCGCGTTGGCGCAGGCGACGGCTGGCCAGGGGGACGGGCAACAACCGGTCAGGCCGTGGCAGGTGCTCGTTGAAGCGATGCTCCAGGGCCTGGCCGAGCAACTGTGCCATCAAGCGGCCCATCGGCCACTGGCTGTTGTGCTTGAAGCGGCTGATCAGGCTGTCGACCGGAAAGCCGTAATGCCACAACGCAACGACCTGTTGGAACGCCGGCGCGCGGCGGCGGCAGCTGGCGCAGGTAAAGCCGTCCATCGGCAGTGGCAGCCCGCAGCGGCGGCACTGTTCGTGGAGCCAGGGCAGTTCGCTTTCGCAGGCCATGCACAGCGGCCAGGGCTGTTGCGCGGGTTCGTCGCAGAGCAAACAGATATGGTCAATATTTATACACTTGTAAACCAGTGCTTTTGCGTTCGGTTGACAGTTCATGGTCCTTCCGTAACTATGCGGGCTATCCGTGATGCGCTGGCGGGCTTTCCTGTCCCGGCGTCAGTCAGACCATAGATAAGGAAACGCCGATGAGCGCCAGCACAATTGCAACCACACGTCACGACTGGTCCCTGGCCGAGGTCAAGGCGCTGTTCCAGCAGCCGTTCAACGACCTGCTGTTCCAGGCGCAGACCATGCATCGCGCGCACTTCGACCCCAACCGCGTACAGGTATCGACCTTGCTGTCGATCAAGACCGGCGCCTGCCCGGAAGACTGCAAGTACTGCCCGCAGTCCGGCCACTACAACACCGGGCTGGAAAAGCAGAAGCTGATGGAAGTGCAGAAGGTGCTGGAAGAAGCCGCCCGGGCCAAGGCCATCGGCTCCACCCGGTTCTGCATGGGCGCTGCGTGGAAGCACCCGTCGGCCAAGGACATGCCCTACGTGCTGGAGATGGTCAAAGGGGTCAAGGCCATGGGCCTGGAAACCTGCATGACCCTCGGCAAGCTCGACCAGGAGCAGACCGTGGCCCTGGCCCAGGCCGGCCTGGACTACTACAACCACAACCTCGACACCTCGCCGGAGTTCTACGGCAGCATCATCACCACCCGCACCTACAGCGAACGCCTGCAGACCCTGGCCTACGTGCGTGATGCCGGCATGAAGATCTGCTCCGGCGGCATCCTCGGCATGGGCGAGTCGCTGGACGACCGCGCAGGCCTGCTGATCCAGCTGGCCAACTTGCCTGAGCACCCGGAATCGGTGCCGATCAACATGCTGGTGAAAGTCGCCGGCACGCCGCTGGCTGAAGAGGAAGATGTCGATCCGTTCGATTTCATCCGCATGCTGGCCGTGGCCCGCATCCTCATGCCTAAGTCCCACGTGCGCTTGTCCGCCGGCCGTGAACAGATGAACGAGCAGATGCAGGCCCTGGCTTTCATGGCCGGCGCCAACTCGATCTTCTACGGCGAAAAACTGCTGACCACCGCCAACCCGCAGGCCGACAAGGACATGCAGCTGTTCGCTCGCCTCGGCATCAAGCCCGAAGCCCGTGAGGAGCACGCCGACGAAGTGCATCAGGCCGCCATCGAGCAGGCAGTGGTCGAGCAGCGCAACAGCGCACTGTTCTACGACGCAGCCTCGGCCTGAGCATGGCCTTCGACCTCGCCGCGCGGCTGGCCGAACGGCGTGCCGCGGACCTTTACCGTCAGCGGCCACTGCTGCAGAGCCCGCAGGGGCCGCAGGTGGTGGTCGATGGCCAGCCGCTGCTGGCCTTCTGCAGCAACGACTACCTGGGCCTTGCCAACCACCCCGAGGTGATCAAGGCCTGGTGCGACGGCGCCGAGCGCTGGGGTGTCGGCGGCGGCGCCTCGCACCTGGTGATCGGCCACAGCACACCGCACCACCAGGTCGAGGAGGCCCTGGCCGAATTGACCGGGCGCCCGCGGGCGCTGTTGTTCTCTACCGGCTACATGGCCAACCTTGGTGCCATCACCGCGCTGGTGGGGCAGGGCGACACGGTGTTGCAGGACCGCCTCAACCATGCCTCGTTGCTGGATGGCGGGCTGCTCAGCGGGGCGCGTTTCAGCCGCTACCTGCACAACGATCCGGCCAGCCTGGCCAGCCGCCTGGGCAAGGCCACCGGCAATACGCTGGTGGTCACCGATGGCGTGTTCAGCATGGACGGCGACTGCGCCGACCTGCCTGCCCTGGCTGAAGTGGCCCGCGCCCGTGGTGCCTGGCTGATGGTCGACGATGCCCATGGCCTGGGTACCTTGGGTGCCAAGGGTGGCGGTATCGTCGAGCACTTCGGGCTGGGTATCGAGGATGTGCCGGTGTTGATCGGCACGCTGGGCAAAGCCTGCGGCACGGCGGGTGCCTTCGTCGCGGGCAGCGAGGAACTGATCGAGGCGCTGGTGCAATTCGCCCGCCCCTACATCTACACCACCAGCCAGCCACCGGCGCTGGCCTGCGCCACGCTCAAGGCGCTGGAGCTGCTGCGCCGGGAAACCTGGCGGCGCGAGCACCTGGCGGCGTTGATCCGCCAGTTCCGCGAGGGCGCCGAGCAGATCGGCCTTAAGCTGATGGACAGCTACACGGCGATCCAGCCGATCCTGATCGGTGATGCCGCCCGGGCGATGGCGTTGTCGCGTCGGCTGCGCGAGCGTGGCCTGCTGGTGACGGCGATTCGCCCACCTACCGTACCCGCCGGCAGCGCGCGGCTGCGGGTGACGCTGAGCGCCGCCCACAGTGAGGCGCAGGTCCAGCTATTGTTGAATGCATTGGCCGAGTGTTATCCGCCGCTGGAGGCCGCCGATGCGTAACCGTTTGATCCTTCTGCCCGGCTGGGGGCTGGGTACTGCGTCACTGGAGCCGCTGGCCGCCAGCCTGCGTGCCCAGGACCTGCGCCTGCAGGTGGAGCTGATGCCGCTGCCGGAGCTGCCCCACAGCGACGTGCAGGCCTGGGTCGAACACCTCGACCGGCAGTTGCCGGCCGATGCCTGGCTGGGCGGTTGGTCGCTGGGTGGCATGCTCGCCAGCGCCTTGGCCCACAAGCGTGGCGACCACTGCTGCGGGCTACTCACCCTGGCCAGCAATCCCAGCTTCGTCGCCCGGCCGGACTGGCCCCATGGGATGGCGGCGGACACCTTTGGCACCTTCCTCGATGGCTGCCGCAGCCATACGCAGGTCACCCTCAAGCGCTTTCGCACCCTGTGCAGCGACGGCGCGTTGCAGCCGCGCACCTTGTTGCGTCAGTTGGGGGTGGGCGTGCCCGATACCGACCCGTTGTACCTGGCCACCGGCCTGGAAGTGTTGGCCAAGCTGGATACCCGCGCGGCACTGGAGCAGTACGGCGGCCCGCAACTGCACCTGTTTGCCGGCAGTGACGCGCTGGTTCCGGCGGAGGCGGCCAAGGCGTTGAGCGAGTTGTTGCCGGACGTGGAAGTCGGCCTGGTCGAAGACAGTTCCCACGCCTTCCTGCTGGAATATCCGCAGGAGCTGGCGGCGGGCATCAAGAGTTTTTTGCATGAGAGTGGCGATGACTGACCTTTCCCAGCCGAGCCTGCCCGGCGGCCTGCCAGACAAACGCCAGGTGGCGGCTTCGTTCTCCCGTGCCGCCGCCAGCTACGACAGTGTCGCAGCCTTGCAGCGTGCGGTGGGGCTGACCCTGCTGGACAAACTGCCGGACGGCCTGGCGCCTGAGCGCTGGCTTGACCTGGGCAGCGGCACGGGGCATTTCAGCCGGGTGCTGGCGACGCGTTTCGCCGGTGCCAGCGGCGTGGCCGTGGATATCGCCGAGGGCATGCTGCGCCATGCCCGTGAGCAAGGTGGTGCGCAGTATCACGTGGCGGGCGATGCCGAGCGCCTGCCGCTGGCCGATGGCAGTGTCGACCTGCTGTTCAGCAGCCTGGCGGTGCAGTGGTGTGGCCAGTTCGGCAGCGTCCTGAGCGAGGCCGGGCGGGTGTTGCGCCCGGGCGGTGTGATGGCGTTCAGCAGCCTGTGTGTCGGTACGCTCGATGAGCTGCGCGCCAGTTGGCAGGCGGTAGACGGCATGGTCCACGTCAACCGCTTCCGCCATTTCGAGGACTACCAGCGCCTGTGCGCGGGCAGTGGCCTGGAACTGATCGGCCTGGAACGCCGCGCCCATGTGCTGCACTACCCGGACGTGCGCAGCCTGACCCACGAACTCAAGGCACTCGGCGCGCACAACCTCAACCCTGGGCGCCCTTCCGGGCTCACCGGGCGGGCGCGGATGCAGGGGCTGCTGCAGGCTTACGAGCAGTTCCGTCAGCCCCAGGGGCTGCCGGCCACCTACCAGGTGGTCTATGGTGTGCTGCGTCAATCTGCGGCAGAGGGGCAGTAACATGAGCCAGGCCTATTTCATCGCCGGCACCGACACCGACGTTGGCAAGACCACCATCGCCGCCGGCCTGCTGCATGCGGCGCGACAGCATGGCTTGAGTACCCTGGCAGCCAAACCGGTGGCGTCTGGTTGCGCGGTCACCCCCAAGGGGTTGCGCAACAGCGATGCCCTGGCGCTTATCGATGAAAGCTCGATCAAGCTGCCTTATGAGGAGGTCAATCCTTTCGCCTTCGAGCCGGCCATCGCGCCCCATGTCGCCGCGCGCGAAGCCGGGGTAGCGCTGAGTGTGCCGACGTTGCTGGAAGCCATGCACCATGTGCTGGCGCAGAATGCCGATTTCACCCTGGTCGAAGGTGCCGGGGGATGGCGCGTGCCGCTTTCGGGCCATGCCAACCTGTCGGACCTGGCGATTGCCCTGAGGCTGCCGGTGATCCTGGTGGTCGGCGTGCGCCTCGGGTGTATCAATCACGCCCTGCTCAGTGCCGAGGCGATTGCCCGGGATGGCCTGCAACTGGCCGGTTGGGTGGCGAATATCGTCGACCCTCGGACATCGCGGCTGGAAGATAACCTTTCCAGCCTGGCCGAGCGGCTGCCCGCGCCTTGCCTGGGGCGGGTGCCATGGCTCAAGCAGGCGAGTGCGGATGCGGTGGCCGCGCATCTGCAGCTGGATCTGCTGGACTAGACGGCCTGCCGGATGGGGGCATGATCCGGGTCTATTGGCTGGCACTAGGCTATTAGGGATTTAAACGGGCCTTTTTCCGGCCGGCCTGCTTTAATAAGCCCTGTTCATTACCCAGCGTCACGGAGTCCTGACATGGAAATCAACGCAAGCTCCGCCTTCTACGCAGGCCTGGGGGCCATCCAGAACGGGCAGAACCGCGTCGACCAGGCTGCCCAGCAGATCGCCAGTGGCGCCGTCGAGCGTGGCAACACCAGCCAGTCCACCGATTACCAGGCCGAGCGCCTGCGTGGCGTCGACCGCAGCCAGCAGATGGACCTGGCCACCAGCACCGTGCAACTGGCGCTGGGCAAGCAGGAAGTCGAACTGGGCGCCAAAGTCGCCAAGGCCTCGGACGAAATGCTCGGTCGGTTCATCGACACCTACGCCTGATCGTCACCTCACATTCAGCAACATCGCGGGGCAAGCCCGCTCCCACGCCCCGCCCTGCGGCATTGCGTGGGAGCGGGCTTGCCCCGCGATGCGTTTAGAGGGTTGTGGCGTAAATGTCATGTTGGGCGGCGTAAATGCCATTGAGCCTTCCTTGACATCGCAGCCACCTAAACGTAAGTTTCAAACAACTGTTTGATCGATAGCCGCCAAGCGTTGGTCGGTGTCAGCGGTCTCCCCAGAGAACTCATCACAGAGGTTCATCGCAATGCCTGATTACAAAGCTCCCTTGCGTGATATCCGCTTCGTCCGCGACGAACTGCTTGGCTATGAGGCGCATTATGCGAGCCTGCCGGCCTGCCAGGACGCCACGCCAGACATGGTGGACGCGATTCTTGAAGAAGGCGCGAAATTCTGTGAGCAGGTATTGGCCCCGTTGAACCGTGTCGGTGACCTGGAAGGCTGCACCTGGAGCGAGTCGGGCGTGAAAACCCCGACCGGCTTCAAGGAAGCCTACGAGCAGTTCGTCGAAGGCGGCTGGCCGAGCCTGGCCCATGACGTCGAGCACGGCGGCCAGGGCCTGCCTGAGTCGCTGGGCCTGGCCCTGAGCGAGATGGTCGGTGAGTCGAACTGGTCGTGGGGCATGTACCCAGGCTTGTCCCATGGTGCGATGAACACCATCTCCGAGCACGGCACCCCCGAGCAGCAGCACACCTACCTGACCAAGCTGGTATCCGGTGAGTGGACCGGCACCATGTGCCTGACCGAGCCGCACTGCGGTACTGACTTAGGGATGCTGCGCACCAAGGCCGAGCCTCAGGCCGACGGCAGCTACAAGGTTTCCGGCACCAAGATCTTCATCTCGGCCGGTGAACACGACATGGCCGACAACATCGTCCATATCGTCCTGGCCCGTCTGCCCGATGCGCCTGCCGGCACCAAAGGCATCTCCCTGTTCATCGTGCCCAAGTTCCTGCCAAACGCCGAAGGCGGCGTCGGTGAGCGCAACGGCGTGAGCTGCGGCTCGCTCGAGCACAAGATGGGTATCCACGGCAACGCCACCTGCGTCATGAACTTCGACAGCGCCACTGGCTACCTGATCGGCCCAGCCAACAAGGGCCTGAACTGCATGTTCACCTTCATGAACACCGCACGCCTGGGCACCGCACTGCAAGGCCTGGCCCACGCTGAAGTGGCGTTCCAGGGCGGCCTGAAGTACGCCCGCGATCGCCTGCAGATGCGCTCCCTGACCGGCCCGAAAGCGCCTGAAAAGGCGGCCGACCCGATCATCGTCCACCCCGACGTGCGTCGCATGCTGCTGACCATGAAGGCCTTCGCCGAAGGTAACCGTGCGATGGTCTACTTCACCGCCCAGCAGGTGGATATCGTCAAGTACAGCCAGGATGAAGAGGCCAAGAAAAAGGCCGACGCACTGCTGGCCTTCCTCACCCCGATCGCCAAGGCCTTCATGACCGAAGTCGGCTTCGAAGCCGCCAACCACGGCGTGCAGATCTACGGTGGCCACGGCTTCATCGCCGAGTGGGGCATGGAGCAGAACGTGCGCGACAGCCGCATTTCCATGCTGTACGAAGGCACCACCGGCATCCAGGCCCTCGACCTGCTCGGCCGCAAGGTGCTGATGACCCAGGGCGAGGCGCTCAAGGGCTTCACCAAGATCGTCCACAAGTTCTGCCAGTCGCAGGAAGGCAACGAAGCTACCAAAGAGTTCGTCGAGCCGCTGGCCGCGATCAACAAGGAGTGGGGCGAACTGACCATGAAGATCGGCATGGCAGCGATGAAGGATCGCGAGGAAGTCGGTGCCGCTTCGGTGGACTACCTGATGTACTCCGGCTACGCCTGCCTGGCCTACTTCTGGGCCGACATCGCTCGCCTGGCCGCCGAGAAGCTGGCTGCCGGCACCAGCGAAGAGGCGTTCTACACCGCCAAGCTGCAGACTGCGCGCTTCTACTTCCAGCGCATCCTGCCGCGCACTCGCACGCATGTCGCGGCGATCCTGTCCGGTGCCGACAACCTGATGGCGATGAAGGAAGAAGACTTCGGTCTGTCCTACTAAGCCAGCCGGTTGTAGCAAAACCGCCTGCCGTTACCGGCAGGCGGTTTTTTTTCGTCCGTCGATTCAGCTGACCAGTGGCGGTGGCCCGCTAGACAGGGGCTCAGGCATCTCCAACGCGACCGCGAAGCAAGCCCGTTCTTACAGGAAGCAAGGAAAAGTCTGCAGAGATGTCGCATCCAGAAACGAGTGTGGCTCAAGCATGCACGCCTGCCTGCCGTTAACCCGACGTCAAAATTTCATCTATTCAGGTGCACAGTGGATGAAGTAGGGGCACAATGCCATTATTGATCTGCCGGGTCGGAGATTACCCTTGTTTCGTCTATCCGCTGTACGCGCGAGCCACTTCCTGCCTTCGCTGATTCTTTTGTTGTCGGGCCTTGCCGCGGCCTATGTGAGGGACCTGAGTGTCTTCTTCACATCGCTGTTCAATGTGCTGCCCACCTTGGTCCTGCTGCTGGGCGGGGCCTATTGCGCGGTGTATCGCCGACAGCGTGAACTGTTTCTGATGGTCACGGTGTACATCGCCTATTTCCTGCTCGACACCCAGACCGACTTCTACCGCGACAATGGTCGGGTGCGCGAGGATGCTGCGGTGATCTTCCACCTGGTCTGCCTGCTGCTCCCGGCGTTGTTCGGCCTGTACGCGGCCTGGCAGGAACGTACCCACCTGGCCCAGGACATGCTCGCCCGCTTTGCCGTGCTGTTCGCTGTCGGCAGCGTGGCGCTGGCGCTGGAGCAGAGCTTCCCCGAGGCCCTGTTGGGCTGGCTGGCGGAGATCCGCTGGCCGTCGCTGCATGGCCAGTGGATGAGCCTTATCCAGTTGGCCTACCCGCTGTTCATCGTCGTGTTCATCCTGCTGGTGGTGCAGTACCTGCGCGAGCCCCGGCCCTTGCATGCGGCGCAGGTCATCGGGCTGATCGGTATCTTCTGGATGCTGCCCAAGACCTTCATCCTGCCATTCACCCTGAACATCATGTGCAGCCAGGTGATGCTGATGATCGCAGCTGCAGTCTCCCACGAGGCCTATCAGATGGCTTTCCGCGACGAACTGACCGGCCTGCCGGGGCGCCGCGCTTTGAACGAGCGCATGCAGCGGCTGGGGCGCAACTACGTGATCGCCATGAGCGACGTCGACCACTTCAAGAAATTCAACGATACCCATGGCCATGACGTCGGTGACCAGGTCCTGCGCCTGGTAGCCAGCCGCCTGTCCAAAGTCACCGGTGGTGGCCGGGCCTACCGTTATGGCGGCGAGGAGTTTGCCCTGGTGTTCGCCGGCAAGACCGCCGAGGAATGCCTGCCGCACCTGGAGGCGGTGCGCGAGATGATCGCCAACTACGCCATCCAGCTGCGCGACCAGAGCAACCGCCCGCAGGACGATGGCGCTGGCCGACAGCGCCGTAGTGGGAGCGGCAGCAGTACGGTTTCGGTCACCATCAGCATCGGTATCGCCGAGCGCCAGCTTGAGCATCGCAACCCCGAGCAAGTGCTCAAGTCCGCGGACCAGGCCCTGTACAGCGCCAAGGGCGCGGGGCGTAACTGCGTGATGACCTTCGGCCAGCAATCACAGCGCGGTGCCATACGAATGGCGTGACCATAATTGGATATTCAGTCGCATGATGACCCTATGTCTCGAAAAAGTTGTTCGGTTACACTGGCTACAACCCAGTGCCGCGGTCCCGTCGGACCGCCCCGACCCTTATAGCGAGAGGTTGTCATGGCTGAATATAAAGCGCCCCTGCGCGATATGCGCTTCGTTCTCAATGAAGTCTTCGATGTGGCCGCACTCTGGTCGCAACTGCCCGCCCTGGCCGAGACGGTCGATGCCGACACCGCCATGGCCGTGCTGGAGGAGGCCGGCAAGGTCACCAGCAAGACCATTGCCCCGCTGAGCCGTGCCGCCGACGAAGAAGGCTGCCACTGGGACAACGGCGCGGTGCGCACCCCGGCAGGCTTCATCGAGGCCTACCAGACCTTTGCCGAAGGTGGCTGGGTGGGTGTGGGGGGCGATCCGCTGTTCGGCGGCATGGGCATGCCCAAGGCGATTTCCGCCCAGGTCGAAGAGATGGTCAACGCCTCGAGCCTGGCGTTCGGCCTGTACCCGATGCTCACCGCCGGTGCCTGCCTGTCGATCAACGCCCACGCCAGTGAGGCGCTGAAGGAAAAATACCTGCCGAACATGTACGCCGGCGTCTGGGCCGGTTCCATGTGCCTGACCGAGCCCCACGCCGGTACCGACCTGGGCATCATCCGCACCAAGGCCGAACCGCAGGCCGACGGCAGCTACAAGGTCAGCGGCACCAAGATCTTCATCACCGGTGGCGAGCACGACCTCACCGAGAACATCATCCACCTGGTGCTGGCCAAGCTGCCGGACGCCCCGGCTGGCCCCAAGGGCATTTCGCTGTTCCTGGTGCCCAAGTTCCTGGTCAACGAAGACGGCAGCCTCGGTGCGCGCAACCCGGCCAACTGCGGCTCGATCGAGCACAAGATGGGCATCCAGGCCTCGGCCACCTGCGTGATGAACTTCGACGAGGCAGTCGGCTATATCGTGGGTGAACCGAACAAGGGCCTGGCCGCCATGTTCACCATGATGAACTACGAGCGCCTGGGTGTTGGCATCCAGGGCCTGGCCTCGGCCGAGCGCTCTTACCAGAACGCCGTCGAGTACGCCCGTGACCGCCTGCAGAGCCGCGCACCGACCGGCCCGCAAGCCAAGGACAAGGTCGCCGACCCGATCATCGTCCACCCGGACGTGCGTCGCATGCTGCTGACCATGAAGGCGCTGATCGAAGGTGGCCGGGCCTTCTCGAGCTACGTGGCACTGCAGCTCGACAGCGCCAAGTACAGCGAAGACGCCGCGACCCGCAAACGCAGCGAAGAACTGGTGGCCCTGCTGACGCCAGTGGCCAAGGCCTTCCTCACCGACCTGGGCCTGGAGTGCACCGTGCACGGCCAGCAGGTGTTCGGTGGCCACGGCTATATCCGTGAGTGGGGCCAGGAGCAACTGGTACGTGATGTGCGCATCACCCAGATCTACGAAGGCACCAACGGCATCCAGGCCCTGGACCTGGTCGGTCGCAAGGTGGTGGCCAGCGGTGGCGCCTACTACCAGCTGTTTGCCGACGAGATCCGCCAGTTTGTCGCCGCCGCTGGCAGCGAGTTGGGTGAGTTCACCAAGCCGCTGGCGGCCTCCCTCGACCAGCTCGACGAACTGACGGCCTGGGTGCTGGACAAAGCCAAGGGCAACCCTAACGAGATTGGTGCGGCGTCGGTGGAGTACCTGCACGCGTTCGGTTATGTCGCCTATGCCTACATGTGGGCACTGATGGCCCGAGCGGCCAAGGCGGGCGAGGGCGATGCCGACTTCTACGGGGCCAAGCTGGGGACCGCACGGTTCTACTTCGCGCGGCTGCTGCCACGGGTGCATTCGCTGGTGGCTTCGGTGAAGGCGGGGAGTGATTCGCTCTACCTGCTGGACGCTGAACAGTTCTGATCAACCTGTGGGCTGCCCTGCCGCCCACTCCAGCCCGTCCGGCGCCTCGATCGGCAGCGCTTAAGCAGGGCCACGATTTTCGTGGCCCTGCTTGTAGGCATATTGTCACGGGAGTGTCGGATTGATCGCAAAGCTGGAAGCATCACCCCCTGCTGACCTCGCCGTTTGCCAATGAACGCTTTTGTAAGCTTTGGCTTACATGACGCGGTGACTTTTCGCCCCTTTCCTAAGATTGGATCCACGGTTACTCTTTCTTACATGGACGTAGCGCAGGAAGCGCAATGGACAAACAGGGACACGAAAGGATCCTGCCAGGACGGTGGGGAGATAGGGATGTCACAGGGAAACAGTCTAGGAAACCTCGCTTCGGCGGGGTTTTCTTTGTGCGCGTGTTTTTCAGCCGAGCACGTCCAGCGGCGATACGCCCAGCTGGCGCGCGTCGGTCTCTGCTTCCAGCAGGGTGCGCAGCAGCTCCACAGACGCCTGCTGGCGCTGGGCATCGCGGAACACCAGGCCGACCTTCAGCGGTACCCGTGGCTCGCTCAAGGGCTTCCACAGCAGTGCCTGGTCATCCTCGGCAGCGTCTTTGGCCCGCCCTGGCAGGACGGTAGCCAGCGCCGTGTGCGCCAGGCTGTCGAGAATCCCCGCCATGTTGTTCATCTCCGCCTGTACCTGCGGCCTGCGGCCCAGGTTGGCCAGTTGCGCCTTCCAGATCTGGCGGATCTGGAACTCTTCACCCAGCATCAGCATCGGCAGTTCGGCCGCCTGGCGTAGCGAGACCTTCTTGAAGTCTTTCAAGGGGTGGGTATTGGGGATGACCAGCTGCAACTCGTCCTCATACAGCAACAGGCCATGCAGCCCCGGTTGGCGCGGTGGCAGGTAGCTGATTCCGATATCCAGGTTACCGTTGAGCAAGCGTCGCTCGATCTCCAGCCCCGACAGTTCATAGATCTGCACCACAAGGTGCGGCTGAGCCTTGCGCACGCGTTCCAGCAGCTGCGGTACCAGGCTTGGGCGCACGGTCTGCAGCACGCCGATGGCCAAGGTACGCAGCGACTGACCCTTGAAGTTGCGCATGGCCTCGTGGGCCCGCTGCAGGCCATCGAGCAGGGGCAGAGCGTGGTTGTACAGGGTGTGGGCAGCCAGGGTTGGCAGCAGGCGTTTGTTGCTGCGTTCGAACAGGCTCAGGTCGAGGCTGTGCTCCAGCTGACGGATCTGTTGCGACAGGGCCGGCTGGGAGAGTGACAGGCGTTCGGCGGCGCGGCCCACATGGCCTTCTTCATACACCGCGACGAAATAACGCAGTTGGCGAAAATCCATAAGTAACACTTATCGAAAAAGCTGAAAAAACCAAATGGCCCCGAAGCGCCCCGAGGCCTAGTCTATCGCCGTATTCCAGTGGGTTACAGCGATCACCGAGCGTGATTGTTACCCCGGATGCAAAACACTTTTGATAGGCAAGGCAAAATATCAAATTCGGCATTCGACCGGAGGCCTTGATCGCCGCCGACCGTGAATGGCTGGAGCCCTGATGAACCTGTTCAACCTGCGTCGCCCGGCCCCTGCCGTGGCAGCGCCCAAGCCTGTTTCGGCGCCCGAGCCCGCCACGGCGCAGTTATCGCGCGAACGGCTGATGCCCGGCAGCGAGCACGCGGCGCAGGTGTTCGTGCGTGGCCAGGGTTCCTGGCTGTGGGACAGTGAAGGGCATGCCTACCTGGACTTCACCCAGGGCGGCGCGGTCAACAGCCTCGGCCACAGCCCGAGCGTGCTGGTCAAGGCGTTGGGCAACCAGGCCCAGGCATTGATCAACCCAGGCGCGGGCTACCACAGCCGCAGCCTGCTCAGGCTGGTCGAGCTCCTGTGCCAGAGCACCGGCAGTGACCAAGCCTACCTGCTCAACAGCGGCGCCGAGGCCTGTGAAGGGGCGATCAAGCTGGCGCGCAAGTGGGGCCAGCTGCACCGTAACGGCGCCTACCACATCATTACCGCCAGCCAGGGCTGCCACGGGCGAAGCCTGGGTGCGCTGTCGGCCTCCGACCCGCTGCCGTGCAACCGCTGCGAGCCGGGGCTGCCGGGCTTCAGCAAGGTGCCGTTCAACGACCTGGCCGCGCTGCATGCGGCGGTGGACTCGCGCACCGTGGCGATCATGCTCGAACCGATCCAGGGTGAGGCCGGTGTGATCCCGGCCACCCGTGAATACCTCAAGGGTGTCGAGCAGCTGTGCCGTGAACTGGGCATCCTGCTGATTCTCGACGAGGTGCAAACCGGCGTAGGGCGTTGCGGTGCCCTGTTGGCAGAACACACCTACGGCGTGCGGGCCGACATCGTCACCCTGGGCAAGGGCTTGGGCGGAGGTGTGCCTCTGGCGGCGTTACTGGCCCGTGGTTCGGCCTGCTGCGCCGCACCCGGTGAGCTGCAAGGCAGCCACCACGGTAACGCACTGATGACCGCCGCCGGGCTTGCGGTATTGCAGACCGTGCTGGAGCCGGGGTTCTGCGAGCAGGTGCAGGACAGTGGCCGGCACCTGCGCGACGGCCTCAGCCGCCTGGCCGGGCGCTATGGCCAGGGCGAGGTGCGCGGCCAGGGCCTGCTGTGGGGCCTGCAGTTGCGCGATGACGCCGCCGCAGCCTTGGTCGAGGCCGCGCTGCATGAAGGGCTGCTGCTCAATGCACCGCAGGCCGATGTGGTGCGCTTCTCGCCGGCCCTGACCGTGAGCAAGGGCAACATCGACGAGATGCTCCTGCGCTTGGCCCGCGCCTTTGCCCGTTTGCACACCCAGCAAGCCAACCGCCGCGAAGTGCCGGCCTGACCGGCCCCCCGGCGTAACGAATTCAACGAACCGTCTCGCGTTTCTGCGCATCGCCCTTGGCCTGTAGTGTTTGGCTCGGGGCGTTTTTTTTGCCTGGCGTTCAGTGATGGAACCACTGCGCGGTGCAGCTAGTCTTTGTTGAAACCCTTCAAGGAGCGTTTCGCATGGATTTCATTCGCATCATCATCGCCATCATCCTGCCGCCACTGGGGGTATTTCTCCAGGTGGGCTTCGGTGGGGCGTTCTGGCTGAACATCCTGCTGACCTTGCTGGGGTACATTCCAGGCATCGTGCATGCGGTGTACATCATCGCCAAGCGTTGATGCCCGGGCGGCCTCATCGCCGGCAAGCCGGCTCCCACAGGCAAAGTGCAGGTCTTGAGTTCGGCGCGCTCAGGTGGGAGCCGGCTTGCCGGCGAAAGGGCTGCAGGGCAGCCCCGTCCATCTACCGGCCCAACACCCGGCAATAGAACTTCCACTCCTCCTCCAGCGCATGCGCCAGGTTCGCCGCCTGGCGCAACCCATGCCGCTCGCCGGGGTAGAAATGCCCCTCGGCCTCGATGCCGTTGGCCGTGAGGGCGGCGAGCATGCTGCGGGTCTGCTCCGGTACCACCACCGCATCCAGCTCGCCCTGGAAGAACACCACCGGCACCTTGATCCGCCCAGCGTGCAGCAGCGGCGTGCGCTGGCGATAACGTTCGGCATCGCGCAGCGGGTCGCCGATCAACCAGTCGAGGTAATCGCCCTCGAACTTGTGGGTCGCACGGCCAAGTGCCTCGGGGTCGCTGACGCCATAAAGGCTGGCACCGGCACGGAAGACCTCGTGGAACGCCAAGGCGCACAAGGTGGTATAGCCCCCGGCGCTGCCGCCGCGGATAAACGCCTGGCCTGGGTCGATCAGCCCCCGCGAGGCGAGGTGGGCGACGGCGGCGCAGGCATCTTCCACGTCGCTCTCGCCCCAGCGCAGATGCAATGCCTGGCGGTAGGCACGGCCATAGCCGCTGCTGCCGCGGTAGTTGAGGTCGGCGACGGCGAAACCGCGCTGGGTCCAGTACTGGATGCGCGGGTCGAGCACCGGGTAGCAGGCCGAGGTCGGGCCGCCGTGGATGAACACCAGCAGTGGCGAAGGTGTGCCACCGGCCATGGCGGGGTAGAAGAAGCCATGGGCCACGCCATCGCCGCTGGCGTAGCGGATCGGCTGCGGGGTGCTGATATGCGCGGCGGGCAGTACTTGCGCGCCGCCTGCCAGTACCTGGACGTCATGGTTGCTGCGGTCGATGGCGATCACTGCCGGCGGGCTGATCGGCGATGCGGCGATGGCGTAGAGATGCCCGGCATCCATGGCCAGGCTGCGAAAGCGCGTATAGGCGCTGGCGTAACGCGCCATCTCGCCCGTGTTGCTGCGTAGCCCGAGCTGGCCGAAGCCGTCCTCGAACCAGCTGGCCAGGTAGCTTTGCGGGCCAAGTGCCAGCCAGGTGCAGGGCCCCAGTTGCCAAGGGGCCGCGGCGTGGTCGGCGAGTGCCGAGGGCAGGCACTGCCAGTGCCCATCGACCTCGCCCCAGGGTTGCCAGTAGCCGTCGAGGTCCGACAGGCAGTACAAGCGGCCCTGGGCATCGAAGCGCGGTTGTTGCAGGGACTCTTCGCCCCCGGCGATGCAGTGTGGCGCCCCCCACGCACCGCGTGCATCGCGCTCGCGACACATCAGGCGGGTGACGGTCCAGGGCTGATGCGGGCGGTCCCATTCAATCCAGGCCAGGCGGCGGCCATCGGCGCTGATGGCCGGTGTGGCATAGAAGTCGGCCCCTTCGGCGAGCACATCGCGCCGGCCTTCGGCTAGGGCAACCAAGCGGTGCTCGACCTCGGTGCCATGGCGCTCCTCGACTGCCAGCAGCTCACCCGCGTGCCACAACAGGTCGCCGTAACGGCAATCGGTATGCTGGGTCAGCCTGTGAGGTGGCGTGCCGTCGAGCGCCTGGAAATAGACCTGTTGATCGTTCTCGTTGACGAACGCCAGGCCATCACCCGCGAGGCAGAAGCTGCCGCCGCCGTATTCGTACACCCGGCTGCGTACACTGAAACCATCGGGGGTGAGGCAGTGGGCCTGTCGGTCGCGCCAGTGCCAGATACGGCAAGCGCCGTCGGCTGGGCGGAATTCATTCCAGAACAACCCTTGCTCGCCAGCCTTGAGCTCGGCGAAATCGGTGCCAGCGGCCACCGCCTGTGCGGCGCTGAACTCAGCCGCGGGCGATGACATGGGAGTTGCGCTCATTGCGGAAGGTCAGCTCTTCGATGGCAAGGGTGGCGTGCTCGGCCTCCTCGCGGGCCTTGAGGATGATGCCGTGATCCGGCGATTTGCCGCACACAGGGTCGGCCTTGCTGGCATCGCCGGTGAGCATGAACGCCTGGCAGCGGCAGCCGCCGAAGTCCTTTTCCTTCTCGTCGCACGAGCGACAGGGTTCGGGCATCCAGTCGTAGCCGCGGAAGCGGTTGAAGCCGAACGAGTCGTACCAGATGTGGTGCAGGTCATGCTCGCGCACATTGGGGAACTGCACCGGCAACTGGCGCGCGCCGTGGCACGGCAGGGCGGTGCCGTCGGGGGTGATGGTCAGGAACAGGCTGCCCCAGCCGTTCATGCAGGCTTTGGGGCGCTCTTCGTAGTAGTCCGGGGTGACGAAGATCAGCTTGCAGGGGTGGCCCTGGGCCTTGAGCCTGGCGCGGTATTCGTTGGTGATGCGCTCGGCCCGCTCCAGTTGCTCACGGGTTGGCAGCAGGCCCAGACGGTTGAGCTGCGCCCAGCCGTAGAACTGGCAGGTGGCGAGTTCGACGAAGTCGGCTTCCAGAGCGATGCACAGCTCGATGATGCGGTCGATCTTGTCGATGTTGTGCCGGTGCGTGACGAAATTGAGCACCATCGGGTAGCCGTGGGCCTTCACTGCCTGGGCCATCGCCAACTTCTGCGCGAACGCTTTCTTCGAGCCGGCCAGCAGGTTGTTCACCTGCTCGTCGCTGGCCTGGAAGCTGATCTGGATATGGTCCAGCCCGGCTTGCTTGAAGGCGGCAATCTTCTGCTCGGTCAGGCCGATGCCGGAGGTGATCAGGTTGGTGTAGTAACCCAGGCGCCGGGCTTCACCGATCAGTTCGGCGAGGTCCTGGCGCACCAGCGGCTCGCCGCCGGAGAAACCGATTTGCGCCGCGCCCATCTCGCGGGCTTCGGCCATCACCTTGAACCACTGCTCGGTCGTCAGCTCCTTGCCCTGCTCGGCGAAGTCCAGCGGGTTGGAGCAGTACGGGCATTGCAACGGGCAGCGGTAGGTGAGCTCGGCCAGCAGCCACAAGGGCAGGCCGACCGGCACCTCAGGCGAGGGTGATCCAGTGTTCGGCACGGGCCACCTCCATGAATTGCTCGATATCGTCGGCGACTTCGGGCACACCGGGGAACTGCTGTTCAAGCTCGCTGATGATTGCCGCAACGCTGCGTTGGCCATCGACCAGCCCGCCGATCAGGCCGGCGCTGTCGTTGAGCTTGATCATGCCTTCGGGGTACAGCAGCACATGGCCCTTCTGCGCCGGTTCGTACTGGAAACGGTAGCCGGGGCGCCAGGCAGGCACCTGTTCACGATTGAAACTCATAGGGCGATCCCCTTGTGCCAGACCCGTTCAGCCGTGACGCTGTGATAGGGCGGGCGGTTCAGTTCATAGGCCATGCTCATGGCGTCGAGCATGCTCCAGAGGATATCCAGCTTGAACTGCAGGATCTGAAGCATGCGCTCCTGCCCGGCACGGGTGGTGTAGTGCTGCAGGGTAATCGCCAGGCCGTGTTCCACATCGCGGCGGGCCTGGCCCAGGCGGGTGCGGAAGTACTCATAGCCGGCCGGGTCGATCCACGGGTAGTGCTGCGGCCAGCTGTCCAGCCGCGACTGGTGGATCTGCGGGGCGAACAGTTCGGTCAGCGAGCTGCTGGCGGCTTCCTGCCAGCTGGCGCGGCGGGCGAAGTTGACGTAGGCGTCGACGGCAAAGCGCACGCCGGGCAGCACCAGCTCCTGGCTGCGCAACTGGTCCGGGTCCAGGCCCACGGCCTGGCCCAGGCGCAGCCAGGCCTCGATGCCGCCGTCCTCGCCCGGGGCGCCGTCATGGTCGAGCAGGCGCTGGATCCACTCGCGGCGCACTTCGCGGTCGGGGCAGTTGGCCAGGATCGCCGCATCCTTCATCGGGATGTTGACCTGGTAGTAGAAGCGGTTGGCCACCCAGCCCTGGATCTGCTCGCGGCTGGCGCGGCCCTGGTACATCGCCACGTGAAACGGGTGATGGATGTGGTAATAGGCGCCCTTGGCGCGCAGGGCCTGCTCGAATTCGGCAGGGGACATCGGTGTTGCGTCATTCATTCAGCGCGCTCCCTTGGAATGATCCATCGGCCCCTGTGGGAGCGGGTTTACCCGCGAATGCTTCGGTGCATTCGCTGCCGCATTCGCGGGTGAACCCGCTCCCACAGGTTTGTGCAGCACCTTCACAATTCGATACTCATGCCATCGAAGGCCACTTCCACACCCCGACGTTGCACCTCGGCCCGTTCCGGCGAGTCTTCGTCGAGGATCGGGTTGGTGTTGTTGATGTGGATAAGCACCTTGCGCTGGCGCGGGAAGCCGTCCAGCACTTCGAGCATCCCGCCTGGGCCATTCTGCGCCAGGTGGCCCATCTCGCGGCCGGTGCGGGTGCCGACACCGCGACGCTGCATCTCATCATCCTCCCACAGGGTGCCGTCGACCAGCAGGCAGTCGGCGCCGTGCATCATCTGCAACAGCTTGTCGTCGACCTGGCCCAGGCCCGGGGCATAGAACAGCTTGCCGCCGGTGCGGGTGTCCTCCACCAGCAGGCCCAGGTTATCGCCCGGGTGCGGGTCGAAACGGTGCGGCGAGTAAGGCGGTGCGGCGCTGCGCAGGGGGAAGGGGGTGAAGCGCAGGTTGGGGCAGGCGTCGATCACGAAGCTGCCCTCGAGCTCGATGCGGTTCCAGGCGAGGCCACCGTTCCAGTGGCTGAGCATGGTGAACAGCGGGAAGCCGGTGGTCAGGTCCTGGTGGACCATGTCGGTGCACCACACCTGGTGCGGGCAGCCTTCGCGCAGGCTGAGCAGGCCGGTGGTGTGATCGATCTGGCTATCGAGCAAGACGATCGCGTCGATGCCGCTATCGCGCAGGGCGCGGGCCGGCTGCATGGGCGCAAAGGCCTGCAACTGGGCGCGGATGTCGGGCGAGGCGTTGCACAGGATCCAGTGCTCGCCGTCGTCGGACAGGGCGATCGACGACTGGGTACGCGCGCTGGCGCGCAGGGTGCCGTCGCGGTAGCCCTTGCAGTTGATGCAGTTGCAGTTCCACTGCGGGAACCCGCCGCCGGCGGCGGAACCGAGAATCTGGATGTACATGGCTGATCTTTACCCGAAAACCGTATCCGAAAAACGACAACGCCCCGGCTGGCCGAGGCGTCGAATCACACTGGCGCTTAGCGGCTGGCGAAGTACATGGTGACTTCGAAGCCGATACGCAGGTCGGTGTAGGCAGGTTTGGTCCACATGGGTTGACTCCTTCCGGATGGGGTGGGTTGATCGGTTACTCATTGGGCCGCGCCTGGAGAGCGCGGTTCCATTGGCTGAGATTGCGCTATCTTACAAGAAAAATTTGTACCGAAAGGTTAATTCTTCGAAAAGCGCCATTGCATGATGGGTAACAATCGGCTGCGCGTCAGTGCCAGCTCGCGTTCGGCGCCGCAGCGTTGGCGAGGCATAGCCAACCGTGTTCGGCGTCGAGCAACCGGCGCAGGAGGTCGTCCAGATGCGCTTGCTCGACAGTGAGAATAGACCTGCTCATGTGGGAAAGATCCGAATTTTGTGTCGCCAGATGTGCCTGCCACGCCCATTCCGCGACTTCGGCGTTGCCCATGGCGCTTTCTTCGAACTGCCCGGCAAGCTGCTGGCGGGCGTTGCTGTCGAGGCTAACACCACCCTCCAGCAACTGGAGCAAGTGCCCGAGAATCTGCTCGTGACTGGCGTGGGGTGATTGCACACCAAACAGCAGCCCGCCAACCCCTTCGACCTGACGAAAGGCGCTGAACACGGCATATCCCAGCTGCAGCTCGACCCGCAGGCGCTGGTATACCGGGCCTTGCAGCAGGTGTGCGAGCAGGCGGCCGGCCGGCTGCAGTTCAGTTGGCAGCGGGCAGAACAGCAGCAGTGCCGGTTCGCTGCCCGACCTGTGTACCTGCCGCCACTGTCGGCCAGTAATTGCCACCTTCGCCGTGGGTGTGCCGGGTTGGCCCATGCCCCCCTGCAATGCAGCCCCCAGGGCGTTGTGCTGCGTTGCCGCGAAGCCCACTGCCAGGCCCTGCCAGTGGGCTTGCTGCCACAGCGAGTCGAGCCAGGGCTGGGTGAGGATGCAGGAAGGCTGCGGTGGTTCCTCAGCGGCCATCAGCGCATCCGGCAATGCCTTGAGCAGGGCACGTATCGGGATCAGTCCCGGTTCCGCGGCGGCAGGGGCAGCCCAGTGCTCAGCAGCAGGGCTTTGCATGAGCGCGAGTGCCTCTTCGATGCATCGAATCACCGCTGTCGGCTGGCCGGCGGCCTGCAGTTGCCAGTACTCACCGCTGGCACTGAAGCGCAGCTGCAGGGCAACACGCTCGGCGCGCTCCTGCAGCGGTCGCAGGGCGCGTTCGATGATTGCCTGGAAGCGCTGGCGCAGCGGCGACGGGATGTGCCAACGCAAGTAGAGGCTGGCGAACTGGCGGGTGGGCGGCAGGTTGTTGTCGAGGGTCAGGGCCGTGGGTAGTGGGGCGCTGTGGGCAGGCGTCGTGCTGTCCAGCAGCGGCTCTGCGGGTGGCAACTGCCAGCGGCCGCTGCCTGCGTGGGGCAAGCTGTCCAGCAACGTGGCGAAGGCAGCAAGGCCTTGCGCGTCGAGCTTCTCGAAGGGCTGGCCACTGCTGTCGCGGCGCGCCAGCTCGAGCGCGCTGCAGCTTTGCTCGCGGCAATGCTGCAACTGGTCATAGGCATCGTTCAACTGCTCAGCCGGCTGCCTTCGGATGAAGCCCAGCCAGCCGTGCAGCATCGCCTGTGCCGTGTGCAATGAGGCGGCGGCGGGCAGCAGCAGTTGGATGTGCCACAGCATCTGCCCGGCGTGGGCATAGAGCAGTTGCGTGGTGCAGCCTTGCAGCCAGCCGCGCTGGCGTAGTTCGGCCAGCCAGCCACCCGGTCGGCTGTCGTTGAGCAGGCTCAGCAGCAGGTCCAGTGCCTGCTCTGCCGCCGCGGGCAGGCCTTCATGGGCGAACAGCAGGTCATGGCGTGAGCCGCAGGCTGCGAGGGGCCGTAGTCGCCCGTCGAGCAGGGGCGCAGGGGTATCCGGTTGCTCTCGCACGCCTGCCGGGAACAGCGCGCCGAACTGTTCGCCCAGTCGCTCCAGCTCGTCCAGTGGCTGCGGCCCGGCCAGGCTCAAGGTGACCTGGCCGCCTTGGTAGAAACGCCGGTGGAAAGTGTTCAGTGCTTGCTGGAAGCCGCGAGCGTGCAACACCAGGCTGTGCCGGTTGCCCGCATGGAAGCCGCTGAGCGGATGGCGCGGCGACACCGACTGCAGCAAGCTGAACTGGCGCTGGGCTTCGGGGTTGCGCGACCAGGCGATGAACTCGGCGTGGATGACCTCGCGTTCACGGCGCTGGCGTTCCAGGCCGAGATCCGGTTCGGCCAGCATTTGGCACAGGCGCTCCAAACCGCCGGCCAGTGCAGCGGGTGGCACCTCGAAGAAGTAATCGGTGGTGCGCTCACGGGTGCTGGCGTTCACCTGGCCGCCCAGGCCCTGGACGTAGCGCATCAGGCCGTCTTGCAGCGCAAAGCGTGCAGTGCCGAGGAAGAACAGGTGCTCAAGGAAGTGGGCCAGGCCCGGCCACTTCGCTGGCGCGTCATGGCTGCCGGCGTGCACCCGCAAGGCTGCTGCGGCGCGCTTGAGGCGCGGGGCGTGGCGCAGGGTCAGGTGCAGGCCGTTGGGCAGGTTCAGGTGACGGGTAGTGTCGGGCATGGCGCCATGCTAGCGCGCCGAGGCGATGTTGTCTGTGCTGGCCCAATCGCGGGGCAAGCCCGCTCCCACGCAGACCGTGTTTGTATCGTGGGAGCGGGCTTGCCCCGCGATGGCCTGATCAGCTTTGACGCAGGTGCAAGTCCTGGCGCAGATCCGCCAGGTATGGGAACGCCTCTCGCCCTTTCACCACTCGCTCGTGCTCCAGTTCCGCCAGCCACAAGCCCTCGTCACGTCCGGCCATCGCCAGCAGGCTGCCGTCCGGCCCGACGATGCTGCTCTGCCCGCAATACTGGATCTCGCCTTCGCTGCCACAGTAGTTGGCGTAGACCAGGTAGCACTGGTTCTCCTGCGCCCGCGAGCGCACGGTCACCTGGCAGACGAAGTCATACGGCGCCATGTTGGCCGTTGGCACCAGGATCAGCTCGGCGCCGGCCAATGCCAGGCGCCGGGCGTTCTCCGGGAACTCGATGTCGTAGCAGATCAGCAGGCCGACCTTCCAGCCGTCCAGCTCGACCACCGGGAAGTGGTTGGCGCCTGGGCTGAACATCGAACGGTCAAGCTCGCCGAACAGGTGGGTCTTGCGGTAGTTGCACAGGCTGCGGCCATGGGCGTCGATCAACTGAACGCTGTTGTAGATCGCGCCGTCGTCGGCCCGCTCGGGGTAGCCGTAGACGATGGCGATGCGCTGAGCCTGGGCGATTTCCACCACGCTCATCGCCGAAGGGCCATCGTCGGCCTCGGCCAGGCGTTCCACCTGGTCCAGGCCAATGTTGTAGCCACTCAGGAACATCTCCGGGCACACCAGCAGCTGGGCGCCTTGTTGGGCAGCCCGCTGGGCCTGGTGCTGCAGGCGTTCGAGGTTGCCGGGCACGTCCAGGGGGCCGGGCGTGCCCTGGAACAGGGCGATGCGCATCACGCTACTCCTTCGCTCAGTCGGCCAGGGCGATCGGTCCGATTTCATGGAACACGTCGCCCGGGCCTGGGTTGTCCGGGTGGGTCTGGCCACCGAAGTGGTTCATGATACCCCACACCGCATTCAGCGAAGTCTGCACCGCGCCTTCCACCCAGGCCGGGGTCCACGACACGTCGTCACCGGCGATGAAGATGCCGCGTTGCTCGGCGGGCATGTCCTGTTGCATGAAGTGCGCGTACATGCGCTGGTTGTAGCGATAGTGGCCCGGCAGCGCGCCCTTGAAGGCACCGAGGAAGTGCGGGTCGGCCTCCCAGGAGATGGTGATCGGGTCGCCGATGATGTGCCCGGCGATGTCGGTCTTGGGGTAGATCTTCTTCAGTGCGTCGAGGGCCAGCTGCACGCGCTTTTCGGTCGGGTGCGGCAGCATCTTCAAGGCATCGCTCATCCAGGCGTAGGACAGGCAGATCACCCCTGGCTTGTCGTCACCGTTGTCGAACAGGTAGGTGCCGCGGGTCAGGCGGTCGGTCAGGGTCATGCTCATCAGGTCGCGGCCGGTCTCTGGGTCCTTGTCCTTCCAGAATGGCCGGTCGACCATCACGAAGGTCTTCGACGACTGCATGTAGCGGGTGCGGTCCAGGGCCATCCACATCTTTTGCGAGAACAGCGCCTCCTCGCAGTCGATCTGGGTGGTCAGCAGCCAGCTCTGGCAGGTGGTGAGCACCGCCGCATAGTGGCGTACGTCGCCATAGTTGTCGGTAACGGCCAGCAGGCCATCGGAGGCCCGAGCGATGCGCTTGACCCCGGTGCGCGGTGCGCCGCCGTGCAGCGAACGCAGGCTGGTGCCGGCCGGCCAATGGGCGCAACGCTCCGGCACATGGCGCCAGATACCCTGCGGTACCTGCTCGACGCCGCCGACTACCAGGTGCTGATGATCGTCGCAGTTGGTCATGACCACCCGGAAGATTTCCAGCATCGAGTTGGGGAAGTCCGAATCCCAGCCGCCGGTACCGAAGCCCACCTGGCCAAACACTTCGCGGTGCTGGAAGCTCAGCTTGGCGAACGAGCGCGAGGTGGCGACGAAGTCATAGAAGGTGCGGTCATCCCACAGCGGCACCAGCTTGTTCCACAGGTCTTTCAGGCGGGGCACGTCGCGGTCGCGAATGGCCTGCTGGATGTCGCTGAATTGCGCGCCGCTTTCCAGGGCGTCGGCCCAGGCATCGGCCACTTCATGGAACAGCTGCGGCAGGTCGGCCTTGTTTTCGGCGTAGTAGGTCTGGCCTTCAAGGTCGATCACTGTGCTGCCCGAGGCAGGGGTGAGCGGGTTGGGGAAGGGTTTGGTTTCCAGGCCCAGCTTGTCGACGTAGTGATAGAACGCCGTGGACGACACCGGGAAGCGCATGCCGCCCAGCTCGGCGACGATGCCATCGGTGCCATTGAAGGCTTGCGAACGCAGGCGCCCGCCCAGCTTCGACGCTTCGTACACCACCGGCTTGAGGCCCAGTTTCATCAGCTCGTAGGCCGCCACCAGCCCGGCAATGCCACCGCCGACAATCGCCACTTCCTCGCCATGCCGCGCCGCGGGGATGCTGCCCAGGCCGGCCGGGTGTTCCAGCCAGTCATCGAAGCCGAAGGGGAAGTCCGGGCCGAAGATGGTGATGGGTTTCTTGCCGTCGGCGGGGTGGCGGTTGTTCTTGTTCATGTAATGACCTTGCCAGAGAGGCTGCGCAGGGGGCGGAGCCTGAGTATAGAGAATGACTGGTGGCCATTTTATGAAGCGCGGTGTTCGTAAATAAGATGCAGAGTGGCGTCGTTATGTCGTTTGTTTCGTCGTTATGTTGCTATGCCATCTCATATCGACGAATCAGCTCAAAGAGGCCAGATGCTCGACTGTCTCGGGGTACTTCTGCACCAGGCGGATCAAGGCGATGGCCTGGGCGTTGGGTTGGGAGCGGCCTTGTTCCCAGTTCTCCAATGTGCGCGCGTTGGTGCGCAGGTAGGCGGCGAACACCGCGCGGGACATGTTCAGGCGCTGGCGCAGTTCGATCAGCTCGTTGGGTACCAGCGGTGCCAACTGTTCGAATTCGACCTTGTGCGAGCGCAGGGTGAGCTTGCCGGCCCGTTCGCCGGCGAGGGCGTCGAAGCCTTCGGTGAGTTCAGTGAAGATGTTGCGTGGCATTGGTTGTCCTCATCAGGTATTCGCGCTCCAGCAGGTGCTTGAGCGCTTGGCGTTGCTGGGCTGTCAGGTCGTCCTGGACGTCCTTGCCGTACAGCGTGAAAAGCCAGAACTGCTGCCCGGCAGCCCACCAGTAGTAGATGATCCGCGTTCCACCGCGTTTGCCTTTGTGCCGTTGAGTGTCCGCGAAGCGCACCTTCCTCAGGCCTCCCGTGCCCTTGATGACATCGCCGGCATGTGGGTGCATCAGGAGCAATCGCTGCAGCAGGCTGAAATCCTCATCGTCCAGAAGTTGAGGGCGATAGCGCTCGAAGGCGGGTAGTTCGACAAATAGCGCTTCCATGCTTTTGTACGTATCCTGCGTATAGTTTGTGGTGTGGTCGCCAAGGCGTCAATAGGGCGGACTGCTGTCAGCCTAATTGGGGAGGGGAGAACGGGGAGGGGGAGAGAATTGCTGAATATGTCGCAGATAAAGGGCTGTAGCCTTGGAAGTCCCGTCTGCTCGGCATCTGCGGCGATGGGTTGTCCAACCATTCCTACAGACCATTTAAAGATAGGGAATTATCCTACCTGTCTTGTCGTTCTGGTCTGGCTGCACGGGTAATTCTTCACGGCTAATTTCTTGCGGTCGCCGCACATTCGGTGACTGGGCGTGAGAAACCCATCCTTCAACTTGAGCGCCGAGGCATGCTTTATGGCAGCCGTGCGCGGGCAGGCTATCGCCTGGCCGGATTCCAAGTTGGCCGGTTTCTCACCCCGCGTACGGCTGCCACCTTGTTCCTGTGAGAAGGAACAGAGGGCAGCTTTTCCTAGCTCAACTTGGAAACTGCGCCATGAAAAAAATCGTCCCCGACCCACCCCTGAAGCTGAACCCCACCACCGAGCGTTCGTTCTGCACCTGCCAGTCCAGTCACCCGCCCATCTTCACCGTCCGCCCCGGCGTCGATGCCGCCGACGCGCTTGTGCATACCAGCATGTTGGCGTCCGCGATCCAGGAAATCGCCGACGACTACGCCCTGCATCACGCCCCCGAGGCGAATCGGGCGATGATCTGGTCGATCGTGCATTCGGCTGAAACCATCCGGGCACTGGCGGATGGCCTGCTCGACGCGATGGAGGCCTGACGGCTTGCCGCGGGGCAGTCAGCCCGGCTGCCCGCGGTCTACCTTGCTGCTGAGAATGATCGACGTGGTGGTTTTCTCGACCCCGTCGAGGCTACCGATCTGGTCGAGCAACTGGTCCAGTTGCTCCGGCGAATCACTGTGCAGCCAGGCCACATAGTCGAACTCGCCACTCACTGCACACAGCTGCTGCACCTGGCCCATGGCCGACAGCCGCCGCACCACCTCCTTGCCCGCGCGCGGCTGCACCTTGATCCCCACATAGGCTTGCAGCCCGCCACCGATCAGGCGCTGGCCAAGCCGTACGCCATAGCCGGTGATCACCTTGCTCTTCTCCAGCCGTGCCAGGCGCGAGTTCACCGTGGTACGGGCGATGCCGAGCTGCCGGGCGAGGGTGGCGACGCTTTCGCGGGCATTGATCTGCAACAGGGCGATCAGCTGGCGGTCGATTTCGTCGAGGGCGATGGGGCGTGAGTCAGGCATGGCGAATCTCTGCAAGGGACGCGCTAGCCTAGCCAGCCGCCACGGTGCAGGGCAAGCGCTGGCTTTTGTAGCGCAAGCCGCTAATATTGCGGCCTCACGCCTCCCGGCAAGGATCGGGCGGCCACCATTGCAGGCGGAGTTGCAGATGAGTCTCAGGGACTGGTACTGGAAACGCTGGATTCGTCGCCAGGGGGGCAAGGTCAGCCTGGGGGTGTCGAAGTTCGGCAAGCGCGCCGTACTCGACCTTGAGCAGGAGGTCCGCCTCGGCGATGTCATACTCGACTGCCGCGAGCTGTCGATCGGCGCCCACACCTACATCCGCAGCGATTGCCTTCTGCAACTGGTCGAGTCTATCGGGCGCTTCTGTTCGATCGGCAGCGGTGCCGTGATCGGCCAGGAAAAGAACACCCATCCGGTCGATTGGCTCAGTACCCACCCGTTCCAGTACACCGGCACGGCCCTTGAGTACACCGCGCGCGTGGACATGGCCAGCATTGGCCACGATGTGTGGATCGGGCACAGCGCGATGGTGATGGAAGGGGTCAAGGTTGGCACCGGGGCGATCATTGCCACCCGTGCCGTGGTCACCCGGGACGTGCCGCCCTATGCCGTGGTGGCGGGTGTGCCTGCCCGGGTGGTCCGTTACCGCTATCCGCCAGAGATGATCGAGCGCCTGCTCGCCAGCCGTTGGTGGGAGCGTGACGTGCAGGCGTTGCAGCGCTTGCCGCTCAATGACCCGGCGGCCTGCCTGGCGGCAATCGAGCCACTGCCCCCGGCACGCTATGGGCGGATTCGCATCAGCCGTAAAGGTGGCGAGGTGCTGGCCGGCCCGCGGTGAGCGCCCAGGCCGCAGAGACGAAAAAGCCGCGCATCAGCGCGGCTTTTGTATTTCTGGTGGGCCCACACGGACTCGAACCGTGGACCAAAGGATTATGAGTCCTCTGCTCTAACCGACTGAGCTATAGGCCCTCAGCAGGTGCGGCGGATTATAACGAGGGTTTCGATACCGTGCCATCCGAAAGATCCGATAGTGCTATGCGCAGGAAGGTAGCGGCGAACTCGGCGGGCGGCAGGGGCAGGCTGACGATGTAGCCCTGGATCTGTTCACAGCCCTCGGCGGCGAGGAAACGCTGTTGGGCCTGGTTCTCCACGCCCTCGGCAATGATGGTGAGCTGCATGCTGCGCCCGAGCGCAATGATCGCACGGGCGATGGCGGCGTCGTGGGGGTCATCTGGCAGGCCGCGGATGAACGACTGGTCGATCTTGAGGATGTCCAGCGGCAGGCGTTTGAGGTAACTGAGCGAGGAGTAGCCAGTGCCGAAATCGTCGATGGCCAGCTGCACGCCAAGCTGTTTGAGCTGATAGAGCACGACCAGGGCCTCTTCGGCCTGGCTCATGATGAAGTTTTCGGTGATCTCCAGCTGCAGGTCGCCGGCCTTGAGCTGGTAAGTCCTGAGCAGTTGCTCGATGCGCTTGGCCAGGTTCGGCTGGCGCAACTGGGCGCCGGCGAGGTTGATCGAGAGCGGGCCGAAGGACTGGTAGTGCTTTTTCCACGCGTGCATCTGCCGGCAGGTCTGTTCCAGCACCCAGTCGCCAAGCTGGAGGATGGTGCCGTTCTCTTCGGCGAGGTGGATGAACCGCTCGGGCGGCACCTCGCCGAAGGTGGGATGGGTCCAGCGGATCAGCGCCTCGGCGCCTACCAGGCCCTGGGTCTTGAGGCTGAACTTGGGCTGGTAGCACAGGCTCAGCTCATTGCGTTCGATGGCGCGGCGCAGTTCGTGCTCGAGGGCGATGCGTTCGCTGGCCTGGGCGGTAAGGTCGCGGGTGTAGGCTTCGACCCGGTTGCGGCCCTTGGCTTTGGAGCGGTACATCGCGGCGTCGGCGTTGCGGATCAGGGTGGCAACGTCGGTGCCGTCCTGTGGGTAAAGGCTGATACCGATGCTGGCGCTGGTGAAGAATTCATGCTCGCCGGCCTGGAAGGGGGCATGGAAGCAGGCCAGCAGCTTGTTGGCGATGGCGCTGGCGTCGTCGGGTTTGTGCAGGCCGGGCAGCAGGATGATGAATTCGTCCCCCCCCAGGCGGGCCACGGTATCGACGTCGCGCACCTGCTCCTTCAGGCGTTGGGCGATACCTTTGAGCAGCAGGTCGCCGACCGGGTGGCCGAGGCTGTCGTTGATGTGCTTGAAGCGGTCGAGGTCGAGGAACAGCACCGCGCCCTGGCGGTTGGAGACCTGGGCGCAGGTCAGCACGGCCTGCAGGCGGCTCTCGAACAGCGTGCGGTTGGGCAGGCCGGTCAGTGGGTCGTGATGGGCCTGGTAGTCGAGCTTGGCCTGGGCGTGCTTGAGGCTGGAGATGTCGGCGAATACGGCGACGAAGTGGGTGATCTCACGCTCGCTGTTGCGCACGGCGCTGATGGTCAGCCAGCTGGGGTAGAGCTCGCCGTTCTTGCGTTTGTTGTGGATTTCGCCCTGCCAGTGGCCTTCGGCGGTCAACTGGTGCCACATGGCGAGGTAGAAGGCGCTGTCGTGCTGGCCGGAGGCAAGCAGGCGAGGGGTCTGGCCGAGGGCTTCGATTTCGCTGTAGCCGGTGATCTCACTGAAGGCGCGGTTGACCGCGCTGATGCGCTGGTCGATGTCGGTGATCAGCACGCCTTCGGCGGTGTTCTCGAATACCGTGGCCGCCAGTTGCAGTTTTTCCTGCATCAGGTGGCGTTCGGTGATGTCGCGGGCGATGGTCAGCATGCAGTCGACGCCGCCGATCGGCAGTGGCCGGGCGGCCAGCTCGCACAGGCGGATTTGCCCGTCGCTGCGCCGGATATGGCAGCTGAAGTCGCGCACGGCACCCTCGCGCTGGAGCCGTTCGACCAGGCGCTGGCGTTCGTTGAGGTCGACCCAGATGCCGAGGTCCAGGGAGGTCTGGTCGACGTTCGGGCTTATGTCGTAACCGGTCAAGCGACAGAAGCCTTCATTGACCTCCAGCAGCAGGCCATCACTCTGGCGCGACAGCAGCAGGCCGTCGGGGGAAGCATGGAAGGCCTTGGCGAACTTTTCTTCCGAGGTCTGCAGTTGCTGCTGGGTCTCTTTCAGTTGGCTGATGTCACGCACCGCCACCACCAGGGCGCGGGTGCCATCGAGGTCGAAGGCCTCGGCGGAGGTGAGGCCGGTGAACAGTTGGCCGTTGCTGCGCCGGAAGGTCATCTCGAGGTTGCGCACACCGCTGCGCTGCAGGCGTTCGAGCATGATCGGGCCGGTGCCGGCGACGCCCCACAGGTCGAGTTCGGTGGCGGTGCGGCCAAGTACCTGGTTCGGGCTCAAGCCGATCTGTTCTTCGAACGCTTCGTTGACCTCCAGCAGGCAGCCGTCGCTTTGCCGGGCGATGAGCAGGATGTCCGGGCACTGCTGGAATACCGAGGCGAACTTCTGCTCCGACAGGCGCAGGGCATCCTCGGTGTGTTTGGTTTCGCTGATGTCGATCATCAGGCCGCGCATCAGGGGCTTGTGGCCGTGCTCGATCATGCTGACGATGTTGCGCACCCACAGGGCGTGACCGTCGGCGCGGATCACTCGATAGTCGAGGCTGTGATCGCGCCCGGCGGCAGTCTCGCTGTCGCAGTAGGCCTGTGCCCAGAGCGCGTCCTCCGGGTGCAGGATGCTGCGCCAGAAACCGGGCTTGAGCCATTCGCTCAGCGGGTAGCCGAGCAGGTCTTCGGCATGGGGCGAAACATAGCTGTAGGTGAAATCGTTGGCGTCGGCCTCCCAGGCGATCGCCGACAGGCTCTCGACCAGGCCGCGATAGTGGTATTCGCTGCTGCGCAGCTCTTGTTCCAGGGCGATACGCCGGGAAATTTCCGAACTCAGCCGGCGGTTGACGCGAATCACCGCAGCAAGGATGGCCACCAGCAGCAGGACCGCAGGCAGGCCGTACAGCAGCATGTCATGCCAGAAGGTGCGCTGGTCGACGACATTGCCCACCCAGCGTTGCTGGATATGGCTGATTTCGCTGTTGCTCATGTCGGCCATGACCTTGTCGAGGATGGCCACGAGAATCTTCTGCTGCTGTGGCACGGCCATGGCCAGTTGGTAGCGGTAGGGCGTTTCGCCGCTGACATAGAGGCCATCGAGCTTGAGCTGGCGCAGGCTCCAGATGCTCGAGGCAAGGTCGCCGACCACGGCGTCCACGGCGTCGGTGGCCAGTGCCTGCAACGCCGAGCTGACGTTGGGCATGGCCACCAGGTTGAGGTCCGGGTGGTGGGTGCGCAGCAGCTCGTGGGGGGCGTAGTTCTCTACCACGGCGATCTTCAGGCCGTAGAGGTCCTTGAGGCTGCGCGGCTGCGCGCCACCTGCGTGGGCGAGTATGACAATCGGGAAGTCCAGGTAGGGGCGGGTGAAGGCCAGGTAGTTCTGGCGCTCCGGGGTGGACATGATGCCGGGCAGCAGGTCGATGCGGTTATTGCGCGCCTGCTCGAGCACTTCGGTCCAGCTGCTGGGCTCGACCGGTTTGAGCGTGATGCCAAGGCGCTCCTGGATAAGGGCAATGTAATCGGCGGCCAGTCCCTGGTAACGGCCTTCCTGGTCGCGGAATTCGAAGGGCGGCCATGAAGCGTCTACGCCCAGGCGCAGCTGCGGGTGGGCGCTGAGCCAGGCTTGTTCCTCGTCAGTCAGGGTCAGGGCGCCGGCCGTTGTGTTCCAGACCATCAGGAGCAGCAACAGGAGGGCCGGCATCAAGGGCATAGCGGCCTCTCGATCAGGGGGTCTGAGTCGAGTGTAGACGGGCATCCTGCCAGCAGGGTGGTGCCGGTCATGACCTTTTGTCACATAAGAAAAACCCCGGCCTGGGCCGGGGTTCGTCATCACTCGTCGAGGAAGGAGCGCAGATGCTCGCTTCGCGTCGGGTGGCGCAGCTTGCGCAGCGCCTTGGCTTCGATCTGACGGATCCGCTCACGGGTCACGTCGAACTGCTTGCCGACTTCTTCGAGGGTGTGGTCGGTGTTCATGTCGATGCCGAAACGCATGCGCAGCACTTTGGCTTCACGTGCGGTCAGGCCCGAGAGCACGTCACGAGTCGCTTCCTTGAGGCTTTCGACCGTGGCCACGTCGATCGGGGACTGCATGGTGGAGTCCTCGATGAAATCGCCCAGGTGCGAGTCTTCGTCGTCACCGATCGGCGTTTCCATGGAGATCGGCTCCTTGGCGATCTTCAATACCTTGCGGATCTTGTCCTCGGGCATCTCCATGCGTTCACCGAGCTCTTCCGGGGTCGGTTCACGACCCATTTCCTGCAGCATCTGCCGGGAAATGCGGTTGAGCTTGTTGATCGTCTCGATCATGTGCACCGGAATACGGATGGTGCGTGCCTGGTCGGCGATCGAACGGGTGATCGCCTGGCGGATCCACCAGGTGGCATAGGTCGAGAACTTGTAGCCGCGACGGTATTCGAACTTGTCCACCGCCTTCATCAGGCCGATGTTGCCTTCCTGGATCAGGTCGAGGAACTGCAGGCCACGGTTGGTGTACTTCTTGGCGATGGAGATCACCAGACGCAGGTTCGCCTCGACCATTTCCTTCTTGGCGCGGCGGGCCTTGGCCTCACCGATGGACATGCGACGGTTGATTTCCTTGATTTCGGCAACGGTCAGGCCGGTCTCGGTCTCAAGGTCGATCAGCTTCTGCTGGCAGGCGACGATCGCGGCGTTTTTCTCACCCAGGGCAGCGGCCCATTTGGTGCTGCGCTTGGCGAGGTCACCGCTCCAGGTCTGGTCGGTCTCGTTGCTCGGGAACAGGCGCAGGAAGTCGGCCCGCGGCATGCGCGCGTCACGCACGCACAGCTGCATGATGGCGCGTTCTTGCTGGCGCAGACGGTCCAGGGCGCTGCGAACGCGCTCTACCAGTGCTTCGAACTGCTTGGGTACCAGCTTGATCGGCATGAACAGATCAGCCAGGGCCTGCATGGCGCCAATGCTTTCGGCGTGGGTGCGGCCATGCTTCTTCAGCACCTTGAGGGTGATGACGAGCTGCTCGGAGACTGCACCGAAACGCTGGGCTGCAACGACCGGGTCCGGACCGCTTTCGGTCTCTTCCTCGTCGTCACTGCTCTCTGCGTTTTCTTCGTCTTCGTCTTCCTCTTCCTTCGCGGCAGCAGCCTTGGCACCTGGGATCGGTACTTCTTCGGTCGGTGCGGCGATGTTGTCATCAGGGTCGATATAACCGCTGAGGACGTCGGACAGACGGCCACCTTCGGAGGTGACGCGGTCGTATTCGCTGAGGATGTGGTCGACAGTGCCCGGGAAGTGAGCGATGGCGCCCATGACTTCACGGATGCCTTCCTCGATGCGCTTGGCGATTTCGATTTCGCCTTCGCGGGTCAGCAGCTCGACGGTACCCATTTCACGCATGTACATGCGCACCGGGTCGGTCGTACGGCCGATATCGGTCTCAACTGCCGCCAACGCTGCGGCGGCCTCTTCGGCTGCGGCTTCGTCAGTGTCGGCTTCCGCCAACAACAGGGCATCCGCATCCGGAGCACTCTCGAATACGTTGATCCCCATGTCGTTGATCATGCGGATGATGTCTTCCACCTGCTCCGGATCTGAAATATCCTCGGGCAGGTGGTCGTTGACCTCCGCGTAAGTCAGGTAGCCCTGCTCACGACCGCGGGTGATCAACTCTTTGATGCGAGATTGCTGTTGCGCTTTTCCGGACATAACACCCTATCCACTGAAGGTCTTGGCGGGCAAAAAACAAGCCGAGGATTATACCCGAGCATGGACCTCACGCGCCAGATGAGGTCGGGTTTTGTGCGGGAACATTGCGGCGGAGCAAGTCACGAAGCTTGGCAGTTTCGTCCTCGTCCAAGCCTGTTAGACGAGATTTGCTGATCAAATGTTCCAGGCTGCGCTCGCGTTGGCGGGCGGACAAGCTAGTTATAGTGTCGAAAAACTGTTGTTCAAGGTTGTCGGCATCGATCAACCATTCCTTTTCCGCCAGGGCGCGCAGCAAGCGGCCTTGTTCGGTGCCATGCCAGCGTGCGATCAGCTGCATAGAGCTTAGCTTAGGATTCTTCTGCGCAGCCTCGATCAGGGCCACCAGCAGTTGGCTGTAGAGTTGCTGCTCGTCGGCGAAATGACCGGCATCTTCGACCTTGCCGGCCAGCAGCGGGTGGTGCAGCAGCGTGCGCAGCGCCGATAACGACGGTGGTTCCACTGGTGCCGGTACCCGCGGTGGTGCGTCGCCACGTTGGCCATCGCGCTGCCAGGGCTTGCCGCCTTTCTTGTCCCAGGGCTTACCTTCCCATTGTTTCTTGCCGCCCTTGTTCGGTGTCCAGGGGCGTTGCTCCTGTTGCGCCGGGGCGTAGTCGGGCTGGTGCTGCAGGTCGCCATAATCCGGGGTGTAACTGGCCATGGCGTCGTAGTCGAAGCCCGGGTCGTAATCCGGCACGCTGCTGGCGGCCGGCGCACTCTGTGCCAGTTGCTCCAGCTGCTGCGGGTCGAGGCCGGTGATCTCTTTCAGGCGGTTGCGCATCAGTTGGCGCAGGTTTGCCCCTGGGACCTTTTCGATCAGCGGGGCGGCCAGCGTGACCATGTGCGCCTTGCCTTCCAGCGAGCGCGGGTCAGCCTCGTTGCTCAACTGCTCGAAGAAATAGTCGGCCAGCGGCTGGGCGTGCTGGTTGATGCGGGCATGGAAAGCGTCGGTGCCTTCGGCGCGGACCAGGCTGTCCGGGTCCTCGCCCTCGGGCAGGAACAGGAAGCGTGCGCGGCGGCCATCCTGCAGGCTCGGCAGGGTCGACTCCAGTGCGCGCCAGGCAGCCTTGCGCCCCGCCTGGTCGCCGTCGAAGCAGAACAGCACGCTGGGCACCACGCGGAACAGGCGCTTGAGATGTTCTTCGCTGGTGGCCGTGCCCAGTGTCGCCACGGCGTTGCGCAGCCCCTGCTGGGCCAGGGCGATGACATCCATGTAGCCTTCGACGACGATGATTTCGTCGAGGTTGCGGTTGTTTTTGCGCGCCTCGTACAGGCCGTACAGCTCCTGGCCTTTGTGGAATACCGGGGTTTCCGGGGAGTTCAGGTACTTGGGCTTGTCGTCGCCCAGCACTCGGCCGCCGAAGGCAATGACCCGGCCACGGCTATCGCGGATCGGGAACATCACGCGGTCGCGAAAACGGTCGTAACGCTTGCCGCTCTCGGCGTTCTCGATCAGCAGGCCGGCATCGATCATGACCTTCTGCTGCAGCGTGTCGGCGCCCAGGTGCTTGAGCAGGTTGTCCCAGCCTGGCGGGGCGAAGCCCAGGCTGAAATCGCGGGCGATCTCGCCGGACAGGCCGCGGCCCTTGAGGTAGTCCACAGCCGCCTTGCGGGTCGGGTGGCTGCGCAGGGCCTGGCGATAGAATTCGCTGGCCGCTTCGAGCAGCGGGTACAGGGGGGAGTCGGTTGGCTGGCGCGGCTTCTGCCCCCGGCGGCCCTCTTCGCGTGGCACTTCCATGCCGGCTGCACGGGCCAGTTCCTCGACCGCCTGGGGGAAGTCCAGGTTGTCGTGGTCCATGATGAAGCCCAGCGCGTTGCCGCCGGCGCCGCAGCCAAAGCAGTAGTAGAACTGCTTGTCGGGGCTGACGGTGAAGGAGGGCGACTTCTCCTTGTGGAACGGGCAGCAGGCGGAAAGATTCTTGCCGGTCTTCTTCAGCTGGACGCGCGAACTCACCACGTCGACGATGTCGGTGCGGTTCAGGAGGTCATCGATGAAACTCTGGGGAATCAGCCCGGCCATGGCAGCCTCGTCATCTGGCAACTGGCAAGTCTAAACGCTTGTGCTCGGGTTTGGCGTGGGGTGTCGCGAAGGGGTATGTGCTCGTCACCAGCCTGTGAGGGCTCGTCAGAAAGGACGTGCACGTCTGGCCAATGGCCAGGTCTGACGTGTTGCTGCGGGTTGCCCATGGCTTTTGCCGGGGCACCCAAGGCGCATGGCCAAGGGTTTGAAACGACCGCTGCCATCTGCCCGGCACGAGGCCGGGCGGGGCAGAAGCTTTGCGTAGAACGGCTGTATTAGTACAGACGAACTGCGCGGCGCTGTTCGCGCTGAACTTTCTTCGCGTGACGCTTTACAGCGGCAGCGGCTTTGCGCTTACGCTCGGCGGTCGGCTTCTCATAAAACTCGCGGCTACGAACTTCAGCCAGTACACCGGCTTTTTCGCAGGAGCGCTTGAAACGACGCAGAGCTACGTCGAAGGGTTCGTTCTCTTTAACTTTGACGGCTGGCATCCAGGGCTACCTTAATTCATTACCGGGGTAGACGTGCTCCTGGCAAAACATAAGGTGTGCTGGAGTACGTCGGTTTTCAAGGGTTGCGGATGTTAACCCTTAGCTGGCAGGAATGCAAAGCCTCTGATCGAAAACCGCTGGTCGGCACAGGGTGCGGGGACTATCATGCGCGCCTTCGAATTCAGCCTCGACAGGGCACGAACCCATGCTAGTACTGGGATTGGAAACATCCTGCGACGAAACTGGCGTCGCATTATACGACAGCGAACGCGGCTTGTTGGCCGACGCGCTGTTCAGCCAGATCGACCTGCATCGCGCTTATGGTGGTGTGGTGCCCGAGCTTGCCTCGCGCGACCACGTCAAGCGCATGCTGCCGCTGATCCGGCAGGTGCTGGAGGAGGCCGACTGCGTCGCCACCGAGATCGACGCCATCGCCTACACCGCGGGTCCTGGCCTGGTCGGCGCGTTACTGGTGGGCGCCTCCTGTGCCCAGGCCCTGGCGTTTGCCTGGGATATCCCGGCGATCGGCGTGCACCATATGGAAGGGCACTTGCTGGCGCCGATGCTCGAAGAGCAGCCGCCGGAGTTTCCGTTCGTCGCTTTGTTGGTGTCCGGCGGCCACACCCAGCTCGTGCGGGTCGATGGCATTGGCCAATACGAACTGCTCGGCGAGAGCCTGGACGATGCGGCCGGCGAGGCGTTCGACAAGACGGCCAAGCTGATCGGCCTCAATTATCCAGGAGGGCCTGAAATCGCTCGCCTGGCCGAGCAAGGCACCCCAGGGCGCTTCGTGTTCCCGCGGCCGATGTGCGACCGTCCAGGCCTGCAGTTCAGCTTCAGCGGCCTCAAGACGTTCGCCCTGAACACCTGGCAAAAATGCCGTGAGGCCGGGGACGACAACGAGCAAACCCGTTGCGACGTGTCGCTGGCGTTCCAGCAGGCGGTGGTGGAGACTCTGACCTTCAAGTGCAAGCGGGCGCTCAAGCAGACCGGCCTCAAGCGCCTGGTCATCGCCGGTGGCGTGAGTGCCAACACCGCCCTGCGCACGTCGCTCGAGACCATGCTGGCCGGCCTCAAGGGCAACGTCTATTACGCGCGCCCACGCTTCTGCACCGACAATGGCGCGATGATCGCCTATGCTGGCTGCCAGCGCCTGATGGCCGGGCAGCAGCAAGACCTGGCGATCAGCGTGCAGCCGCGCTGGCCGATGGAGCAATTGCCGGCACTGTAGGAAAGGGCTGGGTACGGGCGAGCGTTTCAGAAGTGCCGTTCGCGCCCGGCAAACAAGTCACGCAGATTGTTGCGATGGCGCCAGACGATCATCACCGTGAGCACGGTCATGGGCAGCAGAGCTGCAGGCTCGCGCCAGGCCAGCAGTGGCAGGGTGAGGGGCGTGGCGATCAACGCGGCCAACGAGCTGGTGCGGGTGAGGTAGAAGGTCAGCAGCCAGGCGCTGATGGCCAGCAGGGCGGCCGGCAAGTACAGGGCCATGAGCATGCCAGCGGCAGTGGCCACGCCCTTGCCGCCCTGGAAGCGGAAGTAGATCGGGAACAGATGGCCGACTACCGCGCAGATACCGACCCAGGCCTGCTCTTGCAGGTCCAGCCCGGCCAGGCGTGCCAGCAGCACCGGCAGCATGCCCTTGCACAGGTCGCCCAGCAGCGTCAGGATCGCCAGCTTGCGCCCGGCCAGGCGCAGCATGTTGGTGGCGCCGGCATTGCCCGAGCCGCTGGAACGCGGGTCGGGGCTGCCGCTGAGGCGGCTCAGGACGATGGCAAAGGACAGAGAGCCGAGCAGGTAGGCAAGCAGCGCCAGTGACCAAAACATGCTAACTATTCCGGGCGAGGACGCCCTGATTCTAACGGCGCCCGTCGCCCTTGTCGTGCTGTGGAGAGAAGTGCTTGGACAGAGTGTTCATCGAAGGCCTGGAAGTCGATACCGTGATCGGCGCCTACGACTGGGAGCGGGATATTCGCCAGTGTCTGCGCCTGGACCTGAGTTTCGCCTGGGACAACCGCCCGGCCGCCGCCGGTGATGACCTGTCGTTGGCACTGGACTATGCCAGCGTTTCGGCGCGGGTCCAGGCGTTTGCCGAGCAGGCTCGCTTCGAGCTGGTCGAGACGTTCGCCGAGCGCCTGGTGGCGGTGCTGATGGCCGAGTTCAACATCCCCTGGGTGCGCCTCAAGCTCACCAAGCCGGGCGCAGTGCCGGCGGCTCGCGGCGGCGTTGGCGTGGAGATCGAGCGCGGATGTCTCTGAACACGGTTTACCTCGGCCTGGGCAGCAACATCGACCGCGAGCGGCACTTGTGCGCGGGGCTCGATGCGTTGGCTGGCATGCTCAGCGGCATGCAGTGTTCGGCAGTGTTCGAGAGCCAGGCGGTGGGCATCAAGAGCGGCCCGTTCTACAACCTGGTGGTGCGCGGGCAGACCGAGTTGCCGCTGCTGGAGTTCGACCGCCGGCTCAAGTTCATCGAGGCGGAAAATGGCCGATATGCGCCGGACCGCAAGGGCTTGCCGCTGGATATCGATGTGCTGATGTACGGCGATCTGCACGGCACCTTCGATGGGTTGGTGCTGCCGCGTGCGGAAATCCTGAAAAATGCTTTTGTGCTGTGGCCGCTATCGCTGTTGGCGCCGGCGCTGGTGCATCCGGGTGCAGGGAAAAGCATGGCGCAGCTGTGGCATGAAGCGAGCATCGAACAGGTGCTGGCGCCGGTGCCGTTCGAATGGCGTGGGTTGCAGTTGACCCCGGCGTGAGCCTGCGCCGCCCTCTTCGCGGGTAAACCCGCTCCCACAGGATGTTCATCACCCGCGGCATTCACGCCATCTGTGGGAGCGGCGGTTCGCCGCTGCGATTTACCCGTGAAGAGGCCGGGCAGATCAAGCGGACTTGTAGGCTTCGAGCGCCTTCAGGCGCTCGGCTTTGAGCGCTTCGCCCAGGCCCTGGCCGGAAAGCCCGGTTTCCAGCAATGGCTTCACATCCACGGCCCGCGCCGCTTCTGCGGCCCCGCGCAAGTACTCGCCTTGTGGATAGCCTGAGCCCAGCGTCGCCATCTCGCACGCGGCGATGAAGTCCTCGAAGCGCTGCGGCCGGCGGTACACGTCGAACTTATGCAGCATCTCCAGCAGGCTTGCAGGCTCCAGCGCCAGGGCGTGGTCTGCCCGCTCGGCAAATTCCCCCACCAGCGCCGCCAGCTCCTGGCATTCGCGTGGGGCTTTGAGGCGCTGGTTGAGCGCCTTGATCGCGGCAGGCTGCAGCCCTCGCAGCAGGCACGCCCAGCGTACCGGCAGCGGCTGCTGATGCCTTGCCGCCTGGTGCAGCGCCGGCAATGTATCAGCGCCGTGCGCAAGCTCGGGCATCAGTTCCATCAGCCCGCCACAGCTGCGCAGCACTTCAATGAACACCTGTGGCTCGGGTTCCATCAACGCACGCTCGATCTCTTTCCAGCTGCGCTCGGCGGTCAGCGCCTGTAGTTCGCCAGACTCGGCGATCTGGCGCATCAGCCCCAAGGTTTCTTCGGCGACCTCGAAACCCAAGGGCGCGTAGCGGGCAGCAAAACGGGCAACACGAAGTACCCGCAGGGGATCTTCGGCGAACGCCGGGGAAACGTGACGAAGGATGCGTTCATTCAGGTCGCGTTTGCCGTGGTAGGGATCGTACAGCGTGCCCTGTTCGTCCTCGGCCATGGCGTTGATGGTCAGGTCGCGACGAATCAGGTCTTCCTCGAGGGTGACATCCGGGCTTGCGTGAAAGGTGAAACCGCCATAGCCACGGCCGCTTTTGCGCTCGGTGCGGGCCAAGGCATATTCCTCGCCCGTTTTCGGATGAAGGAATACCGGGAAATCGGCACCGACCGGGCGAAAGCCCAGGGCCTGCATCTGTTCGACCGTGGCGCCGACCACCAACCAGTCGATGTCGCTGACCGGGCGGCCGAGCAGACGGTCGCGCACGGCGCCGCCAACCTTGTAGATCTGCATGTGGAACCTCCATTACTGGCGACAGGATACCTTGTCGGCAGCAATGGAGGGGGCGCTGCGCTAGAGGTGGTGCACCACGGCCAGGTCCATGCGCCCGTAGTCGCCTGCCTCGCCATGTTCGCTGCGCGGCGGCATGTGGTGGGTTTTCATCACCTGGTCGCCCTGGACGGTCTCGAGGTGGATGTCGAAGCCCCACAGGCGATGCAGATGCTTGAGCACTTCGTCGGTGGAGTCGCCCAGTGGCTTACGGTTGTGCTGCTGGTGGCGCAGAGTCAGGGAGCGGTCGCCGCGGCGGTCGATGCTCCAGATCTGCACGTTGGGTTCACGGTTGCCCAGGTTGTACTGGGCGGCCAACTGCTCACGGATGGTGCGATAGCCATCCTCGTCATGGATCGCCGGCACCAGCAGATCGTCGCGCTGATCGTCGTCGAGAATGCTGAACAGCTTGAGGTCGCGCATCACTTTCGGTGACAGGTACTGCAGGATGAAGCTCTCGTCCTTGAAGCTGCTCATGGCGAATTTGAGGGTGGAAAGCCAATCGCTGCCGGCGATGTCCGGGAACCAGCGGCGATCCTCTTCCGTCGGGTTTTCGCAGATACGGCGGATGTCGGTGTACATGGCAAACCCCAGGGCGTAGGGGTTGATGCCGCTGTAATAGGGGCTGTCGAAGCCCGGCTGGAACACCACGCTGGTGTGCGACTGAAGAAACTCCATCATGAAGCCTTCGGTGATCAGCCCTTCGTCGTACAGGTCGTTCATCAGGGTGTAGTGCCAGAAGGTGGCCCAGCCCTCGTTCATCACCTGGGTTTGGCGCTGCGGGTAGAAATACTGCGCAATCTTGCGCACGATGCGCACCACTTCACGCTGCCAAGGCTCGAGCAACGGCGCGTGTTTCTCGATGAAATACAGGATGTTCTCCTGAGGTTCGGCAGGGAAGCGCGCATCGTCGCGCTCGCCGCCCTTTTCGGTGCCTTTGGGGATGGTGCGCCACAGGTCGTTGATCTGCCGCTGCAGGTGTTCTTCACGCTCCTTCTGCCGGCGGCGCTCCTCTTCGGCCGAGATCGGGTAGGGGCGTTTGTAGCGGTCGACGCCATAGTTCATCAGGGCGTGGCAGGAGTCGATCAGGTCCTCGACAGCGTCGATGCCGTGGCGCTCCTCGCACTGGGCGATGTACTGCTTGGCGAATACCAGGTAGTCGATGATGGAGCTTGCGTCTGTCCAGGTACGGAACAGGTAGTTGCCCTTGAAGAAGCTGTTGTGACCATAGCAGGCATGGGCGATCACCAGTGCCTGCATGCACATGGTGTTCTCTTCCATCAGGTAGGCGATGCACGGGTCGGAATTGATCACGATCTCGTAGGCCAGGCCCATCTGCCCACGGCTGTAGGATTTCTCGGTACTGAGGAATTGCTTGCCATAGGACCAGTGGTGATAACCCAGCGGCATGCCCACGGACGCGTAGGCGTCCATCATTTGCTCGGCGGTGATCACTTCGATCTGGTTGGGGTAGGTATCCAGCGCGTAACGCGCGGCCAGGCGACTGATTTCGCGGTCGTAGGTCTGGATCAGCTCGAATGTCCATTCGGAGCCGGTGGAAATGGGTTGGCGTCTCTGCTCTCTGGCGGTCATGTGGCTAACCTGCGCTGGAAGAGTTCACGGAAGACCGGGTAGATGTCGCCGGCCGATACCAACTGTTGCTGGGCAAAGGTGTCGGGGAAACCCTCGCCGATGCGCTCGTATTCGTACCACAGCGCCTGATGCTCGCGCGGGGTGATTTCGACATAAGTGTAGTACTGCACGTGCGGCATGATCTGCTTGGACAGGATGTCGCGGCAGATCGGCGAGTCGTCGTTCCAGTTGTCACCGTCGGACGCCTGGGCGGCGTAGATGTTCCAGTCGCTGGCCGGGTAGCGCTCAGCCATGATTTCCTGCATCAGCTTGAGCGCACTGGAAACGATGGTGCCGCCGGTTTCACGGGAGTAGAAGAATTCTTCCTCGTCGACTTCGCGGGCACTGGTGTGGTGCCGGATGAACACCACCTCGATGCGGTCATAGTTCCGTTTGAGGAACAGGTACAGGAGGATGAAGAAGCGTTTGGCGATGTCCTTGGTGGCCTGGGTCATGGAGCCGGAAACGTCCATCAGGCAGAACATCACCGCCTTGGAGCTGGGGTTGGGCTGCTTGACCAGCAGGTTGTATTTGAGGTCGAAGGTGTCGAGAAATGGCAGGCGGTTGATACGTGCCTTGAGCCGCTCGATCTCGGCCTCGGTTTCCTGGATGTCGGTGAAGTTGTCGGGCTCCTCGACTTTCAGCCGATCCAGTTCCTTTTGTGCCTCGCGCAACAGTGCGCGGCTGCTGCCGGTCAGCGCGATGCGCCGGGCATGGGCCGAACGCAGGGTGCGCACGATGTTGATGCGCGAGGGGTTGCCTTCGTTGGCGATCCCGGCGCGCACGGTCTTGAAGGTGTCGGCACCGGTCAGGTGGCGTTTGACCAGGTTGGGCAGCTCGAGGTCCTCGAACATGAATTCGAGAAACTCTTCCTGAGTGATCTGGAAGACGAAATCGTCCATGCCCTCGCCGGAGTTGCCGGCCTTGCCACGCCCGCCACCCCCGCCGCCGCCTTGTGGTCGAGCGATGTGCTCGCCTGCAGTGAATTCTTTGTTACCGGGGTGGACGACAGTCTGCTTGCCGCCGCGACCGTGGTGCAGCACCGGTTCGTCGATGTCACGGCCCGGGATGCTGATCTGCTCGCCATGCTCCATGTCCATGATGGAGCGGCGGCTAACGGCCTCTTCGACGGCTTTCTTGATGTGCTCACGGTAGCGCCGCAAAAAACGCTGGCGGTTGACCGTGCTCTTGTTCTTGCCGTTCAGGCGTCGGTCGATTACGTAGCTCATGATCCCTCCGGTGACTGGATGCAGCTACTGGCTTCAAGCTGCAAGATGGAGCAGCCACCGCTGCTGAAAGCCGTGGCGCCAGAGCTGAGCCTGGCGCCGTGCGGCTTGCAGCTTGCGGCTTGTCACTTGCCGCCTTACTGCGATTTTCTGACCCGCAGGTACCATTCCGACAGCAAACGCACCTGCTTGTCGGTGTAGCCGCGCTCGACCATCCGGGTGACGAAGTCGTTGTGCTTCTGTTGATCCTCCTTGCTGGCCTTGGCATTGAAGCTGATGACCGGCAGCAGGTCCTCGGTGTTGGAGAACATTTTCTTCTCGATGACCACCCGCAGTTTCTCGTAGCTGAGCCAGCTGGGGTTCTTGCCATTGTTGTTGGCCCGGGCGCGCAGCACGAAGTTGACGATTTCGTTGCGGAAGTCCTTCGGATTGCTGATGCCGGCCGGTTTCTCGATCTTTTCCAGCTCTTCGTTGAGGGCGATGCGGTTGAGGATCTCGCCGGTTTCGGGGTCGCGGTACTCCTGGTCCTGAATCCAGAAATCGGCATACAGCACGTAGCGGTCGAAGATGTTCTGGCCGTACTCGCTGTAGGACTCGAGGTAGGCGGTCTGGATCTCCTTGCCGATGAACTCGATGTAGCGCGGCGCCAGGTATTCCTTGAGGTAGCGCAGGTAGCGCTCGCGCACTTCGGCCGGGAATTGCTCCTGCTCGATCTGCTGCTCAAGCACATACAGCAGGTGCACCGGGTTGGCGGCGATCTCGTGCGGGTCGAAGTTGAACACCTTGGACAGGATCTTGAAGGCGAAGCGGGTCGACAGGCCGTTCATGCCCTCGTCGACGCCTGCCGAGTCGCGGTACTCCTGGATCGATTTGGCCTTGGGGTCGGTATCCTTGAGATTCTCACCGTCATAGACCCGCATCTTCGAATAGATGTTGGAGTTTTCCGGCTCCTTGAGCCGCGAAAGCACGGTGAACTGGGCCAGCATCTTGAGGGTGTCGGGCGCGCAGTGGGCCTTGGCCAGCGAACTGTTGACCAACAGCTTGTCGTAGATCTTGATTTCGTCGCTGACCCGCAGGCAGTAGGGCACCTTGACGATGTAGATACGGTCGATGAAGGCTTCGTTGTTCTTGTTGTTGCGGAAGGTGTGCCACTCCGATTCGTTGGAGTGGGCCAGCAGGATACCGGTATAGGGGATGGCCCCGAGGCCTTCGGTACTGTTGTAGTTGCCTTCCTGGGTGGCGGTGAGCAAGGGGTGCAGGACCTTGATCGGCGCCTTGAACATTTCGACGAATTCCATCAGGCCCTGGTTGGCCCGGCACAGCGCCCCCGAATAGCTGTAGGCGTCGGCGTCGTTCTGCGGGAATTCTTCGAGCTTGCGGATATCCACCTTGCCGACCAGGGCAGAAATGTCCTGGTTGTTCTCGTCACCGGGTTCGGTCTTGGCGATGGCGATCTGATTGAGGATCGACGGATAGAGCTTGACCACCTTGAACTTGCTGATGTCACCGCCGAACTCCTGCAGACGTTTGGTGGCCCAGGGCGACATGATGGTGTTGAGGTAACGGCGGTTGATGCCGAACTCTTCTTCGAGAATCGCGCCATCTTCGGTGGCGTTGAACAACCCCAGCGGGGACTCGAATACCGGCGAGCCCTTGATGGCATAGAAAGGTACTTTTTCCATCAGCTGCTTGAGTTTCTCGGCCAGCGACGATTTACCGCCGCCCACCGGGCCCAGCAGGTAGAGGATCTGCTTCTTCTCTTCCAGGCCTTGGGCGGCATGGCGGAAGTAGGAGACGATCTGGTCGATGCATTCTTCCATCCCATGGAAGTCGGCAAAGGCCGGATAGCGGCGGATCACCTTGTTGGAGAAGATCCGCGACAGCCTGGAGTTGCTTGAGGTGTCGATCAGCTCTGGGTCGCCGATGGCCAGCAACAGCCGCTCGGCCGCCGAGGCATAGGCACTGCGATCCTCTTTGCACAGCTCGAGGTACTCCTGCAGCGTGAGTTCTTCCTGGCGGGTGGACTCGAAACGTTGTTGGAAGTGGCTAAAAATGCTCATGACGTCACCTCGCTCGATACGTGGAGACGACGCCGGATCAGTCAGCCGATGCTGGCATGCAGCCGGTTTTTGCCGGTTGCTGTATACCCCCCAGAACACCCTGAAACGCTACCGATGACCCGCACGCCGGTGTACCGGCTCTCCCCTTTTTTGGATGGCCTGGGCTTAAGGATAGTTGGTTATACGAGAGGTCAAGGGCGGGGGGCGAAGAAGACCTCTGCGACCGTTCGTCAGGTCGGTCGCGAGCCCGCACGGAACGCGGGCTGCAGGAAAAATGAAAAAATTATTCAGCGCTGCCCTGGGCGGTTTCGCTCGGGTAGGTGGCGCGCCACAGCTCGAAGCCTCCGTCGATGCTGTAGACGTTGGAGAAGCCCTGGCCGACGAGGTAGGCGGCGGCGCTCTGGCTGGAGTTGCCGTGGTAGCAGACTACCAGTGTAGGCGCGTCCAGGTCGGCGTTGCGGATGAAGTCGGCAACCGAATGGTTATCCAGATGAGTGGCGCCGCTGATGTGGCCGGCGGCATAGGCTTGCGGGTCGCGAATGTCGACCACGACCGCGCCTTTTTCGCGCAGGGCGAGGGCCTGTTCGGGGGAGATGCGCTTGAATTCGCTCATGGGGCGGTTCCTTCAGGGCTGATCGGTAGGGGCGGCTGGTGCTGCCGGCAGGCGAGGGGTGCCCTCGCGGGTGCAGTCGCAGCGGTGGTACTCGCCGCTGTCGACGTTGTACAGGGTCATGGCGCCCCCCCAGACGCAGCCGGTGTCCAGGGCGATGACGCCCGGCGCGCTGACGCGGCCTTCAAGGGCGGCCCAGTGGCCGAAGATGATCTTCACATGGCGAGCACGACGCTCGGGGTGGTCGAACCATGGCTTGTAGCCTTTCGGCGCGCTGTCTGCGCCTTCCTTGGTCTTGAGGTCGAGCTTGCCGGCGGCGGTACAGAAGCGCATGCGGGTGAAGTAGTTGGTGATCACCCGCAGGCGCTCGACGCCGGTGAGATCCTTGCTCCACTTGTTCGGTTCGTTGCCGTACATGCCGTCCAGGTAGAGCTTCAGGCGATTGTCGTCGCGCAGCACTTCCTCGACTTCAGCTGCCAGCTCGAGCGCTCTGCCCAGGGTCCATTGCGGCGGGATCCCGGCGTGAACCATGGCGATGCCACGGGGCTCGTCGTAGTGCAGCAGCTTCTGCCGGCGCAGCCAGTCGAACAGTTGGTCGGCGTCCGGCGCTTCGATGATTTCGCGCAGGGTGTCGCTCTTCTTCAGGCGCTCGACGTTATGCCAGGCCGCCAGCAGGTGCAGGTCGTGGTTACCCAGCACGCACACCAGGGCGTGCCGAATGGAATACAGGTAGCGCAGTGTTTCGAGCGACTCGGGGCCGCGGTTGACCAGGTCACCTACCAGCCACAGGCGATCGACGGCAGGGTCGAAGCGTACGCGTTCGAGCAGGCACTTGAGCGGCTGCAGGCAGCCTTGCAGGTCACCGACCGCGTAAGTGGCCATCAGTGCAGGGCTCCGGGAACGGCCAGGCGGAACGGTGCGATCTCGGCATCGAAACGTTTACCGTCTTCGGCGAACATCTGATAGCTGCCCTGCATGGTGCCGACGCGGGTGCTGATGACCGCCCCGCTGCTGTAGGTGTGGCTCTGGCCCGGGTCGATCAGCGGTTGTTGGCCGATCACGCCGGCGCCGCGCACTTCCTCGACTTCGCCATCGCCATTGGTGATCAGCCAGTGACGCGACATCAGTTTGGCCTTGACCGTGCCGTTGTTCTGCACGGTGATGGTGTAGGCGAAAGCGAAGCGACTGTTTTCGGGGTCGGATTGTTCTTTGAGGTAGCGGGTCACGACGCTGACGTCGATCTGGTAGCGGGGGTCGGACATGCAAGGGCCTTGGGCGAACTGACGCAATAACGCAGTCTAGGCCATTGGCGGGGGGGAGGGCCAGTCATGGCTGACCGTGGGGCAAGCCCGCTCCCGTGGGAGCGAGCTTGTGTTGCGAGGTGGGGTCAGCCTTGCTGCTCGGCCAGCTTGTCGGCCAGGCGCACGAACGCTGCCAGGTCCAGTTGCTCGGGGCGCAGGCTGCCATCGACGCCAGCGGCCTCGATGGCCTGGCTGTCGAGCAGACCCTTGAGCGTGTTGCGCAGGGTCTTGCGGCGCTGGTTGAAGGCTTCGCGCACGACACGCTCCAGCAGCAGCGGGTCCTTGGCTGGGTAGGGCAGCACTTCATGGGGCACCAGGCGCACGATGGCCGAATCGACCTTCGGTGGCGGGTTGAAGGCGCCGGGGCCTACGTTGAACAGGTGTTCCACGCGGCAGTGGTACTGCACCATGATCGACAACCGCCCCCAGTCACCACCGCCAGGCCCTGCGGCCATGCGCTCGACCACTTCCTTCTGCAGCATGAAGTGCATGTCGCGGATCAGGTTGGCGTGTGCCAGCAGGTGGAAGATCAGTGGCGTGGAGATGTTGTAGGGCAGGTTGCCTACCACTTTCAGGCTGCGTGGCGGTACACCCAGCTGATTGAAGTCGAACTTCAGGGCGTCGCCCTGGTGCAGGCGGAAATTGTCACGCCCGGCGAACTTGTGCTGCAGGATCGGCACCAGGTCCTTGTCCAGCTCCACCACGTCCAGTTGTGCGCCGCTGTTCAGCAGGCCCTCGGTGAGGGCGCCCTGGCCAGGGCCGATTTCCAGCAGGTTCTCGCCGGCCTTGGCGTGGATCGCCCGCAGAATGCGGTCGATGATTCCGGCGTCATGCAGGAAGTTCTGGCCGAAGCGCTTGCGCGCCCGGTGTTGGTAATGCTCGGTCATGGTCGGTTCTCGGCCATCTGGTAGGCGGTTTCCAGGGCGACGCGCAGGCTGCCGGTGTCGATCTTGCCGGTGCCGGCCAGGTCCAGGGCGGTGCCGTGGTCGACCGAAGTGCGGATGATCGGCAGGCCCAGCGTCACGTTGACCGCAGCGCCGAAGCCCTTGTACTTGAGTACGGGCAGGCCTTGGTCGTGGTACATCGCCAGCACCGCGTCGCAGTGCTCCAGATATTTGGGGGTAAACAGGGTATCGGCCGGTAATGGTCCGCGCAGGTCCATGCCTTCGGTACGCAGGCGCTCCAGTACGGGCTCGATGATGTCGATTTCTTCGCGGCCAAGGTGGCCGCCTTCGCCGGCATGCGGGTTGAGCCCGCAGACCAGGATGCGTGGTTTGCCGATGCCGAACTTGTCACGCATGTCCGCATGCAGGATGCGGGTCACGCGCTCCAGGCGCTCGGCGGTGATGGCGTCGGCAACGTCGCGCAGCGGCAGGTGCGTGGTCACCAAGGCCACGCGCAGGCCATGGGTGGCCAGCATCATGACCACCTGTGCGGTGTGGGTGAGGTCGGCAAGGAACTCGGTATGGCCGGAGAACGCGATTCCGCTCTCGTTGATCACGCCTTTGTGTACCGGGGCGGTGATCATCCCGGCAAAAAGCCCGTCAAGGCAGCCTTGCCCGGCGCGTGTCAGCGTATCCAGCACAAACGCGGCGTTGGCCTTGTTCAGTTGCCCGGCGGCCACAGGCGCGGCCAGGGGCGTATCCCAGACGTACAGGCTGCCGGCAGGGGCAGGGTGTTCGGGCAGGTTGTCCGGGGTGACGGCCAGCAGGCTGACGGCCAGGCCCAGCTGCGTGGCCCGCTCGGCGAGCAGGTCACGGCTGGTGATGGCGATCAGGGGATGGGGCTGGGCCTCGGCGGCGAGCAGCAGGCACAGGTCGGGGCCTATGCCGGCTGGTTCGCCGGGTGTAACGGCGAAGCGCAGGGGCTTCACTGGGTGGCCTGGTCAGCGCCAGGCAGTTTGACTTCAACGTAGGCCTCGTCGCGGATCTGGCGCAGCCAGGTCTGCAGCTCTTCGTCGTACTTGCGGTTGCGCAGTACGCTCATGGCCTGCTGTTCACGGGCTTTTTCGGTGCTGTCGGTGGCGCGGCGGCCCAGCACTTCCAGCACATGCCAGCCGTACTGGGTACGGAACGGCTTGGTCACCACGCCTTGTTTGGCGTCGGCCATCTGCTCGCGGAATTCCGGGACCAGGCTGTCCGGGTCGACCCAGTTCAGGTCGCCACCGTGGAGTGCCGAACCCGGGTCTTCCGAGAAGCTCTTGGCCAGGGTGGCAAAGTCTTCGCCGCTGCTGATCCGGTCGTACAGTTTTTCAGCGAGCTCCTTGGTGGCGGCTTCGCTGCGGATCTCGCTTGGCTTGATCAGGATGTGGCGCACATGCACTTCGTCACGCAGCACGCTCTCGCTGCCACCACGTTTCTCCTCGAGCTTGAGGATGATGAAACCGTTGGGGATGCGAATAGGCTGGGTGACGTCGCCGGCGCTCATGCTGCTGAGCATCTTGGCAAAGTCCGGTGGCAACTGGCCGGCTTTACGCCAGCCCATCTCGCCGCCTTCCAGGGCGTTCTCGCTGGCCGAGCGCTCGATGGCCAGCTTGCCGAAGTCGGCGCCCTGCTTGAGCTGCTGGTAGACCTGGCCGGCCTGCTGGGCTGCCGCCTGGATGGCCGTGGAGTTGGCGCTTTCCGGGGTCGGGATGAGGATGTTGGCCAGGCGGTACTCTTCCGACATCTGCATCTTGCCGAGGTCGGAGTTGAGGAAGTTCTTCACTTCCTGCTCGGACACCTGGATACGTTCGGCGACGCGACGCTGACGCACGCGGCTGATGATCATCTCGCGCTTGATCTGTTCGCGGGCGTCGTCGAACGACAGGCCATCATGGGCCAGGGCGGCACGGAACTGCTCGGGCGACATGCCATTGCGCTGGGCAATGGTGGCGACGGCCTGGTTCAGTTCTTCGTCGGTGATGCGGATGCCCGAGCGCTCGCCGATCTGCAGTTGCAGGTTCTCGACGATCAGGCGTTCCAGTACCTGCTGCTCCAGTGCGCCAGCCGGCGGCACGCCGCCACCGCGTTTGGCGATGGTCTGCTGGACTTCACGCACGCGCTGGTCCAGTTGGCTCTGCATGACCACGTCGTTGTCGACGATGGCCACCACGCGGTCCAGGGACTGCGGTGCGGCATGCGCCGCGCCACTGAGTAAAACGGCGCCCAGCATCAGCGGGCGCAGACGATCAATAAGCTTGGTCTTCACGTTCACGATAACCTTGAATGCCTTTGTCCAGGAACGACTCAACCTTGTTGCCCACTACGCCGCCGAGGCCCTTGAGCACGACTTGCAGGAAGATACCGTGGTCGCCCTTCTCGTTGTCCGGGACCGCCTGGCTGAAGTCGTCGTAGTCGATCCAGTAGCGGTTGATCAGGCGCAGCTTCCAGCAGCAGTTGTCGTACTCGAAACCGCCCATGGCTTCCAGGGTGCGGTTACGGTTGTAGTCGTGCTGCCAGCGTGCGATCACACTCCACTGCGGCACGATCGGCCAGATGACCGAGAAGTCGTGCTGCTGGATCTTGTAGTAATCCTTGATGTAGCCCGGTTCGCCTGGTGTGCCGTAGTCGCCGCCGCCAACTTTCCACAAACCGGTCAGCGAGTCATAGGTGATCAGGTCGTTGCGGTAGCGGTAGCCGAGGTTGACGATCTTGTTCGGATTGTCTTCAGGCTGGTAGTGGAACATCGCGCTACCCGAGCGGGTGCTGCGGCTGTCCGGGTCCCAGTTGAAGTCCGAGTTGAAGCGCCAGTCGCGGTTGAAGGCGTACTCGTATTCCAGCGCGTACGGCGAGACATCCGACAGGCTGTCCTTGCGGGTGCTGTAGTCAATGCCTGGCAACTGGACCTTGCGGTCCTTGAAGTAGAACGCCTGGCCAATGCTGAAGCGCTGACGCTGGAAGCCGTTGTCCTCGATCCAGCGGTTGGTCACGCCCAGCGACAGCTTGTTTTCGTCGCCGATGCGATCGGTGCCGCTGAAGCGGTTGTCGCGGAACAACGAACCGTAGTCGAACAGACGCTCGCCCGTATCGAAGAGCGGGATGTCCTTCTGGTCCTTGTACGGGACATAGAGGTAGAACAGCCGCGGCTCGAGGGTCTGGCGGTAATTGGTGCCAAAGAGTTGGGTCTTGCGGTCGAAGTACAGGCCGCTGTCGACGCTGAAGATCGGGATGTCGCGGTTCAGCGTACTGTTGTAGCTGCCATAGCCCGGTAGACCCGACTGGGTGATTGCCTGGGCCTGGCCCTGACTGTCCAGATCGAGGTCGTAGCGGGTAACGGCGTACTTGAGCTTCGGCTTGATGTAGCCGTAGCTCGCTTCCATTGGCAGGCTGATGGCGGGTGCCGCATGCAGACGGGTACCGTTGGCCCGGGCGATGCCGGTGACACTCTCGTCAAGGCGGCGACCGCCCAGGACGTTACCGGCATCATCAGTCACGAGGCCGAGCGAAGTGTCAGGCTTGCCATCCTTGTCGAACACCAGATCGTTCTTCAGGTCACGTTCGAAGCGAACGGCCTCGGCTTCGTAGCTGAGGTCGAGCCCTTCGGGGTGGTACGGCAGCAAACCGGTGATCGAAAGCTGTGGAAGCTTGTCGTAAGGGGTAATCTGCGAAATGGTCGCCATTTCGTAGGCATGCACGTTCAACCGGGCGGTGTAGTCGTCGCCACGGTAGTTGAGCGTGCCGCGCTGGTTGACGTAGTCCCGGCTGTCGACACCGATCTGGTCCGATTCCAGGTCCTGGAAGTAGAACGGGTCACTGATGTCGGTGTAGTCCACCTCAGCCATCAGGCGATCATCCAGGCCGCCCTTGTGCTGCCAGTTGATCATCCAGCGTTCTTTCTTGTAGTCCGTCTGCAGCTTGCGGTCGTCGTCCTGATCGCTCAGGTAGGCGCCACCGAACTGACCTTCGCTGGATTTGGTCAGGTAGCGGAATTCGCCTTCCATGAGCATGCCGCGCTTGGCCATGTAGCGCGGGTACAACGTGGCGTCGTAGTTCGGCGCCAGGTTGAAGTAGTACGGAGTGACCAGCATGAAGCCGGTATCGCTGCTGCTGCTGAACGATGGCGGCAGGAAGCCGGACTGCCGACGATCATCGATCGGGAAGTAGATGTACGGCGTATAGAAGACCGGGAAATCCTTGACCCGCAACGTGACGTTGGTGGCAGTACCAAAGCCGGTGGCCGGGTTGAGGGTGATGTTGTTGCCCTTGAGCTGCCACGCGTTGCTGCCCGGCTCACAGGTGGTGTAGGTACCGTCCTTGAGGCGGATGATCGCGTTTTCCGCGCGCTTGGCGTACAGCGCATTACCGCGGATGTGCGATTTGTGCATCACGTATTCGGCGTTGTCGACCCGGGCTTCGCCGGTGTCGAGCTGAATCTGTGCTTCGTCGCCGACCACCAGGGAGCCGTTGTCACGGATCTTGACGTTGCCCTTGAGCTCGCCACGGTTCTCGGCCTGGTACAGGTTGGCTTCGTCCGCTTCGGCCTGCATGCTGCCCTGGCGCATGACCACGTCACCGGCGAGGGTGGCGATCTGCTGTTCCTGCTGGTACTTGGAAACCTTGGCGTTGATGTAGGTCGGGGCTTCGTCCTTGGGCGTGGTGTCATCCATGCCTGGGCGGATTGGCTCGATATAGGCGCCACCGCAGTACGGGCCGGTCTCGGCCAGCTGCGCGGCCGTGAGCTTCTCGCGGGGTACCCAGTCGAGGTGGCTGTAGTCTTCGCTGCGCGATTTCAGGGCGCGGCCCTTGCTCTCGGTAACCAGCACCGGCTTGTCGGCCTGTTCCTGGGCCACTTGCTCCGGTGTTTCATCACCGGAACTGGCGGCAGCGGCACCCGGATGAACCGGGCGAGGCGGCAGGTTGCTGGCAGCCTTGGGCTTGCAGTCCCAGCCACCGGAAGCGGACACTTGGCAGTCGAACTGCTCGGCTGCTAACGCATGCGGCATGGCCAGAGGTTGCAGGGCCAGCAGACCGCCAGTGACCAGCAATGGAAACTTTCTACGAAACGCGGGGGATTTCAATGCCATCTTATTAGTCCGGGCTTCCTGCGTGCCATCTGCCCGCGTGTGGGGGCCGCACGCCTCTCGATGGTCTGAAAAAGATGCTGGATAATAAAGCATGACCCGCTTGACGGCTAGCGCCGTCGGAGACCCTTGTAATGCCCGACCACGATGTACGTCTGCAACAACTGACTGCCTGGCTCGCCGAGCAGCTCGAGATTCTATTTCGCACCAACGGCTGGGGTGACGTGCCCGCCGGCAGCCTGACCGCCGCCAGCAGCGATGCGAGTTTCCGCCGCTACTTCCGCTGGGAGGGCGCCGGCCACAGCTTCGTGGTCATGGATGCGCCACCGCCCCAGGAGAACTGCCGCCCGTTCGTTGCCATCGACCACCTGCTGGCCAGTGCGGGCGTGCATGTGCCGTACATCCATGCCCAGGACCTTGAGCGCGGCTTCCTGCTGCTGGGCGATATGGGGCGCCAGACCTACCTGGACGTCATCGATGCTGACAACGCCGATGCCCTGTTCAAGGACGCCATCGAGGCTTTGCTGGCGTTCCAGCGCCTGCCGATGGACGCACCGCTGCCCAGCTACGACGATGCGCTGCTGCGCCGCGAAGTCGAACTGTTCCCGGAGTGGTACGTTGGCCGCGAGCTGGGCGTGAAGCTGAGCGAGGCCCAGCAGGCCAGTTGGCAGCGGGTCAGCCAACTGCTGATCGACAGCGCCCTGGCGCAACCGAGAGTGCTGGTGCACCGCGACTACATGCCGCGCAACCTGATGCAAAGCACGCCGAACCCAGGGGTACTGGATTTCCAGGACGCGGTCTACGGCCCGGTTACCTACGACATCACCTGCCTGTTCAAGGACGCTTTCCTCAGCTGGCCCCAGGCCCGCGTCGAGGGGTGGTTGAGCGATTACTGGCAAAAGGCCCAGGCCGCCGGTGTTCCCGTGCAGCCGGCATTCGAGGACTTCCACCGCGCCAGCGACCTGATGGGGGTGCAGCGCCACCTCAAGGTGATCGGTATTTTCGCCCGCATCTGCCACCGTGACGGCAAACCGCGCTACCTCACTGACGTACCGCGTTTCTTCGCCTATATAGATGAAGTGATTGGTCGTCGTCCGGAGTTGGCCGAGCTGGGCGCGCTGATCAGCGAACTCAAGGCCGGGGCCCATTCATGAAGGCAATGATCCTCGCGGCGGGCAAGGGCGAGCGCATGCGCCCACTGACCCTGCACACCCCAAAACCGCTGGTGCCGGCCGCCGGCAAGCCGTTGATCGAGTACCACCTGGAGGCGCTGGCCCGTGCCGGCTTCACCGAGGTGGTCATCAACCATGCCTGGCTCGGCCAGCAGATCGAGGATCACCTGGGCGATGGCAGCCGCTTTGGCCTGCGCCTGCGCTACTCGCCGGAAGGCGAACCGCTGGAGACCGGCGGCGGCATCTTCAAGGCACTGCCGCTGCTGGGTGATGCGCCGTTCGTGCTGGTCAACGGCGATATCTGGACCGACTACGACTTCGGCGCGTTGCGGGCGCCGTTGCAGGGGCTCGCGCACCTGGTGCTGGTTGGCAACCCCGGGCACCACGGGCGAGGCGACTTCCGCCTGCAGGGCGAACAGGTGACTGATGGTGATGATGCGCCCGGGACGCTGACGTTCAGCGGTATCTCGGTGCTCGACCCGGCGCTCTTCGAGGGCTGCCAACCCGGCGCCTTCAAGCTCGCACCGCTGCTGCGCAAGGCCATGGCAGCGGGCCAGGTGAGTGGCGAGCACTATCAGGGGCGCTGGGTCGATGTCGGCACCCCCGAACGCCTGGCCGATGTCGAACGCCTGATCGGCGAGCGCGCCTGATATGTGGTGGCCAAGCACAGTGATTGGTGCCGGGGCCGGTTTCGCCATGGCCAGTATCCCCGGGGCGTTGCTCGGGGCGCTGCTGGGCCAGGCCATGGATCGGCGGCTGCGTCTGCAGGGATGGGACGACATGCGCGAGCGCCTGGGCGGGCACCCGGCGCTGCGCGACGAAGAGTTGCTGTTCGTGCTGCTTGGGCGTCTGGCCAAGAGCGATGGCCGGGTTGCCGAGGGGCATATCCAGCAGGCGCGCCAGGAAATGACCCGACTGGACCTGGCGGAGCCCGCGCGGCTGCGGGCGATTGCCGCGTTCAACCGGGGCAAGTCGGGCAAGGGGCGGCTGGGCCATTACCTGCGTCGGATCAAGTTGCAGCCGCATGCCGCCGAGGGCACCTTGCGCGCCTGCTGGCGAATGGTCTGGGCGGATGGCAAGGCCGGCCGGCATGAGCACGATCTGCTGCTGCGGTGGGGCGAGCAACTGGGGCTCAGCCGTCAGCAGGTGCAGGCCCTGGCCAAGGAGTACGAGCCACGGCGCTCGTCCGTCGAAGGCGGTGTGATGACCTATGCCGCCGCCCTGCGGCTGCTTGGGGTGGAGCCGGACACCGAGGCCGACAAAGTCAAGCAGGCCTATCGGCGACTGCTCAGCCGGCACCATCCGGACAAGCTGGTGGGCAGTGGTGCCAGTGAGGCCAAGGTGCGCGAGGCGACCGAGCACACGCGCGAGCTGCACCAGGCCTATGCCCTGATCCGCAAGCGGCGGGGCCTCTAGCAAAGCTATCGCGGGGCAAGTCGCATCGGCGCCCCGCGATGATCGTCACTGTTCCTGCGGTGTCAGCCAGCCGCGAACCCGGCGCAGCAACTGCTCTTGCTCCGCTGCCTTGTTGCCCGGCATGGCCATCAGCGAAATCTGGCGGTACGCGCTGTCCTTCTGCCGCTTGCTGGCCTGCAGGCGCTGCTCGGCGGCCAGGCGGTCCTGGGGCCGCGCGGTGTAGTAGAGGTCGGCGGTCGGCACTTTCAGGGTTGGGGTCAGGCTCAGCAGGTCGTGCTCGACCCGTGCCGGCGTCTGCGCGGCGACCATCACCAGCTTCTGTACCTCTGGCGGCTGCTTCTCGCTGAGGTAGCGCGCCGCCCAGTAGGCGCCGCTGCCGTTGCCCAGCAGCACGATGCTGCGCGCCTGCTGCTGTTGCGCATAGGCCACGGCGGCATCCAGGCGGGCGAAGATGCGCTCGGCATCGGCCTGGTCGGTGTGTTCGTCGGCATTGGCGGCGTCGGTGCTTTCGGCGGTGTCCGTCTCGGCGGCCGTGGCTTGGGCAACGTTGGCGTTGGCGTCTGCGGGGGTATCCTTGGTCGGCGCCGTTTCGCCCGCGTCCTTGGCCGGTTCTGCGGCGGGCTTGGCCTCGGCGCGCGCCTGCGGGCGTTCGGCCAGCAGGTCTGGAAGGCTCACGCTCAGGGTGTGCCAGCCGACATCGGGGAAACCGCGGCGCAACGGCCCGACCGTGGTCGGCCAGTCGGCGCTTTCGCCGGCACCGGGGACGATGATCACCGCACCTTTCGGGTCGCTGTCGTTGGCTGGCTTCCACAGCGCCAGGAAGTGTTCACCGTTGGCCTGCAGGGTTTGCTGCTCGGCCTTGGGCACCTGGCGCTCGAGGGCCAGGGCATCGTCCTGGCTGCGTTCGGCCAGTGCCGGGCGCACTGCGGGGGCAGGGGCGGCCTCGGCGGCTGCAGCGGGTTTTTCGGCATCGGCCGCTTGCGCGCCGAGGGGCAGGAGCGAGGCCAGGCAGAACATGGCCAGCGTCGTGCGATAGAGTGTGAGCATGGATCGGTCCAAGGCCATAAAGTTAACGGCAGCCTAATAGTATTTGTCCGCGACGGCCACGTCAGGTGGCCGTCCTTGCCAAGACGAGCGTAGAGATGAAGCGAGTGCGTTGCCTGTGGGTTATCGGCTGGTTGTGTCTACCCTTGATCGCTTTGGCGCGCCCGGAGGCGCCGCCTTCGGTAGTGCTGGAGCCCGCCCAGCAACACTGGCTGGAGGCGCATCGCAGCCTGCGGGTCGGCCTGGTACTGCAAGCGCCCTATGCCCAGTTCGACCGGCGTTTGCAGCAGTTCTACGGGGCCAACGTCGAGCTGGTCAGCGCGCTGGCCCAGGCCCTCAGGCTCGACCTGACCTGGCGCGGTTTCACCGATGAAGCGGCCCTGGAGCACGCGTTGCAAGCTGGTGAGATCGATTTCGCCCCAGGCCTGACCCAGACCCCCGCCAGCCTGCGCAACTGGTTGTTCAGCGACCCGTACATGCGCGTGCCGCAACTGGTGGTGGGCCTGCGCAGCGGTGCGGTGGCGGTGGACCTGGAGAAGCTCGGCGCCAACGACCGAGTGGCGGTGCGCATGCCATCCAGGCTCGCCGACTACCTGCGCGGCAACTACGGCAACCTCAACCTGCAGGGCGTGCCCAACGAGCGTGAGGCCCTGCAACTGGTGCTGGGCGGGCAGGCCGGTTTTGCCGTGCTGGACGAGGCGCAGCTCAGTCGCCTGTCCCGCGAGAGTGAGTTTGGCGAACTGGCCGTGGTCGGTGACATCGGCCTGCCGCAATTGCTGCGGGTAGGTTCGCGGCGCGACTGGCCGCTGTTGGCCGACGTCCTTGAGCGTGGGCTGCAGGCCATGCCGGCCAAGGACCTCGAGCAGATCCACCAACGCTGGCTGCAACCGAAATACCCGCGCTTCTCCGAATCGCCCGGCTTCTGGCAGAACCTCGCCTTGCTGTTCGGGCTGTTGCTGTTGTGCGCCCTGGCCACGCTGGTGTGGCAGCGTCGCCAACAGCGGGGGCTGGAGCGCGGCTTGCTGGCGGCACGCGAGAGCCTGGCCGAGCGCCAGACCCGCGAGCAGGCGTTGCGCCTGAGCCAGTTTTCCATCGACCAGAGCACCGTCGGGATTCTGTGGGTCAACTGGGACAGCCACGTGCGCTACGCCAACCATGCCGCCGAACGCATGCTCGGTTTCGCCGAGAACGCCTTGCTAGAGCGCCCGCTGATCGATATCGAGCCCACCTTGGCCATGGACCGCTGGCTGGCGCTGTGGAAGCGCGCGCGTGGCGGCGAAGGCGAGTTGCAGTTCGAGAGCCAGTGCCGCTGCGCCGACGGCAGCTTGTTGCCGGTCGACCTGTCGTTGTCGTTCCTGCGCTTTCGCGATGCCGAATACCTGGTGGTGTTCCTCACCGATGTCACCGAACGCCGCCGGGCATTGGCCGCCCTGCGCGAAAGCGAAGCGCGGCTCAAGGGGATTGCCGGCAACGTGCCGGGGCTGGTGTTCCGCCTGGAGCGCGATGCCGCCGAAGGCGAGTTGGAGTTCCCCTACATCAGTGAAGGCAGCGAAGCGCTGGTCGGTTACACCCCAGCGGCGATCCAGCACCCTGACATGGGCCTGCGCAACCTGGTACACCCGCAGGACCGCGCCGACTATCACCGGGTCCAGGACATGGCCCTGGCCACTGACCAGGACTGGTCGTGGCAAGGCCGCATTCTCACCCGCCAGGGCGAGCAGCGCTGGGCCGACATCAAGGCCACCACCCGGCGCCTGGCCGATGGCCGAGTGGTGTGGGACGGGGTGGTCTGGGACATCACCCAGGGCAAGCAGGCCGAGTTGGCGCTGGCCGGGTCCCAGGAGCAACTGCGCGAGTTGTCGGCGCACCTGGAGAGCGTGCGCGAAGAAGAGAAGGCGCGGATTGCCCGCGAGGTGCACGACGAACTGGGGCAGATGCTGACGGTGCTCAAGCTTGAGGTGTCGATGTGCGAGCTGGCGTTCGCCGAGCTGGACCCTGCCCTCAACGAGCGCCTGGCCAGCATGAAACGCCTGATCGCCCAGTTGTTCCAGCTGGTACGCGACGTGGCCACGGCCCTGCGCCCGCCGATCCTCGACGCCGGCATCGCCTCGGCCATCGAGTGGCAGGCGCGGCGTTTCGAAGCGCGCACGCAGATACCCTGCCTGGTGCAGGTGCCGGACAATCTGCCACCCTTGAGTGATGCCAAGGCCATCGGCCTGTTCCGTATCCTGCAGGAGGCGCTGACCAACGTCATGCGCCATGCCCGGGCGCACACGGTGCAGATCGAACTGGTGCACGAGGCCGGGCAGTTGCGCATGACCGTGATCGATGACGGCGTGGGGTTTGCCATGGAGGCGGCGCGGCCGACTTCGTTCGGCCTGGTGGGCGTGCGTGAGCGGGTACTGATGCTCGGAGGCAGCATGAGCCTGGACAGCGAGCCGGGCGAGGGCACCAGCCTGAGCGTGGCGATTCCTTTGAAGCAGGAGAAACAATCGTGATTCGAGTGCTGGTGGCGGAAGACCACACCATCGTCCGGGAGGGCATCAAGCAGTTGATCGGCCTGGCCAAGGACATGCAGGTGGCGGGCGAGGCGGGCAATGGCGAGCAGTTGCTCGAGACCTTGCGCCACACGCCCTGCGAGGTGGTGCTGCTGGATATCTCCATGCCAGGGGTGAACGGCCTGGAGGCGATCCCGCGGATCCGCGCGCTGAACAACCCGCCGGCGATCCTGATGCTGTCGATGCATGACGAAGCGCAGATGGCGGCGCGGGCGCTCAAGGCCGGTGCGGCGGGCTATGCGACCAAGGACAGCGACCCGGCGCTGCTGCTCACGGCCATCCGCCGGGTGGCCGGGGGCGGGCGTTACATCGACCCGGCCCTGGCCGACCGCATGGTGTTCGAGGTGGGCCTGACCGAAACCCGGCCGCTGCACACGCTGCTGTCGGAGCGCGAGTTCTCGGTGTTCGAGCGCCTGGCCCAGGGGGCCAACGTCAATGACATCGCCCTGCAGCTGGCGCTGTCGAGCAAGACCATCAGCACCCACAAGGCGCGGCTGATGCAGAAGCTCAAGGTCAACTCGCTGGCGGAGCTGGTGAAGTACGCCATGGAGCACAAGCTGGTGTGAGTGTTCTGGTTGCGACAGGTAGAGCAGCGGCCTGGCGCATATTCCTGTGGGAGCGGGTTTACCCGCGAATGGGCCTGGCCTGCGGATCTCGGTGGTTGCACTGGTCTCTTCGCGGGTAAACCCGCTCCCACAGGCTTGGCATGGACACTGATTGGCATTCCAAACGCGCCATCCTTGTAGGGCGTTCCCTACAGCAAGTCTTCCATCCGGATGATGGCATTCTCTCAGCACCCCCGATTTCCGGGCGTTTGCGCCTCTTCTACTCTTTTGCCTACGCAGTCATTCCAACAAGAAGGTGCAGGGCATGAGCGAGGCGAATTCGAACGAGACGCTGGTCAGCTTCCGTGGTGTGCAGAAGAGCTACGACGGCGAATCGCTGATCGTCAAAGACCTCAACCTGGACATTCGCAAGGGTGAGTTCCTGACCCTGCTCGGCCCTTCCGGTTCGGGCAAGACCACCAGCCTGATGATGCTGGCCGGCTTCGAAACCCCTACCGCCGGCGAGATCCAGCTGGCCGGGCGCTCGATCAACAACGTGCCGCCGCACAAGCGCGACATCGGCATGGTGTTCCAGAACTACGCGCTGTTCCCGCACATGACCGTGGCCGAGAACCTGGCCTTCCCGCTGACCGTGCGCAACCTGAGCAAGACCGACGTCAGCGAACGGGTCAAGCGCGTGCTCAACATGGTCCAGCTCGATGCCTTCGCCAAGCGCTACCCGGGGCAGCTGTCCGGTGGCCAGCAGCAGCGCGTGGCGCTGGCCCGGGCATTGGTGTTCGAACCCCAGCTGGTGCTGATGGACGAACCGCTCGGCGCCCTGGACAAGCAACTGCGCGAACACATGCAGATGGAGATCAAGCACATCCACCAGCGCCTGGGCGTGACCGTGGTGTACGTGACCCATGACCAGGGCGAGGCGCTGACCATGTCCGACCGGGTGGCGGTGTTCCATCAGGGCGAGATCCAGCAGATCGCCGACCCGCGCACCCTCTACGAAGAACCCTGCAACACCTTCGTCGCCAACTTCATCGGTGAGAACAACCGTATCAACGGCACGCTGCTGGCCAGCGATGGCAAGCGTTGCCAGGTGCAACTGGGCCGTGGCGAGCGGGTCGAGGCGCTGGCGGTCAACGTCGGCCAGGCCGGCGAGCCGGTCACCCTGTCGATCCGCCCCGAGCGCGTGCGCCTCAACGGCCACAGCGAAAGTTGCGTCAATCGCTTCTCCGGCCGGGTGGCCGAGTTCATCTACCTGGGCGACCACGTGCGGGTGCGCCTGGAGGTCTGCGGCAAGGCCGACTTCTTCGTGAAGCAGCCGATTGCCGAACTCGACCCGGCCCTGGCCGTGGGCGACGTGGTACCGCTGGGCTGGGAGGTGGAGCACGCCCGCGCGCTCGATCCGATTGCACAAGCCCACTGATCGATTGCTTCACCAACCCTGTACTGTGGAGAGAATAATAATGCGCAAGCAGTTGAAACTGACCGCCCTGGCCCTGGGGTTGTTCGCCGCCGGCCAGGCCATGGCGGCCGACCTCACCGTGATTTCTTTCGGGGGCGCCAACAAGGCCGCCCAGACCAAGGCGTTCTACGAGCCATGGGAGAAGGCGGGCAAGGGCAAGATCGTCGCCGGCGAGTACAACGGCGAGATGGCCAAGATCAAGGCCATGGTCGACACCAAGAGCGTGAGCTGGAACCTGGTGGAGGTGGAGTCGCCAGAGCTGGCCCGCGGTTGCGACGAGGGCATGTTCGAGGAGCTCGACCCGGCGTTGTTCGGCAATGAAGGCGACTATGTGCCGGGCGCCATCCAGCCCTGCGGCGTGGGCTTCTTCGTGTGGTCCACGGTCATGGCCTACAACGCCGACAAACTCAAGACCGCCCCCACCAGCTGGGCTGATTTCTGGGACACCAAGCAGTTCCCGGGCAAGCGCGGCCTGCGCAAGGGCGCCAAGTACACCCTCGAATTCGCCCTGATGGCCGACGGTGTCGCGCCGAAGGAAGTCTACAAAGTGCTGGCCACCAAGGAGGGCCAGGACCGCGCCTTCAAGAAGCTCGACGAGCTCAAACCGAGCATCCAGTGGTGGGAAGCCGGTGCCCAGCCGCCGCAGTACCTGGCCTCGGGTGACGTGGTCATGAGCTCGGCCTACAACGGCCGCATCGCCGCTGTGCAGAAAGAGAGCAACCTCAAGGTGGTGTGGAACGGCGGCATCTACGACTTCGACGCCTGGGCCATCCCGAAAGGTGCCAAGGATGCCGAAGAGGCGAAGAAATTCATCGCCTACAGCGTCCAGCCCGAGCAGCAGAAGATCTACTCCGAGAACATCGCCTACGGCCCGGCCAACAGCAAAGCCGTGAGCCTGCTGTCGGACGCGGTGAAGAAAGACATGCCGACCACGCCTGAGAACATTGCCAACCAGGTGCAGATCGACGTGGCCTTCTGGGCCGACAACAGCGAGCAGCTGGAGCAACGCTTCAACGCCTGGGCGGCGAAGAAGTAGGGGCACGGTCCCTGAGCCCTGTAGGAGCGGCCTCGTGCCGCGAAAGGGCCGCGAAGCGGCCCCAGGTTCTCAGCCGTGATGCACAAGATGCTGGGGCTGCGTTGCAGCCCTTTCGCGGCACAAGGCCGCTCCTACAGTTAGCGCGTCAAGCCTGAGGTCGCCGCTGTCCTTTTGAAGCGGCCTCAATGTTTCCCTGTTTTCCCGGAGTTCGCCATGGCCATTGCAGTGCCCCTCAACGAAGGCGCAGGTAAAAGCCTCAAACAGCGCCTCAAGCATGCCGAGCGGGTCAACCGCTGGAAGGCCCAGGCATTGATTGCGCCGCTGGCGCTGTTCCTTCTGCTGGTGTTTCTGGTGCCGATTGCCGCGCTCTTGTACAAGAGCGTCGGCAACCCCGAAGTGGTCGCGGGCCTGCCGCGCACCGTCGAGGCCGTGGCGCAGTGGGACGGCAAGAGCCTGCCCGGCGAGGAGGCCTACAAGGCCCTGAGCCAGGACCTGGCCGAATCACGCAAGAACCAGACACTGGGCGATCTGTCCAAACGCCTGAACATGGAGCTGGCCGGCTACCGCAGCCTGCTGGCCAAGACTGCGCGGGCCCTGCCGTTCAAGGCGGAGCCTGCTTCTTATAAAGATGCCTTGCAGACGCTGGACGAGCGCTGGGGCGACCCGGCCTACTGGCAGGCGATCCGCCGCAACACCAGCAGCGTCACGCCGTTCTACCTGCTGGCGGCGCTCGATCACCGCATCGACGACCTCGGTGAGCTGGCCAAGGCCACGCCAGACCAGGCCATCTACCTCGACATCTTTGCCCGCACCCTGTGGATGGGCGTGGTGATCACCGCCATCTGCCTGGTGCTGGCCTATCCGCTGGCCTACCTGCTGGCCAACCTGCCTACCCGGCAGAGCAACCTGCTGATGATCCTGGTGCTGCTGCCGTTCTGGACCTCGATCCTGGTGCGGGTGGCGGCGTGGATCGTGCTGCTGCAGTCGGGCGGGCTGATCAACAGCGCGCTGATGGCCATGGGCATCATCGACCAGCCGCTGGAACTGGTGTTCAACCGCACTGGCGTGTACATCTCGATGGTGCACATCCTGCTGCCGTTCATGATCCTGCCGCTGTACAGCGTGATGAAGGGTATCTCGCCCAGCTACATGCGTGCGGCGATCTCGCTGGGCTGCCACCCGTTCGCCAGCTTCTGGCGGGTGTACTTCCCGCAGACCTACGCCGGCGTCGGTGCCGGTTGCCTGTTGGTGTTCATCATCTCGATCGGCTACTACATCACCCCGGCACTGCTGGGCAGCCCGAACGACCAGATGGTCAGCTACTTCGTCGCCTTCTACACCAACACCAGCATCAACTGGGGCATGGCCACCGCGCTGGGCGGGTTGCTGCTGCTGGCCACCGTGGTGCTGTACCTGATCTATAGCTGGCTGGTCGGCGCCAGCCGCCTGCGCCTGAGCTGAGGAGCCTTGTCATGCTGAGCCCCTACATGTCGCCCGTGGAGCGGGTGTGGTTCTACACCTTGCGCATTCTCTGCGGGTTGGTACTGCTGTTCCTGGTGCTGCCGGTGCTGGTGATCGTGCCGCTGTCGTTCAACAGCGGGAGTTTCCTGGTGTACCCGCTGCAGGGCTTCTCGCTGCACTGGTACCAGGACTTCTTCGCCTCGGCCGAATGGATGCGTTCGCTGAAGAACAGCATCATCGTCGCCCCGGCGGCGACGGTGCTGGCCATGGTGTTCGGCACCCTGGCCTCGATCGGCCTGACCCGCGGCGACTTCCCCGGCAAGTCGCTGGTGATGGCGCTGGTGATCTCGCCGATGGTGGTGCCGGTGGTGATCATCGGTGTGGCGAGTTACTTGTTCTTTGCCCCGCTGGGGATGGGCAACAGCTTCATCTCGCTGATCCTGGTGCATGCGGTACTGGGTGTTCCCTTCGTGATCATCACCGTGTCGGCCACGTTGCAGGGCTTCAACTACAACCTGGTGCGTGCGGCAGCCAGCCTTGGCGCCTCGCCGTTGCTGACCTTCCGTCGGGTGACCCTGCCGCTGATTGCGCCGGGGGGCATTTCCGGGGCGCTGTTCGCCTTCGCCACCTCGTTCGATGAGGTGGTGGTGACCCTGTTCCTTGCCGGGCCCGAGCAGGCCACCCTGCCGCGGCAGATGTTCAGCGGCATCCGCGAGAACCTGAGTCCGACCATCGCGGCGGCGGCGACCCTGCTGATCGCGTTTTCGGTGGTGTTGCTGCTGACTCTGGAGTGGTTGCGTGGGCGTAGCGAGAAGCTGAGGACCCAGCAGCCGGGCTGATATTCGGATGCTTGTACCGGCCTCTTCGCGGGTGAACCCGCTCCCACAGGTTATGTGCAGCTCTCGAGATCTGCGCGATCCCTGTGGGAGCGGGTTTACCCGCGAAGGGCCGGCACAGGATTGATACCAATCAGCCTTGATCCGCTTCCCTGGGTTACAATGCGCGCCACCGTGATTCTGCCCAACAGGTGCGCCATGCAGCCCTACGCTATTGCCCCCTCCATTCTTTCCGCCGATTTCGCCCGCCTGGGCGAGGACGTCGACAAGGTTCTGGCCGCCGGGGCCGACATCGTCCACTTCGATGTCATGGACAACCACTACGTACCCAACCTGACCATCGGCCCGATGGTCTGCACCGCGCTGCGCAAGTACGGCGTGACCGCGCCGATCGACGTGCACCTGATGGTGAGCCCGGTCGATCGCATCATCGGCGATTTCATCGAAGCCGGCGCCACCTACATCACCTTCCACCCGGAAGCCACCCAGCACATCGACCGTTCGCTGCAGCTGATCCGCGACGGCGGCTGCAAGGCCGGCCTGGTGTTCAACCCGGCCACCAGCCTGGATGCGCTGAAGTACGTGATGGACAAGGTCGACATGGTCCTGCTGATGAGCGTCAACCCAGGCTTCGGCGGGCAGAAGTTCATCCCCGGTACCCTCGACAAGCTGCGTGAGGCCCGGGCACTGATCGACGCCAGCGGCCGCGATATCCGCCTGGAGATCGATGGCGGCGTCAACGTCAACAATATCCGCGAAATCGCCGCAGCCGGCGCCGACACCTTCGTTGCCGGTTCGGCGATCTTCAACGCCCCGGACTATCAGGAAGTGATCGCCAAGATGCGTGCCGAAATGGCGCTGGCACGCGCATGAGCGGCTTCGAGCAGCTGTTCCCGGGGACGCTGCCCAGGCTGGTGATGTTCGATCTGGATGGCACCCTGATCGATTCGGTCCCCGACCTGGCCGCAGCCGTCGACCGCATGCTGCTCGAACTCGGGCGCGAGCCCGCCGGGCTCGACGCCGTGCGTCACTGGGTGGGCAACGGCGCCCAGGTGCTGGTGCGCCGGGCGCTGGCCGGTGGCCTGGACCACGACAGCGTGGACGATGCCCTGGCCGAGCGCGCGCTGGCGCTGTTCATGGAGGCCTACGCCGACAGCCATGAACTGACCGTCGTCTACCCCGGTGTGCGCGACACCCTGCGCTGGCTGAGCAAGCAGGGCGTGGAGATGGCGCTGATCACCAACAAGCCCGAGCGCTTCGTTGCCCCGTTGCTCGACCAGATGAAGATCGGGCGCTACTTCCGCTGGATCATCGGCGGCGACACCCTGCCACAGAAAAAACCCGACCCGGCGGCGCTGCTGTTCGTGATGAAGATGGCCGGTGTGGCGCCTGCGCAGTCGCTGTTCATCGGCGATTCGCGCAGCGACGTGCTGGCGGCGAAAGCGGCCGGGGTGCAGTGTGTCGGCCTGAGCTATGGCTACAACCATGGCCGCCCCATCGACGAGGAGTCTCCCAGCCTGGTGATCAGCGACCTGCGCCTGCTGCTGCCTGGTTGCTTAGTCACCGACACTGGGATAACGTTGGCGGACCTTCAAGCCCCGCACAGCAGAGACAACGACGTGGTGGTTACTGGCAAATTCTGGATGAAAGTCATCAAGGCTCTGGCCCGCTGGCGCTGGCGCGCCTGACTTATGCCCGCCGGCGCCTGCCGGCCCGTCCGCTTGCCTGACCCCATTGCTGCTTGCCACGAGGCTACACATGACCCGCGAAGAATTCCTGCGCCTGGCCGCTGCCGGCTATAACCGCATCCCCCTGGCCCGCGAAACCCTGGCCGACTTCGATACCCCCCTGTCGATCTACCTCAAACTGGCCGACCAGCCCAACTCGTACCTGCTCGAATCCGTGCAGGGCGGCGAGAAGTGGGGCCGTTATTCGATGATCGGCCTGCCGTCGCGCACCGTCATGCGTGTACATGGCTACCACGTGAGCATCCTGCAGGATGGCGTGGAAGTGGAAAGCCATGAGGTCGAAGACCCGCTGGCCTTCGTCGAAACCTTCAAGGATCGCTACAAGGTCGCCGACATTCCGGGCCTGCCGCGTTTCAACGGCGGCCTGGTCGGCTACTTCGGCTACGACTGCGTGCGTTATGTGGAAAAACGCCTGGGCGCTTGCCCGAACCCGGACCCGCTGGGGGTGCCGGACATCCTGCTGATGGTCTCCGACGCCGTGGTGGTGTTCGACAACCTGGCGGGCAAGATGCACGCCATCGTGCTGGTCGACCCCAGCGACGAGCAGGCCTTCGAGCAAGGCCAGGCCCGTCTCGAGGGCCTGCTGGAGAAGCTCCGCCAGCCGATCACCCCGCGCCGCGGTCTTGACCTCGATGGCCCGATGGCCGCCGAGCCGGCGTTCCGCTCCAGTTTCACCCAGGGTGACTACGAACGCGCGGTGGACACCGTCAAGGAGTACATCCTCGCCGGCGACTGCATGCAGGTGGTGCCGTCGCAGCGCATGTCCATCGATTTTGCGGCCGCGCCGATCGACCTCTACCGTGCTCTGCGCTGCTTCAACCCGACGCCCTACATGTACTTCTTCAACTTCGGCGACTTCCATGTCGTGGGCAGTTCGCCGGAAGTGCTGGTGCGGGTCGAGGACAACCTGGTCACGGTACGCCCGATCGCCGGTACCCGCCCGCGCGGCGCCACCGAAGAGGCCGACCGCGCCCTGGAAGACGACCTGCTGTCGGATGACAAGGAAATCGCCGAGCACCTGATGCTGATCGACCTGGGCCGCAACGACGTGGGGCGTGTGTCGTCCACTGGCAGCGTGCGCCTGACCGAGAAGATGGTGATCGAGCGCTATTCGAACGTGATGCACATCGTCTCCAATGTCACCGGCCAACTGGCCGAGGGGCTGACGGCAATGGATGCGCTGCGGGCGATCCTGCCGGCGGGCACCCTGTCGGGGGCGCCGAAGATCCGCGCCATGGAGATCATCGATGAGCTGGAACCGGTCAAGCGCGGTGTCTACGGCGGCGCCGTGGGCTACTTCGCCTGGAACGGCAACATGGATACCGCCATCGCCATCCGCACTGCGGTGATCAAGGACGGCGAGCTGCATGTGCAGGCCGGCGGCGGCATCGTCGCCGACTCGGTGCCGGCACTGGAGTGGGAAGAAACCATCAACAAGCGTCGGGCGATGTTCCGCGCGGTGGCCCTCGCCGAGCAGACCAGCAAACGCTGAGCAGGCCGTGGTCCATGAACCCGGTGGGCCGCCACGCGCCCCCGGAGTCCCCCGTATTCAAGAGGTTCGTTCCAGATGCTACTGATGATCGACAACTACGACTCCTTCACCTACAACGTCGTGCAGTACCTCGGCGAGCTGGGTGCCGAGGTCAAGGTCATCCGCAATGACGAGATGACCATCGCCCAGATCGAAGCCCTCAACCCCGAGCGCATCGTGGTTTCCCCCGGCCCCTGCACCCCGAGCGAAGCCGGTGTGTCCATCGAGGCCATCCTGCACTTCGCCGGCAAGCTGCCGATTCTGGGCGTCTGCCTTGGCCATCAATCGATCGGGCAGGCCTTCGGCGGTGACGTGGTACGTGCCCGCCAGGTGATGCATGGCAAGACCAGCCCGGTGGTGCACCGTGACCTGGGCGTGTTCGCCGGCCTCAACAACCCGCTGACCGTCACCCGTTACCACTCGCTGGTGGTCAAGCGCGAGACGCTGCCGGACTGCCTGGAAGTGACCGCCTGGACCGCCCACGCCGATGGCTCGGTCGACGAGATCATGGGCCTGCGCCACAAGACACTGAATATCGAAGGGGTGCAGTTCCACCCCGAGTCCATCCTGACCGAGCAGGGCCACGAGCTGTTCGCCAATTTCCTCAAGCAGACCGGCGGCCGCCGCTAAGGACCGAGCATGGATATCAAGACTGCGTTGAGCCGTATCGTCGGCCACCTGGACCTGAGCACCGAAGAAATGCGCGAGGTCATGCGCCAGATCATGACCGGCCAGTGCAGCGAGGCGCAGATCGGCGCCTTCCTGATGGGCATGCGCATGAAGAGCGAAAGCATCGACGAGATCGTCGGCGCGGTGTCGGTGATGCGCGAGCTGGCCGACAAGGTCGAGCTCAAGAGCCTCGACGGCGTGGTCGACATCGTTGGCACCGGCGGCGATGGCGCGAACATTTTCAACGTTTCCACCGCGTCGTCGTTCGTCCTTGCGGCCGCCGGCTGCCCGGTGGCCAAGCACGGCAACCGCGCGGTGTCCGGCAAGAGCGGCAGCGCTGACCTGCTGGAAGCCGCCGGTATCTACCTGAACCTCACCCCGGTGCAGGTCGCCCGCTGCATCGACAGCCTGGGGATCGGTTTCATGTTCGCCCAGAGCCACCACAAGGCCATGAAGTATGCCGCCGGCCCGCGTCGCGAGCTGGGGCTGCGTACCCTGTTCAACATGCTCGGCCCGCTTACGAATCCGGCCGGGGTGAAGCATCAGGTGGTCGGGGTGTTCAACCAGGCGCTGTGCCGCCCGCTGGCCGAAGTGCTGCAGCGCCTTGGCAGCAAGCATGTGCTGGTGGTGCACTCCAAGGATGGCCTGGACGAGTTCAGCCTGGCGGCGCCCACCTTCGTGGCCGAACTGAAGAATGACCAGATCAGCGAGTATTGGGTCGAGCCCGAAGACCTCGGCATGAAGAGCCAGAGCCTGCACGGCCTGGCGGTCGATGGCCCGCAGGCGTCGCTGGACTTGATCCGTGACGCATTGGGCCGGCGCAAGACCGAGAACGGCCAGAAGGCCGCCGAAATGATCGTGCTCAATGCCGGTGCGGCGCTGTACGCCGCCGATCACGCCATGACCCTGGCCCAGGGCGTGGAACTGGCCCACGACGTGCTGCACACCGGGCTGGCCTGGGAAAAGCTGCAGGAGCTGGGCGCCTTTACCGCGGTATTCAAAGTGGAGAACGAAGCATGAGCGTGCCGACGGTGCTGGAAAGGATCATCGCCCGCAAGTTCCAGGAAGTGGCCGAGCGCAGCGCGCGGGTCAGCCTCGCCGAACTGGAGCGCCTGGCCAAGGCGGCTGACGCCCCGCGTGGCTTCGCCAATGCCTTGATCGAACAGGCCAAGCGCAAGCAGCCGGCGGTGATCGCCGAGATCAAGAAAGCTTCGCCAAGCAAGGGTGTGATTCGCGAGCATTTCGTGCCGGCCGACATCGCGGTCAGCTATGAAAAAGGCGGGGCGACCTGCCTGTCGGTGCTGACCGACGTGGATTACTTCCAGGGTGCCGATGAGTACCTGCAGCAAGCCCGCGCCGCAGTGTCGCTGCCGGTGATCCGCAAGGACTTCATGGTCGATCCGTACCAGATCGTCGAAGCCCGCGCTTTGGGTGCCGACTGCGTGCTGCTGATCGTCTCGGCGCTGGATGACGTGAAGATGGCCGAGTTGGCCGCCACGGCCAAGGACGTCGGCCTCGACGTGTTGGTCGAAGTGCACGACGGCGATGAGCTGGAGCGCGCGCTGAAGACCCTCGATACCCCGCTGGTCGGCGTCAACAACCGTAACCTGCACACCTTCGAGGTCAGCCTGGAGACCACGCTCGACCTGCTGCCACGCATCCCCCGCGATCGCCTGGCCATCACCGAGAGTGGCATCCTCAATCGGGCCGATGTCGAGTTGATGGCAATCAACGAGGTGTATTCGTTCCTGGTCGGCGAGGCGTTCATGCGCGCCGAGCAGCCGGGGCTGGAACTGCAACGGCTGTTCTTCCCTGACCAGGTGAAGAAGACTGTTCAGGCCCTGGACTGATCGAATCGAAGCCGGCCTTTGTTGCCGGCTTTTTTGTGTCTGTATTCGAGGGCCTCATCGCGGGGCAATCCCGCTCCCACGGGTGACAAGGTGGGAGCGGGCTTGCCCCGCGATGAGGCCGGTAGAGTTTTCATCGAAGGTGGATCAATGACCGATCAACCCCTGGCCCTGACCGTCGAACAGGGCCTGCACGCCGAGCAGGAATTGCTGGCCGCCGTGTGCCGTGGCGAGCGTGACGCTGGCGTGCTGTTCTGGCGCCCCACCGACCATGCGCTGGTGATGCCACGCCGGATGAGTCGGCTGGATAACTTCGAAGCCGCCTGCGCCGAGTTGGCGATCGCCGGCTGGCCGGTATTGCTGCGCGAAACGGGTGGTGAGCCTGTGCCGCAGTCGCATTCAACCGTGAACGTGGCGCTGGTCTACGTCGCTCCGCGCAGCGAAGGCGATCACGGACGCATCGAGAATGCCTACGAGCGACTGTGCCTGCCGCTGTGCGATGTACTGCGCGAGTGGGGTGGGGTGGCGTCGGTGGGGGAAATCGATGGCGCCTTCTGCGATGGCCGCTACAACGTCAACCTGAACGGCCGCAAACTGGTCGGCACGGCCCAGCGCTGGCGCCAGGGCCTGGGCGGCAAGCGCCCGGTGGTGTTGGTGCACGGCGCACTGCTGCTGGACAACGAGCGCGAATCGATGGTGGCGGCGGTCAATCGTTTCAATGAATGTTGCGAGCTTGAACAGCGTTGCCGGGCCGACAGCCATATCGCCTTGCATGAAGTGGCGCCGCAGGCGCCCTGGTTCGAGCGCCTTTCCCTGGCCTATGCCGAGGTCATTGCCGGGCTGCCGAAGGATTAGCGGGTGCCGTAGACCACCATGGTCTTGCCCTTCACCTGCACCAGGCTGCGCTCCTCGAGATCCTTGAGGACGCGGCCGACCATTTCCCGCGAACAGCCGACGATGCGACCGATTTCCTGGCGGGTAATCTTGATCTGCATGCCGTCGGGGTGGGTCATGGCGTCTGGCTGCCTGCACAGTTCGAGCAGGCAGCGGGCAACCCGGCCGGTCACGTCGAAGAAGGCCAGGTCACCGACCTTGCGCGTGGTGTTGCGTAGCCGCTGAGCCATTTGCGCGCCGAGGGCGTAGAGAATCTCCGGGTCCTGGCGGCCCAGCTCGCGGAATTTGTCGTAGCTGATCTCGGCCACTTCGCATTCGGTCTTGGCCCGCACCCAGGCGCTGCGCTGATGCTCCTGGCCGGCGGGCTCGAACAGGCCCAGCTCACCAAAGAAGTCACCGTTGTTGAGGTAGGCGATGATCATCTCGTGGCCGTCGTCGTCCTCGATCAGGATGGTCACCGAGCCTTTGATGATGAACGAGAGGGTCTCGGCCCGGTCGCCCGCGCAGATGATGTTGCTTTTGGCGGCGTAGCGACGGCGCTGGCAGTGCACCAGCAGCTTTTCGATGTTCTTGATCTTGGGCGCAAGGGCTGAGGAGACCATCACGAAATCCTGTTCGATGTGAGGCATTGGCTTTTTATTGAGGCTGCCTGGCGTGATGCGCCAGTCATTTGGCGCCAGCTTATCAGACACGTCTCCATGTATCGGCATTAAAGCGCTGCGCCTTGAGCTTTTCCGACAGCGTCACAAGGTCTAAGCTGGCACCCTTTTTACGAGATCGGGAGTCCGGATAGATGAAGGCACGCATCCAGTGGGCGGGTGAAGCAATGTTCCTCGGCGAGTCGGGGAGTGGCCATGTCGTGGTCATGGACGGCCCGCCCGAAGCCGGAGGCCGCAACCTTGGCGTGCGCCCGATGGAAATGCTGCTGTTGGGGCTGGGCGGATGCAGCAGCTTCGACGTGGTCAGCATCCTCAAGAAGTCGCGCCAGGCGGTGGAGAGCTGCGAAGCGTTCCTGGAAGCCGAGCGCGCCAGCGAGGACCCCAAGGTGTTCACCAAGATCCACATGAACTTCGTGGTCAAAGGGCGTGGGCTGAAAGAGGCACAGGTCAAGCGCGCGGTGGAGCTGTCGGCCGAAAAGTATTGCTCTGCATCGATCATGCTCGAGCGTGCCGGGGTGGAAATCACTCACGGTTACGAGATTGTCGAACTCGCGTGACGGGCAATGGCGCCTGGCAGTCAGGCGCTTTGCAGATTCAGCCGCTCAGCGGCCAGTAGCCAGGCGACGCCCGGCGCTAGCGCGAGCAGCAATAACGGGATGTTGAACAGCAGTAGCCCAAGTATTTCGCTGGTGCTCCAGGTACTGCCGAAACTTTGGGCAAACAGCATGCACTGCAGCAGTGCCGTGGCCACGGCGGCCAGCCCGAACAGGGCGATGAGCGCACGACGCTTGCGGCAATTGCAAGCCGGCAGCAGGAACAGCAGCAGCCCGGGCACAGTGAACAGCAGCATCTCGGTCACACTGTTGCTGTCGGGCTCGCCGAGGTCGGGCAGTTCCAGGCTGAAGGCGGTTTGCCTGATGGCGGCTGTCATCAGGCAGACAAACACATACGCAACCGGTATCAGCCCGAGGCTTTGCAGCAACCGCGCCGTGATCAGTCGAAACTTCAACGGCGCAACGCCGGCAGCAACCGCAACAGGCGCTCGGGTAGCCTGGCTCGCAGCTGTGCACTCAAGGCTTCCCGTCGTTTCTGGTACAGCAGGCCCAGGCCGATGACGCCAAGGCCGATCAGGGTGACCACCAGCGGGAACAGCAGCGAGTCGGCAAATACCTCGTAGGACAGATAGCCGAGGTAGGCCGCCACGCCCATCGCCCCGAACACCATGAATACCGGCCGGCGCAGCAACACGGCCAGCCCCATCAGCCCCAGGTTGATCAGGCAATACAGTGCCTTGCCCAGTTCGCTGGCGCTGTCCATCGACGTCAGCCCGCCCCAGAACGCCAGCAGGCCGGCGAGGTAGCCCCAGCCAGCGTAGTCCTGGCGGGTGCGGCCATCGATGCCTACGAATACCACCAGCACGGCCAGGCCGAACCACACAGAGACCGTGCGGCGCTGCTCCCAGCTGAACACATCGCCATACACCCACTCGGTCAGGTCCATGGACATGAACCACAGCGCAAGCGCGATCGGCATGACGATGAACGGGAAGGGCACCAGGCGCAGCATCAGCAGGCCGGCTACCACGGTTGCGGCCTCCATGGCCAGCCAGCCGCCCTGCACATAGGTGTAGTACTGGTGATAGTCACCCTGGGCATCGTCCAGCGGCCACCAGCCCGCCAGCCGCTCCACGGCGAACACTGCCAGTGGCACGATACTCACCGCGACGGCCGCCAGCACGCCGGCGGCGATGGGCTGCCCGCGGCGTTGCAGTGACAGGGCGAACAGGGTGAGCGTGGCGATGTAGAGCAGGGCGATGGCCAGCAGTGCACTGTCGCCGATCCGCATCCAGGCTTCGGTGAGCAGCCAGCCCATCGCCCCCATGATCAGCAGGGCGCCGAAGTAGAAGGCGACGTGGGCCAGTTGGAAGCTGCCGCGGCTTTGCGGCTGCTGGCGAAGGAAGTCCAGCAGTGCGCGGTCCTGGCCCGGTTGCAGTACACCGGCGTCCACCGCGCGTGCCAGGTCCTTGGCGTCGAAGCGTTCCATGCGCTGTGCCTCAGATGCGATAGGTGCTCTTGGTCATGACCTTGGCCATCAGGCTCATGCCGAATCGGATGGGCGCCGGGAAGCGATAGCCGCCAGCTTCCAGCGCGGATTCGGCGTGGTGCTCTTCGTCGACGCGCATCTGTTCAAGGATCGCGCGGGATTTGCCATCGCTCTCGGGGATCTGTTCAAGGTGCTCGTCCAGGTGTTTGCACACCTGATGCTCGGTGGCGGCGACGAAACCCAGGCTGACCTTGTCGCTGACCAGGCCGGCGAGTGCGCCGATGCCGAAGGACATGCCGTAGAACAACGGGTTGAGCACGCTGGGGTGGCTGTTGAGCTGGCGAATACGCTGCTCGCACCAGGCCAGGTGGTCGATTTCTTCTTCTGCCGCATGCTCCATGGCCTTGCGCACCTGGGGCAGCTTGGCGGTCAGGGCCTGGCCCTGGTAGAGCGCCTGGGCGCAGACTTCACCGGTGTGATTGATACGCATCAGGCCGGCGACGTGGCGGCTCTGCTGCTCGTCGAGCTCGGCGTCGGGCTGGATGATCGCCGGTGACGGGCGCGAAGGTTGGCCGCTGAAGGGGAGCAGGGTGCGCATGGCGGTATCGGCCTGCAGCAACAAGCGGTCGAGCGGCGAGTAGTGACGTTCGGTAGCCATCGGGCACCTCCACTAGAGTGTGCCCGACAGTTTACCGCAATCGGCTGGAGGGGGCTTGCCCTGGATCAGCCCGGTGGCCAGTGCATCTGGCGCTGGCCAAGCACGTGCATATGGATGTGGTAGACGGTCTGGCCGCCTTTGGGGTTGCAGTTCATGACGACGCGGAAGCCTTCCTCGCAGCCTTGCTCGACGGCCAGGCGCTGGGCGGTGAAGAGGATGTGCCCGGCCAGGGCTTTGTCTTCTTCGGTCAGGTCGTTGAGGGTGCGGATGTGTTTTTTCGGGATGACCAGGAAATGGACCGGCGCCGCGGGGGCGATATCCTTGAAGGCCAGAATCTGGTCATCTTCGTAGATGATATCCGCCGGGATTTCCCGGTTGATGATTTTGAGGAATAGATCGTCCACAGCACTTGCTCCATGGTGAGTGTCCGGGCCGAGTGTACTGAGCCCGCTGCCACTCGCCCAGTGCTTATTCCATGCCGACCGGGCAGTAGCGACGGTGGATCACGCCGGCCAGCTTGCGTGCCAACCAGCGCGGCAACAGGCGCGGGGCAAAGGCCAGCCAGCGGTTACGGCGGCCGGGGATGATCCGCGCGCGGTTCTTGTCCAGGGCGCGTACGGTGTACAGCGCGATCTCCTCGGGGCTCGGGCTGTTGTCGTCGAGGCGGGGAATGCGCCGGCGCGACGAACGAACCGGCCCGGGGCACAACACCGAGACTTTGATCCCGGTGCGCCCGAGCTCTTCGCGCAAGGCTTCGCTGAAGCTGAGCACATAGGCCTTGCTGGCGGCGTAGGCGGCCATCCAGGGGCCGGGCGCGACCCCGGCCAGGCCTGCGACATTGAGGATCTGCCCGCCACCCTGCACGGCCATCAGGTTGCCGATGGCATGGCACAGGCGGCTCAGGGCCAGGATATTGACCTCCAGCAGGTCCTGCTCATCGGCCCATTCATGGGCAAGGAAGGGCCCGTAGGTGCGTTGGCCTGCGCAGTTGACCAGCAGGTCGATGCGCCGCTCGCCTTCCTCCAGCTCAAGCACGAACCCCGACAGGCGCAGGGGCTGGCTGAGGTCGCAGGCGCGGAACAGCACTTCCACGCCAAAACGCTGGGTCAGTTCGATGGCCACCGGCTCCAGCGTCTCGCGCTGGCGTGCCACCAGGATCAGATTGCGCCCGCGCCGCGCCAGGGCCTCCGCCAGGGCCAGGCCCAGGCCGGTGGAAGCGCCGGTAATCATGGCGTAACGGGTCATGCAAGGCTCCTGGGGCGTAAGGGGCGCCTAGTTTACAGCCTGGTTGGTTTGCTACAAGGCGTTGCTGCGTAGCTGTTGGGCGCGATCCAGGGCGCCCTGGTATTCGCCGTGCAGGCGTTCGATCAGGGCTGCGGCGCTGGGCAGGTCGTTGATCTCGCCGACGCCCTGGCCAGCGGACCAGACGGTCTTCCAGGCCTTGGCTTCCTCGTCCAGCGGCTTGAGCTTGCCGGCCTCATGGCTGCTGGTGAGCGCCGCCAGGTCGTAACCGGCCTGGTCCAGGCTTTGTCGCAGAAAACTGGCCGGGATGCCGGATACTGCTGGCGTGTGGATGATATCGGCGGCGGTTGCGCCGAGGATCATCTGTTTATAGGCGTCCTGTGCCTGGCTCTCACGGGTGGCGATGAAGCGTGTGCCCATGTAGCCCAGGTCTGCCCCCAGCAATTGCGCCGCGAGCAGTTCGTGGCCGTGGTTGAGGCAGCCTGCCAGCAGCAGGGTCTTGTCGAAGAACTGGCGGATCTCGGCGATCAGGGCGAACGGGCTCCAGGTGCCGGCATGGCCACCAGCGCCGGCGGCCACGGCGATCAGCCCATCGACACCGGCCTCTGCCGCCTTCTGCGCATGGCGCCGGGTGGTCACGTCATGGAACACCAGGCCGCCGTAGCCGTGCACTGCATCCACCACCTCCTTCACTGCGCCGAGGCTGGTGATGACGATGGGCACGCGATGCTCGACGCACAGGGCCAGGTCGGCCTGCAGGCGCGGGTTGCTCGGGTGGACGATCAGGTTGACTGCATAGGGTGCTGGCGCCTGCAACTGAGCCAGGCCTGCCTCGATCTCCTCCAGCCAGGCCTTGAAGCCTGCGCTGTCGCGCTGGTTGAGCGCAGGGAAGCTGCCCACCACACCGCTGGCGCAACAGGCCAGCACCAGTTGCGGGTTGGAAATCAGGAACATCGGCGCGGCCACCAGTGGCAGGCGCAGCCGCTGTTGCAGCAAGGCGGGCAGGGACATGGCGAAACTCCTGTGCAGGGCGGCTTATCGTCAGAACGGTTTGACCACCACCAGAATTACGATCCCCAGCAGGATCAGTACCGGCGCCTCGTTGAACCAGCGGTAGTACACGTGGCTGCGGGTATTGGTGCCGGCGGCGAAGCGCTTGCGCTGGGCGCCGCAGATATGATGGTAGGCGGTCAGCAGCACCACCAGGGTCAACTTGGCGTGCAGCCAACCCTGGCTCAGCCAGCCGGGGTTGAGGTAGAGCATCCAGCCGCCGAACACATAGGTGGCGATCATTGCCGGGTTCATGATGCCCCGGTACAGCTTGCGCTCCATGGTGATGAAGCGGTCGAGGCTGATGCTGTCCTGGCTCTGGGCGTGGTAGACGAACAGGCGTGGCAGGTAGAACAGGCCGGCGAACCAGCAAACCACGCTGACGATGTGCAGCGCCTTGATCCATAGATAGAGCATGTGCGGTTCCTTCAGGTTTTCACGGTCGTGCGAATAGTAGTGGGCAAGCGCCGAAGGGTCATGGGAATAGTTGTTACAGGCCTGCCGGGCCCCTATTATCGTGCGCTTTCCAGTGGGCTCGTTGATAAGGGGCAAGCGTTATGATCAAGGTCGGTATCGTCGGCGGCACGGGTTACACCGGTGTCGAACTGCTGCGTCTGCTGGCGCAGCATCCACAGGCCGAAGTGGCGGTCATCACTTCGCGCTCCGAAGCGGGCGTGGCGGTTGCCGACATGTACCCCAACTTGCGCGGCCACTACGACGGGCTGTGTTTCAGCGTGCCGGACAGCAAGGCGCTGGGCGCCTGTGATGTGGTGTTCTTCGCCACCCCGCACGGTGTGGCCCACGCCCTGGCCGGCGAGCTGCTGGCGGCAGGCACCAAGGTCATCGACCTGTCCGCCGACTTCCGCCTGCAGGACGCCGTGGAGTGGGGCAAGTGGTACGGCCAGCCGCACGGCGCGCCTGAACTGCTCAAGGACGCGGTCTACGGCCTGCCTGAAGTGAACCGCGAGAAGATCCGCCAGGCGCGCCTGATCGCCGTGCCCGGTTGCTATCCGACCGCTACCCAGCTGGGCTTCCTGCCGTTGCTGGAAGCTGGCCTGGCCGACCCTTCGCGTCTGATCGCCGACTGCAAGTCCGGCGTCAGTGGTGCAGGCCGTGGTGCCGCGGTAGGTTCGCTGTTCTGTGAGGCCGGCGAAAGCATGAAAGCCTATGCGGTCAAAGGGCACCGCCATCTGCCGGAGATCAGCCAAGGCCTGCGTCTGGCCGCGGGCAAGGACATCGGCCTGACCTTCGTGCCCCACCTGACCCCGATGATCCGTGGCATTCACGCCACCCTTTATGCCAACGTCGTTGATACCTCGGTCGATTTGCAGGCGCTGTTCGAAAAGCGCTACGCCAACGAACCGTTCGTCGACGTGATGCCGGCCGGCAGCCACCCGGAGACCCGCAGCGTGCGCGGCGCCAACGTCTGCCGTATCGCCGTGCACCGGCCACAGGGTGGCGACCTGGTGGTGGTGCTGTCGGTGATCGACAACCTGGTCAAGGGCGCGTCCGGCCAGGCGGTGCAGAACCTGAATATCCTGTTCGGCCTGGACGAGCGCATGGGCCTGTCCCATGCCGGCCTGTTGCCGTAAGCCTGCACTGTGGCAAAGGGCCCGCCATGTGCGGGCCTTTTTCA
>NZ_QKVM01000024.1 GCF_003231305.1 Pseudomonas sichuanensis | reverse complement strand
CCCCGAAGAAAACCCGCTCCGTCGCCCCGTCGCGCATCCGCGAAGGCATGCCCTTCCCGCTGGGCGCCACCTGGGACGGCCTGGGGGTCAACTTCGCCCTGTTCTCGGCCAACGCCACCAGAGTCGAACTGTGCCTGTTCGATTCAACCGGCGAACAGGAGCTCGAGCGCATCGAGCTGCCCGAGTACACCGACGAGATCTACCACGGCTACCTGCCCGACGCGCACCCTGGCCTGGTCTACGGCTACCGCGTGTACGGTCCGTATGAACCGCAGAACGGCCACCGCTTCAACCCCAACAAACTGCTGATCGACCCCTATGCCAAGCAACTGGTGGGCACGCTGAAATGGTCCGAAGCCCTGTTTGGCTACACCATTGGCCACCCCGACGACGACCTGTCGTTCGACGAGCGCGACAGCGCGCCCTTCGTGCCCAAATGCAAGGTCATCGACCCGGCGTTCACCTGGGGCCGCGACCAACGTGTGCAGATCCCCTGGGAGCGCACCATCCTCTACGAGGCGCACGCCCGCGGCATCAGCATGCGCCACCCGGCGGTGCCCGAGGCGCTGCGCGGCACCTTCGCGGGCCTGGCCAACGACGAACTGCTCGGGCACATCAAGGCGCTTGGGGTATCGAGCATCGAACTGCTGCCGATCCATGCCTTCGTCAACGACCAGCATCTGCTCGACAAGGGCCTGAACAACTACTGGGGCTACAACAGCATCGCTTTCTTCGCCCCGCACCCGCGCTACCTGGCCAGCGGCAAGATCGCCGAGTTCAAGGAGATGGTCGCGCACCTGCACGACGCCGGGCTGGAAGTGATTCTGGACGTGGTCTACAACCACACCGCCGAGGGCAACGAGCGCGGCCCGACCCTGTCGATGCGCGGCATCGACAACGCCTCGTACTACCGCCTCAAGCCCGACGACAAGCGCTTCTACATCAACGATTCCGGCACCGGCAACACCCTCGACCTGAGCCACCCGTGCGTGCTGCAACTGGTCACCGACTCGCTGCGCTACTGGGCTGGCGAGATGCATGTGGACGGCTTCCGCTTTGATCTTGCGACCATCCTCGGCCGCTACCACGACGGCTACAGCGAACGCCACGGCTTCCTCGTGGCCTGCCGCCAGGACCCGATGCTCAGCCAGGTCAAGCTGATCGCCGAACCCTGGGATTGCGGCCCCGGCGGCTATCAGGTGGGCAACTTCGCCCCCGGCTGGGCGGAGTGGAACGACCGTTTCCGCGACACCGTGCGCAGTTTCTGGAAAGGCGACGAAGGCATGCTCGCCGACTTCGCCGCGCGCATCACAGCCTCCGGCGACCTGTTCAACAACCGTGGCCGGCGGCCCTACGCCTCGGTCAACTTCGTCACCGCCCACGACGGTTTCACCCTGCGCGACCTGGTGTCGTACAACGACAAGCACAACGAGGACAACGACGAGAACAACCAGGACGGCACCAACAACAACCTGTCGTGGAACTGCGGCGTCGAAGGCCCGACCGACGACCCTGCGATCAATGCCCTGCGCATGCGCCAGATTCGCAACTACTTCGCCACCCTGCTGCTGGCCCAGGGCACGCCGATGATCGTCGCCGGCGACGAGTTCAGCCGCACTCAGCACGGCAACAACAACGCGTATTGCCAGGACAGCGAGATCGGCTGGGTCAACTGGGAGCTGGACGAGGACGGCAAGGCCTTGCTGGCCTTCGTCAAGCGCCTGACCCGCCTGCGCCTGGCCTACCCGATCCTGCGCCGCTCGCGGTTTCTGGTGGGCGACTACAACGAGGCGATCGGGGTCAAGGACGTCACCTGGCTGGCCCCGGACGGCAGCGAGATGACCGTGGAGCAGTGGGAAGACCCGCACGGGCGTTGCCTGGGCATGCTGATGGATGGCCGCGCCCAGGTCAGCGGCATTGCCCGCCCCGGGGCCGAGGCAACCCTGCTGCTGATCGTCAACGCCTACCACGACGTGGTGCCGTTCAAACTGCCGGCGGTGCCGCAGGGCGAGTACTGGAGCTGCCTGGTCGACACCGACCGGCCGGAGCTGCGCAAGCCGCAGCATCTGCCGTTCGACACGGTGTTCGAGGTGCAGGGGCGGTCGTTGCTGTTGATGGTGTTGCAGCGCGAAGAGGACTGAACCTGCAATGGGCCTTTTCGGTCCTACACTGCGTGGGAGCAGGCTTTGTGGGAGCGGGCTTGCCCCGCGATGGCGTCAGCAAAGCCCTGCGATGTTGCCTGATCAGACGCCATCGCGGGGCAAGCCCGCTCCCACAAAGCCATTGTCCCTGAGGAGCCCCCGTGAACCCCGAAGCCGGCAGTCCAGGTTTCGCCAGCGTCAGCCAGGCCCCGGCCGTGCACCGGGTCAAGGTGCTGACGGTCAACACCCACAAGGGTTTCACCGCCTTCAACCGGCGCTTCATCCTGCCGGAGCTGCGCGAGGCGGTGCGCAGCACCCAGGCCGATATCGTGTTCCTGCAGGAAGTGCTCGGCAGCCATGGCCGCCACGCCAGCCGCTACCCCGGCTGGCCGCAGACCTCGCAGTACGAATTCCTCGCCGACAGCATGTGGAGCGACTTCGCCTACGGGCGCAACGCGGTGTACCCGGACGGCCACCACGGCAACGCGCTGCTGTCCAAGTACCCGATCATCGAACACCGCAACCTCGACGTGTCGATCACCGGCCCCGAACGCCGCGGCCTGCTGCACTGCGTGCTCGACGTGCCCGGGCAACCACCGGTGCATGCCATTTGCGTGCACCTGTCGCTGCTGGAAAGCCATCGGCAAAAACAGCTGCAACTGTTGGGCAGGCTGCTCGATGCACTGCCCGCCGATGCCCCGGTGATCATCGCCGGTGACTTCAACGACTGGCAGTTGCACGGCAATCGCACCCTGGGCCGGCAACAGGGCCTGCACGAAGCCTTCGAACGCCATCACGGCCTGCTCGCCCGCACTTATCCCGCGCGCCTGCCACTGCTGCGCCTGGACCGTATCTACCTGCGCAACGCCGACAGCCATGGGCCGAAGATCCTCGGCCACAAGCCCTGGACACACCTGTCCGATCATCTGCCATTGGCAGTGGAAGTGCGCCTGTAGCAACGATTCGGCATAGCCGCCCGCCGAGAAATCGCCTTTGTCGATATGGCCTCGCCAATTCTGCACAAATTCAATGGCTTGAATTACTCAACGAACCCTTACCAAAGCCTTCACATATTCTTGACGCAAGCCCTGTCCTCTCCTTAGCTGAACAGAACCAACAGACGTAAAAATTCGTGCCGGGTCTCTAGCTCGCGCCTTTGTGCGCGCTCAAGCAGGCTGGCGCGCGGGTCTGGGTCGCCCCTGTTTTTGTCGTACAGCCCGTGACATCAGGCCAGATTGCCCGGCTGTTCAACGTGCTGTCCAACACACAACAACAGGAGATCCGCCATGAAAAGCACCTCGAACCCCCTGCGCTTCGAAGCTTTTTTCTGCGCGGTTTCCACGTCGCTGCTCTTGGCAACCCCGGTGGAAACCTTTGCCTTCGAACTGCAGGAGGGCGAAACCTTCGCCCGGTTCCTGGAACAGCCCGAGGTCCCCCAACTCTCCCTCGACCCGCTGAGCGTCAATGGCCTCAACCAGGGCATGCTCTCGGCCTTCTCCACGCAGATGAGCGAGCGCCACGGCCCGCTGGCCGGCGACATGATCGCCAGCCAGTGGGCGCAGTTCTTCCCCGGCGCACCACGGCCAACGGCCCAGGCGCCGGCGCAACTGGAGGCGCCCAGCCAGCAGTTGATGATCGGCCCCGACCTGTTCGTGCGCGAAACCAGCGCAGGCAACGTTCACCGGGCCGGGATCTTCGTCGGCCACAACAACCTGCAGAGCAGCTTCAACGGCATGCGCCCCTTGCTCGGCGACAAGCAGCGCAATGCGGTGAACCTCAGCGGCGAGAGCCTGGGCGTGTACTGGAGCATGACCCATGAGCAGGGCTGGCACGTGGACGCCGTGGCCATGGGCACGCGCATCGACGTCAATGGCCGCTCCCAGGCCGGCCAGCGGGTGGACGACAGCGGCCATGCGATGACCTTCTCGGTGGAGGGTGGCTTCCCCATCGGCCTGGGCGGCGGCTGGGTGATCGAGCCCCAGGCGCAATTGATCAACCAGCAGTTCTTCCCTGGCAGCCAGGTGCAGGAGGAAACCTTGCAAGCGTTCGACAGCCAGCCAAGCTGGAGCGGTCGGGTCGGTGCCAAGCTGTCGGCACGCTACGAAGTGAAAGGCATGCCCATCGAGCCCTATGTGCGCACCAACGTCTGGTACGACTTCAGCAACAGCGACTCGGTGAAGCTGGACCAGGTAGACAAGATCTCCAGTTCGCGCAGTTCGACCTCGGTGGACCTGGGGTTGGGGCTGGTGGCGCGGGTCACACCGAACGTGGCGCTGTTCGTCAGTGCCGATTACAGCAGTGATGTGGACGACAATGACCTGAATGGGCTGATTGGCAGCCTGGGCGTGCGGATGCGCTGGTAGGCGGCAATGCCATCGCGGGGCAAGCCCGCTCCCACGTTCAGACCGTGGGAGCGGGCTTGCCCCGCGATGGCCCTGTCAGGCTGGCTTCATCACCAAAACCCCCAGCGGCGGCAGGTTCAGCGCCAGCGACAAGGGCTGCCCATGGCTGGCAATCTCATCGCTGGCCACTGCCCCCAGGTTGCCCACGTTCGACCCGGCATACAGCCCGGCATCGCTGTTGAGCAACTCTTGCCAACGTTCGCCGAACGGCACGCCGATCCGGTAGCCCTCGCGCGGCACCGGGGTGAAGTTGGCCACCACCAGCAAGGGTTCGCCCTGGCTGCTCCAGCGCAGCCAGGCGTACACGCTGTTGTGCGCATCGTCGCCGATCAACCACTGGAAGCCCTGGGGCTGGCAGTCCTGTTCGTGCAGTGCCGGCTCCTCGCGGTACAGGCGGTTGAGGTCGCCGACCAGGCGCTGTACCCCTTGATGCTCGGGGTATTGCAGCAGGTACCAGTCCAGTTCGCTGTCGTGGTTCCACTCGCGCCACTGGCCGAACTCGCAGCCCATGAACAGCAGCTTCTTGCCCGGGTGGGCCCACATGAACGCCAGGTAGGCGCGCAAGTTGGCGAACTTCTGCCAGCGGTCGCCGGGCATCTTGTCGATCAGCGAGTGCTTGCCGTGCACCACCTCGTCGTGGGAGATGGGCAGGATGAAGTGCTCGGAGTAGGCATAGATCAGCCCGAAGCTCATCTCGTTGTGGTGGTAGGTGCGGTGGATCGGGTCGTTCTGCATGTAGTGCAGGGTGTCGTGCATCCAGCCCATGTTCCACTTGTAGGCAAAGCCCAGGCCGCCCTGCTGCACCGGCTGGCTGACCCCGGGCCAGGCGGTGGATTCCTCGGCGATGATCAGCGCGCCCGGTGCCTCGTGGGCCGCGACGCCGTTGAGGTGGCGGATGAAGTCGATGGCTTCGAGGTTCTCGCGCCCGCCATGGCGGTTGGGCACCCACTCGCCGGCCTTGCGCGAGTAATCACGGTAGAGCATCGACGCCACCGCATCGACGCGCAGGCCGTCGATGTGGAAATGCTTGAGCCAGTGCAGCGCCGAGGCCAGCATGAAGCCGCGCACCTCGTTGCGCCCAAGGTTGTAGATCAGCGTGTTCCAGTCCTGGTGGAAGCCTTCCAGCGGATTGTCGTACTCGTACAGCGCGGTGCCGTCGAAGCGCGCCAGGCCGTGTTCGTCGGTGGGGAAATGCGCCGGTACCCAGTCGAGGATCACGCCGATGCCGCCCTGGTGGCAGGCGTCGATGAAGAAGGCGAAATCCTCCGCCGTGCCGTAGCGCGAGGTCGGGGCGAACAGCGACAGCGGCTGATAGCCCCAGGACCCGCCGAACGGGTGCTCCATGATCGGCATCAGCTCGATATGGGTGAAGCCCAGTTCCTGCACGTAGGGCACCAGGCGTTCGGCCAGCTCGCGCCAGTTGTAGAAGCGCGCGACCTCGCCGGTGTCGTCCAGCTCGCAGCGCCAGGAGCCGGCGTGCAGCTCATAGATCGACAGCGGTGCGTTGTAGGCGTGGCGCTGGGCGCGCTGCGCCATCCATTGCTCATCGTGCCAGTCGTGGGCCAGGGCGCCGGCCACCTTCGAGGCGGTACTCGGTGGCAGTTCGGTGGCGCGGGCCAGCGGGTCGGCCTTGAGCGGCAGCACACCGTCGGCGCCGAGCACTTCGAACTTGTAGGTCTCGCCGACACCCAGGCGCGGCACGAACAGTTCCCACACGCCGGCGCTGTGGCGCAGGCGCATGGGGTGGCGGCGGCCGTCCCAGTTGTTGAAGTCGCCCACCACCGAAACCCGTCTGGCGTTGGGCGCCCACACCGAGAAGCACACGCCGTCGATGCCGTCGGCCTGGGTCGGTTGCGCACCGAAGCGGCCGGACAGGTCGCGGTGGTTGCCCTCGGAGAACAGGTACATGTCCATGTCGCCCAGTTGCGGGCCGAAGCTGTAAGGGTCTTCGGTGACCTGCTCGCCCCCGGCCCAGCCGATCTGCAGCAGGTACGGCTGTGCATCGTCGATGTGCACGGTGAACAGCCCTGGCAGGCGCTGTTGCTGCATTTCAGCGAGCACGCGCCCGCCATCGCGCGCCAGCACGCGCGCATTCAGGGCGTTGGGCAGGAAGGCCCGGATAAACTGACCGCCTGCACCATCGGGGTGCGGGCCGAGCACGGCGAACGGGTCGGCGTGCGTGGCGCTGGCAAGGGCGTCCAGGTCCCGTTGCCGAAGGCTGCCGTTGTCACGCGTGGTTGCATTCATCTCACTGCCCCTTTCCATGTGTTTACACGATTGCTTGACGACCTTTTGAGCGCGGCGTGGGAGCGGCGGTGCGCCGATGCGACTTGCCTTGCGATGAGGGTTGAGGCCCCATCGCGGGGCAAGCCCGCTCCCACGAAACTACGAAACTCATGACTCCCCCCAGGTACTGATCAACCCATGCAGGCCATGCAAAGGCACGGCCAGCCAACTCGGCCGGTTCTCGGCTTCGTAGCTGATTTCGTAGGCGGCTTTTTCCAGGCAGAACAGTTCCAGTGCGGCGCGCTCGCCCTCGGCCTGCTGCCAGGCATGGGGCATGGCGGCGGTGGCCAGGCCATAGGCTTCGACGAAGGCATGACGCGACTGGTGCAGGTACTGCCGGGCAACCCGCTGACGGGCCTGGCGCGCCGCGTCGGAGAGGTCTACCGCCGAGGCGCTGCGCAGGATCATGGCAGCAGCATAGTCGAAGGATCGCAATACGCCGCTGACATCCTTGTATGGGCTGTGTTTGGCCCGGCGCTCGTTCAACGGACGGGCCGGTTCGCCCTCGAAATCGATCAGGTAGGCATCGCCCTGCACCACCAGCACCTGGCCCAGGTGCAGGTCGCCGTGTACACGCATCAACAACCCGCCCTGGGCCTGGCGGGCCAGGTTGTCGATGTGCTGGCGCAAGCCTTGGCGTTGTTGCTGCAGGTCGTCGACCAGGGCCTGGCTTTCACCGTCCAGGCTGTTGCGGTGCTGGGCCAGCAGGTCCAGGGCATGCTCGAGCTCGCTGCTGATCTGCCGGCTCCAGCGCTCGCTGTCGCGGGCATCGCTCGGCCGCGGTTGGAACGCTTCATCAGCGGTGGGCGCCGCCAGCAGCAGGTGCATCTCGCCCAGGCGCTGGCCCAGCAAGGCGGCGAAGCCGGTGAGTTCGGCCAAGGCGTCGGTGTGCGCCTCCTGCTCGCTGCGGGTCGGTTCCATCTCGTCGCGGATCGCCCGCTCCAGGGTGTTCTGGGTCCAGTCCCAGGCATCGCCCTGGTTGCTCAGGTAGCCCTGGGCGATCATCAGCAGGGTTGCTTGATCGCTTTCGTCGATGCGGCTGACCCAGGCCAGCAAAGGCGAGATATTGGCAAAACCGGCAGCCGTGAGGTAGGCGCTCATCTCCAGCTCCGGGTGGATGCCCGGGTTGACCCGGCGGATCAGCTTGAGCACCAGGCTGCCGCCCACCACCACCGAGCTGTTGGACTGCTCCGCGCCCAGGTAGCGCACCTCGCTCTGGTCATCGAGCGCCAGCGCGGCCAGTTGCTCGGTGCACTGGAAACGCAGTTCGCCCAGGCCGTCGCCACAGGGCAGGCGCAGGCCATCCTGGCAGCCGCGTAGCACCGCACGGATGAAGGGTTCGAGGACGAAGGCATCGGTAATGAGCCCCACCTGACGACCACGGCGCACCCGCGACAACGCCAGTTGCTGAGGCAGCGCGGCGTTGATCTGCTCCTCTGGCAACAACCCGAACGGCAGCTGGTAGTGAGTGACCACCCCGTTGCCGTGTACCTCCAGCTCGCCGAGCAATGCTGGCAACGTCGCGGTGGCGAAGCGTACGCCGTAACGCAGGCGCACCTGGTCGATCGGCCCTTCCTTGCCGGCGAACCAGCGGCGCTTGGGCAGGTACTGGGGCAGGACCACGCTTTCCAGGGTGCCCCGGGACGGCGCTTCGAGCAGCTCTTCCATGCGCTTGCGCAGCACCAGGGTGGTCAGATCGGGCAGGCCTTCGGTGGGCTGCACGTGCCAACTGGGCATGCGGTCGTGGGCGGCCAGCAGGAACCAGTAGAAGCCGTACGGCGCCAGGGTCAGCAGGAACGGCAACTGGCCGATGGGCGGGAACGCGCTGCCACCGAGCATCTCCACCGGCACCCGTTCGGCGTACTGCGAAAGCTCCAGCTCCGCGGCCTGGGCGGCGCGTGAAACGTTGGCCACGCACAGCACGACTTCACTGTTGCCTTCGGCATCGGTGTACTCGCGGATATAGGCGAGGATGCGCCGGTTGCTTGGGGTGAGCATTTTCAAGGTGCCACGGCCAAAGGCCTTCTGCTGGTTGCGCACCGACAGCAGGCGGCGGTTCCAGTTGAGCAGCGAGTGCGGGTCGTGGGCCTGGGCCTCGACGTTGACGGTCTGGTAGCCGTACAGCGGGTCCATGATCGGGGGCAGCACCAGGCGCTGCGGCTCGGCCTTGGAGAAACCGCCGTTGCGGTCCGGCGACCACTGCATGGGGGTGCGCACGCCGTCGCGGTCGCCCAGGTAGATGTTGTCGCCCATGCCCAGTTCGTCGCCGTAGTACAGCGTGGGCGTGCCGGGCATCGACAGCAGCAGGCTGGTCAGCAGCTCGATGCGCCGGCGGTCGCGCTGCAGCAAGGGCGCCAGGCGGCGGCGGATGCCTAAGTTGATGCGCGCGCGACGGTCTTCGGCGTAGTAGTTCCACAGGTAGTCGCGCTCGCGGTCGGTGACCATCTCCAGGGTCAGCTCATCGTGGTTGCGCAGGAAGATCGCCCATTGGCAGTTGGCGGGGATCTCCGGGGTCTGGCGCAGGATATCGGTGATCGGGAAGCGGTCTTCCATGGCCAGGGCCATGTACATGCGCGGCATCAGCGGGAAGTGGAAGGCCATGTGGCATTCGTCGCCTTCACCTTCGCCGAAGTACGGCCGGGTGTCCTCCGGCCACTGGTTGGCCTCGGCCAGCAGCATGCGGTCGGGGTAGTTGGCGTCGATCTCGGCGCGGATCGCCTTGAGCACTGCGTGGGTCTCAGGCAGGTTTTCGTTGTTGGTGCCGTCGCGCTCGATCAGGTAGGGAATGGCGTCCAGGCGCAGGCCATCGACGCCGATGTCGAGCCAGAAACGCATCACCCCGATCACGGCCTTGAGCACCTGCGGGTTGTCGAAGTTCAGGTCCGGCTGGTGCGAGTAGAAGCGGTGCCAGAAGTACTGGCCGGCCACCGGATCCCAGGTCCAGTTGGACTTTTCGGTGTCGAGGAAGATGATCCGGGTACCGTCGTATTTCTGCTCATCGTCCGACCACACGTAGAAGTCCCGGGCCTTGCTGCCGCGCTTGGCGTGGCGGGCGCGCTGGAACCAGGGGTGCTGGTCGGAGGTGTGGTTGATGACCAGCTCGGTGATCACCCGCAGGCCGCGCTTGTGGGCTTGGGCGATGAAGCGCTTGGCATCGGCCATGCTGCCGTAGTCCGGATGCACGGCTTTGTATTCGCCGATGTCGTAGCCGTCATCGCGCCGGGGCGAGGGGTAGAACGGCAGCAGCCAGAGGGTGTTGACGCCGAGTTCGGCGATGTAGTCGAGCTTGCTGATCAAGCCTGCGAAATCGCCGATGCCGTCGTTGTTCGCATCGAAGAACGATTTCACGTGCAGCTGGTAGATCACCGCGTCCTTGTACCAGAGGGGATCGTCGATGAAGGCTGCCGGGCGGGAACGCTTGGCCATGTGCGACTCCTTTCTGTTCGGTTTGGTGCACGAGGATGATCGCGGGGCAAGCCCGCTCCCACGTGGTAGATCGTGGGAGCGGGCTTGCCCCGCGATTGGCCTAGCGCATTTTCTCTATCCGCCAGATGCCGAACGGCTGGTGCCAGGGCTCGATGCGCATCCACTGGGTCTTGCCGTGCCAGGTCCAGCGCTGGCCGGTCATCAGGTCCTCGCCCTGGGTATCGGCGTGGTCATCCAGGCCCAGCTCCCACAGGGGCAGCTCGAAGCTGGCCTCCTGGGCGTTGTGCGGGTCGAGGCTGATGGCGACGAGGATGTAGTTGTCGCGCTCGGCGGTGCGCTTGGCGAAGTACAGGATCTGGTCGTTCCAGCAGTTGAGCAAGACCACGCCCAGGTGGGTCTGCAGGGCGCGGTTGTGCCGGCGGATGCGGTTGAGCTGGGCGATTTCGGCGACGATATTGCCGGGCTGGTTGAAGTCGCGCGGGCGGATCTCGTATTTCTCCGAGTCCAGGTATTCCTCCTTGCCGGGCAGCGGCGTGCCTTCGCACAGCTCGAAGCCCGAATACATGCCCCACAGCCCTGAGCCCATGGTCGCCAGCGCGGCGCGGATCAGAAAGCCCGCACGGCCCGAGGTATGCAGGAAAAACGGGTTGATATCCGGCGTGTTGACGAAGAAGTTGGGCCGATAGCACAGGCTCCACGGCGGCTGGTTGAGTTCTTCGAAATACTCGCGCAACTCCTGCTTGCTGTTGCGCCAAGTGAAGTAGGTGTAGCTCTGGGCGTACCCCACCTTGCCCAGCCGCGCCATCATCGCCGGGCGGGTGAAGGCTTCGGCGAGGAAGATCACCTCGGGGTGTTGGCTGCGCACATTGGCGATCAGCCATTGCCAGAACGGCAGTGGCTTGGTGTGCGGGTTGTCGACGCGGAAGGTCTTGACCCCCTCCTCGACCCAGCCGACCACCACGTCGCGCAGCGCCAGCCACAGGCTGGGCACCGCCTCGGGGGCGTAGAAATCGACGTTGACGATGTCCTGGTACTTTTTCGGCGGGTTCTCGGCATAGCGGATGGTGCCGTCGGGGCGCCAGCTGAACCAACCGGGGTGCTCCTTCAGCCAGGGGTGGTCCTGGGAGCACTGGATGGCGAAGTCCAGGGCGATCTCCAGGCCGTGCTCGGCGGCAGCCGCCACCAGCCGACGGAAGTCTTCGCGGCTGCCCAGCTGTGGGTGGATGGCGTCGTGGCCGCCTTCGGGGCTGCCGATGGCGTAGGGGCTGCCGGGGTCGCCGGGCTCGGCCTGCAAAGCGTTGTTGCGGCCCTTGCGGTGTTGCATGCCGATGGGGTGGATGGGCGGGAAGTACAGCACGTCGAAGCCCATGTCGCGGATCATCGGCAGGCGCTGGTGCACGTCGTTGAAGGTGCCGTGGCGCTCGGGGTCGTCGGTGACCGAACGTGGGAACAGCTCGTACCAGCTGGCGAACAACGCGGCTTCGCGGTCCACGTCCAAGGGCAACTCGCCGCTACGGGTGAGGTAACTGCGGTGCTCGGCCTCGCTCATCAACCGGGTGACATCGGGGTGCAGCAGCTGCGCCACCTGGTCATCCACCGACAAGCCCGGCAGGCGCTGCTGCAAGGCTTGCAACTGCTCGCGCAACGCGCCGTCGCTGCGCTCGATGCCCTTGCCCAGCAGCAAGCGCCCTTCTTCGAGTTCGAGCTTTACGTCCGCGCCTGCGGCGTACTTTTTCTCCAGATCGTGGCAGTAGGTGGCGAACGGGTCGATCCAGGCCTCGATACTGAACAGGTGCAGGCCCAGTTCGCCAGGGGTGAACTCGGCCAGCCACAGGTCGTTGCCTGGAGAGACCATGGCCAAGGCTTGCCAGCCCCGGCTGTGGGCTTGGCGCCAGTTGAGCCGCACCGCCAGGCGGTCGTGGCCGTCGCTGTAGACCTTGGCGCTGACCCCGACCTTGTGCCCGCGCACCGCCTTGACGGCAAAGGTGCCGCCGTCGAGCACCGGGCTTACATCCTCGATCACGATGCGCGGCGCCAGCAAGGCCTGGGACAGGCTGATGGCCTGCTCCGGGTGATCGTTGGCCATGGGCACGCTTTCGAAGGGCTCGTTACCTGACATCGCACTCGCTCCGTGTGGATTGTGGCGGTTAGGGTTCTGAGCCGTGATCAGGCGCGGGGTTCAAAAAAACTGAGCGAATGGCGCAAGGCGTGAGTCCAAGCCTGCAACACCGCTTCATTCACCACGCGAGGTCAGGCCCATGAGTATTCCCATTCCACCGGAGACACCCGACCCGAACATCGACGACCCGACATTGCCGCCGCCGGTGCCCGAGGAGGATCCGGACGAAGCGCCGATCAAGCCGAGCGCGCCGCCCACGGTGGGCGACCCGCCGAGCGAGGAGCCGCCGGTGAAAGCTTGAGGATAGACAAGGCTGGGGGTGAGGCTGGCGGGGCACCTGATATTTTTGCCAGTAGCGCAGGCGGGCGAAGCTGGTTAAACAGAGCACTCACCCCTCTGATGCCAGCCGCCCTCATGCCCGCCGACGACCGTGTCACCTCGATCCTGCTGTGGATCATCGACGACTTCCTTGAACTCAATGGCAGGCACAAGGCGCTCAGGGCTGGCTATGGCATGGGCGAACTTGGCGCCGACAGCTTCGACATGGTCGAGCTGCAGGCACGGATCGAGGAAGAGCTGCACATCCTGATCGAAACGGAGATTTCCGTCGACGTCACCTTCGATCAATTGCTCAAGCTGGTGCGCCAGGCGATTGATGCCCAGCCGGGGCGCCTAGCTCCTCGACACTGATCTCACGCATCCGAAACTTCTGCACCTTCCCCGTCACCGTCATCGGGAACTCGTCGACAAAGCGAAAATGTCGAGGCGCCTTGAAATGCGCCAAGCGCGCCTTGCACCACTGCTGCAATTCATCCGCCGTGGCGCTGTGCCCAGGGTGCAGGCGGATCCAGGCCACCACCTCCTCGCCGTATTTGCTGCACGGAATCCCCACCACCTGTGCCTCGGCCACCGCCGGATGCGTGTGGAAGAACTCTTCCAGCTCACGCGGATAGATGTTCTCGCCGCCTCTGATGATCATGTCCTTGTTGCGCCCGACGATGCGCACGTAACCCTGATCGTCCATCACCGCCAGATCACCGGTGCGCATCCAGCGGGCCGGGTCGATCGCATCGTGGGTGGCTTGCAGGTTGTCCCAGTAGCCGAGCATCACGCTGTACCCACGGGTGCACAACTCGCCGATCTGGCCACGCGGGACGATGCAGCCGTCGGCGTCCACCAGCTTGGTTTCCAGCTGCGGCTGGGTGCGGCCGACCGTGGTCACACGTAGCTCCAGCTCATCATCCGGGCCGGTCTGCAGCGACACCGGGCTGGTCTCGGTCATGCCGTAGGCGATCTGCACCTCGGCCATGTGCATCTGCTCGATGACCTTGCGCATCACCTCGATCGGACAGGTGGCGCCGGCCATGATGCCGCTGCGCAGGGTCGAGAGGTCCAGCTGCGGGCGCGACGGATGGTCGAGCATGGCGATGAACATGGTCGGCACGCCATAGAGGATGCTGGCGCGCTCTTCGGCCACGGCGCGCAGGGTGAGCTCGGCGTCGAAGGCGTCGTTGGGGTAGACCATGGTGCTGCCGTGGGTAATGCAACCGAGGTTGGCCATGACCATGCCGAAGCAGTGGTACAGCGGCACCGGGATCACCATGCGGTCGTGTTCGGTGAGGCCCAGGCTTTCGCCGACCATGTAACCGTTGTTGAGAATGTTGTAGTGGCTCAGGGTCGCCCCTTTGGGCGCGCCGGTGGTGCCGGAGGTGTACTGGATGTTCACCGGCTGGTCGAACTGCAGGCTGTTCTGGCGCTGCTCGAAGGTGGCGGCATCGGTCTCCCCTGCCCGCCCGGCCAGCGCGGCCCAGGGCAGAAAGCCTGCGGGCGGCTCGGCGGCCAGGCTGATCACCCCGCGCAGGTCGGGCAGGCGCTCGCTGCGCAACTGGCCGACGGGATGCTCGGCCAGCTGCGGCACCAGCGCCTGCACCATGGCGTGGTAGTCGGAGGTCTTGAACGCATCGGCGCACACCAGCCAGCGGCAGCCGGACTGGCGCAGCACATATTCAAGCTCCCCCACCCGATAGGCCGGGTTGATGTTGACCAGGATCGCGCCAACCTTGGCCGTGGCCAGCTGCAGGATGCACCACTGGGCGCAGTTGGGCGCCCAGATGCCGACCCGTTCGCCGCCGGCCACGCCCAGCGCCATCAGCGCCCGGGCGTGCAGCTCGACCTGTGCGGCCAGTTCGCGCCAGCTGTAGCGCAGGCCCTGGTGCCGCACCACCAGCGCCTCGCGCTCGGCATGCCGGGCCACGGTGGCATCGAAGGCCTGGCCTATGGTCAGGGTCAACAAAGGATGGTCCTGGCGGCCGCGGGTATAGCTTGGTTGAGGCATGGTTGTCCCTTCTTGTGGTTGTTCTGGGCATGACTGAAGCAGGCGGCAAATACTCTGGCGCAGATTTACGTTTACGTAAAGGTGATGATTCCATTGACAGTGTCGGGAGGCAGGTTTACGTTAACGTCAACCATAGACATGACGGCGTTGTGGGAGCGGGCTTGCCCCGCGATGAGGCCGGACCAGGCAATACCGCTGGCCGTTCTGACGGGCATCGCGGGGCAAGCCCGCTCCCACAACGCCGCAGCAACCGCTCCCATTTCAAGAACAAGAAGGTGCCCACATGCATTACCCGACCCTGAACTTCGCCCTGGGCGAAACCATCGACATGCTCCGCGACCAGGTGCGCACCTTCGTCGCCGCCGAGCTGGCCCCGCGCGCCGCGCAAATCGACCACGACAACCTGTTCCCCGCCGACATGTGGCGCAAGTTCGGCGACATGGGCCTCTTGGGCATCACGGTTGCGGAGGAGTACGGCGGCGCCGGCCTGGGCTACCTGGCCCACGTGGTGGCGATGGAAGAAATCAGCCGCGGGTCGGCCTCGGTGGCCCTGTCCTACGGCGCCCACTCCAACCTGTGCGTCAACCAGATCAACCGCAACGGTACCCACGAGCAGAAACTCAAGTACCTGCCCAAGCTGATCAGCGGCGAGCACATCGGCGCCCTGGCCATGAGCGAACCCAACGCCGGCTCCGACGTGGTGTCGATGAAGCTGCGCGCCGAAAAGCGCGGCGACCGCTATGTGCTCAACGGCAGCAAGACCTGGATCACCAACGGCCCCGACGCCAACACCTATGTGATCTACGCCAAGACCGACCTGGACAAGGGCCCCCACGGCATCACTGCGTTCATCGTCGAGCGCGACTGGAAAGGTTTCAGCCGCAGCAACAAGTTCGACAAGCTGGGCATGCGCGGCTCCAACACCTGTGAGCTGTTCTTCGATGACGTGGAAGTACCCGAAGAGAACATCCTCGGCCAGCTCAACGGCGGCGTACGGGTGCTGATGAGCGGCCTGGACTACGAGCGCGTGGTGCTCTCGGGCGGCCCGACCGGCATCATGCAGAGCTGCATGGACCTGGTGGTGCCCTACATTCACGACCGCAAGCAGTTCGGCCAGAGCATCGGCGAGTTCCAGCTGATCCAGGGCAAGATCGCCGACATGTACACCCAGCTCAACGCCAGCCGCGCCTACCTGTACGCCGTGGCCCAGGCCTGCGACCGCGCCGAGACCACCCGCAAGGACGCCGCCGGGGTGATCCTGTACACCGCCGAGCGCGCCACGCAGATGGCCCTGGAGGCGATCCAGATCCTCGGCGGCAACGGCTACATCAATGAGTTCCCGGCCGGCCGCCTGCTGCGCGATGCCAAGCTGTACGAGATCGGCGCCGGCACCAGCGAGATCCGCCGGATGCTGATCGGTCGCGAACTGTTCAACGAAACCCGCTGAGCATAAGGAACGGGCGCACATGGCTACCTTGCACACCCAGATCAACCCGCGCTCGGCGGAGTTCGCCGGCAACAGCGCGGCCATGCTCGAGCAGGTCGCGAAACTGCGCGGCCTGCTCGCCCAGGTCAACCAGGGCGGCGGGCCCAAGGCCCAGCAGCGGCACACCTCGCGCGGCAAGCTGCTGCCGCGCGAGCGCATCGACCGCCTGCTCGACCCGGGTTCGGCGTTCCTCGAGATCGGCCAGCTGGCCGCCCATGAGGTCTACGGCGAGGACGTACCCGCCGCTGGCGTGATCGCCGGTATCGGCCGCATCGAGGGCGTGGAGTGCATGATCGTGGCCAACGACGCCACGGTCAAAGGCGGCTCCTACTACCCGCTGACGGTGAAAAAGCACCTGCGCGCCCAGACCATCGCCCTGCAGAACCGCCTGCCGTGCATCTACCTGGTGGACTCCGGCGGCGCCAACCTGCCACGCCAGGACGAGGTGTTCCCCGACCGCGAGCACTTCGGGCGGATCTTCTTCAACCAGGCCAACATGAGCGCGCTGGGCATCCCCCAGATCGCCGTGGTGATGGGCTCGTGCACCGCCGGTGGCGCCTATGTGCCGGCCATGGCCGACGAGGCGATCATGGTGCGCCAGCAGGCGACCATCTTCCTCGCCGGCCCGCCCTTGGTGAAAGCGGCGACCGGTGAAGTGGTCAGCGCCGAGGACCTCGGCGGCGCCGACGTGCACTGCCGCACCAGCGGCGTGGCCGACCACTATGCCGACAACGATGAACACGCCCTGTCCATCGCCCGGCGCAGCGTGGCCAACCTCAACTGGCACAAGCTCGGCAAACTGCAATGCCAGGCACCGATTGCACCGCTGTATGGCGCCGAAGAGTTGTATGGCGTGGTGCCGGCCGATGCCAAGCAGCCATTCGATGTGCGCGAGGTGATTGCGCGCCTGGTCGACGGCTCGGTGTTCGATGAGTTCAAGGCGCTGTTCGGCACCACCCTGGTCTGTGGTTTCGCCCACCTGCACGGCTACCCGGTGGCGATCCTGGCCAACAACGGCATCCTGTTCGCCGAAGCCGCGCAAAAAGGCGCGCACTTCATCGAGCTGGCCTGCCAGCGCGGCATCCCGCTGCTGTTCCTGCAGAACATCACCGGTTTCATGGTCGGCAAGAAGTACGAAGAAGGCGGCATCGCCAAGCACGGGGCCAAACTGGTGACCGCGGTAGCCTGCGCCCAGGTGCCGAAGTTCACGGTGATCATCGGCGGCAGCTTCGGTGCCGGCAACTACGGCATGTGCGGCCGCGCCTACGACCCGCGCTTCTTGTGGATGTGGCCCAATGCGCGCATCGGCGTGATGGGTGCCGAACAGGCGGCCGGCGTGCTGGCTCAGGTCAAGCGCGAGCAAAGCGAGCGCAGCGGCGAAGTGTTCAGCCTGGAAGACGAGAAGAAGCTCAAGCAGCCGATCCTCGACCAGTACGAGCACCAGGGGCACCCCTACTACTCCAGCGCCCGGCTGTGGGACGACGGCGTCATCGACCCGGCGCAGACCCGCGACGTGCTCGGCCTGGCGCTGTCCGCCGCGCTGAACGCCCCGATCGAACAGAGCCGCTTCGGCATTTTCCGGATGTGACCCATGACCGATTTCGCCACTATCGAGCTGGAACACGACCCCCGCGGCTTCACCACCCTGTGGCTGAGCCGGGAAGACAAGAACAACGCCTTCAACGCCCAGATGATCCGCGAGCTGATCGTCGCGCTGGACCGGCTAGCCGAAGACAGCAGCCTGCGCTTCCTGCTGCTGCGTGGCCGTGGCCGGCATTTCAGCGCCGGCGCGGACCTGGCCTGGATGCAGCAGTCGGCGCAACTGGACTTCAATACCAACCTCGACGACGCCCATGAACTGGGCGAGCTGATGTATGCCCTGCACCGCCTCAAGGCCCCGACCCTGGCCGTGGTGCAAGGCGCGGCCTTTGGTGGCGCGCTGGGGTTGATCAGTTGCTGCGACATGGCCATCGGCGCCGAAGACGCGCAACTGTGCCTGTCGGAAGTGCGCATCGGCCTGGCCCCGGCGGTGATCAGCCCGTTCGTGGTCAAGGCCATCGGCGAGCGCGCCGCACGCCGCTATGCCCTCACCGCCGAGCGTTTCAGCGGGGTACGTGCCCGTGAACTGGGGCTGCTGGCCGAGGCGTACCCGGCCGGCGAACTGGACACCCAGGTCGAAGCCTGGGTGGACAACCTGCTGCACAACAGCCCCCAGGCCCTGCGCGCCACCAAGGAGCTGTTGCGCGAAGTGGACGACGGCGAGCTGAGCCCGGCCCTGCGCCGCTATTGCGAGAACACCATCGCCCGTATCCGCGTCAGCGCCGAAGGCCAGGAGGGCCTGCGCGCCTTCCTGGAAAAACGTCGCCCCGCCTGGCAAACCGAACAGAAGAAGGAATCGCGCCCATGAGCCGTCCCACGTTGACCACCCTGCTGGTCGCCAACCGCGGCGAGATCGCCTGCCGGGTGATGCGCACCGCCAAGGCCCTGGGCCTGACCACCGTGGCCGTGCACAGCGCCACCGACCGTGACGCACGCCACAGCCGCGAAGCCGACATCCGTGTCGACCTGGGCGGCAGCAAGGCCGCCGACAGCTACCTGGTGATCGACAAGCTGATCGCCGCGGCCAAGGCCAGCGGCGCCCAGGCCATCCACCCGGGCTATGGTTTTCTATCGGAGAACGCCGGCTTCGCCCGCGCCATCGAACAGGCCGGGCTGATCTTCCTCGGCCCACCGGCCAGCGCCATCGACGCCATGGGCAGCAAGTCGGCGGCCAAGGCGCTGATGGAGGCTGCCGGCGTGCCGCTGGTACCCGGTTACCACGGTGAAGCGCAGGATATCGACACCTTCCGCGCCGCCGCCGAACGCATCGGCTACCCGGTGCTGCTCAAGGCCAGCGCCGGCGGTGGCGGCAAGGGCATGAAGGTGGTCGAGGAGGAAAGCCAGCTGGCCGACGCCCTGGCCTCGGCCCAGCGTGAAGCACAGTCGTCGTTCGGCGATGCGCGCATGCTGGTGGAAAAATACGTGCTCAAGCCACGGCATGTTGAGATCCAGGTGTTCGCCGACCAGCACGGCAATTGCCTGTACCTGAACGAGCGCGACTGCTCGATCCAGCGTCGCCACCAGAAGGTCGTGGAGGAAGCGCCAGCCCCGGGCCTGTCCCCGGAACTGCGCCAGGCCATGGGCCAGGCGGCGGTGCGCGCGGCCCAGGCCATCGGCTACGTGGGCGCCGGTACCGTGGAGTTCCTGCTCGACGCCCGTGGCGAGTTCTTCTTCATGGAGATGAACACCCGCCTGCAGGTGGAGCATCCGGTCACCGAGGCCATCACCGGCCTCGATCTGGTGGCCTGGCAGATTCGCGTCGCCTGTGGCGAAGCACTGCCGATCACCCAGGAGCAGGTACCGCTGATCGGCCATGCGATCGAAGTGCGGCTGTACGCCGAGGATCCGGCCAACGAATTCCTGCCGGCCACCGGCACCCTGGCGCTGTACCGCGAGTCGGCGCCGGGTGAAGGGCGGCGGGTGGACAGCGGGGTCAGCGAGGGCGACGTGGTGTCGCCATTCTACGACCCGATGCTGGGCAAGCTGATTGCCTGGGGCCAGGACCGCGAGCAGGCGCGTCTGCGGCTGCTGGCGATGCTCGATGAGTTCGCCATCGGTGGCTTGAAGAGCAACATCGCCTTCCTGCGCCGCATCCTCGCCCACCCGGCGTTTGCCGCGGCGGAGCTGGACACGGGGTTCATTCCCCGTCATCAGGAGGTTCTGCTGCCGGCGGTCGAAGCCTTGCCCGCGCCGTTCTGGGAAGCTGCCGCCGAAGCCTGGCTACAGAGCGCGCCGGCCCTGCAACGCCAGGACGACCCAGCCTCGCCGTGGGCCGCCCGCGAGGGGCTGCGCCTGGGGCTGCCAGCACGCAGCAGCCTGCATTTGCAGTGTGAGGGGCATGAGCAGGCGGTCGCGCTGGAACGCACTGCGCCGTCTAGCTACCAGCTCGTTGGCGAACAGCTGTGCCACGACCAGGACGGCATCCGTCGTCGCCATCTGGCCGTGCGCCGGGGCGGCACTCTGTACCTGCAGTGGCACGGCGAGCTGCATGCCGTCAGCGTGCATGACCCGATTGCCGCCGCTGAAGCGAGCCACAGCCATCAGGGCGGGCTCGGTGCGCCGATGAACGGCAGTATCGTGCGGGTGCTGGTGGAGCCGGGGCAGGTGGTGGAGGCCGGTACCGCGCTGGTGGTGCTTGAAGCCATGAAGATGGAGCACAGCATTCGCGCGCCCCATGGCGGGACGGTGAAGGCGCTGTTCTGTCAGGAGGGGGATATGGTCAGCGAGGGGACGGTGCTGGTGGAGTTGGAGGGGGAGTGATGGTTGCGATGCGCTCGCCGAAAGGTTTGCAGCGCCTATGAGATCGAGCGCCGCCCGCGCGGCGCTTCGCGGGTAAACCCGCTCCCACAGTCTGTTTCGGGCCATTTATTCCTGTGAAAGTACCGGCGCCTGCCTTGGTGCATGCCCTGAGTCATGTGGGGCGGCGGCAACGCCCACACTGAAACCGCGTCGTACCAACAAGGCGGACCAGGTGATGGCCCAGGAAAGACTGGCCCGAAACAAACTGTGGGAGCGGGTTTACCCGCGAAGCGCCGCGCGGGCGGCGCTCGATCTCAAGAGCGCTGCAAGGCTACCGCCTGGCACCTCGCAGCCCCAACGCGGTCCCCGCGCAAACCTAGAGCACCCCGTGCATCCGCACCACAACCCCCAGAAACTCGCACCCCTCCTCGCACAGCACGGTGGGATACAAGGTATTGAGCGGCCTGAGCATCCGCTGCCCGCCCTCCTCGATCAACTCCCTCAGCACCGCTGGCTTGCCCGGTTGCCGGGCCACCACCAGCCTGCCTGGCGCTACCTCGATCCCGGCATCCACCAGAACCAGCACGCCCTGCGGCACGCTCCTGCCACTGGCAGCGTTCATCGAGTCATTCTCCACCGGTAACCAGAAGGCATTGCCGGCAGGCAAATAGCCAGTCAGTTCCTGGGTTTCACTGGACTCGGGCAACGTGCTCTGCAGGTCGGCCCAGCTCAACACCGGAAAGCGAAAACTGGCATGACGCATGGCATTGACCGAAAGCGGCCGGTCCACCGCGTAAACACCCCGGTCCTCGCGCGCCATGTTATCGCGCTCGACCACCATCACCCGCGCCTCCAGGTACACCAGCCCAAGCTGCTCCAGCTTTTCGTTGACGGTTTCCAGGGTTGGCCGGCGCGTGCCACGCAACCAATGGCCGAGACCGCCTTGGGTCATCCCCAGGCGTTCGGCCAGTTGGTATTGCTTTAGGTTGTGCTCGTGCTTGTAGCGCGAGAGAAATTCGATCCAGTTTTCCATGGCTGTGAACGATACGGACTGGATGAACGGCATCAACACACATTCTGAATTATCTTAGCACGCGACAATAATACAGAATGACCTACCATCATCCGCTCATTGTCCTGGAACGGATTTCATAGGTGCAGTCATGAGCAATTCGAAAAAAGAAGAAACAGATCTCGACGAAGAGGCCGCCCGCCGCGCCCTCGACTTCTACCTCAACCCCACCCCTACCCCGTCGGAGCTGCAGCGCCCACTGTGGACACTGCGCGAAGGCGTCACCGGCGAGCAGGCGAACGAAAACGCCATGGCGCTGCTGCGCTGCGCGGCAGCCACCGCCCAGGAAACAGGCACCCATCTGCAGGGCACGACACGGGATGTGGTATTTGCCCTGATGCACATGATCAACATGGCGCGAGCCCTGCTCGAGCAGCGCCAAACCACGGAACAAGGGGCGGTATAGAAGGGAGAACGTGACAGCTGACGAACGGCAAAAGCCCCATTTGCCGGGGACGAGGAGCGCGTCAGGAAGATTATTTTGCCGATAACCGGAAAAATCATTTGACTGGCAAATGATAACGATTATTATTGCACTCAGCAGGTCGCGAGACCCGCTGGATAACCTGCAACGTCCTCAGGTCGGACGCTCAGATTATCTCCTCATCAGGCTAATCACGGTTTTTGACCCGGCTTTTTGCCGGGTCATTTTTTTTGGCTCTTCAGGCTAATGAAGATCGTTGATGCCGGCGATGATAGCAAAACTGTGTCAGGACGTGAACGCTCATTACAAATCTTTGCCGAATCAGCACTTGAGAATCAATCTCGTTAAGTTTAAGCTGATCTCGCGTCAAGGAAGATGCCCCCACTCCTCCCCCAATGAGCAAGGAGCTGTTCATGACCCGCTTGCTACTGCCCCTTGAGCATGACCCCCAAATCGCCATGCAGCATGATCAGGACAACCTGATGCATGCGCTCAAACGCCTGCCGCGTCGGGTGCAGCAAGTCTTTCTGCTCAACCGCCTCGACCAACTGGGCTTCGCCGCCATCGCCGAACGCCTCGACCTGCCCTTGATCAGCATCGAACGCCACATGAACCAGGCCCTGCAGACCACCCGCGCACAAGGCGACGCCGTGGCCAGCATTGCCGGGCAATGGTATGTGCGCCTGCAAAGCCCTGAAGTGACCGCCAGCGAACGCATCGACTTCCGCCGCTGGCTGGATGCGGCCCCCGAACACCTGCACGCCTTCCAGCAAACCGAATTGCGCTGGCGCAGCCTGCTCGCGCCGGCACGCCAACTGGGTGACGACGGCTGGTATCGGCAAGGGCGCGCCGCATTGTCGTTGGGTGGGTGTTCGATTGCGCTCGGGCTGGGTGTCGCCGCGCTGGTGGCATTGGGCTTGTGGGCCTGAAGCCTTCGCGATCCCTGCAGGATCGCATCAGCCCTTGAGAGCTGATGGCCAAGCCGACATTCGCTGCACAATGCCGCGACCATGCGGTGTACAGTACCGTCACAACAACGCCAAGACAGGAGCCTGGCAATGACCGTGACGCTGTCCCCGCTGCACATCGACTGCGACTTCGACTCCGGCAACATCCTGGTGCTGGACGCCAGCAACCCCACGCAGGTCCACCTGAACATCCGACCGGACACCAACAGTGGCCACTTCCAGTGGTTCCACTTCAAGGTCGGCGGCCTCACCCCTGGCCAGGTCCATCGCTTCAGCCTGGATAACGCTGCCGAGTCTTCCTATAAGAACGCCTGGACCGGTTACCACGCCGTGGCCTCCTACGACCAGCAGACCTGGTTCCGCGTGCCCAGCCAGTTCGATGGCAAGGCGCTGAGCTTCGAGCTCAAGGCTGAACAGGAGCAGGCCTGGTTCGCCTACTTCGAACCCTACCCCCGCGCCCGCCACAACCAGTTGATCGAACGTGCCCGGCATGTCCCCGGCGTAACGCTGCTGGCCAACGGGCGTAGCGTGCAGGGCCGTGACATCCCGCTGCTACGTGCAGGCGACGGCGGCGCCGGCAAGCGCAAGCTGTGGATCATCGCCCAGCAGCACCCGGGCGAGCACATGGCCGAATGGTTCATGGAAGGCGTGATCGACGCCCTTGAGGCCAACGGGCCGGTCATCCAGCAATTGCTGGCCAAGGCCGACCTGTACCTGATCCCCAACATGAACCCGGACGGCGCCTTCCTCGGCCACCTGCGCACCAACTTCAAGGGCAAGGACCTCAACCGCGCCTGGCAGGACGCCAGTGTCGAGCTGAGCCCCGAGGTGTTCTTCGCCCAGAGCCAGATGAAACTGCATGGCGTGGACGCATTCGTCGATGCCCATGGCGACGAGGAAATCCCCCACGTATTCACCGCTGCCTGCGAGGGCAACCCGGGTTACACGCCGCGTATCGCCAAGCTGGAAGAGCAGTTCCGCAGCACGCTGTGCAGCCTGACGCCAGACTTCCAGACCAAGTACGGCTACACCCGCGACGAACCCGGCCAGGCCAACATGACCTTGGCTTGCAACGCCGTGGGCCAAACCCATGACTGCCTGTCGCTGACCCTGGAGATGCCGTTCAAGGACCATGACGATGCGCCGAATCCGCGTACCGGGTGGTCCGGCGAGCGCTCTAAGGCGCTGGCGGGTGCGGTGCTGGAAACCTTGCTGAAGATGGTCGACGATCTGCGCTGAACCGACCGTGGGAGCGGCGATGCGCCGCTGCGACTTGCCCCGCGATTGACGTCAGATCAATGCCGACATCAATCGCGGGGCAAGCCCGCTCCCACAATCACAACCACGCTCCCGGCCGGCTCAGAACTGCACATCCAGAATCACATTGTCGAGATAGCTCCCCGCCGGCGGCGTGGCCTGGTCGGTATACACCTTGGCGTTGTAGTTGAACGTCTGGCTCCCCGTGCCGGTGCCATTGCCAGGGTTCACATCGGCATCGCTGCTCGAGCGCCGCGCCGACGACAGTACCCCCCAGCGCACGCTGCCACCACTCTTGAAGATGTCGTAGGCCAGGTAGTTGCCGGCGCTGGATTTCATCCGCCGCCGCCCACCCGCCACGTTCTGCCCGTCATCCAGCCCCACCGTGTAGCTGCTGCCCTTGGTGCACGACAGGCTGATGTTCTGGTTCACCGTGCCGAACCCGGCCACCACCGGCGCACTGGCGAAGTTGATGTTGGGGCTGGTGATCTGGCAGTCGTTGCTGACCGTCAGGGTGACGGTGAGGGTCTGGTTGCCGCTGCCAATATCGCGCCCCAGCACGCAGGCGCCCAAGGCGCCGACGCCAGCGCAGTAGTTCCAGCTCCAGGCGATGTTCAGCGTTTCCTGGTACAAGCCTGCCGCCACGTTGGCGCCGATCACGGTCTTGAGGTACAGCGGCACGCTCTTGGGCACGGTGCCATTGAGCAGCCCCAAGGCGTCGATGATGCCGTTACGGGCGAAATCGAACTGCACGCCACGGGCGATCGGGTAATTGGTGGTGGCGTTGGCGTACAGCGTGTAGGGGATCACGTCACCCGTCGGCCCCACCAGCCCGCTGGTGCTGGACGTGATGGTGGCATAGAAGTGATCGTTGGTGGCCAGCAGCGACAGCAATGAGCCAGTGCACTGCAGCCCGGCGTTGCTGGATGAAGCGCTCTGTATCGTCGTGCGCACCAGGGTCGAATTGATCGTGCCGAACGCCGCCGGCGCCGTCGCCACCGAGGAGCACAGGGCCCAGGCCGCGCCCGGCAGCATCCAGCCTGCCAGCAACCACAGGCAACGCGCCGCCGCCCTCACTGGCACACCAGTGGGCCGATCAGCGGGATCGGCCCCTCCCCGTCGGGTAGTTCGAACGTGACCTGGCATTGCCCGCCATCGGCCTTGTCCACCTGCAGATGATTGCTCGGCGACAGGTTCTCCAGGTACACCAGGCCATCCCAGCCCACCACCGCTTCGGCGCCGCTTTCCCGGTGCACCACCCGACTGCCCAGCTTGAGTTCCTGCTGGTTGCCGTCGACCAGCACCAGGCTCGCCGCCAGCACGCGCTTGAGCGGGAACTCCAGCAGGTAGCCGCTGCCGCGGCGCACCGCCACGCGCTGCTCCACCTCCGGCGCCAGCACATCGGCCGGCAGCTCCATCGGGTCGATCTCGTATTTGCCGCGGTAGTAACCGCTGCTGTAAGGCACCAGCAAATGGCCGCTGCGGTCGGTGCGGCCGATCTGCTGGTTTTCGTAGCGCACCGGCACATCGGCATAACCGTTGGTGCTGACCACCACGAATGCGTCATCAATGCGGTTGGCGGCGAACAGCCCGGCATCCATCAGCACAACCGAGCCGCTGGCGTCGGCCCAACGGGTCATCTGCTCGGGGTTGCCATACAGCCCTGCCTGCAACTGCACCGACTGCAACCGCCAGGTCAGGTCGGCCTGGCGGTAGTCACCAGTGGTACCGCCCGTGGCATAGCCGAGGTTGTAGCCGACGCCGCCGCCCACCGGCACCGCGTGGCTGTAGTTGACCCGTTGCAGGTCCTGGCCGTCCTTGCTGCGCTCGGCGCTGAAGGCCAGGGTGCCGTGCAGGTCGAAGGGGATCACCAGTTGCGCCTGCACCGCCCACTGGCTGTCGCCGACGTCGCGGTTGGCCGACAGGTACAGGCTGCTGTTACCCCACAACGGCTTGCTCCAGCTCAGGTTGATCAGCCGGGTGCGCGAGCCATCACCGGCACGTATGTCGAAATAGCCGGCGCCCAGGCTGCCGTAGCTGTCCAGGTTGAGGCTCACGGTGGCCTGTTCGCTGCGCCGGCTCAGCTGGGTGTAGGGGTTGTCCACCAGCGACAGGTCGGCATAGTCGCCATGGCGCTCGATGCGCTGGTAGTTGAAGCCCAGCCGGCGGCTGTTGTACTGGTAGCCCAGCGCCACCTGCTGGCCAGTATCGCCATCGAAGCGGCTCTGGGCCACGGCGGCGTTGAGTACCCCGAAGGTACCCAGTTGCAGGTTGCCGCCCAGGCCGCCAAGCATCATCGACTCGGCGGTTTCGGCATGGGTCTCGACGGTGAAGTAGTCCGACAGGCCATGGCGCAGGCTCGCCGAGGCGACGCCCGGCCCATAGGCAAAATCGCGTACGGCGTAATCGCGGCGCAGGCTGCCGGCGGCCACCGAGTAATCGGTCAGGCCTTTGGCCAACAGGCTGCTGGTGACATAGAACGGCAAGGTGGTCGATACCTGCCGGCCGAGGGCATCGGTGGTCACCACCACCGCCTCGCCGGCGCCGTTGATGAACGGCACATTGGTCAGGGTGTAAGGGCCCGGCTGCAGCTCGGTGGTACTGCTCTTGTAGCCATTGATGAACAGGTCCAGCGAGGTGGGCACCGCCGCCTCACCGGCGAAGGCCGGCAGCGGGTAGGTGACCAGGTCGGGACGCGCCCCGAAGTCGCGGGACAGCTGCAAGCCACCGATACGCACCGAGGTGCTCCAGGGCAAGGCGCCGGTGACCAGGTCGCCGGCTTCATAGGTCAGCAGTCGCTGCTCGTCGGTGTAACGGAAGGTCGTGTCGTAGCGCAAGAAACCCTGGCGGGTATCGCTTTGCGCACCATTGAACGCCTGACGCCACTGCCCGGTGGTGGAAAACGTGCCCCAACCGTCGAACAGGCGCAGCTCGTTCCAGGCGGCCAGATAAGTGCCACCGTCATCGGTGTCGTTGAGGTAGGCGTCGTAGTTGAACAGGGCACCGAAGCTGGTGCGGGTATCGCTGGCCGGGTACAGGCTGCGCCCGCCCACCTGCTGGTCGGGCAGCCAGGCCGCTGGCACCTGCAGCAGCAGGCGCTGGTTCTGGCTGTCGTAGTCGGTATGCAAGCCGACAATGGCGTCCAGCGCCACCTCGCCCTGGGGCTCGCCGGGCAGCTTGATGCCGGCCGCGCGCAACACATCGCTGTCCAGGTACAGGCGCCCGGCGCGCTGCTGCACCGGCACCAGCTCAGCCTTGCCCACCTGGTTCACCAACAGGTCGAGGTACAGCGTGGCATCGGTGATGGCGGCCTGCTCGGTGGGTGGCGGCGGCAATTCGTCGGCCACGCCCACACCGGGCACCAGTACCGCCAGGCCCAGCCACACACGGTGCGCTGCCACCCGCACCCAATTCACACACGATGTCCAACCATTGTCGGGTCCTCCCTGGCCCCTGTCGTACATTCAATGCCGTGTCACTGCCCTTGCCGGATGGCTTGCGCAACCTCCTGACCGTTTACCCGCCCTTTGAGCACACTGGCCGCACCCGGTGCGGCCGGCACCGGCCAGCGCATGCTCGCGCCCGGCAGCACATACCCCAGCAGCCCCTCGACCAGGGGTTTGTCCTGCCCCCCTTGCTGCAACACCACATCGGTGAGCCGGGCGTGCACCGGGCCGGTGTTGCGCAGTTCGACATAGGGCTTGCCCTGCACCGTCACCGCGCGCCAGCTCAGTTGCGGCTTGCCCACGCCCTCGGCACTGCGCTTGCCGTCCGGGTCGGGCTTGCTCCACAACCCTTCGCCATAGACGAACAACGGCACCGAATAGCGCATCTGCAGGCGGATTGCCGCCTTCGGCCCGTCGCTGGCGGTGTCGGCCGGCATCGGCGACGGGATTTCGTCGATGATGATGCGGTAGGCCTGCTCCTGGCCGACCGGCGAACTGCCGGTGCGGGTCAGGCGAATCAGTTGCTTCTGCCCCGGCGCGATGTTGGCCACCGGCGGGCTGCCGATGATCTCGCGCTGGGCCTGGAACTGCTCCTGGTACTCACCCTGGCGCCAGGCGAACACCCGCACCTGCAGGCTGGCCGGCGCCGTGCCACGGTTTTCCAGCCACAGCGCGCCGGCCTTCTGCTCGGCCTCCAGCACCGGGTCGATCGGCCAGATCAGCACCGACGTCGCCGCCATGGCCTGCGCGCTGGCCAACAGCAGCATCCCGAACAACGTTTGCGCCAGTTTCGCGCTTGCCCCCATGCCCCTCTCCTTCTGCATCCAATGGTTCACGGCGCCGGCTTCACCAGCTCACCGTCACTTGCACCACATCGGTATAGGTCCCTGCCGGCAGGCTGCCGGGCAAGGTGGTACGGCCGTAGACCGGCAACTTGATCGCCGTCGGGTCGCTGTAGCTCACGGTGACGCTGTTGCCGATGGCCAGGCTCTGGCTGAAGGCGGCGTCGCGGTACAGCTGGTAGGCCAGCAGTTGGCCGCCGCCGCTGCGCTTGAGGTTGCGGGTGCCGCTGGCGCTGTTTTGGCCGCCGTCCAGGCTCATGCTCATGGCCACCCCCGGGGTGCACTGGAAGGTCACCGTGGTGCCGCCGAGCGACGTGCTCAAGGTGGCCGTGGACAATGCCGAACTGGTGCCGAAGTCCAGCACGCCATAGGTGGTCACCCCGCCGACCACCAGGCAGCCGGCAACGATCTGCGCGCTCACCTGGAAGGTACTGCCGGTCGCGGCCAGCGCGCCTTGCGCCAACAACAGGCCCAGCCCGACAGCCGGCAGCCGCCATGCGCGTGGCATGGCTCAGAAGCTCAGCTCGACCGCCACCGTGTCGGTGTACACCCCGGCCGGCAGGCCCGCCTTGCCGCGCGCCTGGCCATAGAGGTTGACGGTCTGCGCCACGCCGGTGCTGGTCGGCAGGGTGATGGTGCCGTCGATGGCCAGCGGGGTCGTGTGCCCGGCGTCGGTGTAGAAGTCATAGGCCACGAAGTTGCCGGAACCATCGGCCAGCGCGCGGGCACCACCGGATGACTGCCCGTCATGGGATCCGGCCCGCACCTTGATCACCGGTATCGTGCCCGAAGAACAGAGGATGCTCATGGCGCCGCCGCCGCCACCGAGCACTTGCCCGTTGGCCGTGGTGAACAGCGAATCCTGGGTGCCGAAATTGAGGTTGCCGAAGTTCAGCCCCGAAGTGCCGCCAGCGCCGTTGACCTGGCAGGCGGCGGTCAGCGTCAGGGTCGAGTTGATGGTGCCGGTGACGGTGGCCGCCTGGGCCTGGGCGGTCAGCGCCAGGCCAAGGCCGACGAGGATGCAGCGAGTCGTGTGCTTGGGCATGAAGGTCTCCTTGCGTGTTACCAGTCCAGTGTCACCCTGAGGGTGTCGCGGTACAGCCCGGCAGGCAGCGCGCGCGGTTGCGCGACCACCACGCCGTAGATAGGCACGGGCACCTGCTGCGTGCCGCTGATGGTGAAGGTACGGGCCTGACCGACCACATAGCGGCCGTTGCCGCTGGGGTCGACCGCCAGTTGGTAGGGGATCAGTTCACGGCCATTGCTCAGCCGGCGCACACCGTCGCTGCCATTGAGCCCGCCATTGATCCGCACGCTGAATGCACGCACCTGCGGCGAACAACTGATCTGCAGGCTGCCCTCGCCGCCCGCCTCATCCACCCGGCTGGTCAGCGCATGGTCCCAGGTCGGGCCGCGGGCGCCGAAGTCGATCAGCCCGGGGTTGCCCAACGACGCCGGCTGCTGGCCACTGTCGATCTGGCAGGCAGCACTGATCACCAGGCGGGCCTGGATGAAGCCGGTGCTGGTGCCATGGGCGGCGCCACTGGGCAGCAACAGCGGGCCGAGGGTGAGCAGCAGTAGCGAAGTGCGTTGCAGCGCGTCCTTGTGCATGGTGGCGTGGCTCCTCACCAGGTGACCGTGACTTTGAGCAGGTCGGCGTACAGGCCTGCGCGCGGCACCCAGGCCAGGCTGTCGATCCGCGCAAACAGAGGCAGCTCCACCGAGCCGCTGCCCGGCACCCGCGCCGACTGCGCCACCCCCACCTCGAGCGGCTCGCGCCAGGCAGCGTCGCGGAACAGCCGATACGGAATCGGCTTGGCCTGGCGATCGTCGCTGGCCAGGTAACGCAGCGCACCGGTGCCGCCATGCTGGCCGCCATCGACGCGCACTTGATAGGGGGTATCGGGGTTGCACTCCAGGCGCGGCGGGCGCTGGCTGAACAGTGCGCCACTCAAGGGCGCGCCCGACCCGTCCAGCCGGGCGGCGCTGCCCAGGTCGATCACCCCGAGGGCCTGGGCACCTGCCTCGCGCTGCTGGCCGACCAGCATGCAGCCGCGTTGCACGCGCACCTGCACGTCGACGAGAAACTCTGCAGCCACGGCACTGCCGCTCAACCACAGGCCCAACAGCGCGGCCATCAAGCGTTGCATCAGCGATCGATCCTTGTCTGTAAGGGTTGAGCTTGAGCGTAGCAGCGCGATCGGATCCGAACAGCCGTGGGATCCCTCTCTTTGGCATTAATGAAAAGGGCTGGCAACGCGCGGGAAACACGCAACAATCTCTACGGAGTTTCACCTCGACCTCCGGGATGCATCAGTACATCCCACACCCGAAAACACCTTGTTCCGACAAAAACATCCAGCCTTCTGTTAACGTCATGCCCATGCATGGACGGAACCTGCAGGAGATAACTTTGAGCACGACCTCCAACCCGCTCGACCAAGCCATCGAGCGTTGCGCCGAGGAACCGATCCAGGTGCCTGGCAGCATCCAGCCCCAAGGCTTCCTGCTGGTACTGGACGAGCATGACCTGCGCATCCTGCAGGCCAGCGAAAACAGCGCGCAATGGCTGGGCATGTCAGCCAGCGAGCTGCTTGGCCAGGCCCTGCCCGCGCTGCTCGGCAGTACCTTCGACCTGCGCGGCCAGCTGGGCCGCCTGCCCGTCGACGAGGTCTTCCCCTTTCATATCGGTGATGTGCGCCTGCACGAGCAAGCGCCCTGCCAGGCCTCACTGCGGGTGCTGGCCCACCGCCACGACCAGGTGCTCATCCTCGAATTCGAAACCTGTCACGAAGCGGACGCCCGGCAAGGCGACTACTACCCACTGGTACGTGCGTTCATCAGCACCCTGCACCAGGCCACCAGCATCGAAGAACTGCTGCAGCGATCGGTACGGCAGATCAAGCGCATCACCGGCTTTGGCCGGGTCAAAGCCTACAGTTTCGATGCCCAGGGCACCGGCACGGTGCTCGCCGAAGACGCCGACCCCGGCTACCCGCGCTATCTGGGCCTGTGCTTCCCGGCGTCGGACATCCCGCGCCAGGCCCGCGAGCTGTACCGCGTCAACCGCATCCGGGTGATCGAGGACGCCGACTACCAGCCCTCCCCGCTGCTGCCTGCCGCCAACCCGCGCACCGGCAAGGCCCTGGACCTGAGCTTCGCGGCGTTGCGCAGCGTCTCGCCGGTGCACCTGCAGTACATGCGCAACATGGGCACCCAGGCCTCGATGTCGCTGTCGATCGTGGTCGATGGCCAGCTCTGGGGCCTGATCTCCTGTCACCACGACCAACCCCGCGCGGCAGGCTTCCAGACCCGCACCGCCTGCGAGCTGCTGGCCAATGTGCTGTCGCTGCAGATCGAAGCCCACGAGAAGCACGCCAGCACGCGCCGGCTGCTCGACCTGCGCCAGCACATCGTGCGCATGCTCGCCTCGATGGCCGACCACGACAGCGTCAGCGCCGGCTTGCTGGCCCTGCCCGAGGTGATGCTGCAGTTTGCCGGGGCCTCGGGCGCGGCGATCATCAGCGCCGAGCGCTGCGACCTGATCGGCAAGACGCCACCGGCAGCGCAGGTCAATGCCCTGGTGCGCTGGCTGGCCGAGCGTGGCGACGAGACGCTGTTCCACACCGACAACGCACGCCGCGACATCGAGGGGCTGCCAGAGCTGGCCGAGCATGCCGCCGGCGTGCTGGCAGTGACCATCTCGCAGCTGCACTCGCACTACCTGCTGTGGTTCCGCCCCGAACAGGCACACACGGTGAACTGGGCCGGGCGCCCGGATAAACAGGCAGGCCCGCTGGGCAACCTCAACCCGCGGCACAGTTTCGACTGCTGGCATGAGGAGGTCCGTGATTTCAGTGCCGCCTGGGACCCGCTGATCATCGAAGGCGTGACCGAACTGCGCGGCGCGGTGCTGGGCATTGTCCTGCGCAAGGCCGAAGAACTGGCGCAACTGGCGGGCGAGCTCAAGCGTTCGAACCAGGAGCTTGAGGCGTTCTCCTACAGCGTGTCCCATGACTTGCGCGCACCGCTGCGGCATATCGCCGGCTACAGCGAGTTGTTGGGCGAGATCGAAGGCGCGCAGTTGACCGAGCGTGGCAAGCGCTTCCTCGGTCATATCGAGGAAGCCGCGCAATTTGCCGGTACCCTGGTCGACAACCTGCTCAACTTCTCGCAGATGGGCCGCTCGGCGCTGCGTCTATGCGATGTCGACCTGAATGCGCTGGTCGAGGTGATCCGCACGGAGTTGGCACCGGACTACGCCGGGCGGACGATCAGCTGGGCGGTGGCGCCGCTGCCCAAGGTGATCGCCGACCCGGCGTTCATCAACATGGTCCTGCACAACCTGATCGCCAACGCCATCAAGTACAGCCGTGGCCGCGAATCCGCCCATATCGAGATCGGCGCCGTGCGCCACCGCCACGAGACCGAGGTGTATGTGCGCGATAACGGGGTGGGCTTCGACATGGCCTACGTCGACAAGCTGTTCGGCGTGTTCCAGCGCCTGCACCGCATGGAGGAATTCGAAGGCACCGGTATCGGCCTGGCCAGCGTGCGGCGGATCATCGAACGCCACGATGGCCGGGTGTGGGCCAACGGCCAGCTCGACCAGGGCGCCAGCTTCCACTTCACCCTCCCCCACCCACCGACGACTGCCTGAGGCCGCTGACGACCATGCTCAAGCCCATCCTGCTGGTCGAAGACAACCCCAGGGACCTGGAACTGACCCAGTTGGCACTGGAGCGCAGCCAGCTGGCCAACGAGGTGATCGTGCTGCGCGACGGTGCCGATGCCCTAGACTACCTGTTGCGGCGCAACACGTACGCCGGGCGTGCCGAGGGTAACCCGGCCGTGATGCTGCTCGACCTCAAACTGCCCAAGGTCGATGGCCTGGAGGTGCTGGCGCAGGTGCGCGCCCACCCACAGTTGCGCAGTCTTGCGATCGTCATGCTGACGTCGTCTCAGGAACAGCCCGATCTGCAGCGCGCCCATGAGCTGGGCGTCAGTGCTTATCTGGTCAAGCCCGTGGAGTTCAAGGACTTCGTCAGCGCCATCGCCGGCCTCAAGGTGTTCTGGGCACTGCTCGACGAACCCGCGCCCGGCGCAAAGCACCTGAACCACTGAGGCCGGCACGATGCAACAAACACCGTTGAAACTGCTGATGGTCGAAGACAGCAGCATGGATGCCGAACTCATCCTGTTACGCCTGGAGCGCAGCGGGCTGCAGGTGCAGCCACAGCGGGTGTTCGAGCATGTCGGTGCCGAGCAGGCCCTGCATGAAGGCCGCTTCGACCTGATCCTTTGCGACTGCGTGCTGCCAGGTTCGTCCGGCGCCGACGTCCTGGCCACGGCCCAGCGCCTGGCACCGGACGTACCGTTCATCTTCCTCTCCGGTATCTACGGCGAAGAACACGCGGTGGAGATGATCCGCCTGGGTGCCACCGACTATGTATTGAAGAAGAACCTGCCACTGCTGCCCAAGGCCGTGCGCCGGGCCTTGGGCGAAGTGCAGGAGCGTCAGCGCCGGCGCCACGCCGAACAAGCATTGGCGGATGTCGAGGCGCGCGCGCGCTTCGCCATCGATGCCGCTGGCATGGGTACCTGGGACTATCACCCGCAGAATGGCCTGATGCGCTGGGATGAACGCTGCAAGATGCTGTTCGGCCTGCCGCTCGACACCACAATGAGCCTCGAGCTGTTCTATGCCGGCATTTACCCCGATGACCTGCCACGGGTGCGTGAGGCGGTCGAGCAAGCCATGCACCCGGACGGTGATGGCAGTTACCGGGCGGAGTTTCGCATTGCCCCGGCCGGCGGCCTGGAGCCACGCTGGCTGCTGTCCAGCGGCCAGACTCAGTTCAGCGAAGGCCGCTGCGTTCGATTTTCCGGGGTGCTGCAGGACATCCACAGCCAGCGCCAGGCCACCCGTGCTCTGGAGCAACTCAATGAAATGCTCGGTGAGCGCGTCGAGCGCCGCACCCGCGAACGCGACCGCGCCTGGGAATTGTCCCAGGACTTGCTGGCGGTACTGAACAAGGACCTCACCCCCGTGGCGCTGAACCCGGCCTGGGAGGCCTGCCTGGGCTTCAGCCGTGAACGCCTGGGGCAGATCTCGCTGCTGCAGTTGCTGCCCGAGGATGATCAGGACGCCTTGCTCACACAGCTCGCCACCTTGTCGCTCGGCCACAGCAGTGCACGCTTCATCGGCCGCATCCTGCACGCCAGCGGCCAGCAGCGCTGGCTGTCCTGGGTGGTGGTGGCGGACGACACGCTGTTGCACGTGGTGGCCCGCGACATCAGCAGCGAGCGCGAAGCCGCCCTGGACCTGGCCAAGGCCAACGAACGCCTGCGTGAACAGATTGCCGAGCGTGAGCGCGTCGAGGCCGCGCTGCAACAGATGCAACGGCTGGAAGCGGTCGGCCAGCTCACCGCCGGGGTGGCCCACGACTTCAACAACCTGCTGACGGTCATTCTCACGGGCGCCAGCTTCCTGCAGAACGAACTGGACAACGGCCGGCTGGACAAGGCCGGCAAGCGCCTGCAGAACATTCGCGAGGCCGGCGAGCGCGGCGCCAAGCTGACCGCGCAACTGCTGGCCTTCTCGCGCAAGCAGCGCCTGGAGCCCGTGCCGCTGGACCTCAACAAGACCCTTTCCGGGCTGGAAGAGTTGCTGCAGCGCACCCTGGGTGGCAGCGTCTCGGTACGTCTGGAACTGGACACCCAACTGTGGCAAGCGCTCACCGACCCGACCCAGACCGAGATGACCATCCTCAACCTGGCAATCAACGCCCGCGATGCCATGCCCGGCGGAGGCCAACTGACCCTGGCCACCCGCAACACCCGGATCAGCGCCCCGCCGGGAAACCCGCAAGACCCGGAACCCGGTGAGTACGTGATGCTGAGCATTCGCGACACCGGTTGCGGCATGAGCGAAGAGGTCGCGGCCAAGGTGTTCGAGCCATTCTTTACCACCAAGGGCGTCGGTAAGGGGTCGGGGCTGGGGCTCGCCCAGGTGTTTGGCTTCGCCAAGCAATCCGGTGGCGGCGTGAGCCTGCAGAGCACTCCCGGGCGCGGCACCCAGGTCAGCGTGTACCTGCCCGCCGTCCGGGCACAGGCCAGCGCCACGCAGCCGGCTCCGTCCAGGGTCTGCAACCCGCTGGCCGATGGCGGCAACCGCCACATCCTGCTGGTGGATGACGACCATCTGGTACGTGAGTTGATCGGCGACCTGTTGCGTCGCCTGGGCTACCAGGTACGCGAGGCGCACAGCGGCGAACAGGCCCTGGCCCAGCTCGACGAACGCACCGACCTGCTGCTCACCGACTTCGCCATGCCCGAGTTCAATGGCGCGCAACTGGCCCTGGCGGCCCGCGAACATTTCCCGCAACTGCCGGTGGTGTTCCTCACCGGCTACGCCGAGCTTGACGACATGGAACTGCCGAACAGCCTGTTGATCCAGAAACCGGTGCACGAGCATGTGCTGGCCCTGGCGCTGGCCAAGCTGCTGGAAAATCGGGGAGCAGAAACGAAAAAATCGCCCTGAGGCGATAGCGAGATACTGCGTAGAGAGAGAAAAAATGGCAGGGGCGGCTGGATTCGAACCAACGCATGGCAGGATCAAAACCTGCTGCCTTACCGCTTGGCGACGCCCCTGTATCGGATATGACAAGTGACTGATGCACTGTCGATCTGATCATTCACCGTTCAGCTGGTTGCTGCTCGGGAATGGCCGGCACTTTACCAGCGTTGTTTGCAGGTGGGAAGCTTTTTTTGAAAAAAAACGCTGGAAAACAGCAGGTTAGTAAAAATCGCCCGTTTTGTCTGGCCCCGCCACCGCCGGTTGTGGGTGCAACTGTCTTCTTGTAGGAGCGGCCTTGTACCGCGAAAGGGCCGCAGCGCGGCCCCAGGATTTCAGCGTCAAAGCGGAAATCGCCGGGGCTGCTCTGCAGCCCTTTCGCGGTACAAGGCCGCTCCTACAGTGGACGTGCAAGCGCGTTTAATGGGCTTGCCGGGCACATTCCCGATTGGTCAAAATCCCCGTCGCGCACGCTGCGCCCTGCCCTTTCCCTGCCTAGGAGCATGCCGTTGTCCACCTGGATTCCAGCCCCCCTGCGCCAACTCAACCAACGCCTGCGCGGCCCTGCGCCACAGGCCGGCGCACTGATGGCGCATTTCCGGGACAAGGCCGCCGAACGCGGCTACACCCTGAGCGACGGCCAGTGCCGGGTGATCGAGGCCATGGCCGCGCAGTTGGCGGCCCTCTACGACGGGCAGCCACGCAGCCTGTACCTGCATGGCTCGGTTGGCCGCGGCAAGAGCTGGCTGCTCGACAATTTCTTCGAGGCGGTGCCGGTGACGCAAAAGCGTCGCCTGCACTTTCATGACTTCTTCGCCCGCCTGCACCAGGGCATGCACCGCCACCGGGCACTGGACGATGCCATGGGGGCGACCCTCGACGAATTGCTGGGCGACGTGCAGGTACTGTGCTTCGATGAATTCCACGTGCACGACATCGGCGACGCCATGCTGCTGACCCGGCTGTTCAACGCCCTGTTCGAACGTGGCATCTTCCTGCTGGTGACCTCCAACTACGCGCCCGAGGGGCTGCTGCCCAACCCGCTCTACCACGAACGCTTCCTGCCGGTGATCCGCCTGATCAACAGCCGCATGCAGGTGCTGGAGGTGGGCGGCGATACCGATTTTCGCAGCCTGCCGGCCAACCGCGAGCACCAGCGCTTCACCCAGGGGCGTTACGTCTGGCCGGGCAATGCGGCGCAGCGCCAGGGCCTTGGCCTACCCACCCGGCAGCCGGCCACGCTGCAGGTCAACAACCGGCCATTGCGTGCCCTGGCAGTGGATGGCCGACGGGTGATGTTCAGCTTCAACGGATTGTGCGAACAGCCCACCGCCGTGATCGACTACCTGGCGCTGGCCGAGCAATACGATCACTGGATCATCGACGGGCTGGACGACCTGGCCGAATGCTCACTGGCGGCGCAGCAACGCTTCGTCAACCTGGTGGATGTGCTGTATGACCAGGACCGCCAGCTGACGGTGATCGGCCAGCGGGCCCTGCAGGAAAGCCTGGGCGGGGCGATTGCCGACCTGATGCGTACCCGCAGCCGGCTGGGGCAGTTGCATCAGGCGGGGCCGTCAGACAGCGCATCCTGAAACGGCGTAATCGCTGGCAAGCCAGCTCCCACAAAAATCAGGCAATTGCACGCCACAGTGTGGGAGCCGGCTTGCCGGCGATGGCGTCACCCCGCCCTTGGCAAGTCCGCCAATACTCCCTCGATCTCCCCCAACACAGCTGGATCGTCCAGGGTCGAAGGCGGCACATAGTCCTGCCCATCGGCAATCTTGCGCAGCACCGCACGCAGAATCTTGCCCGAGCGGGTCTTGGGCAGGCGCTTGACCAGGCGCACCCGGTTGAAACAGGCCAGCGCACCGATATGCTCGCGCACACTGGCCACCAGCTCGCCCTGCAACTGCAGCTCGCCGATGCCCTGCCCGTCCTTGAGCACCACCAGCGCCAGCGGCACCTGGCCCTTGATCTCGTCGTGCACACCGATCACGGCGCATTCGGCCACCGCCGGGTGGCGTGCCACCAGGTCCTCCATCTCGCCGGTGGACAGGCGATGGCCCGAGACGTTGATCACATCGTCGGTGCGGCCCATGATGTAGACGAAACCATCGTCATCCAGGTAGCCACCGTCACCGGTGTGGTAATACCCCGGGTAGTTGTGCAGATAGGCCTGCAAATAGCGCGCGTGGTCGCCCCACAGCGTCTGGCTGCAGCCAGGCGGCAATGGCAAGGCGATGACGATGGCGCCCTGCTGGTTCGGCCCCAGCGGCTTGCCGTCGTCGTCCAGCACCTGCACGTGGTAACCCGGCACCGCACGGTTGCTCGAGCCTGGCCGGGCCGCACTGCCCTCAAGGCCCACGCAGGGGGCGGTGACCGGCCAACCGGTCTCGGTCTGCCACCAGTGGTCGTGCACCGGTTTGCCGCTGACCCGCTCCAGCCATTCATGGGTGCTGGAGTCGAGCTTCTCGCCCGCAAGGAACAGTTGCCGCAACGAACCCAGGTCGTGGCGGCGGATCAGTTCGCCCTGCGGATCCTCCTTGCGGATCGCGCGCATGGCAGTCGGTGCGCAGAACAGTGCGTTGACCTTGTATTGCTCGACGATCCGCCAGTATGCCGAGGCATCGGGCGTGCGGATCGGCTTGCCCTCGTAGAACACCGTGGTGCAGCCGCTCATCAACGGCCCATAGACGATCAGCGAATGGCCGACCACCCAACCCACATCAGAAATGCCCCACCATACATCGCCCGCCTGCATGCCATAGATGTGGCGCATGGCGTAGCACAGGGCCACCGCGTTGCCGCCGTTTTCGCGGACGATGCCCTTGGGTTTGCCGGTGGTGCCGGAGGTATACATGATGTACAGCGGGTCGCCTGCGTCCAGCGCGACCGGGGCCACCGGCTCGGCACCGGCCAGCGCTTGCTGCCAGTCCAGGTCGCGCCCCGGCTGCAGCTCGGCACGCGCCTGCGGACGCTGCAGCACCAGCACCTGCCTGGGCTGGTGCTGGGCCAGTTGCAGCGCACGGTCGACCAGCGGCTTGTATTCGATCACCCGGTCGAACTCCAACCCGCAGGAAGCGGTGAGCAACAGCACCGGCCGGGCATCATCGATACGCAGGGCCAGTTCGTTGGCGGCAAAGCCGCCGAACACCACCGAATGCACCGCGCCAATGCGTGCGCAGGCGAGCATGGCCATGGCCGCCTGCGGCACCATCGGCATGTAGATGATCACCCCGTCGCCCTTGCCCACCCCAAGGGTGCGCAACAGGCCGGCCAGGCGCGCCACTTCGTCGCGCAGTTGCAGGTAGGTGTAGGCCTGCTGCACGCCGGTCACCGGCGAGTCGTAGATCAGCGCCACCTGCTCGCCCCGGCCCAGCTCGATCTGATGGTCGAGGGCCAGGTGGCAGCTGTTCAGGCGGCCGTCGGCGAACCAGCGGTGGGTGCCGTCGGGGTTCTGCTGCAGGGTCTGCGTTGGCTTGCGCTGCCAGGCCAGCTGGTCGGCCTGGGCCTGCCAGAAGGCCGCAGGGTCGGCGATGGAATGGGCGTAACTGTGCTGATAGGTCATTGGTTCGCAACCCGGTACTTGTTGTTATTGAAGGGCGAACCTTGAGTATGGACCGGCGCCACGTGCTCGCCACCGGACTAAAGTCGCAACCCTTATGCAGATTTGCAGCAGGCTGCGCCGGCACGTGGCGCCCGGGGTTCAGGGGGTTGACTGGGTGGCTGGCTGGCCTTGCCCGTGCCCGGCCAGGCGCCGGTAGGCGATGGCCAGGCCGGCGAACCACAGCGGCATTGCGTACAGCGCCATGCGCGTGTCCGGCTGCAGTGCCAGCAGCACCAGCACGAACAGCAGGAACGCCAGGCTCAGCCAGGCCATCGGCACCCCGCCGGGCAGGCGGAAGCTGGCCCGGGCGTGGCGCTCGGGGTGGCGCCGGCGGTAGCCCAGGTAGGCCACCAGGATGGTCGACCAGGTGTAGATCACCAGCACCGCCGACAGGCTGGACACCAGGGTGAACACCGTCATCACCTCGGGGAAGATGAACAGCAGCATCACCCCCAGCAGCATCAACAGGCACGAGAAGCCCAGGCTGGCCAGCGGCACGCTGTTGCCCGACAGGCGCCGGAACACAGCGGGCGCCTGGCTGCGCTCGGCCAGGCCGAACAGCATGCGGCTGGTGGAGAACACGCCGCTGTTGGCCGACGAGGCGGCCGAGGTCAGCACCACGAAGTTGACGATGCCCGCCGCCGCCGGGAAGCCGGCCAGCAGGAACAGCTCGACGAACGGGCTGCGGTTGGGCGCGACCTTGGCCCACGAGGTCACGGCAATGATGCAGGCCAGGGCCACCACATAGAACAGGATGATGCGCAGCGGGATCGCGTTGATCGCCTTGGGCAGGCTGCGCCGCGGGTCACGGGTTTCGGCGGCGGTGGTGCCGATCAGCTCGGTGCCGGCGAACGAGAAGATGGCGATCTGGAAGCCCGCGAAGAAGCCACTGAGCCCATGGGGAAACGCCGCTTCCGGCTGCACCAGGTGCGACAGCGACGCGGTCACCCCGGTGGGCGACACGAACGCCGTGGCAATCAGCACCAGGCTCACGGCGATCAGTGCGAGCACGGCGATGATCTTGATGATCGCGAACCAGAACTCGACCTCGCCGAAGGCTTTCACCGTCAGCACATTGAGGGTGAACAGGGTGACCAGCATCGCCAGTGCCGGCGCCCAGGCCGGCGCCCCGGGGAACCAGTACTGGAAGAAACCGCCGACCACCACTGCATCGCCGACCACCGCCACGCTCCAGCTGAGCCAGTACGACCAGCCAAGGAAAAACGCCGCGCGCGGGCCGATGTAGGCGCCGGCGAAGTCGGCGAACGATTTGAAGTTGAGGTCCGACAGCAGCAGCTCGCCCATGGCGCGCATGACGAAGAACAGGAAGAAACCGATGATCATGTAGACCAGCAGGATCGAGGTACCGGACAAGGCGATGACCTTGCCCGAGCCCATGAACAGGCCGGTGCCGATGGCACCCCCGAGGGCGATCAACTGGATATGGCGGTTGCTCAGGGTGCGTTGCAGGTGGCGGCCGCTTGGGGCTGCCGAGGGATCAGGCTGCATGGGGAAACCTCTGGGATTGTTGTTGGTGTTTTCGAGGCAGGATTTCTTGTGTCTTCAACGACCCCATCGCGGGGCAAGCCCGCTCCCACGCTTGTTCCCTCGTGGGAGCGGGCTTGCCCCGCGATGAGGCCTTTGGATCAGCCGCGGGCTTCTTCGAACCCGGTCAGCACGTTCACCGCATTGATGCCGATCTCATCGACCATGTAGCCGCCCTCCATGACGAACAGGGTCGGCACGCCCACGGCGGCGATCATCCGGCCCATGGCCAGGTAGTCCGGGCTGTCGAGCTGGAAGTGGCTGATCGGGTCGTCCTTGAAGGTGTCCACGCCCAGCGACACCACCAGCACTTCGGGCGCATGGCGGCGCAGGCGCGCACAGGCCTGTTCCAGGGCCTGCTGGTAAGCCGCCCAGCGCGTGCCCTTGGGCAGCGGCAGGTTGAGGTTGAAGCCCTCGCCCGCGCCTGCGCCAAGCTCGTCGGCGTAGCCGCTGAAGTAGGGATAGGAGTCCGCCGGTTCGCCGTGCAGCGAGACGAACAGCACGTCCGGGCGGTCGTAAAAGATGGTCTGGGTGCCGTTGCCGTGGTGAAAATCGACGTCCAGCACCGCCACCTTGGCCGCCCCGCGGGTCAAGGCATGCTCGGCGGCGATGGCGGCGTTGTTCAGGTAGCAGTAACCGCCCATGTACTCGCGGGCGGCGTGATGCCCCGGCGGGCGGCACAGGGCGAAGGCGGCCTGCTGGCCCTGGTCGAGCAGTTCGAGCCCCGTCAGGGCCAGGTCGGCGCTGGTCTTCACCGCCTGCCAGGTGGTGGCGGTGATCGGCGCGCCGGCGTCCATGGCGAAGAACCCGAGCTGGCCATCGATATGCCGAGGCACCCGCTCGCCGGCCAGGTCGCGTACCGGCCACACCAAGGGCAACGCGTCGTGGCTGCGGCCCAGGGCGGTCCACTGCTGCCAGGCCGTTTCCAGGAAGTGCACGTAACGCTCGCTGTGGGCCTTGACGTAGCAGGCGCGGCCGAACGCCTGCGGCGAGACGATATCGCCCAGGCCGACCGTGCGCACCCGCTCGTACACGGTGTCGGCGCGGCTGGGTTGTTCGAACGATGGCTTGAGCACGCCATCCTTGAGTTCGGTGCCATGGTGCAGGCGGTGGTTGGCGCTGAAGACGGTCAACATGCTGACGAAGCCTGTGTGGTGGTTGATTGACCACTAGGCTATTGCGTCAACGCTGGGCGTTCTTTGCTTTATAGACTCGCAATGCTAGCTTTTCGAGTCTGTTATTTCAGGACTGGCACCCATGGCGAAAAAAATATCCAAACACGTCGCGCTCGACGATACCGACCGTGCCCTGCTCGCCCTGTTGCAGGCCGACGCCAGCCTGTCCAACGCCGAACTGAGCGAGCGCCTGTCGCTCAGCGTCACGCCCTGCTGGCGCAGGCGCCGACGCCTGGAAGAAGAAGGCGTGATCCGCGACTACCAGGCCAACCTCGACCGCCGCCTGCTGGGCCTGGAGATCCTTGCCTTCGTCCAGGTACGTTTCGCCAGCCACGGCGACAAGGCGCCGGACGACTTCGAGGCGGTGGTGCGCGCGCTGCCCGAGGTAGTCGCCTGCCACAAGATCACCGGCGATGCCGACTACCTGCTGCAAGTGCTGGCCGAGGACCTGGACAGCTACAGTGAATTCATCGAACAGGTGCTGCGCCGGCAGCTGGGGATCGCCTCGATCCAGTCGAGCCTGGCGCTGCGCGAGGTGAAGGCCAGCACGCGGGTGGCGATCCCCGAAGGCTGATGTTGCCAGGCCCTGCCCTATTTCGGTGCAAAGCCTCTAGACTAGGCGCTCTTTCCGCCATAGAGCAGCAACATGGACATCGATCAGGCCCGAACCTTCCTGGAAATCGTGCGTTGCGGCAGCCTGGTCGCCGCCGCCGAACGCCTGTTCGTGTCGCAGACGGCCATCACCGCGCGCGTGCAACGGCTGGAACGGCTACTGGGCTGCCAGTTGTTCGTGCGCAGCCGCAACGGCGCCAGCCTGACCAGTGACGGCGAGGCCTTCGTCAGCTATGCCAACCAGCTGGTGCAGACCTGGGAAGCCGCGCGCCGCGACCTGCCGCTGCCCCAGGGCTGCCAGCAGGTGCTGCATGTGGGCGGCGAGGTGAGCCTGGGCAACCCGATGATGCTCGACTGGGTCAGCGCGCTGCACCGCGAACTGCATGGCCACGCGATCCGCAGCGAAGTCAGCGACGGTGAGTCGCTGTTGCGCAAGGTGGAGATGGGCCTGCTGGACGCCGCGCTGGTGTACCAGCCGACCTACGGCCCAGGCCTGCAGGTGGAGCAGTTGATGGAGGAGAAACTGATCCGCGTACGCCGGGTGGACCGGCCCGAGCCGTACATCTACATCGACTGGGGCGAGGCCTTTCGCCGCCAGCACGACGCCGCCCTGCCCGAGCTGTCACGCCCGGCGCTGAGCTTCAACCTTGGGCCGCTGGCCCTGCAGTTCATCCTCGACCAGGGCGGCAGCGGCTACTTCCGCACCCGGGTGGTGCAGGCCTACCTGCAAAGCGGCGTGTTCGAGCGGGTGCCCGAAGCGCCGGAGTTCACCTACCCGACCTTCCTGGTGTACGCCCGCGAACGCGACAGCGCGGCCCTGCAGCAGTCCTTCGCGGTGTTGCGCCGGCTGGTGGCCGCCGGCGAAAGCGACTGGTCACAGCGCTGGGACCCGGTTATCTGAACCCTGGGCGGCCGCCGTCAGGAGGTGCCGTTTGAGGCCGGCGATCAGGTCGGTCTGGGTGACCACCCCCACCAGGCTGTCGCCGTCGAGCACCGGCAGGCAGTGCAGGCCCTGCTCGCTGAGCAGTGGCAGCAGGCGCTCCAGCGGGTGCTGGCTGCTCACGCTGACAACGCGTCGACTCATGACCTGCTCCAGGCGCACAGTGTTGCGGCGCAGCAGCCCACGCCAGCTGAAACGCCCGCGCGCCATGGCCGGGCCGACCAGATCGCTGAGGCTGACGATGCCCACCAGGCGGCCGTTGTCCAGCACTGGCAAGGTTTTCAGGTGATGGCTGGCGAGCATCTTCCAGGCCTGTTCGAGGCTGGTGCGCGGCGTGGCCGACTGCACATCGCGGGACATCACCGCGCCTGCGGTGATGCCGCCAAGGCTGCGTTGCAACGCATGCTGCTCGGTGGCCAGGATGATCCGCTCCAGCTCGTCGCGGGTCACGTCGACGAACTCGCCGATGTCTTCCAGGGCCTGGTCCAGGTCGTCGGCGTTGATGCCCACGCGCTCGCCGGGCAGCGGGTCATGGGTGTGGTGCAGGTCTTTGCGCGGCGCGGCGCCCTTTGGGTAACGCACGCCGGTGAGGCGGTTGTAGACCACCGCGACAGCGACCAGGATCAGCGCATTGAGCAGCACCGGTTCGAGCAGGTGGTCGCCCATCGCCACCAGCCCCGGATCGGCCAGCACCGCACTGACCGCCACGCCGCCACCCGGCGGGTGCAGGCAGCGCAGCAGGCACATCACCAGGGTGGCGAGCGCCAGCGCGGCTGCCGCCACCCATAGCCCGTCGCCGAAGCCGTGGCGCATGGCCAGGCCCACGGCGCCGGCCAGCGCGTAGCTGCCCACCACCGGCCACGGCTGGGCCAGCGGCCCGGAATGCACGGCGAACACCAACACCGCCGAGGCTGCCAACGGGCCGAGCAGGTGCAAGGCAATCGACGGGCCGTAGGCCAGGCTGCACAGGTAGCCGGCGAGGAACAGGCCGAGCAGCGCGCCAAGGCCTGCGCGCAGCCATTCTTTGGGGGGGATGTTCAGGGGCGCCGGGAGCAGGCGCTGCAGACGGGTATCGGGGCGAGAGGCAGGCATCGAAGTAGTGGCGTCGTGTTTTTCTGATTTGAAAAGAAAGCCCAGCGCAAACGCACCTGGGCCCGGTATTGCAAAGGCAATAACGCAAGGGGCTCCGTCCATGGAGAGATGGAAACCGGAGGGTTTCGTGGGGGGGATTGTGCCGGGAGGGCAGGTTTGCCTGCCAATTCAAAAAACTGCGGCTGTACTGCAATTTTTTTGCAGGGTTGATCCGGTCCTCATCGCGGGGCAAGCCCGCTCCCACGATGGAGATCCCGTGGGAGCGGGCTTGCCCCGCGATGGCGATCAACGACTTTTGCGCGGCAACTCGATACTCACCCGCAACCCGCCCTGCGGGCTATCCAGCAAGGCGATGCGCCCGCCCCAGGCGTCGACGATATCGCGCACGATACCCAGCCCCAGGCCGTGCCCATCGACCTGCTCGTCCAGCCGCGAGCCGCGCTCGAGCACTTGCAGGCGCTGCGCTTCGGGAATGCCGGGGCCATCGTCGTCGACCCACAGCTGATAACAATCTGCGGTCGCCGCCATGCCCACGCGCACCTCGCTGTCAGCCCATTTGCAGGCGTTGTCCAGCAAGTTGCCGAGCAACTCCAGCAGGTCTTCGCGATCCCACGGCAACAACAGCCCGGGCGGTACGTCGCGCTCCAGCAACAGCCCTTCGCCATGGATCATCCCCAAGGTTGCCAGCAAGCCCGGCAGTTCGGCATCGCAGTCGAACTGCGCGCCGGGCAGCGCGTCCCCGGCCAGGCGCGCACGGTTGAGCTCCCGGGCCAGGCGCTGCTGGATCTGTTGCAGTTGCTCGCGCATCTGCGCGCGCACCTCGGGCAATGCCTGCAGGCGCTCGCTGGCGGCCAGGCTGAGCAGCACCGCCAGCGGCGTCTTCAGCGCATGCCCCAGGTTGCCCAGGGCATTGCGCGAGCGGCGCAGGCTGTCTTCGGTGTGATTGAGCAGGTGGTTGATCTGATCCACCAAAGGCTGCAATTCGCTGGGCACCTGGGCATCCAACTGCGAGCGCTGGCCCTGCTGCAACTGGGCGATCTGCTGACGGGCGCGCTCCAGCGGGCGCAGCGAGCGGGTCACGGTGATGCGCTGCAGCACCAGCACCAGCAACAACGCCACCAGGCCCATGCCCAGGCCGATCTGCTGCATGCGGCGAAAACCCTCGCGCACCGGCGAATAGTCCTGGGCCACACTGATCGAGATGTCCTGGCCCAGGCGCCGGTAGTCGCCGCGATAGGCCAGCAGTTGCTGGCCCTCGGGGCCCAGCTCATGGCCGTCGTCCAGCCCGGGCTTGGCCGGCTTGGGCATGTCCAGGTCCCAGAGCGAGCGCGAACGCCAGGTGCCCTGGTCGAAATCGATACGAAAGTAGTAGCCCGAGAAGGGGCGCTGGTAGGCCGCCGATATGCGCCGCTCGTCCAGTTGCAGGCCGGACGGCCCACGCACCAGCGCCACCAGCAGGTTCTCGCTCTCTTTGCGCAGGCCGGTTTCCAGGTAACGCTGCAGGCCGGCCTCGAACAGCCACAGCGTGAGTTGCGCAAACGCCAGGCCCACCACCACCAGCACCGCCACCAGGCCCAGGCTCAAGCGCGCCTGGATCGACTTCACGCGCCACTCCCGGCGTACACATAACCCTGGCCACGGCGGGTCTCGATCACGCTGCGCCCGAGCTTGCGGCGCAAGTGGTTGACGTGCACTTCAAGGACGTTGGAATCACGCTCGGTCTCACCGTCGTAGAGGTGCTCGGCCAGGTGGCTCTTGGACAGCACCTGGCCTGGGTGCAGCATGAAATAGCGCAGCAGGCGGAACTCGGCAGCGGTCAGCTGGACGTCGATGCCTTCGCGGCTGACGCACTGGCGCGATTCATCCAGGTGCAGGCCGGCGGCTTCCAGCCTCGGCTGGTTGGCCAAGCCCTTGGCGCGGCGCAGCAGGGCCTGGATGCGCAGTTGCAGCTCCTCGGGATGGAAGGGTTTGCTCAGGTAGTCGTCGGCGCCGGCCTTGAGGCCTTCGATTCGCTCGGCCCAGGAGCCGCGCGCCGTGAGGATCAGCACCGGGGTGGCGAGGTTGGCCCCGCGCCATTGCGCCAGCACCTCAAGCCCAGGCAACCCCGGCAAGCCGAGGTCAAGGATGATCAGGTCGTAGGGCTCGCTCTGGCCCTGGTACACCGCGTCCCGGCCGTCGGCCAGCCAGTCCACTGCATATCCCTGGCGCTGCAGGGCGGCAATCAGTTCATCGGCCAGGGGCACGTTGTCTTCGACCAGCAACAGGCGCATTCAGTCATCTTCCTCGTCTTTGAGCAGCTCGCCGGTGCGGGCGTCGAGCTTGATCTCGCGCACTACGCCCTGGGGGGTCAGCAACTCGACTTCGTATTCGTAGCGGCCGTGCTTCTCTTCCAGCTCCGCCTCCAGCAGGCGCGCCCCGGGGTAACGCCCCAGGGCGGTCTCGAGCAAGCGCTCGAAAGGCAGGATGATGCCCTGCTGGCGCAGCGCCAGGGCCTCGTCCTGATCCAGGTCGCGGGCGGCGGCCAGCGAGCACATCCCGAGCAAGGCCAGGGCCAGGCAGCGCGCCGCCTGCGGTAATGCGTTCATCAATTGTCCCGCGCGTCCTTCAGCACTTCACCGGTCTTGGCGTCCAGGTCGACGTCCCATTCGACGTTCTGCGCATCACGCAGTTCGACCTTGTAGATGTAGCGGCCGTATTCGTCTTCGAGCTCGGAGTCGGTGACGGTGGCGCCGGGGTGCTTGGCCACGGCGGCGGCCTTGAGTTCGTCCAGCGACTTGATGGTCTTGGCGTTCACCAGCTTGACCACTTCATCGGGCTGCACGTCCTTGGCGAAGGCGGCGTTGGCACCCAATGCAAGGGCGGCGGCGGTGAACAGGGCAGTCAGGGTCTTCATGGGGTCTCTCCTTGGGGATGAACAAGTTGTCTACGCAAACAAGACTAACCGGGGGTCCTTAATCCAACCTGAAAACAGCTGGCCGCATGATAGCGCAGATGGGAAGTCGGCCTGTACCGACCCGGTCACCTTGTTACCGTGGGAGCGGGCTTGCCCCGCGATTGGGCCTATACTGCGCGCCTGCCCCGGTTAGAGAACCTCGATGAGCGCCATCCACATCAAGTACCCCGCCCTGACCTTCAAGGCCGGCCAACGCGCCCTGCGCCAGATCCGCGAGCGCGGCCTGCAGGCGGCCGATGTCGGTGTGCTGCCCGGCGCCGCCGGCGGCCCCAAGCCTTTGGGCATTCAGGGCCTGGACCTGGCGCTGTTCGGTGAATGGCTACCCACCGCCCCACGCCAGCGCGCACTGATCGGCGCCTCGATCGGTTCCTGGCGCTTCGCCAGCGCCTGCCTCGACGACCCGGTGGCCGGCCTGCGCCGCCTGGGCGAGCTGTACACCGAGCAGGACTTCGCCAAAGGCGTCACCCCCAGGCAGATCAGCCAGAGCAGCCAGCGCATGCTCGACGACCTGCTGCAGGGCCGCGACGGGCAGATTCTCGGCAACCCGCACTACCGCCTGAACATCCTGGTGGTGAAGAGCCACGGCCAGCTCGCCCACGATCACCGTGGCCGCCTGGGCCTGGGCTTGTCTTCGGTGGTCGCCAGCAACCTGCTGGGGCGCGCACGCCTGGGCCGGCATTTCGAACGAGTGATTCTGCATGACCAGCGCGCCGCGCCACCGCTGGACGCGCTCACCGACTTCCCTTCGCGCTGCTTGCCGCTGGACCTGGCCAACCTGCGCCAGGCCCTGCTCGCCTCGGGTTCGATCCCCATGGTCATGGAGGGCGTGCGCGACATCCCCGGCGCCGGCGCCGGCACCTACCGCGACGGCGGCCTGCTCGACTACCACCTGGACCTGCCCTACCGGGGCGACGACCTGGTGCTCTACCCGCACTTCACCGACAAGGTGGTGCCTGGCTGGTTCGACAAGGCCCTGCCATGGCGCAAGGGCGACGCCACGCGCCTGCAGAACGTGCTGCTGATGACCCCGTCGCCGCAGTACCTGGCCGCCCTGCCCTACGGCAAGCTGCCCGACCGCAACGACTTCAAGCGTTTCATGGGCGATGCGCCGACGCGCAAGCGCTACTGGTACAAGGCCATTGCCGAAAGCCAGCGGCTGGGGGATGAGCTGCTGGAGCTGATCGCCACCGGGCGGTTGCAGGATCGGTTGCAAGCCTTGTAGCGGGCATGCTGGTAGACTGCGCGCATCATTGATACACACAGAGTCCTGACATCTTGGAAATCTTCAAGGAATTCACCTTCGAATCGGCCCACCGCCTGCCCAACGTTCCCGCCGGGCACAAGTGCGGCCGCCTGCATGGTCACTCGTTCAAGGTCGGCCTGCACCTGACCGGCCCGCTCGATCCGCACACCGGCTGGATCCGCGATTTTTCCGAGATCAAGGCGATCTTCAAACCGATCTACGAGCAGTTGGACCACAACTACCTGAATGACATCCCCGGCCTGGAGAACCCCACCAGCGAAGTGCTCGCCAAGTGGATCTGGGACCAGGTCAAGCCGCTGCTGCCGGAGTTGTCGAAAGTGCGTATTCATGAGACCTGCACCAGCGGGTGCGAGTACACCGGCGACTGATCGAATGGCCTCATCGCGGGGCAAGCCCGCTCCCACGCCCCCACATGACGCGTGGGAGCGGGCTTGCCCCGCGATGAGGCCGGCAGCCTACTGCATGGCGTCGCGCAAAAAGCTCGGCGCGATATAGCGCTGGTAATGCGCCTCGGACAGCAAGAAAAACTCGCGATCGATGGCATCGCGCAGTTGCGGCAAGTCCCAATCGCGGAACTCCGGCAACAACACCATTCCATACGCCTCGAGATCGCGGATCATCCGCGCCCCACGGGCGATCAGCTGGTACGCCCAGCAATATTCCGACTGCTGCACGACAAAGCGGATCGAGCGCTGCTCCAGTTGCTGGCGCAGCAGGCCTTTGTCGAACACTTCCAGCTTGGCCATCATCACCTGCACCAGCAGTTGCTCCAGGCGCAGCCACACGGCGCGCTTCTGCTCGTCGTCGTAGCCGTTCCAGTGGATCACTTCGTGGTGAAAACGCTTGCAGCCACGGCACACCAGATCTCCATACACCGTGGAGCAGAGGCCGACGCAAGGGGTCTTGATGGACTGGTTGGTCATTGGAAAACAACAGCTTGACGGCGGAACACCGGCTCATGTTAGCCCTTTGTCTAACCAGGGTCACTGGTTAAAGTCATCTTTGCCGCCTTACCTTCGGGCTTTTTTTACCGTAGAATCACTCCGCCTTTTCAAGGCAACAATGTCCGTTGGAAGCTGTTTTCAAAGCGTCACGAGCACAGTTGATCCGGTAGAACGGCGTTGGCCCGGGCCATGCACCCTCGCATGCCCGTGCCAGCCCTCATCAGCCTCCCGTTCTACAGGCGTAAAACTTTGAAAGCAGCTTCTGTAAGGATTCTTTGCGACCCTGGCGGTGCGACTCAAAAAGTCGGCGCTGCGCATGGGTGCATTGAATGCTGGATGAGCGTCCCGGACTCCCTTTAGGGACCACTGATGAGGGTAATAACTGTGCTTGAAGCCTACCGCAAACACATCGAAGAGCGTGCCGCTCTGGGTATCGTGCCCCAGCCGCTGAACGCCGAACAAACCGCAGGCCTGGTCGAGCTGCTGAAAAACCCGCCGGCCGGCGAAGAAGCCTTCCTCGTAGACCTGATCACCAACCGCGTTCCGCCAGGGGTGGACGAAGCCGCCTACGTCAAGGCCGCTTTCCTCTCCGCCATCGCCAAGGGCGAAGCCAAGTCGCCACTGCTCGACCGCAAGCGCGCTGCCGAGCTGCTGGGCACCATGCAGGGCGGCTACAACATCGAGACGCTGGTTGCGCTGCTGGATGACGCCGAACTGGGCGCCGTCGCGGCCGAACAGCTCAAGCACACCCTGCTGATGTTCGACGCCTTCCACGACGTGGCCGAAAAAGCCAAGGCCGGCAACGTCCACGCCAAGGCCGTGCTGGAATCCTGGGCTGCCGGCGAGTGGTTCACCTCGCGCCCGGCCATCGCCGACAAGTACACCCTGACCGTGTTCAAGGTGCCAGGCGAAACCAACACCGACGACCTGTCCCCTGCCCCGGACGCCTGGTCGCGCCCTGACATCCCGCTGCACGCCCTGGCCATGCTGAAGATGGCCCGCGACGGCATCGAGCCCAAGCAGCCTGGTTCGGTCGGCCCGCTGGCCCAGATCGAAGCGGTCAAGGCCAAAGGCCACCCGGTTGCCTACGTCGGTGACGTGGTCGGTACCGGTTCCTCGCGTAAATCCGCCACCAACTCGGTGCTGTGGTTCTTCGGCGACGACATTCCGTACGTCCCGAACAAGCGCGCCGGTGGCTTCTGCTTCGGCACCAAGATCGCTCCGATCTTCTACAACACCATGGAAGACGCCGGCGCCCTGCCGATCGAATTCGACTGCACCAACCTGGCCATGGGCGACGTCATCGACGTCTACCCGTTCAAGGGCGAAGTGCGCCGCAACGGCAGCGACGAGCTGGTCACCAGCTTCGAGCTGAAAACCGAAGTGCTGCTCGATGAAGTCCGCGCTGGCGGCCGTATCCCGCTGATCGTCGGCCGTGGCCTGACCGAGAAAGCCCGCGCCGAACTGGGCCTGGGTGCTTCCGACCTGTTCAAGAAGCCAGAGCAACCTGCCGCTTCGACCAAGGGCTTCACCCTGGCGCAGAAGATGGTCGGCCGTGCCTGCGGTCTGCCGGAAGGCCAGGGCGTGCGCCCAGGTGCCTACTGCGAGCCGAAGATGACCACCGTCGGTTCCCAGGACACCACTGGCCCGATGACCCGCGACGAGCTGAAAGACCTGGCGTGCCTGGGCTTCTCCGCCGACCTGGTAATGCAGTCGTTCTGCCACACCGCCGCGTATCCGAAGCCGATCGACGTCACCACTCACCACACCCTGCCAGACTTCATCCGCACCCGTGGCGGCGTGTCGCTGCGCCCGGGCGACGGCATCATCCACAGCTGGCTGAACCGCATGCTGATGCCTGACACCGTCGGCACCGGTGGCGACTCGCACACCCGCTTCCCGATCGGCATCTCGTTCCCGGCCGGTTCCGGCCTGGTGGCCTTCGCCGCTGCCACCGGCGTCATGCCGCTGGACATGCCAGAGTCGATCCTGGTGCGCTTCAAGGGCAAGCTGCAGCCTGGCATCACCCTGCGTGACCTGGTCCATGCCATCCCTTACTACGCCATCCAGAAAGGCCTGCTGACCGTCGAGAAGAAGGGCAAGAAAAACGCCTTCTCCGGCCGCATCCTGGAAATCGAAGGCCTGGACGAACTGACTGTCGAGCAAGCGTTCGAGCTGTCCGACGCCTCGGCCGAGCGTTCCGCTGCCGGCTGCACCATCAAGCTGCCAGAGAAGGCCGTTGCCGAGTACCTGCAGTCCAACATCACCCTGCTGCGCTGGATGATCGGCGAAGGCTACGGCGATGCCCGCACCCTGGAGCGTCGCGCCCAGGCCATGGAAGCCTGGCTGGCCAAGCCTGAGCTGCTGTCGGCTGACAAAGACGCAGAGTACGCCGAGATCATCGAGATCGACCTGGCCGACGTCAAAGAGCCTGTGCTCTGCGCGCCGAACGACCCGGACGATGCCCGCCTGCTGTCTTCGGTACAGGGCGAGAAGATCGACGAAGTGTTCATCGGTTCGTGCATGACCAACATCGGCCACTTCCGCGCTGCCGGCAAGCTGCTGGACAAGGTCAAGGGCGGTATCCCTACCCGTCTGTGGCTGGCTCCGCCAACCAAGATGGACGCCCACCAGCTGACCGAAGAAGGCTACTACGGCATCTACGGCAAGGCCGGTGCGCGCATGGAAATGCCAGGCTGCTCGCTGTGCATGGGTAACCAGGCACGTGTGCAGACCGGTTCGACCGTGGTCTCCACCTCGACCCGTAACTTCCCGAACCGTCTGGGCGACGCCACCAACGTGTACCTGGCCTCGGCCGAGCTGGCTGCGGTGGCTTCGATCATCGGCAAGCTGCCGACCGTCGAAGAGTACATGCAGTACGCCAAGGACATCGACAGCATGGCTGCCGACGTCTACCGCTACCTGAGCTTCGACCAGATCGCCGAGTTCCGCGAAGCGGCTGCCAACGCCAAGATCCCGGTGATTCAGGCGTAAGTTGAGTTTCAGGCTGTAACAGAAAGCCCCGGTAGAAATACCGGGGCTTTTTTATTGACCTTGTTCTGGCCTCTTCGCGGGTAAACCCGCTCCCACGTTCATACGCAGGCACTAGCCTCGTGGGAGCGGGCTTGCCCCGCGATGAGGCCGGTACAAACAGCATCAAATCACGAACAGATCGACAAACCTGTGCACGGGCATGGCCTCCAGCCTCGCCTGGTCCCTGCACAACGCCACAATCTCCTCACAGCGCTGACGCACGAAGCGCGTCGCCAGGTTGGCCCTGAACTTGGCCTCCAGCAACGGCAGCCCCTCCTCCCGCCGACGCCGATGGCCGATCGGATACTCCACCACCACCTGCTCGGTGTGGGTGCCGTCCTTGAAGAACACCTGCACGGCATTGGCGATCGAGCGCTTGTCGGCCTCCAGGTACTCGCGGCTGAAGCGCGGCTCCTCGACCACCTCCATCTTCTCGCGCAAGCGGTCGATGCTCGGGTGGGCGGCGTGGAAGCTGTCTTCATAGTGCTCGGCCACCAGGTCGCCGAAAATCAACGGCACTGCGGTCATGTATTGCAGGCAATGGTCACGGTCGGCGGCGTTGGCCAGCGGGCCTTCCTTGGAAATGATGCGGATCGCCGACTCGTTGGTGGCGATGACGATGCGGTCGACCTCATGCAGGCGGTTGCGCACCTGCCGATGCAGCATCAGCGCCGCCTCGCAGGCGGTCTGGGCATGGAACTCGGCGGGGAAGCTGACCTTGAACAGGATGTTTTCCATGACGTAGCTGCCGAAGGGCTGCGGCAGGCGCAATTCGCGCTGGGCCTCTTGCTTGAGGGCCAGGTCCTTGTTGCTGTGGCTGAACGAAACATCATAAAAGCCCCACTGCGCAGCACTGAGCACACCGGGGATGCCCATTTCACCGCGCAGGGCGATATCGGCCAGGCGCACGCCCCGGCTGGAGGCATCCCCCGCCGCCCACGACTTGCGCGAGCCGGCGTTGGGCGCATGGCGGTAGGTGCGCAGGGCCTGCCCATCGACGAAGGCATGGGACAAGGCCGACAGCAACTGATCGCGGTTGGCGCCCATCAGCTTGGCGCACACTGCCGTCGAGGCGACCTTGACCAGCAGCACATGGTCCAGGCCGACCCGGTTGAAGGCGTTCTCCAGCGCCAGCACGCCCTGGATCTCGTGGGCCATGACCATGGCCTCGAGGACGTCGCGCATGGTCAGCGGCGCTTCGCCACCGGCCACGCGCTTCTGCGACAGGTGATCGGTGACCGCGAGAATCCCGCCCAGGTTGTCCGAGGGATGGGCCCATTCGGCAGCCAGCCAGGTGTCGTTGTAGTCCAGCCAGCGGACAATGCAGCCAATGTCCCAGGCGGCTTTGACCGGGTCGAGGCGGTAGGCGGTGCCGGGCACGCGAGCGCCATTGGGGACCACCGTGCCTTCGACCAGCGGGCCGAGCAGCTTGGTGCATTCGGGGAAACGCAGCGCCAGCAGGCCGCAGCCGAGGGTGTCCATCAGGCAGTGACGGGCGGTATCCAGGGCTTCGGGGGATTCGACGCGATAGCCGAGCACGTAGTCGGCAAGGGTCTGCAGGACCTGGTCGTAGTCGGGGCGGGTGTTGCTGTCTGTGTTGGCGCTCATTCGTGGCTCCTTGAAAAAGAGCTGCTTTGCAGCCCATCGCGGGTCAAGCCCGCTCCCACGCGTAGTGACGTGGGAGCGGGCTTGCCCCGCGATGGGCCAGTAAAGCCGAGCGCTGATAGTGCGTTAGAAGCTGTCGCCAGGCACGCGCACCCAGCCCTCCATCAGCACCCGAGCACTGCGGCTCATGATTGCTTTGGTCACGGTCCATTGCCCGTCAACCTGGCGGGCTTGTGCCCCCACGCGCAACGTCCCGGACGGATGACCGAAGCGCACCGCACTTCGTTCGCCACCGCCGGCGGCAAGGTTGACCAGGGTCCCGGGGATCGCCGCTGCCGTGCCAATGGCCACCGCCGCGGTGCCCATCATGGCGTGGTGCAACTTGCCCATGGACAGGGCGCGCACCAGCAAATCGACATCGCCCGCATTGACCACTTTGCCGCTGGAAGCAGTGTAGGTGGTTGGCGGCGCGACGAAAGCGACCTTGGGTGTGTGCTGACGCCCGGCAGCCTGGTCGATATGTTCGATCAGCCCCATGCGCACCGCGCCGTGGGCGCGAATGGTCTCGAACCGCGCCAGTGCAGCGACGTCAGCATTGATCGCGTCCTGAAGTTCGGTACCGGTGTAATCGAGGTCGGCGGCGTTGATGAAGATGGTCGGAATGCCGGCGTTGATCAGGGTTGCCTTGAAGGTACCGACACCCGGCACTTCAAGATCGTCGACCAGATTGCCGGTGGGGAACATCGCCCCGCCGTCACCGTCCTCGTCGGCGGCCGGGTCGAGGAACTCCAGCTGCACCTCGGCGGCCGGGAAGGTCACGCCGTCGAGTTCGAAATCGCCGGTTTCCTGTACCTCACCCTCGGTGATCGGCACATGGGCGATGATGGTCTTGCCGATGTTGGCCTGCCAGATGCGCACGGTGGCGACACCGTTGCGTGGCACCCGCGCGGGGTCGACCAGGCCGCCACTGATGGCGAACGAACCGACCGCAGCCGAGAGGTTGCCGCAGTTGCCGCTCCAGTCGACGAAGGCCTTGTCGATCGACACCTGGCCGAACAGGTAGTCGACATCATGGTCGGGCTTGATACTCTTCGACAGGATCACGCTCTTGCTGGTGCTGGACGTCGCGCCGCCCATGCCGTCGATCTGCTTGCCGTACGGATCGGGGCTGCCGATCACCCGCAGCAGCAGGGCATCGCGGGCGGGGCCGGGGATCTGCGCCTGTTCGGGCAGGTCTTGCAGGCGGAAGAACACGCCTTTGCTGGTGCCGCCACGGATGTAGGTGGCGGGGATTCTGATTTGCGGTACATGTGTCATGGTCAATTCCTGTCTTGCACGACACCCTGTGGGAGCGGGTTTACCCGCGAAGGCGTTTGATCAAGCAATGATGTTGATCCTGCCGACGCATTCGCGGGTAAACCCGCTCCCACAGGGGCCATGCTGCTCCTGTTAGGCCGTGCCTTCCAGGAAGTCCTGGGCAAAGCGCTGCAGCACCCCGCCCGCCTCGTAGATCGACACTTCTTCGGCAGTATCCAGGCGGCAGGTCACCGGCACCTCGACACGCTCACCATTGCGCCGCGTGACCACCAGGGTCAGCGTGGCGCGCGGCTTGCGCTCACCGAGCACGTCATAGACCTCGCTCCCATCGAGCCCCAGGGTCTTGCGGTCGGTCCCTGGCTTGAACTCCAGCGGCAGTACGCCCATGCCCACCAGGTTGGTGCGGTGGATACGCTCGAAGCCTTCGGCGACGATCGCCTCGACCCCCGCCAGGCGCACGCCCTTGGCCGCCCAGTCACGGGACGAACCCTGGCCGTAGTCGGCACCGGCGACGATGATCAACGGCTGCTTGCGCTGCATGTAGGTTTCGATGGCTTCCCACATGCGGGTCACCTTGCCTTCCGGCTCGATGCGCGCCAGCGAACCCTGCTTCACGCTGCCGTCGTCCTTGCGCACCATCTCGTTGAACAGCTTGGGGTTGGCGAAGGTGGCGCGCTGGGCGGTCAGGTGGTCGCCACGGTGGGTGGCGTAGGAGTTGAAGTCCTCTTCCGGCAGGCCCATCTTCGCCAGGTATTCACCCGCGGCGCTGTCGAGCATGATGGCGTTGGACGGCGACAGGTGGTCGGTGGTGATGTTGTCCGGCAGCACCGCCAGCGGGCGCATGCCGCGCAGGGTGCGCTCACCGGCCAGGGCGCCTTCCCAGTACGGCGGGCGGCGAATGTAGGTACTCATCGGGCGCCAGTCATACAGCGGCGCGACCTTCGGCCCCTTGTCCTCCTCGATGGTGAACATCGGGATGTACACCTGGCGGAACTGCTCCGGTTTGACCGAAGCACGTACTACGGCGTCGATCTCTTCGTCGCTCGGCCAGATGTCCTTCAGGCGGATCTCCTTGCCGTCCACCACACCCAGCACGTCCTTCTCGATATCGAAGCGGATGGTGCCGGCGATGGCGTAGGCCACCACCAGCGGCGGCGAGGCGAGGAAAGCCTGCTTGGCGTACGGGTGGATGCGCCCGTCGAAGTTGCGGTTGCCCGACAGCACGGCGGTGGCGTACAGGTCGCGGTCGATGATCTCCTGCTGGATCACCGGGTCCAGTGCACCGGACATGCCGTTGCAAGTGGTGCAGGCGAAGGCGACGACACCGAAGCCCAGTTGCTCCAGTTCCTGCTCGAGCCCGGCCTCCTTGAGGTACAGCTGCACGGTCTTGGAGCCCGGCGCCAGCGACGACTTGACCCACGGCTTGCGGGCCAGGCCGAGCTTGTTGGCGTTGCGCGCCAGCAGGCCCGCGGCAATCACGTTGCGCGGGTTGCTGGTGTTGGTGCAGCTGGTGATGGCGGCGATGATCACCGCGCCGTCCGGCATCTGCCCCGGCACCTCCTGCCACTGCCCGGCAATGCCCTTGGCCGCCAGGTCGCTGGTGGCTACCCGGGCGTGCGGGTTGGATGGCCCGGCCATGTTGCGCACCACGCTCGACAGATCGAAGCTCAGGGTGCGCTCGTACTCGGCCTTGGCCAGGCTGTCGGCCCACAGGCCGGCGGCCTTGGCGTAGGTTTCGACCAACTGCACCTGCGACTCTTCACGGCCGGTGAGCTTGAGGTAGTCGATGGTCTGCTGGTCGATGGCGAACATCGCCGCAGTGGCGCCGTATTCCGGGGCCATGTTGGAGATGGTGGCACGGTCGCCCAGGGTCAGCGCGCTGGCGCCCACACCATGGAACTCGAGGTAGGCACCCACCACCTTCTGCTTGCGCAGGAACTCGGTCAGCGCCAGCACCAGGTCGGTGGCGGTGATGTTCGGCGCCAGGCGACCGGTCAGCTCGACGCCGACGATTTCCGGCAGGCGCATCCACGAGGCGCGGCCGAGCATCACGTTCTCGGCCTCCAGGCCACCGACGCCGATGGCGATCACGCCCAGGGCGTCGACATGCGGGGTGTGGCTGTCGGTGCCGACGCAGGTGTCCGGGTAGGCCACGCCACGCTCGCTGTGGATCACCGGCGACATCTTCTCCAGGTTGATCTGGTGCATGATGCCGTTGCCCGGCTGGATCACGTCGACGTTCTTGAACGCCTTCTTGGTCCAGTTGATGAAGTGGAAGCGGTCTTCGTTGCGACGGTCTTCGATGGCGCGGTTCTTCTCGAAGGCCTGCGGATCGAAGCCGCCGCACTCCACCGCCAGCGAGTGGTCGACGATCAGCTGTACCGGCACCACCGGGTTGACTGCGGCGGGGTCGCCTCCCTTGTCGGCGATGGCGTCGCGCAGGCCGGCCAGGTCCACCAGCGCGGTCTGGCCGAGGATGTCGTGGCACACCACGCGGGCCGGGAACCAGGGGAAGTCGAGGTCACGCTTGCGTTCGATCAGCTGTTCGAGCGATGCATCGAGGGTGGCCGGATCGCAGCGGCGCACGAGGTTTTCGGCCAGTACGCGGGAGGTATACGGCAGGCCGTCGTAGGCGCCGGGCTTGATGGCCTCGACCGCGGCGCGGGCGTCGTAGTAGTCCAGGGCGGTGCCTGGCAGGGACTTGCGGAATGCGCTGTTCATATCGTTATCTGGCTCGGTCACGGTTTACCTGGGCAGACGCCGATCCCGTGGGAGCGGGCTTGCCCCGCGAAAGCATCGACAGGTCAAGCGCCGTTGCCAGCGCTGCCGCCATCGCGGGGCAAGCCCGCTCCCACAAGAGCTCGTCACCTGCTTATCAACGCTGTTCGATCGGCACGAACTGGCGCTGCTCGACGCCGGTGTATTCGGCGCTCGGGCGGATGATGCGGTTGTTGGCGCGCTGCTCGAACACGTGCGCGGCCCAGCCGGTCAGGCGCGAGCAGACGAAGATCGGGGTGAACAGCTTGGTCGGGATACCCATGAAGTGGTACGCCGAGGCGTGGTAGAAATCGGCGTTGGGGAACAGGCGCTTCTGCTCCCACATAGTCTTGTCGATCGCTTCGGAGACCGGGTACAGCACCTTGTCACCCACTTCGTCAGCCAGCTGCTTCGACCAGCCCTTGATCACCTCGTTGCGCGGGTCGGACTCTTTGTAGATGGCGTGGCCGAAGCCCATGATCTTGTCCTTGCGCTCGAGCATGCGCAGCAGCTCGGCGGTAGCTTCCTGCGGGCTCTGGAAGCGCTCGATCAGCTCCATTGCCGCCTCGTTGGCACCACCGTGCAGCGGGCCACGCAGCGAGCCGATGGCGGCAGTGATGCAGGAATACAGGTCCGACAGGGTCGAGGCACACACCCGGGCGGTGAAGGTCGAAGCGTTGAACTCGTGCTCGGCGTACAGGATCAGCGAGACGTTCATCACCTTGACGTGCAGCGCGCTTGGCTTCTTGCCGTGCAGCAGGTGCAGGAAGTGGCCGCCAATGGTGTCTTCGTCGCTGCTGCAGTCGATGCGCACACCGTGGTGGGTGAAGCGGTACCAATAGCACATCACTGCCGGGAACAGCGCCAGCAGGCGGTCGGTCTTGTCGTGCTGGGCGTCGAAGGTCAGCTCCGGCTCCAGGGTACCGAGCACCGAGCAGCCGGTGCGCATCACGTCCATCGGGTGGGCGTCGCGCGGAATGCGCTCGAGCACTTCCTTGAGCGCCTGCGGCAGGTCGCGCAGGCCCTTGAGCTTGCGCTTGTAGTCGGCCAGCTCGGCTTTGCTCGGCAGCTCGCCGTACAGCAGCAGGTAGGCGACTTCCTCGAACTCGGCGCCGGCGGCTAGGTCGCGCACGTCATAGCCGCGGTAGGTCAGGCCGGCGCCGGCCTGGCCGACGGTCGACAGGGCGGTCTGCCCGGCCACCTGGCCACGCAGGCCTGCGCCACTGAGTACTTTTGCTTCGGCCATGGTGTTTCTCCTTTCTTGAATTTGTTATCGAGGTCTTTCTGGCTAATCGGTTTGCCTGTGCCGGCCTCTTCGCGGGTAAACCCGCTCCCACAGGGGTCGCACAGTTTCAGATACAGCGTCTCATCTGTGGGAGCGGGTTCACCCGCGAAGAGGCCGGTGCAGGCATTCACTTATCCTTTTTTCTGGGCGAACAACGCATCGAGGCTCTGCTCGAAGGCGTGGTAGCCGATGGCATCGTAGAGCTCCATGCGGGTCTGCATGGTGTCGATCACGTTCTTCTGCGTGCCGTCGCGGCGCAGGGCGGTGTAGACGTTCTCGGCAGCCTTGTTCATGGCACGGAAGGCCGACAGCGGGTACAGCACCAGCGATACGTCCACCGAGGCCAGCTCTTCGGTGGTGTACAGCGGCGTCGCGCCGAATTCGGTGATGTTGGCCAGGATCGGGGCTTTCACCCGGTCGGCGAAGGTCTTGTACATCGACAGCTCAGTGATGGCTTCCGGGAAGATCATGTCGGCGCCGGCCTCGATGCAGGCGGCGGCACGGTCCAGGGCTGCGTTCAGGCCCTCTACCGCCAGGGCGTCGGTACGCGCCATGATCACGAAGCTGTCATCGGTGCGGGCATCCACCGCGGCCTTGATGCGGTCGACCATCTCCTGCTGGGAGACGATCTCCTTGTTCGGGCGGTGGCCGCAGCGCTTGGCGCCGACCTGGTCTTCGATATGGATGGCGGCGGCGCCGAACTTGCTCATCGACTTGACGGTGCGGGCAACGTTGAAGGCCGAGGCACCGAAACCGGTGTCGACATCCACCAGCAGCGGCAGGTCGCACACGTCGGTGATGCGGCGCACGTCGGTGAGCACATCGTCCAGGTTGCTGATGCCCAGGTCCGGCAGACCCAGGGACCCGGCGGCGACACCGCCACCGGACAGGTAGATGGCCTTGAAGCCGGCGCGCTTGGCCAGCAGGGCGTGGTTGGCGTTGATGGCCCCGACCACCTGCAGCGGATGTTCGGCGGCAACCGCGTCACGGAAACGCTGGCCGGGCGTGCTCTTCACTGTCATGACTCACCTCGTGGGCTATTGTTGTCGGCGCCTTGGTAGTGACGCTCGATATTGCGTTTGGACGCGCCGATGTGCCGGCGCATCAGGAGTTCTGCGAGTTCGCCGTCGCGGGCTTCGATGGCGTCGAGAATGCGGTGGTGCTCGGCAAAGGCCTGGCGTGGCCGGTTGGGCGTGGTCGAGAACTGGATGCGGTACATGCGCACCAGTTGATAGAGCTCGCCGCAGAGCATCTTGTAGAGGGTCTGGTTGCCGCTGCCCTGGATGATCCGGTAGTGGAAGTCGTGGTCGCCTTCCTGCTGGTAGTAGCCCTGCCCGGCCTGGAACGCGGCGTCGCGCTCATGGGTGTCGAGCACATGGCGCAGTTCGTCGATGGCGGCCTGGCTCATGCGCTCGGCGGCCAGCCGGCAGGCCATGCCTTCGAGCGACTCGCGGATTTCGTAGAGTTCGATCAGCTCGGCATGGCCGAGCGACACCACCCGCGCACCGACATGCGGCACCCGCACCAGCAGGCGTTGGCCCTCCAGCCGGTGAATCGCCTCGCGCAGCGGGCCGCGGCTGATGCCATAGGTGCGTGCCAGTTCCGGCTCGGAGATCTTGCTGCCAGGCGCGATTTCGCCTTTGACGATGGCCGCCTGGATGCGCCGGAAGACGTTTTCCGAGAGGGTCTCGGTCTCGTCCTGCAGGATTGGGGTGGCTTGGGCTGCGTCCAGCATGATTGTCGACACCTTCACATTCAATGACGGCAAAACTAGCTAAATAGGCCGCAAGAGTCAAAGACAAAAAGAACATTGTCGACAATTGTCTAATAACGAACTTACCGCACCGCCGTGCGGTCTGATCGCGGGTGCGCTGGCGTCAACACATCGGCGTGATAGAATGCCGCGCTCCTTCGGGAGCATGGATACGCTGCCTGTCATCATTTCATGCTGATGGCAGGCCAATAGGGACGCTTGGCCAGTCGCCTTGCCCTGAACCCCGCACAGCACCGCGCCAGGATTATGAGACCCATACCCGCTTTATTGCTGCTCTGCCTGACTCTGCTGCCGGCCCTTGCGCCTGCGGCGGAGAAAACCGTCTATGGCCTGAACGAATACGCGCGCCTGGGCGACCTCGACCTGGAAGTGGCGGCCAAGCTCGACACCGGCGCCAAGACCGCCTCGCTCAGCGCCCGCGACATCAAGCGTTTCAAGCGCAACGGCGAAAGCTGGGTGCGCTTCTATCTGGCGATCGACGCCGCCCACAAGCACCCCATCGAACGCCCCCTGGCCCGCGTCAGCAAGATCAAGCGCCGTGCCGGGGACTATGACGCCGAGTCCGGCAAGGCCTACACGGCCCGCCCGGTCATCGAGCTCGATATCTGCATGGGCCAGACCCGACGCACCATCGAGGTCAACCTCACCGACCGCAGCGCCTTCCAGTTCCCGCTGCTGATCGGCTCCGAGGCCCTCAAGCACCTGGATGCGCTGGTCGATCCAAGCCTTAAATACGCGGCCGGCAAACCTGCCTGTGCCACCGAAGTTTCCAAAGCAGAGTAATTCCGATGCGCTCTCTTACCCTCCACCTTAAAGTCCTGATCACCGTCCTGGTGCTGCTGGGCGTCGCGGTCACGGCCTACCAGATCTTCTTCCTGGGCATCCCGGTGACCGAGGACGAGACCGACGACCTGTGGAACATCGATGCCAAGGTCGAGTTCGTCGCCAGCACCAAGGACCCGGTCAAGGTGCAGATGTTCGTGCCCCCGCTCAACCGTGACTATGTCAGCCTCAACGAGAGCTTCATCTCCAACAACTATGGGGTGAGCGTCAACCGGGTCGATGGCAACCGCAAGGTAACCTGGTCGGCGCGCCGCGCCAGCGGCAACCAGACGCTGTACTACCGCCTGGTACTGACCAAGCGCTACAGCAGCGAAAAGACCAAGATCAAAGGCCCGACCTTCCGTGACAGCCTGGCCATCGAAGGCCCCGAGAAGCTGGCCGCCGAAGCACTGATGGCGCCGATCCGCCAGCACTCGGCCGACGTCGAGACCTTCGTCGGCGAGACCATCAAACGTGTCAACAATCTCAACGACGACAACGTCAAGCTGCTGCTGGCCGGCGACACCTCGACGATGAAGAAGGCGCAGATCATCGACCTGCTGCTGTCCATCGCCCATGTGCCGCTGGAGAAAGTGCACACCATCCGCCTGGTGGCCGATACCCCGCAAACCCCTGAACTGTGGCTGCGCAGCTTCAACGGCAACGACTGGCTGTACTTCAACCCGGACACCGGCGAACAGGGCCTGCCCAGCGACCGCCTGCTGTGGTGGACCGGTGACGACAACCTGATCACCGTCGATGGCGGCAAGAAGGCCAACGTCACCTTCAGCATGAACAACAGCGAGATGAACGCCATCCGCCTGGCCAAGCTGACCGACGAGAACACCGACGCCGACTTCCTCGAGTACTCGCTGTACGGCCTGCCGCTGCAGACCCAGCAGACCTTCATGATCATGGTGATGATCCCGATCGGCGTGCTGGTGATCCTGGTGCTACGCAACCTGATCGGTATCCAGACCCTGGGCACCTTCACCCCGGTGCTGATCGCCCTGGCCTTCCGCGAGACACAGCTGGGCTTCGGCATCATGCTGTTCACGGTGATCACCGCGCTGGGCCTGTCGCTACGCTCCTACCTTGAACACCTGAAGCTGCAGATGCTGCCGCGCCTGTCGGTGGTGCTGACCTTCGTCGTGGTGCTGATCGCCGCCATCAGCCTGTTCAGCCACAAGCTGGGCCTGGAGCGCGGCCTGTCGGTAGCGCTGTTCCCGATGGTGATCCTGACCATGACCATCGAGCGCCTGTCGATCACCTGGGAAGAGCGCGGCGGCGGCCATGCCATGAAAGTGGCCATCGGCACCCTGTTCGCCGCGTCCCTGGCGCACCTGCTGATGACCGTGCCGGAGCTGACCTACTTCGTCTTCACCTTCCCGGCGGTACTGCTGATCCTGGTGGGCTTCATGCTGGCGATGGGTCGCTACCGCGGCTACCGCCTGACCGAGCTCGTGCGCTTCAAGGCTTTCCTGAAGAAGGCTGACGCCTGATGTTCGGCCTGATCAAGACATGGAAAGCCCTGGAGGCCCGGGGCATCATGGGTATCAACCGGCGTAACGCGGACTACGTACTCAAGTACAACAAGCGCAGCCTGTACCCGATCGTCGACGACAAGATCATCACCAAGGAGCGCGCGCTGGCGGCCGGCATCCATGTGCCGGAGATGTACGGCATCATCGAGACCGAGAAGCAGATCGAGAAGCTCCACGAGATCATCGGCGAGCGCACCGACTTCGTCATCAAGCCGGCACAGGGTGCCGGCGGCGACGGCATCCTGGTGATCGCCGATCGCTTCGAGGAACGCTACCGCACGGTCTCCGGCAAGATCATCAGCCACGAAGAGATCGAGCACCAGATCTCCAGCATCCTCACCGGCCTGTACTCGCTGGGCGGGCACCGTGATCGCGCGCTGATCGAGTACCGGGTCACCCCGGACCAGATCTTCAAGAGCATCAGCTACGAGGGCGTGCCGGACATCCGCATCATCGTGCTGATGGGCTACCCGGTGATGGCCATGCTGCGCCTACCCACCCGCCAGTCCGGCGGCAAGGCCAACCTGCACCAGGGCGCCATCGGCGTGGGCGTCGACCTGACCACGGGGATGACGCTGCGCGGCACCTGGCTGAACAAGATCATCAGCAAGCACCCGGACACCACCAACGCGGTGGACGGCGTGCAGTTGCCGAACTGGGACGGTTTCATGAAGCTTGCCGCCAGCTGCTACGAGCTGTGCGGCCTGGGCTACATCGGCGTGGACATGGTACTGGACCAGGACAAGGGCCCGCTGATCCTTGAGCTAAACGCCCGCCCTGGCCTGAACATCCAGATCGCCAACGACTGCGGCCTGACCCAGCGCACCCATGCCATCGAAGCGCACATCGAGGCACTGGCCAAAGAAGGCCGCACCGAGACCGCCGAAGAACGGGTAAAGGTGGCACAAGGCCTGTTCGGGCACGTGCACACTAGTTGAACCGTGAGAGCGGGCTTGCCCCGCGATAGCACAGCCAGGCAAAGCCCCAATCGCGGGGCAAGCCCGCTCCCACGATGCCACCCAGCGCCTCTGCACAACATGTGAATGTCGCCACCAGTGCTAGGCGCATTTCCTACACAGGTCTACAATCGCCCTCCTCGCTTTTTCTTCGCCGTCCATTCTGATGCCGACCTGTACACTCCACGCCCTGCCTTACCAGCCCGACCCCGCGCACTACTTCGCACGCCTGCGCACGGCGCCCGGCGCGATCCTGCTCGACAGCGCCCGCCCCAACGCCGAACGGGGCCGCTTCGACTTGCTCAGCGCCTGGCCGTTGCAGCACCTGCAAGCGCAAACCGCAGAGTCGGGCCAGGCGTACCTGCAGCGGCTGCGCAAGGCACTGGCGCAACTGGGGCCGGCGCAGCTGCCCGACGGTGTGGAGCTGCCGTTTGCCGGCGGCCTGATCGGCTACCTGAGCTACGACTTCGGCCGCCGCCTGGAGCAGTTGCCCACACAGGCGGCCGATGATCTAGGGCTGCCGGACGCGCAGCTCGGCCTGTATGCCTGGGCACTGGTCAGCGACCATCATGCGCGCACTAGCCAACTGGTGTTTCACCCTAGCCTGCAAGCCGCTGAACGGCAGCGCCTGGTCCAGCTGTTCGAAGCGCCAACCCAGGCAGACAGCGGCGAATTCGCGCTGCTGGCACCCATGGCTGGCGACCTGTCCGCGGCGCAATACCGTGCAGCGTTCGACAAGGTCCAGCAGTACATCCAGGCGGGCGACTGCTACCAGATCAACTTGACCCAACGCTTTCGTGCACCCTGCCAGGGCGACCCGTGGCACGCCTACCAGGCCCTGCGCGCCGCCTGCCCGACACCGTTTTCCGGCTATCAGCAGCTGGACGCCGGCACGGCGCTGCTGAGCTTTTCCCCGGAGCGCTTCGTGCGCGTCAGCCAGGGCGAGGTCGAAACCCGCCCGATCAAGGGCACCCGGCCGCGCAGCGCCGACCCGCTGGCAGATGCGCGCAACGCTGCCGAATTGCTGGCCAGCCCCAAGGATCGCTCAGAGAACCTGATGATCGTCGACCTGCTGCGCAACGATATCGGTCGCACCTGCCAGATCGGCTCGGTGAAAGTGCCGGAGCTGTTCAGCCTGGAGAGCTATCCCAATGTCCATCACCTGGTCAGTAGCGTCACCGGGCGCCTGGCACCCGGCAAGGACGCACTCGACCTGATCGGCGGCAGCTTCCCGGGCGGCTCGATCACCGGCGCGCCGAAGATCCGGGCGATGCAGATCATCGATGAGCTGGAGCCTGCCCGCCGGGCGCTGTATTGCGGCTCGCTGCTGTACATCGACGTGCGCGGCGAGATGGACAGCTCCATCGCCATTCGCAGCCTGCTGGTCAAGGACGGCCAGGTCAGTTGCTGGGGCGGCGGCGCGGTGGTGGCCGACTCCGACTGGCAGGCCGAGTACGAAGAGTCGATCGCCAAGGTGCGGGTGCTGATGGAGACGCTGCAGGCGCTCTGAGGCATCGCGGGGCACGTGGGAGCGCCGAACCGCCGCTCCCACGATTTCCAACGTGGGAGCGGGCTTGCCCCGCGATTGCGGCGCGACAGGTCTACCCCGCCATTTTTTGTTACCATTCGTTCACTACGAGCGCACAGCGCCACTCACACGATGGAAACCGCCTGATGAGCCAACCCTTCGACGTCGCCGCCCTGGCCGCGACCTATGCCAGCAAGTCCCCGCAGGAGATCCTCAAGCTCGCCTTCGAACACTTCGGCGACGACCTGTGGATCTCGTTCAGCGGCGCCGAAGACGTGGTGCTGGTGGACATGGCCTGGAAACTGAACAAGCAGGTCAAGGTGTTCAGCCTCGACACCGGGCGCCTGCACCCGGAAACCTACCGTTTCATCGACCAGGTGCGCGAGCACTACAACCTGCCGATCGAAATCCTCAGCCCGGACCGCGACAAGCTCGACCCCTTCGTCAAGCAAAAGGGCCTGTTCAGCTTCTACAAGGACGGCCACGGCGAATGCTGCGGCATCCGCAAGATCGAGCCGCTGCGCCGCAAGCTGGCCACAGTCAGCGCCTGGGCCACTGGCCAGCGCCGCGACCAGAGCCCGGGTACCCGCAGCCAGGTGGCAGCCCTGGAGATCGACGGCGCCTTCTCCACCCCGGAGCGCACGCTGTACAAGTTCAACCCGCTGGCACAGATGAGCAGCGAGGAAGTCTGGGGCTATATCCGCATGCTCGAGCTGCCGTACAACAGCCTGCATGAGCGCGGCTTCATCAGCATCGGCTGCGAGCCGTGCACCCGCCCGGTATTGCCCAACCAGCACGAGCGCGAGGGGCGTTGGTGGTGGGAAGAGTCGACCCAGAAGGAATGCGGGCTGCACGCAGGCAACCTGATCAGCAAGGCATAAACGACTGGGGCCGCTTCGCGGCCCTTTCGCTGGCAAGCCAGCTCCCACCCCGAACGCGCCAGCTTAAAGCCATGCGCCTTCCTGTGGGAGCCGGCTTGCCGGCGAAAGGGCCGTGAAACGGCCCCATACAGGTTTGAATCAGTGCACCGGCAGCTCGACGCCTTCGAACAGCTCTTCGAGCTCCTGCTTGTTGTGGCACTGGATGGCCTTGGCCATGACTTCGCGGGTCAGGTGCGGGGCGAACTTCTCGATGAAATCGCACATGAAGCCGCGCAGGAAGGTGCCGCGGCGGAAGCCGATCTTGGTGATGCTGGCCTCGAACAGTTCGCTGGCATCCAGGCACACCAGGTCGCTGTCGAGCTTGGGGTCGACCGCCATCTTGGCCACGATACCCACGCCCAGCCCCAGGCGCACGTAAGTCTTGATCACGTCGGCGTCGGCGGCGGTGAACACCACTTTGGGCGTGAGGCCGCGATGGTTGAAGGCTTCGTCGAGCTTGGAGCGGCCGGTGAAGCCGAATACATAGGTAACGATCGGATACTCGGCAACCGCTTCCAGGGTGAGCTTCGGCAGCTTGGTCAGCGGGTGCCCCTGTGGCACCACCACGCAGCGGTTCCACTTGTAGCACGGCATCATGATCAGGTCGCCGAACAGCTCGAGCGCCTCGGTGGCAATGGCGAAATCGACGGTGCCGTCGGCGGCCATCTCGGCGATCTGCATCGGCGAGCCCTGGTGCATGTGCAGGGCCACTTCAGGGTACTGCTTGATGAAATTGCTGATCACCGGCGGCAGTGCGTAACGCGCTTGCGTGTGGGTAGTGGCGATCGACAGGGTACCCTTCTTCTCGTTGGAGAATTCCTGGGCGATCTGCTTGATGCTCTCGACCTTGCGCAGGATTTCGCCGGCGGTATTGATGATGCGCTCGCCGGCTGGCGTGACGCGGGTCAGGTGCTTGCCGCTGCGGGCGAAGACTTCGACACCCAGCTCGTCCTCGAGCAGGCGGATCTGCTTGCTGATACCGGGTTGGGAGGTGTACAGGCTTTGCGCCGTCGCGGAAACGTTGAGGTCATGGTGCGCCACTTCCCAGATGTAGCGCAGTTGTTGAAGCTTCATAGATATCCCTCAAAGACGGTAGGCCACCGGCGCACTGGCAGCGACGAGTTATAACTATATTAGTGGCTTGGGAAATAAATCTAGAACTATTTTGTTACTCTTGCCCGAAACTACCTACTCTCTACCTTCCCCTTTCCTACGCCCAAGGTGCTGTGCCAGCGGCACCATGTACACGGGCACCGACGACAACTGCAGCAGGCGTACCGCCGTGCGACCAATGGGCACCCCGGCGCCCGCCCCGGCGCTGTGGCTGCCGAAAATCAGCAGGTCGACACTCAGGCGATGCGCCTGCTCGAGGATCACCTGCGCCGGGTCGCCCTGGCGTACCCGCACCGCCTTTATCAGGGCCAGGTCGGCTTCCTCGCCCAGCTCGTCACGAAAATTCTCCAGTACCCGCTGTTCGATAGTGGCCATCACCGTGTTGACCCCTTCGCTGTGCAGCGCGTCCAGGGTTTGCTCATCGAGGTAACTCTGCAGCAGGGATTCGGCAAACTGGCCCATGGGCTCGACCGCGTGGATCACGTAAAGCTCTGCGTTGAAGGTGCGCGCCAGGGCCAGGGCGTGCTGCATGACGAAAGGTGCGTACACACCGAGGTCGGTGGCGTACAGCATGGTGCGGATCATTCGGCCTCCTCGACTGCCGCTACGGCAGAGCAAGGTTGAGCTTAGCAGCGCCACCGGGCGCCGCTTTGCCGTCCGGCGCGGGCTGCAGGGCTGCTCAAGCTTGCCGGTTTTGTCGGTCGATGAAGGCCAGCGCCTGATGCAATGCCTCGATCCGCGGCAGTCGGCAACCGGCCGCATGCGCCCTTGCCAGCGGCTCGGCATAAATGGCCTGCAACTCCAGCGGCCGCTGTGCGGCGTGGTCGTGATACATGCTCGGCCAGTAGTCCGGCATCTGCTCGGTCACCCGGAACAGATGCTCGGCATACCCGTCCGGCAACACCTGCCCGCAAGCACGCGCACCTTCGACCACTTCAGCCATCAACGCCTGGATCAGCGCCCGACTGTCAGGGTCGCTCATCAGGGGCGTGGTGCTGGCCTTGAGCAGCACCGAAAGACCGTTGTACGGCACGTTCCACACCAGCTTCTGCCAGCGCGCCTGGTTGAGGTCGAGCATGGCCTGCGAGTCGATGCCGGCTGCACGGAACAGCCCGGCGCCCTCTTCCACCACCGCCAGCCCGGCATCTTGCGCCGGCCCGCTGTGGTAGCCGAGGTTGACCGCACCCAGAGCCTGATGACGAATGACCCCAGGGCGTTCGCGATTCACGCAGATGAAGCACAGGCCACCGAGCAAGTGCATGTCAGGGCGCAGTGCCGGGCGCAGTTGCTCTTCCACCCCCAGGCCGTTCTGCAGCAATACCACCTTGGCGCCGGGCGCCGCCGCCTGCACGATCGACGGCGCCAGCTCACCATTGCTGGTGGCCTTGGCGCCCACCAGCAGCCAATCGCACGGCGGCATGTCGGCAGCACTGGCGTAAGCCTGGACCCGCTCATGCAACTGGCCGTGCAGCGCGCTGTCGAGTGTCAGCCCGTGCTCACGCACCGTGGCGTACTCACTGCGCAGCAAGAAATGCACATCGAAGCCAGCACGGGCCAGCATCAGGCCATAAAAGCCACCAATGGCCCCGCTGCCAATGATGCCGATGCGAGTATTGCTAACCTGCATGCCTTTTCTCCTTGATGTGTGTTCGTCGGTTTTTAGCACGTAAATCAGCTGGTTTTCGATCCCTCACTATACTGGGGCAAAGAAGGTCAAATAATCGACACGGAGTCGAGCATGTGCGGATACCTGCCTCATCCGGATGACATCCCGGTCGAACTCACCCTTCGCCCCACATCCAGCCTGTTTCGTCGCCACCTCTATACCCAGGGCCTCGGCGGCATCGCCTGCAACCAGCCACGCGCTTACCGTCGCGGCACTGCCGTCGACGTGCTGATCCCTTCACTGGGCCTGGATGCACATTACCCCGGCTATGTCGCCTGGTGCCAACGGCTTGATCAAGGCTATCGAGTGGGCGTGGCCTTCACCGACAGCCAGGCGCTGTTCGGTGCACGCATGGGCGAGCAGGCCTGCCAGATCCAGCACTATTGCCTGGAGCACGCCCAGGCCGATCTTGACAGCAGCGCGGCGCAACAGTTGGCCGCGCAATGGATCAGCCTGCATACCGAGGCCTTTTCCGAGGCGAGCCTGGGCGCCACACCCCCCTGAATCGCCGCTCCACCCGCAAAAACCCAGTATCGACGGGCCCCAGCCCATTGTCCCGCCCCCGCTAACGCGTTAAGGTTCGGCCTCCCCGCTGCGAACAATCTGCTGCTGGGCCGCACGGGGATTGCTGGCGGCCGGCACCCGTGACCTGACGAGTAACACGATGGCTGATTTACCGATCGATGACTTGAACGTTGCCTCCAACGAGACCTTGATCACCCCTGATCAGCTCAAGAAGGAAATCCCTCTCAGCGCCAAAGCCCTGCAGACCGTGACTGCCGGCCGCGAAGTGGTGCGCAATATCCTCGACGGCAAGGACCACCGCCTGTTCGTGGTGGTCGGCCCGTGCTCCATCCATGACATCAAGGCCGCTCACGAATATGCCGAACGCCTGAAAGTACTGGCCGAGGAAGTCTCGGACACCCTGTACCTGGTGATGCGCGTGTATTTCGAGAAGCCGCGCACCACCGTAGGCTGGAAAGGCCTGATCAACGACCCTTACCTGGACGACTCGTTCAAGATCCAGGACGGCCTGCACATTGGCCGCAAGCTGCTGCTCGATCTCGCCGAAATGGGCCTGCCCACCGCCACCGAAGCACTCGACCCGATCTCCCCGCAGTACCTGCAGGACCTGATCAGCTGGTCGGCCATCGGCGCACGCACGACCGAATCGCAGACTCACCGCGAAATGGCTTCAGGCCTGTCTTCGGCGGTCGGCTTCAAGAACGGCACCGACGGCGGCTTGACCGTGGCGATCAACGCCTTGCAGTCGGTCTCCAAGCCGCACCGCTTCCTGGGGATCAACCAGGAGGGCGGCGTGTCGATCGTCACCACCAAAGGCAACGCCTATGGCCACGTGGTACTGCGCGGCGGCAACGGCAAGCCCAACTACGATTCGGTCAGCGTCGCCCTGTGCGAGCAGGACCTGGCCAAGGCGAAGATCAAGGCCAACATCATGGTCGACTGCAGCCACGCCAACTCCAACAAGGACCCGGCCCTGCAGCCGCTGGTCATGGAAAACGTGGCCAACCAGATCCTCGAAGGCAACCAGTCGATCATCGGCCTGATGGTCGAGAGCCACCTGAATTGGGGTTGCCAGGCTATTCCGAAGAACCTGGACGAGCTGCAGTATGGCGTTTCCGTGACCGATGCCTGCATCGACTGGGCGGCCACCGAAAAAACCCTGCGCAGCATGCACGCCAAGCTCAAGGATGTGCTGCCGCAGCGCCAGCGCAGCTAATCCTTGCGCACATGAAAACGCCGGGCAATGCCCGGCGTTTTCATGTGTACGGTGAGGTCTTCAGGCCTTGCTCGAGTGACGCTGCTGACGCTCCATGTAGCGCTCGACGTACGAACAGGACGGGATGACGGTGTAACCCATCTGCTCGGCGTACTCCAGTGCCTTTTCGGTCAAGGCGGCGGCGATGCCGCGCCCGCGCAAGGCGTTGGGCACGAAGGTACGGTAGATGTCCAGCGTCTGCTTGCCCAGGTCCATGTACGTGAGGTACGCCCGGTGACCGTCCACATTGGTCTCGAATTGATGACCCGCCTGGTCATGGTGGATGGTCAGCGTCTCGCTCATCACTACTCCTCGCAGGTCTTGTCGGCAGACCCATACCTTACCGATGTGTTTGTTTCCGGCGGGGAACCTCTGCGCCACCTCTAGGCTTTGCACGAAAAGTGCCTGCGCGACGATCATGCTGCGTTGAAAACAGGCTCGGAATGCTCATTTACAACACGTAAAGTCGAGCGCGACTCCGACCGTTCCTCGCCTGTTTTCGCCTTGCCTGATCGCCGCTCGGCGACTTTTCGTACCAACCCTAGCCCCTTGGACAGTTGCACGACCTTGATCGTTCTGACCCTGGGCACCTACAAATAGTAGGCGGCACACGCGGGGTTGCTCAAGCGCCCGGACTGAAAATCCAACAGCGCGGTTTTGCCACACTGGCCTGGTAGCATGATACGCGCCGAATGCTCTTTGGGCTAAGACGCTCACCGACAGTTGAAGTCACCCTTAGTTCAACAAAAAAGTTCCCGCCCTACAATCGCTTGCGTGCGTCTCACACAATTTTCACAGATGCCCTGCACAGCCCGTCACTGCTGCCCGCTCGCGACATTTTTTTTGCAGTTCTTGCGCTCTGTCAGTTTACTTACTACAAGTAATGGGTACTATGTACGCCGGCCAGTTTCTCTTTTCCGAGAGATGGCTATTTAAATAGAAAGTCCTTGAAGGGGAACACGATGAACAACGTTCTGAAATTCTCTGCTCTGGCCCTGGCCGCAGTTCTGGCTACCGGTTGCAGCAGCGTCTCCAAAGAAACCGAAGCTCGCCTGACCGCTACCGAAGACGCAGCAGCTCGCGCCCAGGCTCGTGCAGACGAAGCCTACCGCAAAGCTGACGACGCTCTGGCAGCTGCTCAGAAGGCTCAGCAAACCGCTGACGAAGCCAACGAGCGCGCTCTGCGTATGCTGGACAAAGCCAGCCGCAAGTAATAATCCTCACGGATTGTTAAGAAGCCGACCCACTTGTGGGTCGGCTTTTTTATTGCCGGGTGAAAGGCAAAACGCACAAACGAAAAGGCCTGCACTAAGGCAGGCCTTTACACGAATCGCGAATGGCTTACTGCAGTTCGGCTGGAATGCTCGAGACCACCGGTGCGGCACCACCATTGACCGGGACGGCGATTTCAACCGGCATGCCATCTTCGGCGGCAACCACATCACGCACCATGTCCCAGTTCATGCGCAAGTTGTTGGCCAGGTCCTCACGCTTGAGCAGCGCATTGATGACCGCGGTGTGCTTGTCGACCACCGACGGGTTGCCTTGGTCATCCAGCGGCGTGTGCGCCTCGAGGTAGACTTTGCCACCACTGACGCCGAACTTGTAAGGCTCGTTGATGATGCGAACCGGCGTGTTTACCGGGACCATCTTCGACAGCGTCAACACGTTGTTATTGAGCATGCGGAAGCAACCGTGGCTGGTGCGCATGCCAATACCGAACTTCTTGTTAGAACCGTGGATCAGGTAACCCGGCACGCCCAAGGTGAACTTGAACGGCCCCAACGGGTTGTCCGGGCCGGCCGGCACCACCGCGGGCAGGATGTCGCCATCGGCAGCGTGCTCCTTGCGAATGGAGGCAGGTGGCGTCCAGGTCGGGTTCGGGGTCTTGGCGGTGATGCGGGTGTTGGCAATTGGCGAACCCCAACCCTCGCGGCCGATGCCCAGCGGGAACGTATGCACCACGTTCTGCCCTTTCGGGTAGTAGTAGAGGCGGTACTCGGCGAGGTTGATGACGATGCCTTCACGCGGCCCGGGCGGCAGGACGTAACGCGTGGGCAGGATGATCTCGGTACCGGCGCCCGGCAACCAGGGGTCGACGCCCGGGTTGGCGGCGATCATTTCGAGGTAGCCCAGGTCGTTGGCGGTACCGATGTCGGCGAAGGTGTCTTCGTACTTGGCCTTGATCACCCGAACCTGGCCGACGACGTCTTCACCAGGAGGGGGCAACGGCAGTTCCAGCGCAACGGCGGGGCCGGCTACCAGCAGGGCGGCCAGGGACAGGCTACGGGTGACGGCGGGAAAGCGCGGCAACATCCGGTAAATCCTTCGAAAGGTCAGTCAAGGGAGTCGATTGTACACCCGTGCACCGGCGAGCGGGAGGCGTCGGCGGCGGGCAAGCGTTTCAGATGATGAAAGGTGCTCAGAGTTGCGGCCAGACCGGGCGCATGCCGTGGCGCTGGGCATCAAGGATGGCCTTGCACAGCGTGCACAGGCGCTCGTCGCGGTAGATGGCGCGCTCCACCACCGACCAGCGCGGTTGCGCCGGCAGCAGGCCGCCGCACAGGGTACGGTCGGCCGGCACACCCAGTTCCAGCTGGCGGGCCGCCAGGTGCACGCGGATCTCCTGGCAGGCGAACAGGTCGAGCTGCTCGTCGGGCTCGATCAGTTGATAGGCGTACAGGGACCAGGCGGGGCGGGGCATCGGGGGCACTCGAATCGGGGGGCGCAACATTAGCCGAAAGCGGCCCCCGATAAAAGCGTCACAGCAAGGGTTTTATCGCCGGCCAGGCATTTTCCAGCAAACGCTGCTGGGCCCCCTGGGCAGGATGAATACCATCGGCCTGCATCATCTCCGGCACCCCACCGATGCCCTCGAGGAAGAACGGCACCAGCGCCACGTTTTTCTCGCCGGCCAGTTGCTCGTAGACCTGGGCGAAGGCCGTCGTGTAGCGCACGCCATAATTGGGCGGCAGGCGCATGCCCAGCAATACGACCTTTGCCCCCGCCTCACGGGCATCGTCGATCATCGAGGCAAGATTTTGTTGCAATTGCTCGGGAGGCTGCCCGCGCAGGCCGTCATTGCCCCCCAGCTCCAGCACCACCAGGCCCGGCTTGTGCGCTGCAAGCAGCGCCGGCAGCCGCGCCTGGCCACCAGCACTGGTGTCGCCGCTGATCGAGGCATTGACCACCTGATCGTCAAAACCCTCGCGCTGCAGGCGCTGCTGCAGGAGTGCGACCCACCCCTGACGGGTATCCAGGCCAAAACCGGCGCTGATACTATCGCCAACGACCAGCACCGTTCCCGCCACCGCGCCCTGGGCCAGGCAACACAGGGCCAGACCGGCACTCAACCACCACATTCGCATCGGATTCTCCATGGGCCCCAGCATTCTCGTTGCGCAGAACCTTAGCAAAGTGGTCCCCAGCGCGGAAGGCGACCTGACCATCCTCCACGCACTCTCCCTCGACCTTGCCCAAGGCGACAGCCTGGCCATCGTCGGCGCCTCCGGCTCCGGCAAATCCACCCTGCTCGGCCTGCTCGCCGGGCTTGATCGCCCCAGCGCCGGCAGCGTCATCCTGGCCGGCCACGACCTCGGCCCGCTCGATGAAGATCAGCGCGCCCGGGTACGCGCCGAACACGTCGGTTTTGTCTTTCAGTCATTCCAGTTGCTCGACAGCCTCAATGCCCTGGAGAACGTGATGCTGCCGCTGGAGCTCGATGGCCGCCGCGATGCCCGCGAGCACGCCCGCAGCCTGCTTGAGCGGGTCGGCCTGGGCAAACGCCTGAGCCACACCCCACGCCAGCTTTCCGGCGGCGAACAGCAACGGGTGGCGATCGCCCGCGCGTTCGCCGCGCAACCTGCGGTGCTGTTTGCCGATGAACCCACCGGCAACCTCGACAGCCACACCGGCGAGCGCATCAGCGACTTGCTGTTCGAACTGAACCAGGAGCGCGGCACCACGCTGGTACTGGTCACCCACGACGAGCGGCTGGCCAGCCGCTGCCGCCGCCTGATTCGCCTGGATGCCGGCCGCCTGGTCGCGCCCCTGGAGCCCTGATGACCCGCCTGCCCTTCCTGCGCCTGTGCGCGCTCTCGCTGCGCCAGCTGCTGCGCGATGCCCGCGCCAGCGAAGTGCGCGTGCTGTTCTTCGCCCTGCTGGTGGCAGTGGCGGCGAGTACCGCCATCGGCTACTTCGGCAGCCGCCTCAATGGCGCGATGCAGTTGCGCGCCAGTGAATTCCTCGGCGCCGACCTGGTGCTGCAAGGCAGCGCGCCGGCAACCGCGCAGCAGATCGCCGATGGCACCGTGCTGGGCCTGCGCCACGCCCAGGTGGTGGAGTTCACCAGCGTGGTCGGCGGCGACAACGGCATTCAGCTGTCGAGCATCAAGGCTGCCGACCCCGCCTACCCCTTGCGCGGCCAGTTGCGCAGCGCCGCCGCGCCCTATGCCGCAGAAACGCCCGGTGGCGGCCCGGCACCGGGCGAGGCCTGGGTCGAGCCACGCCTGCTGGCGGCGCTCGGGCTGTCGGTGGGCGACAGTATCGATGTGGGCATGAAGACCCTGCGCATGAGCCGCGTACTGACCTACGAGCCAGACCGCGCCAACAACTTCTACAGCCTCACCCCACGCGTGCTGATGAACCTGGCCGACCTCGAAGCCACCGGGGTGATCCAGCCCGGCAGCCGGGTCAGCTACCGGGAGCTGTGGCGAGGCGACATCGACGCCCTGGCCCAGTACCGCAAAACCGCCGAAGCGAGCCTGGCAGCCAATCAGCGCCTGCTCGACACCCGTGATGGCAACCGTCAGATCGGCGGGGCGCTGGGCAAGGCCGAGCGCTACCTGAACATGGCCAGCCTGGTGGCGGTGCTGCTGGCCGGTGTCGCCGTGGCCCTGTCGGCCAGCCGTTACGCCGCCCGGCGCCTGGACGCCAGCGCATTGCTGCGCTGCCTCGGCCTGTCGCGGCACCAGGCACTGGGGCTCTACTGCCTGCAGCTGGCCATGCTCGGCACGGTCGCAGCCCTTGGCGGCGCCCTGCTCGGCTGGCTCGCCCAACTGGGGCTGTTCCGCCTGCTCGAAGGCCTGTTGCCCAGCCAACTGCCCCCCGGCGGTGTCGCGCCCGCGCTTGCCGGGATCGGCACCGGGCTGGTGGCCCTGGCCGGTTTCGCCCTGCCGCCACTGGCCGCCCTCGGCCGCGTGCCGCCCTTGCGAGTGCTGCGCCGCGACCTGCTGCCCACGCCAACCAGCAGCTGGCTGGTGTATGGCGCAGCCCTGCTCGCCCTGGGCCTGATCATGTGGCGCCTGAGCCTCGATCTGCTGCTCACCTTCGCCCTGCTGGGGGGCGGCCTGATCGCCGCGCTGCTGCTCGGGGGCTTGCTGCTGCTCGGTTTGCGTAGCCTGCGCCAGCTTCTGGCCGGTGCGCCGCTGGCCTGGCGCCTTGGCCTGGGCCAGCTGTTACGTCATCCACTGGCAGCTGCCGGCCAAGCCCTGGCCTTCGGCCTGATCCTGCTGGCCATGGGTCTGGTGGCGCTGCTGCGCGCGGAACTGCTCGACAACTGGCAGGCGCAACTGCCCAAGGATGCCCCCAACCATTTCGCCCTGAACATCCTGCCTGATGAACGCCAGCCGTTCACTGAGCGCCTGGCACAGATCAACGCGACCTCCGCGCCGCTGTATCCGGTAATTCCTGGCCGCCTCACCCACATCAACGAGCAGCCGGTACGCCAACTGGTGAGCAAGGAGTCCACCGGCGAGCGGGCGGTACAGCGCGACCTCAGCCTGACCTGGGCCGCCGAGCTGCCTCAGGGCAACGCGCTGAGCGCCGGCAGTTGGTGGCAACAGGCGCCGCAAGACGCTGCCATACCTGGCGTTTCGGTCGAGGCAGAACTGGCGCAGAGCCTCAACCTGCAACTGGGCGACCTGCTGACCTTCGACATCGGTGGCCAGCAGCGCCAGGCAAGGGTCAGTAGCCTGCGCACGGTGCACTGGGACAGTTTTCAGCCCAACTTCTACATGATCTTCCAGCCCGGGACCTTACAGGGCTTGCCCGCCACTTACCTGACCAGCTTCTACCTTGCCCCCGGCCATGATCAGGAAGTCGTCGCGCTGTCACGGGCATTCCCGGCGGCGACCATCCTCCAGGTCGACGCCCTACTCGGCCAACTGCGCAGCATCCTCGCCCAGGTGACGCTGGCGGTGGAATATGTGCTGTTGTTCGTGCTGGCAGCGGGGCTGGCGGTGCTGTTCGCAGGCCTGCAGGCAACCCTCGACGAACGCATCCGCCAGGGCGCCCTGCTACGCGCCCTGGGGGCCGCAAGACCGCTGCTGGTCAAGGCCCGGCGTATCGAATTCGGATTGCTGGGGGCCGTCAGCGGCCTGCTTGGCGCACTGGGTTGCGAGCTGATCACCTGGGCACTGTACCGCTATGCCTTCGATCTGCACTGGGCGCCGCACCTATGGCTGCTGGGGCTGCCACTGGCAGGCGCGGTGCTGGTGGGAGGCGCCGGGGTGATCGGCACGCGGCGAGCGCTTAACGCCAGCCCGCTGGCGGTACTGCGCGAAGGCTGAATGCTCAGAGGGGCCGGCTACGGCCTGTAGCTGATGCGGTTGATGTACCAGGTCGCCTCGCCGGTAGGCGTCTGCACCAGCACCTCGTCACCCTCCTGCTTCTTGAGCAGGGCGCGGGCCATGGGCGAGTCGATGGAGATGTAGTCATTACGCCCGTGGATCTCGTCATAGCCGACTACACGGAACGTCAACTGCTCGCTGTCATCGTTCTCGATCTCCACCCAGGCACCGAAGAACACCTTGCCTTCCTGCTCGGGTGAGTAGGCCACGACCTTGACGTCTTCCAGGCGCTTGCGCAGGTAGCGCACGCGGCGATCGATCTCGCGCAGCAGCTTCTTGTTGTACTGGTATTAGGGCCCCAGATCAAAACATACTATTAACAGGGCTAGTCCTCGTAGGATGGCCCGACGATACAAACGCTCCAGATCATCTTCGGTTCGCTTCGTCGTAGATCAAAGCAGAAGCTACCTAGCTTCGGTGCGGTTACGCCGGCTTAGCGACAGCCCTGGGTTGGAGGCGATCAGTACGGCCCGCTCTGTTTTTGGACCGTAAGTAGCCAATTTGTAAGCCCCTTATTGCTGGTCATAAATGAGTGTCTGTGGGCAACTTGATGCTTCCCCAGAGTGCCACCGCGATCATCATCGCCATCAGCAAAAGCATTACAGGAGCGCCCTGAGCGCTCAACACAATGGCCGCAGCAAATGGACCTGCGGCCTGTGCGAGAAGCATGGGCCGCGCCAGTGCTCCCATCCGTGCGCCATATCCCTGGGGGCCAAAAAGCACCAACGGCAATGTGCCTCGGGCGATGGTCAGAATCCCCATTCCCGCGCCGTAAAGTGCCGCTCCAGGAAATGCCAGCCAAGGCACACCAGGGATAAACAGGCAGATGCCGATGAGGCTTACCATCACACCGACGCGAGCCGACCAGCTCGGATGAAGATGCCGGGCAATCGAAAATTCCAGCACCCTGGCAACCACCTGGGCCGGTCCAATGACCATCCCGACTGCCAACACCGTGACCGTTGGCAGACCCAGTTGCTTGAGCGCCGTGAGCAGGTGAACAGACAGGCTGGCCATGACGAAGGCGACTACTGTCAGCAGCCCTGCAACAAGCCAGAAAAGGCGGCGGCTACGTTCATCGAGCGTCACCGACGCCAGCTCTTCCGAGGTTGACTCTTTTCCTGAGCCGAGCGGTTTCGGCACCGCCAGCCAATGAACAGGTAAGCCAACCACAACATGTATCGCAGCAAGTACCAAGCAGGTATCCCGCCAGCCTATCCATGACTCCAGTGCCGCCAACGCGGGCCATCCAACAGTACTGGCAAAGCCGCCAATCAAGGTCAGCCCCGTTATTGCACCCCGCGCACGCTCTCCCAGCAACGTCCCCAGAGTTGCAAATGCCGCGTCATACAAACCCGTGGCCATGGCTACGCCAAGGAGCGACCAAGCCAGGTAATAGAGCCACAGAGAGTTGGCCATCGACATCACCGTGAGCCCAGCACCCAGCATCAGCGAACTGAAAACAAGGACCGAGCGCCCGCCGCGGCGATCAATCAGTCGGCCAGCCAGCGGAGAGCAAAGGCCAGCAACCAGCATGCCCCAGGACAGTCCGCCCACGACAAACGATAGAGACCAGCCCGTATCGCGAGCAATTGGACCTGCCAGGACCGCCGGCAGGTAGAACGTCGACGCCCAAGCCAAGATCTGGGTGATGCCCAAGGTGAACACTAACCGAGCGCGACCCACGTTGGCTGGCAGGAGCTGTTCATGTCGAGTCACGGCAGTCCTTGTTATGGTTGTTAGTAACAACCAATGTAGTCGACGGAGCTCTGAAAGGTCAATCTGATGACCGGTCAGTTGACGAGCGCGCTCATCGCCCATATTGTTGCAGGTAACAACTAACTGGAAATGACATGCTGAACGAGCACAACGACGACCTTAGCCGTGATGCTGAAGACCTCTACGAAGCCCTGAACCAGCTGGTGCGCGTCTACCAGTTCAGGGATCGCGATCGCATCTGCTGCTATGACGTATCCGTCACCCAGTGCTACGCCATCGAGACCTTGGTGAAGCAGGGACCACTACGTCTGCAGGCCCTGGCCGAGGAAATGTTCCTGGACAAGAGCACGGCTAGCCGTGTCGTCGATACGCTGGAACGCAAGGGGTATGTCTCCCGCGTGGAAGATCCGGAAGACCGTCGTGCCGTGCGGGTCCAGGCTACCGAAGCCGGTGCCGACCTGTATGAGCGCATCCGCGATGACCTCATCAATGAAGAAAAGGCGATGATCAGTTGCATGGCACCGGAAGTACGCCAGGGAGCCCTGACGCTCCTGCGGCAGCTGACCCGCGCTGCTGAGGTACGTTGCGGCTTGGCAAACGAGAGTTGCTCAGCGAAGCCGCAAGAATAATGAGGGGGAGATCCCCCTTTTTTATCTAAATTGTTGTTACTACCAACTTAAAAAGGAAGCCAGATGCACATTCGCCCCGCTCAGCTCGGTGATGTTCAGGCCATCGCCGAGATTTACAACCAAGGGATCGATGACCGTAGCTCTACGTTTGAGACCCAGCCTCGGACCGCCATGGATGTACAGCCCTGGGTTGCCGATATGTCTCGCTTCCCGGTGCTGGTCGTCGAGCTAGACGGCGCAGTAGTGGCGTGGGCAAACCTGAGCAGCTACCGGGCGCGCTCCTGCTATGCCGGCATCGCTGATTTCTCGATTTACTTACGGCGAGATGTCCGTGGGCGTGGCATCGGCAAGGCACTGCTGAACGCACTGTTGAGCGAAGCAGAGGCACGGGGCTTCTGGAAAGTCCTTTCCCGCATTTTCACCTTCAACGAAGCGAGCCTTGCGCTCTGCCAGTCCTGCGGTTTCCGGAAGGTCGGCGTCTATGAAAAACACGCATGCCTTGAAGGACGCTGGCTTGATTGCGCCATCGTTGAACGAGTCTTCCCCTCCAACCAACCTGACACAGGAGAACGAGCATGAGCCAATCTGATCTTCCCATCGTAATCATCGGCGCCGGCCCCGTGGGGCTGGCGGCTGCTGCGCACGCAGTGGCCCGGGGTATGAACCCACTCATTTTTGAAGCAGGCGGCCAGGCTGGAGAAAGCATTAGCCAATGGGGCCACGTCAGCATGTTCTCGCCCTGGGAATACAACGTAGACAAGGAGGCTGCAAAGTTACTGTCGGCAACGGGCTGGCAAGCGCCTGATTCCGACACGTACCCCACAGGTCGTGAACTGCTGGATCACTACTTGCTCCCGCTAGCTGAGCTGCCAGTCATCAAGGAACGACTTCATCTGAACTCTCGCGTCACTGCTGTGACGAAAGTCGGCGCTGATGTGCAGAAAACCAAAGGCCGCGAATCTGCCGCGTTCCTGGTGCGTGTTAAAGGGCCAAAGGGTGAGCAAGACATCCAAGCTCGCGCAGTCATCGATGCCTCGGGCACGTACGAGACCCCGAACTGGATGGGCGCATCCGGCATCCCGGCATTGGGAGAGTTGAACGCCAAAGCGCATATTGCCTATGGGATTCCCGATGTCAGCGGCAATGCGCGCGATCGTTATCTCGGGCGCCGAGTGCTGGTTGTAGGTGGCGGACACTCGGCATTCAACGCTCTTCAGGATCTGGTCCAACTGCCCGGTACCCAGGTTTCGTGGGCTATTCGCGGACACTCGCTAGATAAAATTCTGGGTGGTGGTGCCAATGACAAATTGGCCGAGCGCGGCAGCCTGGGTCTGCGAATCCGTGCATTGCTCGAACAAGGAAAGATCTCGCTACACCAGGACATCTCCATCAGCCAGGTCGACACGACCGAACAGGGGCTGGTCGTGCACAGCAATGGCCAAGCTCTGCCAGAGGTGGATGAGATCATCGTCGCCACTGGCTTCCGCCCTAATCTGCAGCTTCTGGGCGAGCTACGACTGGCTATCGACCCGGCTACACAGAGCCCTGTTCAGTTGGCCCCGTTGATCGACCCGAATGAGCACAGCTGCGGTACCGTTCGCCCCCATGGCATCGATGAGCTCTCTCATCCCGACGAAGGCATCTTTATCGTAGGCATGAAGAGCTACGGTCGTGCTCCGACATTCCTGATGATTACCGGGTATGAGCAGGTGCGCTCAATCATGGCCGGGCTTGCAGGCGACTGGGAAGCGGCACGGCGTGTCGAGCTCGAACTGCCTGAAACCGGTGTCTGCAGCCTTCAGTTCGAGGAGCAAGATGAAGCTTCCAGTTGCTGCGCACCCAAGCCCACTACTCAAACCAGTTGCTGTGCATCACCGGAACCCCTGGCAACGCCTTCAGCCCAAAAGTCGAGCTGCTGCACACCGGCAAGCCGCGCATAACCCCATGCTCTGAGACTGCTCTTTCGCCCTGCACGAGTTCAAATCGTGCGGGGCGAAGTGGACAGGTGAGGCAATCGCCTATCGCTCAAGTGCTCAAGCAGCCGCGGCATCAGGTATGCCGCATCAGCTCCAACACCTCGCAGGGTCGCCGAGGCAAAATTCCTTTGCTTGGGCAGACCCACGAAGTACAAGCCAGGCACCTGAATTGCCACGCCGTTTCGCTGTAGCGTACGCCCGTGCCGGTCAACGACTGGGAGCTGCGCCAGAAACTCCTGGTTAGGGCGAAATCCTGTTGCGAATATCAGCGCGTCAATCTGGGTGCTGCTTTTGTCTGGCCAAATCACACCGTCGGGCAGTACCTGCTGGAACATGGCTCTGCGCTGAAGTCTGCCGCTGCTCAGTGCCTTTCGGTACTTGCCGGTGTCGAGCACTGGAGTGCTTTGATCACTCAACCATCGTGTTTGCTCCAACCCGGTGAATTTCAGCCAGGCATGAAAATCGAGTCCAAGAATCCGCTGAGGGAAGAAGCGGATCTTCTCGCGGGTAGCCAGCACTACCTGTGCAACGCCGGCAAGCTCATAGGCAATCTGAACAGCCGAGTTCGCTGCCCCCACAACGACAACACGCTGGCCGGCAAAGGCCTCAGGTGTTCGATAAGCCGAGCTATGCAGACAGTGTCCTGAAAAGTTCTCCAGCCCAGGAATGTCAGGCATGAAAGGACAGCTGAAGCCCCCTGATGCCACTACCACAGCACGCGCAGTGAAAGTCGCTCCGTTGGCGGTGCGAACCTCAAATGCCTTTTCCTTCTGTACGACCGCCACCACTCGGGTACCGCCCTGGAAAGGCAACTGAAACTCGGCGGCGTATGCCTCCAGGTACTGCACCACATCGTCTCGCAGCGGGTAGCCCTTGGGATCGCCAGGAAACGCCCGCCCCGGCAGCGCAGAGTACTCAGCTGGTGAGAACAGCTGCAGGCTTTCGTAGTAGTTACGCCAGTTCCCGCCAAGGGATGCCTGCTCATCCAAGATGAGGAACTCCAAGCCGCGCTGCTGCAAATGCCAGCCAGTCGCCAAACCTGCTTGCCCACCACCGATGACGACCACATCCAGAACGCGATTCGAATCATTCATATGTGCGCACTCATGCATATATAAGGGCAAAAAAAGGCCGGCCTACGGACAGCAGAGCGAAACCAGACCTTTGGTTCGCTGGAGCAGACCCTCCAGACGCTCGACGATCGCCTCGCCATTTACTTCATAGAACACCTGCCTGCCCACCTTGGTAGCCTTCACGATCTTGGCGTCATGCAATACCTGCAGGTGCCTGGAGATCACCGAGCGCTCCTGTGGCAGCTCTTTGGCGATTTCGCCGACATCAGCCCGGCCGAGCAAAAGCACGCGCTTGAAAACCGCGACTCTGGAAGGCTCGCAAAGCGCTTTGAAGAAGGCCTCGTCCAGCGACTCGATGGCGGCGTCGATGGTTTGAGCACGGAGATTTTGGTTGATCGTCATGCGGTCAATATATGTGCATAAACGTGCACATGTAAAGCCACCCATCATCGAGGGCTTGCGATACATTCGGAAAAGCGTATATTCGAAAAACCATATACGCGCAGGGTACCAAGTGATGACTGGCAAGATCCGCGTCCTGTTTGTTTGCACCGCGAACGCCGCTCGCTCCCAGCTCGCCGAAGCTTTGCTCCGACACACAGACCCTATTCACTTCGAAGCCTTCAGCGCAGGTACCCAGCCTGGCCAAGTCGATCCGCGCACCTATGAAGCCCTCGAATATCTCGATATCGATACCAAGGCTCTACGCAGCAAGTCCATCGATGAGTTCGCAGGGGAGCGGTTCGACTACGTGATTACGCTGTGCGACAAGGCAGCCCATGAGTGCCTTACGTTGCCTGCCTTCGGCGAGGTTCTGGCGTGGAACTTCGAAGACCCTGTCACCAGTGACCAACACGATGCCTTCCGACACACGCTTCACGAGATTCATGAGCGCATCAAGATGTTCGTCCTGGTGAAAACCAAACACTGAGAATTGCTATGACTGACTCGCTGACCCCCACCAAGGTTTTCAAATGCCTCGCCGACGAGAACCGCATTCGGATGATGCTGCTGATCGCTCGCGAGGAAGAACTCTGCGTCTGTGAACTGACCTGCGCGCTGGAAGAAAGCCAGCCCAAGGTTTCTCGCCACCTGGCGCAACTGCGCACCTGTGACCTGCTGGAAGACCGCCGTCAGGGCCAGTGGGTTTATTACCGGCTGCATCCATCGCTTCCCGCCTGGGTACGTGAGGTCCTGGCGACGACGCTGGAAGCCAACCGCGAATGGCTAAGTACTAGCACCAAACGACTGGACACCATGGGTGACCGCCCTCAACGCGTCGCCTCCTGCTGCTGATCATTGCCGAGAAAACCCGATGAAAGTTCTGTTCCTCTGCACCGCCAATAGCTGCCGCAGCATCCTCTCCGAGGCTGTTTTCAATCATCTGGCCCCGGCCGGCATGAAGGCCTACAGCGCCGGCAGCCAGCCAAAGGGTGAGGTGCACCCGCTGTCCATCACCGCGCTGCAGCGTGCCGGTATCTCCACCGAGGGCCTCAGCAGCAAGTCCAGTGACGCGCATGCCGAGCTGGCACCGGACTTTGTCATCACT
>NZ_QKVM01000023.1 GCF_003231305.1 Pseudomonas sichuanensis | reverse complement strand
ATCAGAAGCCGTGCTGGCGCAACAACCGGGCGTAGCTGCCATCGGCCTTCATCGCGGCGATGGCCTTCTCGAACCGTGCCACCACCTGCCGGTGCTCCGGGTGCTTGAGGCTGACCAAAATGTGCAGGCTGTTCTCGCTCAGCGGCGGGTCGACGAAGCTCACCCCATCGCGCACCTGCTGCGGTTCGCGCTGCAGGTTGTAACGCGCCACGTACTCGTCCTCCACCGTCAGGTTGACCCGCCCGGCCGCGAGCATCCGCACCGCCGACGAGAAACTGCGCACCGGCACTTTGTTCAGACGCTCGTCGCTGTCGAAGCCCGGTGAGTAGGCATAGTCGCGCACCACGGCGATGGTGTAGGGGTAGAGGTCGGCCTGACGCTTGAAGACGAAGCCTTCGCCCTGGCGCTGGAGCAGGCGGATGCGATTGATGAGGTAGGGGCCGGAGAACGCGCCGATGCGCGTGCGCTCATCGTTGTACCAGGCGTTGACCAGTACATCGTAACGCCCCTCGCCAATGCCCATGAGCGCCCTGGCCCAGGGCACTTCCTCGAACGAAGTGGCGAAACCTGCACGGTTCAGCGCCGTGGTGACGATGCTGGTGGCCAGGCCACCGCCAGGCATGGCGGCGTCGGTAAAGGGCGGCCAGCTGTCGGCCACCAGTCGCAGTTTCTCCTGGGCGACTGCCGGCATCGCGCACAACACACCCAGTATTCCAAGAACGCAAAGCAGTGGCCGCATGCTCAAATCCTTTCGCAGTTGGGGGCCCCACGCTGAAGATGGCGATCTCTACTCACAACAGATCTTGCAGATTACACAAGCCGCATCCCGGCGACAGCGGACAATAATGTCATTTAGCCTCTATTTTGGCCGAACGGCATCTGACGTGATTTGCAGCAAAGCCAGGCTCGTGCGCAGCGGCCGGATTTGCGATGATCGAGCGCCCATACAAGGAGCCCATACCCCATGTCCATCGAGTGGATTTGCAAACACCACAGCGACCTCGGCAAGGAACAGCTGTATGCCGTCCTGCAACTGCGTACGGCCGTGTTCGTGGTCGAGCAACGCTGTGCCTACCAGGAAGTCGACGGGCAGGACCTGAGCGGCGACACCCTGCACCTGATGGGTTGGCAGGACGACAAGCTGGTGGCCTATCTGCGCCTGCTCGACCCGCAATCACAGGGTGGCGACGTGGTCATCGGGCGGGTGGTGACCTCACCCGAAGTGCGCGGCCTGAAACTGGGCCACCCGCTTTTGATGAAGGGGTTGGAAGCGGCCGGGCATTGCTGGCCAGGTGTTCCGGTGTACCTGTCGGCGCAGGCGCATTTGCAGGCGTTCTATGCCACACACGGGTTCGTGGCGGTGGGCGAGGAGTATCTGGAAGACGACATTCCCCATATCGGCATGCGCAAGGGTTGAAACTACTGGGGGGCGCGCCGGCAAGCCCACACAATGAACTTGCACGTCCTCTGTAGGAGCGGCCTTGCGCCGCGAAAGGGCCGCATAGCGGCCCCAGCGATTTTTGTTGCGTAGCTGAAAACTGGGGCCGCTTCGCGACCCTTTCGCGGCACAAGGCCGCTCCTACAGTGAGTCAATCCCGGCCACCAGTACCGCGGTGAAATCACGGATAACCCAGCACATCCCTGATCTGGCGCAGATGCTGGATGATCCACTGCTTGTCGATCGCCCCCCAGTCACGGATGCGGTAATGCCCGGCATGGTTGCGGGCGCCGCTCTGCTGCTCGAACTCACAGACGATGTCCAGGTCGGCCAGCGCAGCGATGGTGTCCTGGGCGGTGCGCCGGGGCATGCCGGTGGCCTCCATCAGCGCCGGCACGCTGGTGGCGGTCTGGCTGTCGATCAGCCAGGCCACGTACAGGCGGCGGTAGAAACTGCTGCGGGTCTTGCTCACTTCCGTGGTCATCTGGTGCTTGTCCCTCAGGTGTTGCCCGGCAGCTCCCGATAAGTCAGGTAGACGCGCAGGTCGAATTCCAGTTGGTGGTAGTCCGGCTCCATGTGCTGACAGAGCTGGTAGAAGGCCTTGCTGTGGTCGCGCTCCTTGAGATGCGCCAGTTCGTGCACCACGATCATGCGCAGGAACTGCGGCGCCGCCTCCTTGAACAGCGAGGCGATGCGGATCTCTTTCTTGGCCTTGAGCTTGCCGCCCTGTACCCGCGACACCGCGGTGTTCAAGCCGAGCGCGCGATGGGTCAGGTCCAGGCGGTTGTCGAACAGCACCTTGTCCAGCGGCGGCGCGCTGCGCAGGTATTCCTGCTTGAGATCCTGCGCGTAGCCGTACAACGCCTTGTCATTCTGGACCGTATGCCGCTCGGCATAGCGTTGCTCCAGGTAGGCGCCCAGGCGGCCGCTGGCGATCAGTTGTCGCACCTGATCCTGTAGATGCGGCGGGTAGGCTTGCAGGTAGCGTAAGGCGGTCATCAGGGTGCAGATCGGGGTAAAGGGAGCCGAGTTTACCAATCACTCGCCCCAAGGGAATACCGCCGGGAAGTCGCCGGCATCGGCGGCGGTCATCGGCCTTGCCACCAAAAACCCCTGCACGTAGGCACAACCCGCGCCCTTGAGCCATTGCGCCTGCGCCTGCGTCTCCACGCCCTCGGCAATCACGGTGATGCCATAGGCCGCGCACAGCTCGATGACACTGCGTACCAATGCAATGTCGGCCACCGAATCCGGCAGCCGCGCCACCAGGTGACGGTCGAGCTTGAGGGTATCGATGGGCAGGTCGCGCAGCATGCGCAGCGAGCAGTCACCCGCACCGAAGTCGTCCAGCGCCACGCGGATGCCCATTTCGCGCAGCCGATTCACCTGCTTCACCGCCGCGTCGATGTTGTACATCAGCGAGGTTTCGGCCACCTCGACCTCCAGCTGGGCAGGCAACAGGGCATATTCGTCGATCACCCGCGCCAGTTCGTCGGCAAGGCCCGGCATGGCGAACTGGGCGCGGCTCAGGCTGATGGCCAGTACCAGCCGGGCCCCGAAGCGCGCCCCCCACTCCTTGCGCTGGGCAGCGCCCTTGCGGTAAATCCAGCTGGCCAGGCGATTGATCAGCCGCGCTTCTTCGAGCAAGGGGATGAACAACCCCGGCGGTACATCGCCGACACTCGGGTGCTTCCAGCGCAGCAAGGCTTCGAAGCCCCGCAATTGACCATCGCCGAACGCCACCTGCGGTTGATAGACCAGGTTGAAGTCGTTCTGCTCGATGGCCGCGCGCACGCCATCTTCGAGCATCAGCCGCGAGCGCGCCCGGCCATTGAGCTCCTGGTCATAGAAACGGTACTGCTGGCGCCCGGCCTGCTTGGCGGCGTACATCGCAGCATCCGCCGCGCGCAGCAAGCCTTCGACGCTGGAGCCGCAATCGGGGTAGGTGGCAATGCCGATGCTCACCCCCAGGCTGACCTCCAGCCCATCCACTTCCTGCAGGCCCGACAGGCGCTCCAGCAGTTTCTCGGCGAAGCGCCCGGCCTGCTCCGGGTACGGCAGCCCGTCGAACAGCGCAGTGAACTCATCGCCGCCCATGCGCGCCAGCAGCGCTTCGTTACCCAGGCAATCCTTGAGCTGCTCGCCCACCCAGCGCAGCACCTTGTCGCCGGCTTCGTGGCCAAGCAGGTCGTTGATCCGCTTGAAGCCGTCCAGGTCCATGTACATCAGGGCCCGGGCCTTGTCCGAGCGCTCGTTGCGCAGCAACGCGCCTTCGGCGGCCTGATAGAAGCCACGGCGGTTGAGCAGGCCGGTCAATGGGTCGGTCACCGCCTGGTACTCAAGCTGTTGATGCAGGCTGCGCACCACCGACATGTCCAGCACCGTCACTACCATGGCCCGCTGCTCGGCGGGCAAAGGCGCGCAGGACAGCGCCACCGGCACCAGTTGGCCGGAGACGGTGCGCAACTGGGCGTCATGCACGCGGAAGATCTGCCTGCCCAGATACGCCTGGTAGAAGTCCGACTCGCGCCACAGGCTGGCGCAAGGCAGTTGGATCAAGTCCAGCACGTGGGCGCCCTGCAAGGTGTCCACCGGCGCATTGAGCAGCCGCGAGATGGCGGGGTTGGCAAAGCCGATGGTGCCCGCCTCGTCGACCACCAGGATGCCCTCGGCGGCGTTTTCCAGGATCGATGCGTTGAAGGCCCGTGCCGACTCCAGTTCGCGGGTCAGGCGCTGCAGCATGCGCCGGTTGCGCTGCTGGTCCAGCTGGGCCTGCACCTTGGGCTTGAGGATTTGCGGGTCGAAGGGTTTGAACAGGTAGTCCACCGCGCCACTGGCATAGCCCTTGAGGACAGCGGCATCGGACTGCTCGTTGGCGGTGAGGAAAATGATCGGGGTCAGCCGCGTGCGCTGGCTGCCGCGCATCAGCCGGGCGACCTCGAAGCCGTCCATCTCGGGCATCTGCACGTCGAGCAAGACCAGGTCGACTTCGTGTTCGAGCAGCGCGCTCAGGGCTTCCATCCCTGAGCTGGCGGTCAACACCTGCCAATCCTGCCGGGCCAGCAACGCCCGCATGCTGATGAGGTTCTCTGGATAATCGTCTACGACCAGTAGCACCGACCGACTGTCCGGAGGTTGTGTGTGAGCGACATCCATGCTGCTTCCCATGTTTAGACCGACCCTGGCCCGCTATTGGATCCGATCTTTACTCTAGACAGGGCGACCGAAGACGCAACGCGGGTAGATGGCTAAGCGCCATCGAAATTGATGTTAGCCGACTAACGGTATGGCTGTAGGTTATGTGGGGATATTCCTCATCTGTCGCTCGATTGTTGCAGGCATAAAAAAACCCGCATCTCTGCGGGTTTCTTCAAGCGACTAGCAACGGATCAGTTGACCTTGGCAGCCAGCTCGCCCTTCAGGTAACGCTGGAACATGCCTTCCAGGGAGATCGGCTTGATCTTCGAGGCATTGCCGGCGGTGCCGAAGGCTTCGTAGCGGGCGATGCACACGTCACGCATGGCCTTGACGGTTTCACCGAAGAACTTGCGTGGGTCGAACTCGCTTGGGTTCTGCGCCATCAGGCGACGCATGGCGCCGGTGGAGGCCAGGCGCAGGTCGGTGTCGATGTTGACCTTGCGCACGCCGTGCTTGATGCCTTCAACGATTTCTTCGACCGGTACGCCGTAGGTCTCTTTGATGTCGCCGCCGTACTGGTTGATGATCGCCAGCCACTCTTGCGGTACCGAGGAGGAACCGTGCATCACCAGGTGGGTGTTGGGGATGCGCTTGTGGATTTCCTTGATGCGGTCGATCGCCAGCACGTCGCCGGTAGGCGGCTTGGTGAACTTGTAGGCGCCGTGGCTGGTGCCGATGGCGATGGCCAGGGCGTCGACCTGGGTCTTCTTGACGAAGTCGGCCGCTTCTTCCGGGTCGGTCAGCATCTGGCTGTGATCGAGCACGCCTTCGGCGCCGATGCCGTCTTCTTCACCGGCCATGCCGGTTTCCAGCGAACCCAGGCAGCCCAGCTCGCCTTCTACCGAAACGCCGCAGGCGTGGGCCATGGCAACGGTCTGCTGGGTAACACGGACGTTGTACTCGTAGTCGGTCGGGGTCTTGCCGTCTTCACCGAGCGAGCCGTCCATCATGACCGAGCTGAAGCCCAGCTGGATGGAGCGCTGGCACACGTCAGGGCTGGTGCCGTGGTCCTGGTGCATGCACACCGGAATGTGCGGGAACTCTTCGATGGCCGCCAGGATCAGGTGGCGCAGGAAGGGAGCACCGGCGTATTTGCGGGCACCGGCGGAAGCCTGGACGATGACCGGAGAGTCGGTCTTGTCGGCGGCTTCCATGATGGCGCGCATCTGCTCGAGGTTGTTGACGTTGAAAGCTGGGACGCCGTAACCGAACTCGGCGGCGTGGTCCAGCATCTGGCGCATGCTAATGAGTGCCATGGTGTATCTCTCTCCCGACAAGCGTCGTTTGTTTCGTGCAAGCCTGCCGCAGGGGCGGTTGCTGTTCAAGTAGTGTGGGCCACCGTGGCGGCCCGGCCAGTCACGGTGCCTTGCAGCCCCGCCCAATCAGATCGTTGGTCGCCACCCAGTACACCAGGCCTTCCTGGCCCTTGGTGTGGAAGGCCAGCACGCCATCGCTGTACAGCGCGCCCGAGGCGCCCGGCTCGGACTTGAGCCGGTAGACCTGGTCGCCGCCGCCAAGGCGCACGTCGACCGCATCCTGTTTCACATCAGCGAAGCGCCACAGCACCTCGGCCTGGCTGTCGCAGACCCAACGGGTCCAGTTGTCCGCCACCGGGGCGGGTGCCGGCTGCAACAGCGAGCAGCCTGCCAGGGTCGCCAGGGCCAGTGCGGCCAGAAGCGCTTTCATTACACATCCTCGTAGCAAGCCTGCTGTATCGGCCCCATCGCGGGGCAAGCCCGCTCCCACGCATACAACGTGGGAGCGGGCTTGCCCCGCGATGGGGCCGCAACGGCAGACCCAATGTCCAAGACCACGAAACCCCAGTTAGGTTGCCTGCGGCCCGATCAAGGGCAGCCCGGCGCCTTGCGCTGGTGCTCGTCGTCATACTTTTCCAGGCCGTCCGGGCCCAGGCGCTTGTTGATCACCGGTACCGTCTCGGCCTGCCACTGGGACTGATAGCAGCCGCCCTTGTGGCTCTGCGACGGCTCGCCGTCCGCGCCCTTGTCGCTGGCGCAAGCGCCCAGCAACAAGGCCACGATCATCACAGGCAATTGCTTGACCATCAGGTCGCTCCCTTTGCCAGGCGCCTTCGTACTCAGGCCTTGGCCCGCTCTTCGAGAATCGCCACAGCCGGCAGCACCTTGCCCTCGACAAATTCGAGGAACGCGCCACCACCGGTAGAAATGTAGGAGATATCCGCGCCGACACCATATTTGTCGATGGCGGCCAGGGTGTCGCCACCACCGGCGATGGAGAACGCGGCGCTGTCGGCGATGGCCTGGGCCAGCACCTTGGTGCCGTTGCCGAACTGGTCGAACTCGAACACACCGACCGGGCCGTTCCACAGGATGGTCTGCGACGACTTCAGCAGTTCGGCGAAGTTGGCAGCGGTCTGTGGGCCGATGTCGAGGATCATGTCGTCAGCCGCCACGTCGGCGATCGCCTTGACGGTGGCTTCGGCGCTTTCGGCAAATTCCTTGGCGACCACCACGTCGACCGGCAGCGGCACATTGACCTTGGCGGCGATGGCCTTGGCGGTGTCGACCAGGTCGGCTTCGTACAGCGACTTGCCCACCGGGTGACCGGCAGCGGCGAGGAAGGTGTTGGCGATGCCGCCGCCGACGATCAGCAGGTCGCACACGGTGCTCAGGCTGTTCAGCACGTCCAGCTTGGTCGACACCTTGGAACCGGCGACGATGGCGGCCATCGGCTTGGCCGGGGCCTTCAGGGCCTTGCCCAGGGCGTCCAGCTCGGCGGCCAGCAGCGGGCCGGCAGCCGCGACCTTGGCGAACTTGGCGACACCGTGGGTGGAACCTTCGGCGCGGTGAGCGGTGCCGAAAGCGTCCATCACGAACACATCGCACAGGGCAGCGTACTGCTGCGCCAGCTCGTCGGCGTTCTTCTTCTCGCCCTTGTTGAAGCGCACGTTTTCGAACAGCACCAGGTCACCGGCCTTCACTTCGACACCGTCGAGGTAGTCGGCAACCAGCGGTACCTCGCGGCCCAGGGCCTTGCTCAGGTAGTCGGCGACCGGCTTGAGGCTGTTCTCGGCCGAGAACTCGCCTTCGGTCGGGCGGCCCAGGTGCGAGCAGACCATTACCGCCGCGCCCTTCTCCAGGGCCAGCTTGATGGTCGGCAGCGCGGCCAGGATACGCGCATCGCTGGCAACCACACCGTCCTTCACAGGCACGTTGAGGTCTTCGCGGATCAGTACGCGCTTACCTTGCAGGTCGAGGTCGGTCATCTTCAACACGGTCATGAATGCAGTCCTTCAGGGCTGTTTGCTGCGGGTGGGGTGGACGACGTGCAGATAATGTTCGGCAACGTCGAGCATACGGTTGGCGAACCCCCATTCGTTGTCGAACCAGGCCAGCAGGTTCACCAGGCGAGGGCCGGAAACGCGGGTCTGGCTGGCATCGACGATGGCCGAATGCGGGTCATGGTTGAAATCACAGCTGGCGTGGGGCAGCTCGGTGTAGGCCAGCAGGCCTTTGAGCGGGCCATCCAGGGCGGCCTCGCGCAACACCCGGTTGACCTCGGCCGCGCTGGTGTCGCGGGCGGTCTGCAGGGTGATGTCCAGGCACGACACGTTGACGGTCGGCACGCGTACCGCTTTGGCCTGGATTCGCCCGGCAAGTTCCGGCAGCAGGCGTTCGATGCCGCGCGCAAGCCCGGTGGACACCGGGATCACCGACTGGAACGCCGAACGGGTGCGGCGCAGGTCTTCGTGGTGATAGGCGTCGATCACCGGCTGGTCGTTCATCGCCGAGTGAATCGTGGTGATCTGCACGTACTCGATGCCGAAGGCCTGGTCCAGCACCCGCAGCAGCGGCACGCCGCAGTTGGTGGTGCAGGAGGCGTTCGACACCAGCAGCTCGCTGCCGGTCAGGCAATCCTGATTCACCCCAAAGACCACCGTGGCATCGACGTCGGCCTCGCTGGCCATGGGCTGCGAGAACAGCACGCGCGGTGCACCGGCATCGAGGAAGCGCTGGCCGTCGGCGCGGGTGTTGTAGGCGCCGGTGCACTCGAGCACCAGGTCGATGCCCAGGGCGCCCCAGTCGATGCCTTCGGGGGTGGCGCTGCGCAGCACTTTCACGCAGTCGCCATTGATATGCAGACAGTCGCCATCGACCTTCACCTCACCGGGGAAACGCCCGTGGGTGGAGTCGAAGCGGGTCAGGTATTCCAGGCTGGCCTGATCGGCCAGGTCGTTCAGTGCAACGATCTCGAAACCGGCCTTCGCCCCACGCTCGAACAGTGCGCGCAGGACACAGCGGCCAATGCGGCCGTAACCGTTGAGTGCAACTTTGTAGGGACGCGGGTGGGGCATTCGATACTCACGTGGCAAGTGCGTTGAACGACCATCGCGGGGCAAGCCCGCTCCCACAAGGCACCGGGATGCCTTGTGGGAGCGGGCTTGCCCCGCGATCAGGCGGGAGGCACACGGCCTCCCGGATACATCAGTCTTCCAGCAGCTCTTCAGCGGTACCCAGGATGTTGTCCAGGGTGAAGCCGAATTCTTCGAACAGCGCGGCAGCCGGCGCCGACTCACCGTAGGTGGTCATGCCGATGACGCGGCCTTCGAGGCCGACGTACTTGTACCAGAAGTCCGCGTGGGCGGCTTCGATGGCGATACGCGCGCCCACTTGCAGCGGCAGTACCGACTGCTTGTACGCAGCGTCCTGGGCGTCGAACACGCTGGTGCTTGGCATCGACACCACGCGGACCTTGCGGCCCTGCTCGCTCAGCTTGTCGAACGCCTGAACAGCCAGGCCCACTTCGGAGCCGGTGGCGATCAGGATCAGCTCAGGCTCGCCGGCGCAGTCCTTGAGCACGTAACCGCCACGGGCGATGTCGGCGATCTGCTGGGCGTCGCGATCCTGGTGCTGCAGGTTCTGGCGCGAGAAGATCAGCGCCGACGGGCCGTCCTTGCGCTCCAGGGCGCACTTCCAGGACACCGCGGATTCGACCGCGTCGGCCGGGCGCCAGGTGTCCAGGTTCGGCGTGCTGCGCAGGCTGGTCAGTTGCTCGATCGGCTGGTGGGTCGGGCCGTCTTCGCCCAGGCCGATGGAATCGTGGGTGTAGACGTGGATCACGCGCTGCTTCATCAGTGCCGACATGCGCACGGCGTTGCGGGCGTACTCCATGAACATCAGGAAGGTGGCGCCGTAGGGCACCAGGCCGCCGTGCAGGGCAACGCCGTTCATGATCGCGGTCATGCCGAATTCGCGCACGCCGTAGTACATGTAGTTGCCGCTGGCATCTTCAGCGCTGACGCCCTTGCAACCTTTCCACAGGGTCAGGTTGGAGCCGGCCAGGTCAGCCGAACCACCGAGGAACTCTGGCAGCAGCGGGCCGAACGCATTGAGGGTGTTCTGGCTGGCTTTACGGCTGGCGATGGTTTCGCCCTTGGCCGCGACTTCGGCAATGTAGGCAGCCGCTTTCTCGGCGAAGTCCGCCGGCAGCTCACCGCTCAGGCGACGCTTGAGCTCGCTGGCCAGTTCAGGGAAGGCGCCGGCGTAGGCAGCGAAACGCTGGTCCCACTCGGCTTCGACCTTGGCGCCCAGGGCCTTGGCATCCCACTCGGCGTAGATGTCGGCCGGGATTTCGAACGGGCCGTGGTTCCAGTTCAGTTCCTTGCGGGCCAGGGCGATTTCGTCGTTGCCCAGCGGTGCGCCGTGGCAGTCTTCCTTGCCCTGCTTGTTCGGCGAGCCGAAGCCGATGATGGTCTTGCAGCAGATCAGGGTCGGACGGTCGCTCTTGCGTGCGGTGTCGATCGCGGTACGGATCTCGTCGGCGTCATGGCCGTCGACGTTGCGGATCACCAGCCAGCCGTAGGACTCGAAGCGCTTTGGCGTGTCGTCGGTGAACCAGCCTTCCACTTCGCCGTCGATGGAGATGCCGTTGTCGTCATAGAAGGCAACCAGCTTGTTCAGGCCCAGGGTGCCGGCCAGCGAGGCGACTTCGTGGGAGATGCCTTCCATCATGCAGCCGTCGCCGAGGAACACGTAGGTGTTGTGGTCGACGATGTTGTGGCCTTCACGGTTGAACTGGGCGCCCAGCACTTTTTCTGCCAGGGCGAAGCCCACGGCGTTGGCCAGGCCCTGGCCCAACGGACCGGTGGTGGTTTCGACGCCAGGGGTGTAACCGAACTCCGGGTGGCCCGGGGTGCGGCTGTGCAGCTGACGGAACGCCTTGAGGTCGTCGATGGTGACGTCGTAGCCGGTCAGGTGCAGCAGCGAATAGATGAGCATCGAGCCGTGGCCGTTGGACAGCACGAAGCGGTCACGGTCGGCGAAGTTCGGGTTGCTCGGGTTGTGCTTCAGGTAGTCGCGCCAAAGCACTTCGGCGATATCCGCCATGCCCATGGGGGCACCTGGGTGGCCGCTGTTGGCCTTTTGCACGGCATCCATGCTGAGGGCACGAATGGCGTTGGCACGTTCACGACGGCTGGGCATCGCTGAGTCTCCTGGGGCTTGAATAGATAGTGAAACGAAAAAAGGCGGCCATTTTCGCCCACTGGGGGGGGTGGGGGCAATGACGGATGGTCGCAGTCGGGCATTTTTCCTGTGTTTGCCCGGGAAAACAGTAAAAAGCAGGGTTGTGGGAGCGGGCTTGCCCCGCGATGGCGTCAGCCCTGGCACCTCCTGCGTCTGATCTGACGCCATCGCGGGGCAAGCCCGCTCCCACGAGGTATCCCTGGAAACCACCTATCAGCCAATATCAAAACTTTTTGATATTGCTATTGCGACGACAGCATCGCCTGTCTAGACTCGCGCCCCATGAATCTTCATGCGCCCATTCCCGTTCAACGCAGCGACACGCTGGCCGCCCTGTGCAAGGCCAGCGGCGACCCGTTGCGCCTGAACGTGCTGCGCGCACTGGCCAGCGACTCGTTCGGCGTGCTGGAACTGGCGCAGATCTTCGATATCGGCCAGTCGGGCATGAGCCACCACCTCAAGGTGCTGGCCCAGGCCGAGCTGGTGGCGACCCGCCGCGAAGGCAACGCGATCTTCTACCGCCGCGCGCTGCCCGGCGGGCGCCTGCATGCCGCCCTGCTCGACGAGGTCGATGAACTGGCCCTGGCGCAGGACGTGCAGACCCGCATCGCCCAGGTCCAGCAACGCCGCGCGGCCACCAGCCAGGACTTCTTCCTGCGCGTGGAAGAAAAGTTCCGCGCCCAGCAAGACCTCATCGCCGGCCTGCCGCAGTACCGCGAAAGCCTGCTGACACTGCTCGACAAGCTGAGCTTCGCGCCCACCGCCAGCGCGCTGGAAGTCGGCCCCGGCGATGGTGGTTTCCTGCCCGACCTGGCCCGGCGCTTCGCCCAGGTCACGGCCATGGACAACAGCCCGACCATGCTCGAGTTGGCCCGTCAGGTCTGCGAGCGCGACCGTTTGAGTAACGTAAACCTGCAGTTGGCCGATGCACTGGGTGCAACGGATGTGGAAGCCGACTGCGTAGTGCTGAACATGGTGCTGCACCATTTCAGCGACCCGGCCCTGGCCTTGCGCCTGCTGGCCAAACGAGTGAAGGCGGGCGGCAGCCTGCTGGTCACCGAGCTGTGCAGCCATGACCAGGGGTGGGCGCGCGATGCCTGCGGCGACCTCTGGCTTGGCTTCGAGCAGGACGACCTGGCCCGTTGGGCCAATGCGGCGGGGCTGACCCACGGGGACAGCCTCTACGTTGGCTTGCGTAACGGTTTCCAGATTCAGGTCCGGCATTTCCAGCGGGCCGCTGGCGACACACACATCGGTAATTTTTAGGAACCCCTCGAGATGAGCGAATACTCCCTTTTCACTTCCGAGTCCGTGTCCGAAGGGCATCCGGACAAGATCGCCGACCAGATCTCCGACGCAGTGCTGGACGCCATCATCACCCAGGACAAGTTCGCCCGCGTTGCGTGTGAAACCCTGGTCAAGACCGGTGTCGCCATCATCGCCGGCGAAGTCACCACTTCGGCCTGGGTCGACCTGGAAGACATCGTGCGCAAGGTCATCGTCGACATCGGCTACAACAGCTCCGACGTCGGCTTCGATGGCGCCACCTGCGCCGTGATGAACATCATCGGCAAGCAGTCGGTGGACATCGCCCAGGGCGTCGACCGCAGCAAGCCGGAAGACCAGGGTGCCGGCGACCAGGGCCTGATGTTCGGCTATGCCAGCAACGAAACCGACGTGCTGATGCCAGCACCGATCTGCTTCTCGCACCGTCTGGTCGAGCGCCAGGCCGAAGCGCGCAAGTCCGGCCTGCTGCCGTGGCTGCGCCCGGATGCCAAGTCGCAGGTCACCTGCCGCTATGAAGACGGCAAGGTCGTCGGCATCGACGCCGTGGTCCTGTCCACCCAGCACAACCCTGAAGTGTCGCAAAAAGACCTGCAGGAAGCGGTGATGGAACTGATCGTCAAGCACACCCTGCCAGCCGAGCTGCTGCACAAGGGCACCCAGTTCCACATCAACCCGACCGGCCAATTCATCATCGGTGGCCCGGTGGGTGACTGCGGCCTGACCGGCCGCAAGATCATCGTCGACTCCTACGGCGGCATGGCCCGCCACGGCGGTGGCGCGTTCTCCGGCAAGGACCCGTCCAAGGTCGACCGCTCGGCCGCCTACGCCGGCCGCTACGTGGCCAAGAACATCGTCGCCGCAGGCCTGGCCGAGCGTTGCGAGATCCAGGTGTCCTACGCCATCGGCGTGGCCCAGCCTACTTCGATCTCGCTGAACACCTTCGGTACCGGCAAGATCTCCGACGACAAGATCGTCCAGCTGGTGCGCGAGTGCTTCGACCTGCGCCCGTACGCCATCACCACCATGCTCGACCTGCTGCACCCGATGTACCAGGAAACCGCTGCCTACGGTCACTTCGGCCGTACCCCGCAGCAGAAGACCGTCGGCGACGACACCTTCACCACCTTCACCTGGGAGCGCACCGACCGCGCCGACGCCCTGCGCGCCGCTGCCGGCCTGTAAACCTCCTACGGCGGTACAGGAAGGCCCCTGCCGAGAGATCGGCAGGGGCCTTTTTCATGAAATACCGCCTGACAATCCGACGCGCCGCGGCTGCCCAGCCGTGCCTAGGCTGAGCATTCCCTTTCGCCACGCAAGGATGCCGGCCATGTCGCTCAGGTTGTTGTTTGTTCTGCTGTGCGCCTACCTCGCCCCGGCCAATGCCGAGCCCTGCCCCGACTGGAACACAGCGCGCGCACGTGCTGAAGTCACCCAACTACGCCAGACCCTGGCCCGCTGGGACGACCACTATCACCGCCAGGGCATTGCCCTTGTGGCGGACGAGCTCTATGACCAGAGCCGCCAGCAACTGCTGCGCCTGCAAACCTGTTTCAACCTGCCTGGCAGTGACAACCCGCTGGCCAGCGCACGCGGCCCCGTGCCCCACCCGACCCCTCACACCGGCGTCGACAAGCTGGCCGACGAGCAGGCGGTGCGCAGCTGGTTACAGGGCAAGAAAGACGTGTGGATACAGCCCAAGGTCGATGGCGTGGCCGTGTCGCTGATCTTTCGCCAGGGCCGTTTAAACCAGCTGCTCAGCCGCGGCGATGGCATCCAGGGGCATGACTGGAGCCGGCATATCCCCCGTTTGAGCGGCATCCTGCATGAGCTGCCACAGCCGCTGGACACGGTATTCCAAGGCGAGCTGTACTGGCGCCTCGAAGGCCATGTGCAGGCAGAGGCCGGCAGCGCCAACGCACGCGGCATCGTTGCCGGGCTGCTGGCGCGCAAGCAGCTGAGCGATGTGCAGGGCGCCGGCATCGGCCTGTTCGTCTGGGACTGGCCGACAGGGCCGGACACCCAGGCCGAACGCCTGGCGCAGCTCGCAACGCTGGGGTTTGCCGACAGCCTGCGCCACAGCGTGGCGATCACCACCTTCGAGGAGGCCGCGCACTGGCGCCAGCACTGGCATCGCACTGCCCTGCCCTTCGCCACCGATGGCGTGATCCTGCGCCAGAGCAGCCGGCCACCGGCCGAGCGCTGGCACGCCCGCACGCCCTACTGGATCGCCGCCTGGAAGTACCCGTTCAGGCAGGCGCTGGCACAGGTCCGCGGGGTGCATTTTCGCATCGGCCGCACTGGGCGCATCACCCCGCTGCTGCAACTCGAACCGTTGCGCCTGGATGACCGGCAAATCAGCCAGCTCAGCCTGGGCTCGCTGGCGCGTTGGCAGCAACTGGACATTCGCCCGGGCGACCAGGTGGCGGTGAGCCTGGCGGGGCTGACCATTCCACGCCTGGAGCGCGTGGTGCATCGCAGCCCACAGCGCACACCGGTGATCGCGCCAGACCCGGCCGCTCACCACGCCCTGAGCTGCTGGCAGGCCAGCGAGGGTTGCCAGCAACAGTTTCTTGCCCGGCTGGCCTGGCTCAGCGGCAAGCAGGGGCTGAACATGCCGGGTACGGGGCCCGGCACCTGGCAGCGGCTGATCGACAGCGGGCGACTCACGACCCTGGCCGACTGGCTGGACCTTGACCGCGACACCCTGGCGACCCTGCCGGGCATTGCCCAGGCCCGCGCCGACCACTTGCAGCACGCCTTCGCCAAAGGCCGAAGGCAGCCGTTCGAACGCTGGCTGCGCGCCCTCGGCGTACCCGCCCCGGCCGCCCTGAAGCTTGGGCCCGACTGGCCCACCCTGGCCTCCAGAAACATTGAGCAATGGCTTGCCGAACCCGGCATCGGCCCCGGTCGGGCCACGCAATTGCATGGCTTTTTCAACCATGAGCAGGTACAGGCCCTGGCCCTGCAACTGCGAGAACATGCAATCGAGGGTTTCTAAATTTCGCGGATCAGGGCAGCATTCCGCTTTCTGCTGCCCTGCCCCGAATGGAGCCCTTGATGAAACTGCTTTCGTCCCTCGCCCTGTCCACCCTGCTGGGTTTCGTCGCCAGCCCGCTGATGGCTGCGCAAGAGCAGCCGGCGCTGACTGGATGCGCGGCCAAGCGTCAGGCCATCAGCGAACAGATCGAACAGGCCCGCGCCCATGACAACAAAGAACAACTGGCCGGGCTGGAAACGGCCTTGGGGGAAGTGACCGAGCACTGCACCGATGCCGGCCTGCGCAAGGAGCGCGAGCAGAAGGTGCTCGACGCCCGTCACGAAGTGAACCAGCGTACCAAGGACCTGGACAAAGCCATGAAGAAAGGCGACGCGGAGAAGATCAACAAGCGCAAGGACAAGCTCGCCGAGGCGAAGAAGGAACTGCAGGAAGCGGTGGACGAGCTGGAGCGCTAGCCGACCCGTCTCATGCAGGCGCGAAGCGTTGTGGGAGCGGGCTTGCCCCGCGATGAAGCTATCGCGGGGCAAGCCCGTTCCCACGATGCCCCGTCCTCATCTCAATGATTGCGAAACTCGGTATGACAGGCCTTGCACGCTGCCTCGACCTTGTCCATCGGCCCTTTGAGCTGCGCGGCATCCAGCGGTTGGCTGCGCGTCACGTCCACCAGCTCGCCTGTGACCCCTTCCAACTGCCGGGCCAGGTCGTGAAAACGCGCCTGACGCTCCCAGACATCCGCCCGGGCACTGCTGTCGCCCTCGTCGCGCACCTGTGGGAAGTGCTGCCAGGGCTGGTGGGCAAGGCCATCGAGCTTCACCGCGCCATCGGCGAACTGCGCCCCGTCGAACGGCAGCCGGCCGCGCAGCATGCCGCCCAGGTCTTCGCTGGTCTTGAGCATCGCCTTGAAGATCGCCTTGCGCTGGCCCAGCGGCGAGTTGGGGTCGACCTGGTTACAGGCGCTCAGGGCCAGGGCAGCCAGCAGTACTACGGACAATCGCTTGAACATCATGGTCTCTTCGGCCGGGAACAACGGGGCGCCAGTATCGCCGCCCATCGGCCAAAGACCAATAGCCACACAGAAAACAAGGGCGAATATTCATGTTCACCCCGCACAGGACCACGCTCATGACATCTGCATTGCGCCACCTTGCCTGGGCGCTTCCGGCCCTGGCCCTGCTGGCCGGCTGCAACGGCGGCGAAAACGCCAAGCCCGAACCCCACGCCATCGCCACCTACGCCCCCGCCACCTGGCAGGACCTGCCCGCAGTCAGCGACGACGACCTGCTGGCCGGCTTCAACGCCTGGCGCAACGGCTGCGAGAAACTCAAGCGTGATCCGGTGTGGGCCCCTACCTGTGAAGCGGCCGGCACGGCGACGGCAAGCGCCGAGCAGGTGCGCACCTTCCTCGAACACAACCTGCAGGTGTATGGCCTGCGCTCGGCCGAAAACAACGCCAACGGCCTGATTACCGGCTACTACGAGCCCGTCTACCCAGGCAGCCTGAAACGCACCGACGCGGCCCAGGTGCCGGTGTATGGCGTGCCTGAAGACATGATCGTGGTGGACCTGGCCAGCGTGTACCCCGAGCTCAAGGGCAAGCGCCTGCGCGGGCGCCTCGAAGGCCGCGTGCTCAAGCCCTACGACACCGCCGAGACCATCAACCGCGACGGTGCCAAGGCGCCGATACTGGCCTGGCTGACCGATCCGATGGACCTGCAGTTCCTGCAGATCCAGGGCTCCGGCCGGGTGCAACTGGACGACGAGCGCCAGCTGCGCCTGGGCTATGCCGACCAGAACGGCCACCCATACCGGCCGATCGGCCGCTGGCTGGTGGAGCAGGGTCAGCTGAAAAAAGAAGAGGTGACCATGGGCAGCATCCACAGCTGGGCCCAGGCCAACCCGCAGCGGGTACCGGAGCTGCTGGCGAGCAACCCCAGCTACGTGTTCTTCAGCACCCGCCCGGACAGCAACGAAGGCCCGCGCGGCTCGCTCAACGTGCCCCTGACCGCAGGCTACAGCGTGGCCATCGACCGCAAGGTGATCCCGCTGGGCAGCCTGTTGTGGTTGTCCACCACCCGCCCTGACGGCAGCCCGGTGGTACGCCCAGTAGGCGCACAGGACACCGGCGGCGCCATCACCGGCGAAGTGCGTGCGGACCTGTTCTGGGGCACCGGGCCCGAAGCCGGCGAGTTGGCGGGCAACATGAAGCAGCAAGGGCAGATCTGGATGTTGTGGCCCAAGGGTGTAGCGCTGCCCGAGGTGCCGAAGGTGCCCTGAGGGCCACATCGCGGGTCAAGCCCGCTCCCACAGGTCCTCGTGGGAGCGGGCTTGACCCGCGATTTCAAACCGACACGACAAAGAACGCCACGATCAACGCCAGCCCGGCGAACCACACGATCGAGCGCAGCGCCGCCCAATCGGCCAGGTAGCAGATGATGTAGAGCAACCGGCTGGTGATATACATCACGCCCAGCACATCCTGGGTCACCTGCTCGGCGTTGCCGACGATATCCGCCACCAGCACCGCCGCGGCGAACGCCGGGAACGCCTCATGGCTGTTCTGCTGAGCGGCATGGGCCCGTCGCGGCAGGCCGGACAGCGTGTCGAGGAAGGCGCGCGGATCATGGTTGTCACGCAAGCCGAAGCGCCCGCTGCTGACTTTCGCGATCAACGCGCAGAGCGGCGGCAGAACCAGGGCAATCAGGATGCACCACAGGGCTACGGTCATGGACAGGACTCCTTGTTCAAGAATGATCGATCAGAGCTTCATCACCAGCATGCCCGCCAGCACCAGCCCGCAAGCTAGGAGTCTCGGCCCGCCAAAAGGTTCTTTCAGGTAGCGCATGCCCAGCACCACCACAAGGATCACGCTGAGCTCGCGCAACGCCGCCGCCTCGGCCACCGACCCCAGGTGCATGGCCCACAGCACCAGGGCATAGCTCAACAGCACGCACACCCCCACCGCCAGGCCCAGGCGCCACTGGGTGCGCCAGAACAGCATGAACGGTGCACGCCGGGCAACGCCGGCCAGCAACGGAAAAGGCCAGGCGCTGAGCAGGGTCAGCCACACCAGGTAATCCAACGGCTTGCCCCACAGCTGCACGGCCCGGCCATCGAACCAGGTGTAGCAACCGATGCACAGGCCGATCAGCGCCACCACCGGCAGCATCGACCAGGGCAACCGGTCGCCGCCGCCGCCCTGCCACAGCAGGCAAGCCATGCCACAGGGGATCAGCAGGATGCCGATGATCTGCTGTTGGGTCAGGGACTCACCGGCGAAAGCCAGGGTCAGCCCCAGCACCACCAGCGGCGACAGCCCGCGCATCAGAGGGTAGACCAGGCCCAGGTCACCGACCCGGTAGGCCTTGATCAGCAGCACGCGATACAGCTGCTCGGCCAGCGCCGAAGCCAGCAACCAAGGCCAGATCTCGCCCGGCGGGAAGTCGACGAAGGCCACGGCCAGCACCGCGAACACCAGCGCCACCAGGTCCATGCTGGCGATCACCAGCAGGCGCTCGCCGCTGAATTTGATGAGAGTATTCCAGGTGGCGTGCAGCAGGGCTGCGACCAGTACGAGGGAGGTTGCCAGCACGCCTTGGGATCCTTGTCTCTTTTATGTGGCGATCACTATATAGCCTGATAGAGCGTTTGCCTCATCGCGGGTCAAGCCCGCTCCCACGCAGCCATCGTGGGAGCGGGCTTGACCCGCGATGATCGGAACCATCCCGACAATTCTGGTCATAAGGTGTGTCCCGAACGCCGCGCCAGATCATCCAAGAACTGCCCGAGCCATTCGGGTAATGACTTGGAAGCCACTGCCACAGGATTCGGGATGCTTGAATTAGTTGCCGCGTTTATCTGCCTCACCACCCTCCTCACCTATGTGAACTACCGCTTCATCGGCCTGCCACCCGCCATCGGCGTGATGGTCACGGCACTGCTGTTCTCCCTGATGCTCCAGGGCCTGAGCCTGATCGGCTTCCCCGGCCTTGAAGAACGCGTCGAAGGGCTGATGAACCAGATCGACTTCAACGACCTGCTCATGCACTGGATGCTGGCGTTCCTGCTGTTTGCCGGCGCCCTGCACGTCAACCTTGCCGACCTGCGCAGCTACCGCTGGCCGATCGGCCTTTTGGCCACCCTCGGCGTGCTGATCGCCACCGTGGTGATCGGCTACCTGGCACACTGGGTGTTCGGCCTGTTCGGCTGGAACGTGCCACTGATCTACTGCCTGCTGTTCGGCGCGCTGATCTCGCCGACCGACCCGATCGCCGTACTCGGCGCACTGCGTACCGCCAACGCGTCGAAACCACTGAAGACCACCATCGTCGGCGAGTCGCTGTTCAACGACGGCACCGCGGTGGTGGTGTTCACCGTGCTGTTGGGCATCATCCAGCTGGGCGAGACGCCGAGCGTTGCCGACACTGCCCTGCTGTTCGCCCGTGAAGCGATCGGCGGCGTGGTCTTCGGTGGCCTGATCGGCTATGCCACCTACCGCATGATCAAGAGCGTCGAGCAGTACCAGGTCGAGGTGATGCTGACCCTGGCGCTGGTGATCGGCGGCTCGGCGATGTGCTACGAACTGCACGTCTCGGCGCCGATCGCCATGGTGGTGGCCGGCCTGATCATCGGCAACCTGGGGCGCAACCTGGCAATGAACGACATGACCCGCCGCTACATGGACGGCTTCTGGGAATTGATCGACGACATGCTCAACGCCCTGCTGTTCGCCCTGATCGGCCTTGAGCTGTTGCTGCTGCCGTTCAACTGGCTGCACCTGGCGGCGGGGGGCGTGCTGGCGGTGGCGGTACTGGCCTCGCGCCTGCTGACCGTGGCACCGGCGATCGTGCTGCTGCGCCGCTGGCGCACAGTGCCGCAGGGCACCATTCGCGTGCTGACCTGGGGTGGTTTGCGCGGGGGCGTTTCGGTGGCGCTGGCGCTGTCGTTGCCGATGGGTGAAGAGCGCGACCTGCTGCTGTCGATCACCTACATCGTGGTGTTGTCGTCGATCCTGATTCAAGGCCTGACGGTCGGCAAGGTGGTGCGCAGGGTCAGCACACAACCCGAGTAATAGCGTGGGAGCGGGCTAGCCCCGCGATAACGTCAGCACAGGCATCGATGTTGATCCTGCCGGCGCCATCGCGGGGCAAGCCCGCTCCCACAAAGACTCCAGCGCTTATTCCACCGCGCTGTCCGGGAACTGGTCCTGGATGTACTTGATCTCGGTGCGCCCATGGGCGGCCGGCAAGCCATCTTCACCCAGGTTGACGAAGACCATCTTGTCCACCGTGAGAATGGCCTTGCGGCTGATCTTGTTGCGCACTTCGCACTTGAGGGTGATGGAGGTGCGGCCAAACTCGGTGGCGGTGATGCCCAGCTCGATGATGTCGCCCTGGCGCGAGGCGCTGACGAAGTTGATTTCGGAAATGTACTTGGTCACCACACGCTGGTTGCCCAGCTGGACGATGGCGTAGATCGCCGCCTCCTCGTCGATCCAGCGCAGCAGGCTGCCGCCGAACAGCGTGCCGTTGGGGTTGAGGTCTTCGGGTTTTACCCATTTGCGGGTGTGAAAGTTCATCGTGACTCCTGACCTGCCAGTTTGACGTGCGGTAATGATGGCAGACCGGCGAGTCACGCTCCATTTACCATCGACTATCGTCGCGATTAATCGACAGAAAGTCTTGGGTGTGTCACACGCGCACGGCTATAATCGCTGCCGATCAAAATGGCCCCCGCAGCGGTGGCCATCCCGCCACCCGACCGAGGGGCGCTGCAGCAGGTTCGTCCTGTCAGGCTCGGTTGGGGCGTTGTCCGCCTAGCGGACGCTCAACGCACAACGGCGCCCATTCGCACACTACGAATGGAGGCTCTTGATGAGCGCTGCAAACACGCCTGCCGGCTTTACCGATTTCAAAGTCGCCGACATCTCCCTGGCCGCCTGGGGCCGTCGCGAAACCATCATCGCCGAGTCGGAAATGCCTGCACTGATGGGCCTGCGTCGCAAGTACCTGGCCGAGCAACCGCTCAAGGGTGCGAAGATCCTGGGCTGCATCCACATGACCATCCAGACCGCCGTGCTGATCGAAACCCTGGTCGCCCTGGGTGCCGAAGTGCGCTGGTCGTCCTGCAACATCTTCTCCACCCAGGACCAGGCCGCCGCTTCGATCGCTGCCGCCGGTATCCCGGTTTTCGCCTGGAAAGGTGAAACCGAAGAAGAGTACGAGTGGTGCCTGGAGCAGACCATCCTCAAGGATGGCCAGCCATGGGATGCCAACATGATCCTCGACGACGGCGGCGACCTGACCGAACTGCTGCACAAGAAGTACCCAGCCGTCCTGGACCGCGTCCACGGCGTGACCGAAGAAACCACCACCGGCGTTCACCGCCTGCTGGACATGCTGGCCAAGGGCGAGCTGAAAGTCCCGGCGATCAACGTCAACGACTCGGTCACCAAGAGCAAGAACGACAACAAGTACGGCTGCCGTCACAGCCTGAACGACGCCATCAAGCGTGGTACCGACCACCTGCTGTCGGGCAAGCAAGCCCTGGTGATCGGCTACGGTGACGTGGGCAAGGGCTCGGCCCAGTCCCTGCGTCAGGAAGGCATGATCGTCAAGGTCACCGAAGTCGACCCGATCTGCGCCATGCAGGCCTGCATGGACGGCTTCGAGCTGGTCTCGCCGTTCATCGACGGTAACAACGACGGCACCGAAGCGAGCATCGACAAGGCCCTGCTGGGCAAGATCGACCTGATCGTCACCACCACCGGTAACGTCAACGTCTGCGACGCCAACATGCTCAAGGCCCTGAAGAAGCGCGCCGTGGTGTGCAACATCGGTCACTTCGACAACGAGATCGACACGGCCTTCATGCGCAAGAACTGGGCGTGGGAAGAGGTCAAGCCGCAGGTGCACAAGATCCACCGCACCGGCGCTGGCGACTTCGACCCGCAGAACGACGACTACCTGATCCTGCTGGCCGAAGGCCGCCTGGTGAACCTGGGCAACGCCACCGGTCACCCAAGCCGCATCATGGACGGTTCGTTCGCCAACCAGGTCCTGGCCCAGATCTTCCTGTTCGAGCAGAAGTACGCCGACCTGTCGGCCGAGAAGAAAGCCGAGCGCCTGACCGTAGAAGTACTGCCGAAGAAACTCGACGAAGAAGTGGCCCTGGAAATGGTCCGCGGCTTCGGCGGCGTGGTCACTAAACTGACCAAGCAGCAAGCCGACTACATCGGTGTGACCGTCGAAGGCCCGTTCAAGCCGCACGCCTACCGCTACTAAGCGGCTGGCTGCCGGCATCAGGCACACGCCCGATGCCGGCAGGCAACGTTTCGAACCGATGTCCGAGCCAGGCCGGCCCCCACCGCCCTGGCTTTTATTTGCAGGCAGCAGCCGATGGCCCACTGCCGAAGGAACGAGTGATGTCACAAGAACGCCGCTACAGCTTCGAATTCTTCCCCACCAAGACCGACGCCGGCCACGAAAAGCTGATGGGCGTCGCCCGCCAGCTGGCCAGCTACAACCCGGACTTCTTCTCCTGCACCTACGGTGCCGGTGGTTCCACCCGCGACCGCACGCTCAACACCGTGCTGCAGCTGGAGAACGAAGTGAAGGTGCCCGCCGCCCCGCACCTGTCCTGCGTGGGTGACAGCAAGGACGACCTACGTTCGCTGCTGGCCGAATACCAGGCCGCAGGCATCAAGCGCATCGTTGCCCTGCGTGGCGACTTGCCTTCGGGCATGGGCATGGCCAGCGGCGAGCTGCGTTACGCCAGCGACCTGGTCGAGTTCATCCGCCAGGAAACCGGCGATCATTTCCACCTGGAAGTGGCCGCGTACCCGGAGATGCACCCACAGGCACGCAATTTCGAGAGCGATCTGGCCAACTTCGTGCACAAGGTCAAGGCCGGTGCCGACAGCGCCATCACCCAGTACTTCTTCAACGCCGACAGCTACTTCTACTTTGTCGAGCGCGCACAGAAGCTGGGCGTGGACATCCCGGTGGTACCCGGCATCATGCCGATCACCAACTACAGCAAGCTGGCGCGCTTCTCCGACGCCTGCGGCGCCGAGATCCCGCGCTGGATCCGCAAGCAGCTGGAAGCCTATGCCGACGACACCGCCAGCATCCAGGCCTTCGGTGAAGAAGTGATCACCCGCATGTGCGAGCAACTGCTGCAAGGCGGCGCACCGGGCCTGCACTTCTACACCCTGAACCAGGCCGAGCCGAGCCTGGCGATCTGGAACAACCTGAAACTGCCGCGCTGAAAATCGTCGCCATGAAGAAGGCTTTGGCTTAGGCTAAAGCCTTCTTCATTTTTGCCTCGCGATAGGTTAATGGCCCGTATGCAGCACCCAGTCTCCGCCAATCCTCAGCTTGTCTACCTGGCATTCGGCCCGGCCACCTATCACCAGGAAGCCTGTTTCAGCATCGTCAGCGCCCTCGCGCACCTGCGCAGCACGCCTGGCGAAGCCATCGACATCCAGGTCTACACCGACAACCTCGAGCCCTATCGCCAACTGCCGGTAACCGCCCACCTGCTGGACGAAGCCACCCGCAAGGTCTGGAACCAGCCCCACGGCTATCACTTTCGCAGCAAGCACGTGCTGATCCGCCAGATCCTCGAACAGCACCCGCTGGCGGTGCTCATCGACACCGATACCTTCTTCCGCGCCTCGCCCATGCAGCTGTTCCGCCGCGTCGTGCCCGGCACACTGCTGTGCAACGCCATCGGCGGGCGTTTTGGCGACAACCCGCACTGCGTACTGCACCAGGTTCTGGCGGGCCTCCTCGAGGAGCGCGGCCTGGCCGATGAGCAGATGCCGCTGCTCAACTCCGGCGTGATCGGCCTGAACGCCAGCGACGCGGCGCTGCTCGACCAGTCCATCGCCCTGATGGACGAGTTCCACCCGCTCGCTCCGAAAGCCTACACGCTCGAGGAATTCTGCCTGGCGGTGGCGGCCTATCGCACACTCAAGGTCAGCGCGTGCACCGACGTCATCCACCACTACTGGAGCCGCAAGGCCCAGTTCCGCGCCAAGATCCAGGCCTGGCTGCGCAAGCACGGCGAAGCCATGCTGAGCGAGGCGGCGCTGGCCGATGTGCCACTGGTCAACGACCAACTGCCACGGCCACCCACCCTGCACCGCTTGAGCTACAAGGCATTGACCTACATGCTCCCCGACCAGCATCGGCAGTTCGCCCGCGAACTGCTGTACGGCTGCTACCCATATGCCAACGAATTCGACCGCGCCTGCGCCTCGGCCTGGTGGGACAAGGCCCTGGAGAACCTCAGCCAGCGTCATGGCCGGCCAAACCCGGAGCAACTGCGACGCTGCCTGCGCCATCCAGGCCTGCGCCTGTCACTGGGCAGCCGCCGCGGCGAAGTCGAGTCCCACCTGCTGAATCAGCACCAAGGCTGATCGGCATGCCGGGCACGCCATCGCGGACTCGCCAGCCTTGACCCTGCCCCGCGCCCTGCTCAGCCTGTTACGCCCCTTAAGCCTGTTGCTGCTTGCCTGCCTGAGCCCACTGGCGCACAGCGAACGCCTGCGCATCGTCAGCGACGACTGGGCGCCCTACCTCTATCAGGAGAACGGCCAGCCCAAGGGCATCGACTACGAGGTTACCAACGAAGTGTTCAAGCGCCTCGGGGTCGATGTGCAATGGGAGTTCATGCCCTGGAAGCGCTGCCTGGCGATGATCCAGCAGGGCTTGGCCGACGGTGTGATGGACATCTTCCGTGTCGACTCGCGCGAGGCCTACATGGTCTACCCGGACGAGCCGATGTCCGACGTCGAGTTCGTCCTGTACCAGGCCCGTACCCGCCGCCATGCCGTGCAGGCACTCGAAGACCTCGCCGGCCTGACCGTGGGCACCTCACCGGGGTACGCCTACGGCGATGCCTTCAACGAATCCACGCTGTTTCGCCGCGAATCGGCGCCCAGTCACGAAGCCAACTTCGGCAAGCTGGCGCTGGGGCGCATCGACCTGCTGATCACTGACCGCAAGGTCGGGCGCTACCTGAGCCGCAGGCTCGGGCTTGCCCAGCAGGTCGAAGCGCTGCCTCTGGTGATCGCCCGCCAGACCCAATACCTGGGCCTGGCCCGCAAGCCGGGCCGCGAGCAACTGGCCCAGGCGTTCTCCGATGAGCTGCGACGCTTCAAGCTGGAGCCCGGTTACGCCGCCATCAATGCGCGCTATATCGGCGAAGACACTATTCCTTTCGCCGTTGAGCAGCAGGAACGCAGCACGCGCTGATTGCTCTGTTATACTCGGGCCTTCCCGCCCGGCTCACGCCCGGACGCTCGGCCTCACTGCAGGCATCTCGAGCAGCGGCGCAGCACACACAGTGCCCACCCGCCACCGCCAGGATGCACAGTAAACGCCCAGCTGGACCGGACGCGATCGCATCCCTCCGATGCCCGTCGCGCCAGGCAGAACACCCCATAGGGCCTAGCCCCCACGAGAACAGGATTGCCCATGTCCTTTGCTTCCCTCGGTCTCTCCGAGGCACTTGTCCGCGCTATCGAAGCCGCGGGCTATACCCAGCCCACTCCAGTGCAACAGCGGGCCATTCCCGCCGTGTTGCAAGGCCGCGACCTGATGGTTGCCGCCCAGACAGGTACAGGTAAAACCGGCGGCTTCGCGCTCCCTATTCTCGAGCGCCTGTTCCCGGGTGGCCACCCCGACAAATCGCAACGCCACGGCCCACGCCAGCCACGCGTGCTGGTGCTGACCCCGACCCGTGAGCTGGCAGCGCAAGTGCATGACAGCTTCAAGGTCTATGCCCGCGACCTGAACTTCATCAGCGCCTGCATCTTCGGCGGCGTCGGCATGAATCCGCAGGTCCAGGCCATGGCCAAGGGCGTCGACGTGCTGGTGGCCTGCCCTGGTCGCCTGCTCGACCTGGCCGGCCAGGGCAGCGTCGACCTGTCCCACGTCGAGATCCTGGTGCTGGACGAAGCAGACCGCATGCTCGACATGGGCTTCATCCACGATGTGAAGAAAGTGCTGGCGCGCCTGCCGGCCAAGCGCCAGAACCTGCTGTTCTCGGCCACCTTCTCCAAAGACATCACCGACCTCGCCGACAAGCTGCTGCACAACCCCGAGCGCATCGAGGTCACGCCGCCGAACACCACCGTCGAGCGTATCGAGCAGCGCGTCTACCGCCTGCCCGCCAGCCACAAGCGCGCGCTGCTGGCACACCTGATCACCCTCGGTGCCTGGGAGCAGGTGCTGGTGTTCACCCGTACCAAGCACGGCGCCAACCGCCTGGCCGAGTACCTTGAAAAACACGGCCTGACCGCCGCCGCGATCCACGGCAACAAGAGCCAGAACGCGCGCACCAAGGCGCTGGCCGACTTCAAGGCCAACACCGTGCGCGTGCTGGTGGCCACCGATATCGCCGCCCGTGGCCTGGACATCGACCAGTTGCCCCATGTGGTCAACTTCGAGTTGCCCAACGTCGAGGAAGACTACGTTCACCGCATTGGCCGTACTGGCCGTGCCGGCCGTTCCGGCGAAGCCATTTCGATGGTCGCCCCGGATGAAGAGAAGCTGCTCAAGAGCATCGAGCGCGTCACCAAGCAGAAGATCCCGGATGGCGACTGGATGGGCTTCGATGCTTCGCAAGTCGAGGCAGAGAAACCGGAGGTGCGCGAGCGCCAGCCAAACGCCGGTCGCGGTGGCCGCAACCAGCAGGCGCGCGGCGAAGGCAAGAAAGAAGGCAGCGGCGGGCGCAAGGACAAAGGCAAGGATCAAGGCAAGAGCAAGCCGGCAGCCGAGAAGTCGGCTGACAAGGACAAGGCCGACGACAAGCCGCAGCAGGGCCGCCAGCGCAAGCCTCGCGATGGCAAACCCCGCCAGCAGCAGGGCGGCCAAGGCCAGAAAGTTGCGCAACCAGCGCCAGCCAACCGTGATCCCGAAGAGTTCCTGGACGACGACGTCGACAACTTTGGCAACCGTGCCGACTACGTCAGCCCCTACCAGAACACCAAGAACCAGGGCCGTAATCGTCGCCCGGGTGGTACTGGCGGCCAGGGCCAAGGCCAAGGTCAGCGTAGCGGTGCCGGCGGCCAGGCTCAGGGCCAGGGTCGCGGCAATGGCCAGCAGCGCCAGGGCCAAGGGCAGAACCAGGGCTCGGGCGAAAAACGCGCCCGTAACGGTGGCGGCAGCAATGGCGGCGCCCGTCGCGACAACAACGGTGGCCGTAACCGGCGTGACGATTCGGCCCGCCAAGAGCCGGCCGTGCGCAATCCGCGCGATTCGCAGCCGGCACCGGTCATCATCCGCAAGGAGTCCAAGCTCGATCGTTACCCAACGCCCGAGCAACTGGATGACCTGCCAAGCCGCCCACGCGGTGAGCGCCCGGCGCTGTTGACCCGCAAGGGTTAACAAGCGATCGCGGGGCAAGCCCGCTCCCACAAAGCCAGGCTGGCTGTTGTGGGAGCGGGCTTGCCCCGCGATGAGGCCAGAAATGAAAACGCCGCCCAATGGGCGGCGTTTTCGTTACCGAGGCAAATTACTTCTGCTTCACGCCTTCAACACTGATGTCCAGGTCGAGGGTCTGGGAAGTCGCGCCCGGGCCCTTGATGCCAAAGTCATTCAGGTTGAGGGTGGTGGTGGCGTTGAAGCCGGCACGCTCGCCGCCCCATGGGTCCTTGCCCTCACCGTTGAAGGTGGCCTTGAAGGTCACAGGCTTGGTCACACCGTGCATGGTCAGGTCGCCGGTCACGTCGGCGGTCTTTTCACCAGTGGACTTGACGCTGGTGGAAACGAACTTGGCTTCCGGGTACTTCTTCACATCCAGGAAGTCTTTGCTGGCGATGTGCTTGTCACGCTCGGCGTGGTTGGACCACAGGCTGGCGGTTTTCAGATCGACGTTGATCTTGCTGGCCTCGGGCTTGGCGCTGTCCCAGGTGAAGTTGCCGTCGAAGTCCTTGAAGGTGCCGTGGATGAAGCTGTAACCCAGGTGGCTGATTTTCCAGTCGACGAACGCGTGCTGGCCTTCCTTGTCGATCTTGTATTCGGCGGCCATGGCCTGGCCGGCGGAAAGCAGAGCGGTACCGAGCGCCAGAGCGGCAAAAGTCTTTTTCAACATCCTTACTTCCTTCCTTTGCAATTGAGGTTGAGAGTCAAGCTTTGCGGCCCAGCATACGAGTCAGGGTCGCGTCACGGTCGATGAAATGGTGCTTGAGTGCCGCCAGTGCATGGAGCACGGCAAAGATCACCAGGCCCCAGGCCAGCCACAAATGGATGACCCCGGCAGTGTCGGCCTGGTCAGGCAGGTCGCTGATCAATGCCGGCACCTCGAACAGCTCGAACACCGGGATGCCGACGCCGTCGGCGGTAGAGATCAGGTAACCGGCGATCATCACCGCGAACAGCCCCAGGTACAGCGCCAGGTGCCCGAGTTTGGCGGCCAGGCGCGTCACCTTGCCATGGTTGGCCGGTGCCGGCGGCGGTGGACTGACGAAACGCCAGATTACGCGCAGCAGCATCACCGCCAGCAGCACCAGACCAATGCTCTTGTGCAGGTCGGGCCCGGACTTGCGCCACGGATCGTAGTAATCCAGACCGACCATCCACAGCCCCAGGCCGAACAACCCGAAGACCGCCAGCGCCACACCCCAGTGCAGGACGATGCTGACCAGGCCATAGCGAGAAGATGAGTTGCGCAGTTGCATGTTGGCGTATTTCCCCGTGAAAGCTGTGCACAAGACTAGCGGGTAACGTATCGAATAAAAGCGTAAAAAATTGCTTGGGATTATCGAGAAATCCGATAACAATTTTGCAAGCTTGCCATTAAGGAAACGTTAACGATAGCCGCTGGCGGTCTGGACGCCAGGGTAGTTATGCCTGGCCCGACCCCATCGCCGGCAAGCCGGCTCCCACACGGACCGCACCAAATTCAAAGCTATGGGAGCCGGCTTGCCGGCGACGGGGCCTGGCAGGGCGACGGCGAAGGCTCAGTCAGCCTTGGCCTGGCTGTTCACCACCGCCTTCTTCGCCGGCTCGCTCTTGGCCGTGGCTTTCTTCACCGGCGCAGGCTTGGCAGCAGGTTTGTGTGCCTGCTTGGCTGCCGGCTTCTGCGCAGCAGGCTTGGCCGGCGCGGCTTTGGCAGGGGCGGCCTTGACCGGCTCTTCCTTGGCCACCACGGCAGGGGCTGCCGGAGCCGGAGCCGGAGCCGGAGCCGGAGCCGGAGCCGGCGCCACCTCTTCAACCTTGGCGACCGGCGCGGCCTTGACCTCTGGCTTGTCGCCAGCACCGAACAGACGCGAGAAGAACCCCGGTTTGTCCTGCTTGGCCTCTTCAACCTTCACCGGTTCTGGCTTGGCAGGCGCCTTCTCGGCCTTGTCCGACGAGCCGCCGAACAGGTTGGAGAAGAAACCGCCCTTGTCCTTGGCCGCCGCTGCCGCCACGGTACCTGCCGCTGCGGTGGCTGCGACCGCTTTGACCGGGTCGAACGACTTGCCCGCCGCCAGGTCCTGCACTTGGCCTGCGGCGCGCTGGCCACTGCGCAGGGCACCTTCAAGGGTGCCCGGGTACAGCGCGTCGGTGTGTTCGCCGGCAAAGGTGATGCGTTGCACCGGGCGCTCCCACAGGCGCCAGTACTTGCTGATCTGGCCGGGGCCGAAGGCCAGGTAGGCACCACCCATGCCGGCGTCGGTGCTGTAGCGGCGCACTTCGTAGCCGGTGAAGGCACCACGGGCCTGCGGATAGAACGCATGCAGGCGGATCAGCACCTGATCGACCATCTGCTTGTCGCCGAACGCCTGCAGCAGGCGGGCATTGTCACCGGACAGGTTGATCACCACGTTGGCGCCACCCTTGAGCGCCGGCTCGATCCACAGCATGCCCAGGCCGGTATTGCTGAAGATTTCACCCGACATGCGCGCGCGGCTTTCCCAGACCGGGCTCTTGAACTTGAGCATCAGCTGGTCGCGCCAGCCGTAGTTGGTGCCCTTGAGCGCGGCCAGGTGCTGGTTGTCCAGGCCCGGGGTCATCTGGATCTTGGCCAGCGCGCGCAGCGGCACGGCCATCACCAGGTAATCGGCCTGGTAGCCGACCGAGCCGACCTTGACCGTCACGCCGTCCTTGTCCTGAACGATGGCAGTGACCGGCGAGCTGGTCTTGATGGTCTTGAGCTGCTTGACGAAGGCCTGGGCCAGCACCGGGCTGCCACCGGGCAGGCGTGCGGCGCGCAGGTCACGGTCGCTGACATTGCGGTACACACGGCTCTGCTGGGCGAAATACAGCAAGGACAGGCGCGACGGTTCGTCGTATCGGGTGCGGATCTGCTGGTTCACCAACTGACGCGCGGTCGCAGGCAATTGCAGCTTGTCGAGCCAGGTCGAGACGTTGATCTGGTCGAGGGCGAACAGGGTGCTGTTGGCCGCCGGGTTCAGTGGGTCCTCGATCGAGCGCGCCAGGTCATCCAGGGTCTTCTCATAGCGCTTGAGCGCCTCGGCCGTGGCCGGCTGCTTGGTGGCCAGGTCGGTGGCGCTGAAATACTCGCCGTCGATCAGGTAGCCAGGGGTACGGACGAATTCCGGCGCGGGCAAGGTACCGACCTTGAAGCGCTCCAGGTACTGGTTGAGCACCGGCTGGGTCTTGTTGTTGCCGATCCACTCGCTGGTGGCCAGGCCCGAACGCCCGCCCATGCCCGCCTTGGCTTCCAGCAGGGTGACCTGCCAGCCCTTGCTCTGCAGCTCATAGGCGGCCGTCAGGCCCGCCAGGCCACCACCGACGACGATCGCCGTCTTGTCCTTGGCCAGCGCGCCAGCGCTGGACACACCAATCAATACCAACGCGCACAGGCGCACCCAAGCAGCAGCCATGTCGGCGAACTCCGGTTCAGAAATCACTGAGAAAAAAGGGGAGGAATACCCCAGGGAAAGTAGCGCTAAGAATACGTCAGGTCCGCACACCCTGCCAGTTGGTCGCAGCAAGTGCTTTTAGCGGCTGGGATTTTTGTCTGAAGCCGCCCTGTAGCAATGCATCCGGCGGTTGTCCCGCCTGCCCGCTTTGCTTAGGCTTACGCGGTCAAGCCACGCCGCCAAGCCAGGAGAAGTGCCCATGGGCCTCAACGATCAGTGGATGCAACGCGACCTCAAGGTCCTGTGGCACCCCTGCACCCAGATGAAAGACCACGAGCAGCTGCCGCTGATCCCGATCAAGCGCGGCGAAGGCGTATGGCTCGAGGACTTCGAGGGCAAGCGCTACCTGGACGCGGTCAGCTCCTGGTGGGTCAACGTGTTCGGCCATGCCAACCCACGCATCAACCAGCGCATCAAGGACCAGGTCGACCAGCTCGAACACGTGATCCTGGCCGGTTTCAGCCACCAGCCGGTCATCGAACTGTCCGAGCGCCTGGTGGCCATGACCCCGGCCGGCCTGGACCGGGTGTTCTACGCCGACAACGGCTCGTCGTGCATCGAAGTGGCGCTGAAGATGAGCTTCCACTACTGGCAGAACATCGGCAAACCTGGGAAGAAGCGCTTCGTTACCCTGACCAACAGCTACCACGGCGAAACCATCGCCGCGATGTCGGTGGGTGACGTGCCGCTGTTCACCGAAACCTACAAGGCGCTGCTGCTGGACACCATCAAGGTACCCAGCCCGGACTGCTACCTGCGCCCCGAGGGCATGGGCTGGGAGGAACACTCGCGCAACATGTTCGCCGCCATGGAGCAGACCCTGGCCGAGCACCACGCGACCATCGCCGCCGTGATCGTCGAGCCGCTGATCCAGGGCGCCGGCGGCATGCGCATGTACCACCCGGTCTACCTCAAGCTGCTGCGCGAGGCCTGCGACCGCTACGACGTGCACCTGATCCACGACGAGATCGCCGTGGGCTTCGGCCGCACCGGTACGATGTTCGCCTGTGAACAGGCCGGCATCCGCCCGGACTTCCTGTGCCTGTCCAAGGCGCTGACCGGCGGCTACCTGCCGCTGGCCGCCTGCCTGACCACCGACAAGGTCTACCAGGCCTTCTACGACGACTACCCGACCCTGCGCGCGTTCCTCCACTCGCACAGCTACACCGGCAACCCGCTGGCCTGTGCCGCCGCCCTGGCGACCCTGGACATCTTCGAGCAGGACAACGTGATCGAGGCCAACAAGGCCCTGTCGGCACGCATGGCCAGTGCCACCGCGCACCTGGCCGACCATGCCCACGTCGCCGAGATCCGCCAGACCGGCATGGCCCTGGCCATCGAGATGGTCCAGGACAAGGCCAGCAAGGCCGCCTACCCCTGGCAGGAGCGTCGCGGCCTGAAGGTGTTCGAGCACGCCCTGACCCGTGGCGCGCTGTTGCGCCCGCTGGGCAGCGTGGTGTATTTCCTGCCGCCTTACGTGATCACCCCGGAGCAGATCGACTTCCTCGCCGAAGTGGCCAGCGAAGGTATCGACATTGCTACCCGCGACAGCGTCAGTGTGGCGGTACCGGCCAACTTCCACCCCGACTTCCGCGATCCGGGCTAATCCTCCGTGGGAGCGGGCTTGCCCCGCGATGGCGTCAATCCATGCCTGCGCCATCGCGGGGCAAGCCCGCTCCCACGAGCCCCGTCCAAATTTCAGAGCATTGACATGAGACTCTCCCGCTTCTTCATCGACGCCCCCCTGGCCCTCGGCGAGCACGACCTGCCCGAAGCCCAGGCCCACTACATCGGCCGCGTGCTGCGCATGGCTGCCGGCGACGCCGTGCAGTTGTTCGACGGCAGCGGCCAGGAATACCTTGGCCAACTGCTCGAGGTCGGCAAGAAAAGCGTGCGCGTCAGCCTCGACCAGGCCCTCCCCGGCCAGGCCGAATCGCCCCTGCACATCCACCTCGGCCAGGGCCTGTCCCGTGGCGAGCGCATGGACTGGGCCATCCAGAAAGCCACCGAACTGGGCGCCAACGAAATTACCCCGATCGTCAGCGAACGCTGCGAAGTACGCCTGAAGGACGAGCGCGCCGACAAACGCCTGGCCCACTGGCGCCAGGTGGCCATCAGCGCCTGCGAGCAGTGCGGCCGCTCGACCCTGCCGGTGATCCACCCGCCGCTCACCCTGGCCGAATGGCTCAAGGCCTGCGAGGCCGACCTCAAGCTGGTGCTGCACCCGGTGGCCGAGCCGTTGACCAGCCACCCCAAGCCCGCACGCCTGGCCTTCCTGATCGGCCCCGAAGGCGGCCTGAGCGATGCCGAAGTCGAGCAGGCCAAGGCCGCCGGCTACCACGCCGCCCGCCTCGGCCCGCGCGTGCTGCGCACCGAGACCGCGCCGGTGGTGGCGCTGTCGGTAGCGCAACAGCTGTGGGGCGATTTCTAACTGACGTAGAAGAACACCGCGACGAAGTGCATCAGGCTGCCGGCGATGACGAACAGGTGCCAGATGCCGTGCCAGTGGCGGAACCGGCTGTCGAAGGCGAAGAACAGGATGCCGACGGTGTAGAACACGCCGCCGGCCGCCAGCCAGGTGAAGCCGGCGGTGCCCAGGCTGTACAGCAACGGCTTGACCGCCACCAGCACGATCCAGCCCATCACCGCATAGATGACGATCGACAGGATGCGCGCCTCCGAGCGCGGCTTGATCTCCTGCAGCATGCCGATCAGCGCCAAGCCCCAGACCACCCCGAACAGGCTCCAGCCCCACGGCCCGCGCAGGCTGACCAGGCAGAACGGCGTGTAGCTGCCGGCGATCAGCAGGTAAATCGACAGGTGGTCGAGCTTGCGCATGACCCGCTTCGCCCTGCCGCGGGTGCTGTGATAGAGGGTGGAGATGCTGTAGAGCAGCAGCAGGGTGAAGCCGTAGATGGAAAAGCTGACGATCTTCCAGGGGTCACCCTGCAGGCCCGCGACGACGATCAGCCACACCGCGCCGATGCAGGCCAATACCGCGCCGACCAGATGGGTCCAGGCGTTGAAACGTTCACCGTAATACATGCAAGCACAGACCTCCGAGGGCCAGCAGGGTTCCTGACGGCCTCATCGCGGGGCAAGCCCGCTCCCACGGTTTGCTCTCGAGCGTGGGAGCGGGCTTGCCCCGCGATAGGGCCGGGACTGCCTACATCCTAACCAAGGCCAGGTTGCAATTGCGCGTCACGCACCATCCGTTCCAGCGCCGCCAGGTCCGGCACCCGCGCCACCTGCTCGCCCACCTGCACCGCCGCCAGCTCCAGCGCGGCCAGCGGCACATCCACGTAATTGAGCTGGCTGTCGAGCTTGCACGAACGCGGAATCCCCTGCAGCAGCAGCGCCAGGTAACGCAGCCCGGTATCGCCCAAGGCATTGAGCACGACGATCCGCGCTCGCTCACCGCACGGGGTATGCCCACCGCAGGCGGCCTCGAAACCGACCAGCGGCAAACGCTGCTGGCGCCAGTCGACCCAGCCCAGGTGCCAGCCGGGCTCGCCCGGCTCACAGGCGATGGCGCGCTGGCCGATCAATTCGGCCACCGCCACGTTCGGCAGCACCAGGGCACGGTCGCCCAGGGGCAGCAACAGCCCGGTCAGGCTGCTGCGCTGGCCGGCGATATGGTCAAGCATGGTGCTGGCTCCAGTGGGCGATGCTCTGCAACAGGACCGACTCCTGGTACGGCTTGCCAAGGTACTCGTTGACGCCGATGGCCATGGCCCGCTCACGGTGCTTCTGCCCCGTGCGCGAGGTGATCATGATGATCGGCAGCTGCTTGAGGCGCTCGTCACGGCGGATGCGCGTGGCCACTTCGAAGCCGTCCATGCGCGGCATCTCGATATCCAGCAACAGCACATCCGGGCGGTGCTCTTCGAGCAGGGCCATGGCATCGACACCGTCCTTGGCGGTCAGCACGCTCATGCCGTGGCGCTCCAGCAGGCGGCTGGTGACCTTGCGCACGGTCACCGAGTCATCCACCACCATCACCAGCAACGCCCGGCGCGGCGCAGGCCCGGTCAGCGCGCGCTGGCCGTCGCCGGCACCCGGCAGGCGCGCCAGGCGCCGTTGCTGGCCGCGCAACTGGCCCAGCAGGTCGAGAATCAACACCACCCGGCCATCGCCCAGCAGCGTCGCCCCCGACAGCCCCGGCACGGCCGCGAACTGCGGCCCGAGGCTCTTGACCACGATCTCGCGGCTGGGCGACAGGCTGTCGACCTGGATGGCGAACGACTGCTCCTGGGAGTGGGTGAGCAGCACCGGCAGCGGCACGCTCTGGCCCAGCAGCCCGGGCTGGCCACCGCCCTGCACCAGCTCGCCGAGATAGCGCAGGGCATAGTCGTGGCCGGCGTAGGTGTAGCGCGGCGGGTCGAGGCGGTAGCAGGCCTCGAGCTCTGCGGCCGGCACCCGCACTATCCCTTCGATGGTGTTGAGCGGGATGGCGTACTGCTCGTCGCCCAGGTGCACCATCAGCGCCCGGTTCACCGACACGGTGAACGGCAGGCGGATGAGAAAACGCGCGCCCTTGCCAGGGCTGGACTCGATGCTCATCGAACCGCCCAACTGCTTGACCTCTTCATGGACCACGTCCATGCCCAGGCCGCGCCCGGAAATCTGGGTGATCTTTTCGGCCGTGGAAAACCCGGGGCGCAAGATGAACTGCAGGATCTCGTGGTCGCTCAAGCGCGCAAGGGGGTCGAGCAGGCCGCGCTTGATCGCCTTGTTGCGCACCGCCTCCAGCGGCACCCCGGCGCCGTCATCGCTCATTTCGATGACGATGTCGGCGCCTTCATGCAGCAGGTTGAGGTGGATGGTGCCCAGTTCCGGCTTGCCGGCAGCCAGGCGCGCCTCGCGGCCTTCCAGGCCGTGGTCGACGGCGTTGCGCAGCATGTGCTCCAGCGGCGCCACCATGCGCTCCAGCACACTGCGGTCGAGCTCGCCCTCGGCGTTGCCGACCACCAGCTCGACTTGCTTGCCCAGCTCGCTGGCCACCTGCCGCACCACCCGCTGCAAGCGCGGCACCAGGCGTTCGAACGGCACCATCAGGGTGGCGGTCAGGCCTTCCTGCAACTGGCTGTTGACCCGTGCCTGCTGCTGCAGAAGGCTGTGGGTTTCCTGCGAGCGCTGCAGCAAGGTTTCTTTCAGGTCGAGCAGGTCCGACGCCGATTCGAACAGGGCCCGCGACAGCTGCTGCAGCTGCGAGTGGCGGTCCATTTCCAGCGGGTCGAAATCGTCGTAGGCATCGCCCTCGAACTGCTGGCGGCTGGATATGCGTCCCTGGGTTTCGATGTCCAGGCGCAGCAGCTGGTCGCGCATGCGCTCCAGCGTGGTCTCCATTTCGTTGAGGGCGAACTGCGCATCGTTGACCTGCTGTTCGATGCGCCCACGGATCACCGTATGCTCGCCGGCCAGGTTGCCCAGGTCGTCGAGCAGCTCGGCATCGACCTTGATCATGTCCCCGGCCCGCTCCGGCGCGGCGGCCGGCAGCTCGGCGGGCGTGGCCTCGACCTGCGGCGCAGCGGCAGCGCTGTCGGTCAGCGCGGCGCTGGAGAAGTTGCGAATGTAGTCGATCAGCGCCGTGGCGGCATGCAGCGGCTGGCCCAGGCGCACGGCATCGAGCATGTGGGCCAGGCGGTCGTGGCAGTTCTGCAACAGGCTGAACAAGGCCGGCGTCGGCGGCAGTCTGCCGGCGGCCAGCAACTCGTAAAGAAATTCCAGTTCATGGGCCAGGTCGCCAATCGCGGCGATCTCGACCATCCGCGCGCCGCCCTTGAGGGTGTGCAGGTCACGCAGCAGGTTCTCCAGCTCGACCGTGCTACGCGGGTCGGCCTGCCAGCGGTCCAGGGCATCGGCGGCGCTCTCGACGATGTCCGAGCTCTCTTCGAGGAAGACTTCCAGCAGCTCCTTGTCGCCTGCGGCCTGGGCCTGCTCTTCGAGCGTGCCGGGCAGCTCGGCCGGGCTGGGCGGCGGCGCGGTCTGGCGAAACTCGCGCAGCTCGCCCAGCAGCGTCACTGCCGAGACCGGCGCCTCGCCCTGGCGCAGGCTGTGCAGCATTTCGGCCAGTGCCGCATGGCTGCGCCGCAGCAAATCGAACAGTACCGGGCTGGCCCCGTGGCGGCGGTCCACCAGCCCTTCGTAAAGCAGCGCCAGCTCCTGGGCGAGCACTTCCACCGCGCCGATCGCGGCCATCTGCGCCCCACCCTTGAGGGTTAGGGCATCATGCTGCAGCGAAGACAGCACCGAGACGTTGCCCGGCTCGCTTTGCCACTGTTGCAGGGCCTGGTTGGCGCTGTCGAGGATATCCCCGGTCTCCTCCAGGAACAGTTCGACCAAGGCTGGCGCCGGCAACGGCGTCACCCCCTCGGCGCCGACCACACCCATCACCGACGGGTCGAGCGCATCGTCGAGCAGCCCGCGCAAGGCCGCCAGGCACTCGGGGCGCGCGTTCAGGTCCTGCCCGGCGGCGATCTCGTCGAGCATGTCGAGCAGCACTTCATGGGCCTGGCCGGCCACTTCGAAGAACCTCGGCGTGGCCGCCAGGCTGCCCTCTTCCACCGCGCCATACAGGTCGAGCAAGCCTTCGCAGATTTCATCCACCTGCCACAGCTCGGCCTGGTGGGCGGCATGGCTGAGGCTGGTCATGGCATCCAGCAAGGGGTCCAGCGCCTGACGCAGCGCCGGCTGTTGCTGCCAGTGCGCCAGCTGCGCCTCGGCGTCGAGCAGGGTGTCCATGCCGGCGGCCAGGAAAGCGGCGATCAACTGCGGATCGCGACGGCTGCGGCGCACCTGGTGGGGGTCGCTGTGCAGCTGCGCCAGGCGTGCATCGACGGTCTGCCCGACCTGTTCGATCAGCCCGGCGGCACCGGGGATCGGCGCCAGCGGCGTGTTGCCCAGTTGCGCCAGCCCCAGGTGGAACAAGGCCCTGGCCGCTTCCAGCAGTTCGATTTCCACCAGCAGCAGGGGCAGTTCGTGGCCCTTGTACTCACGCACCAGGCGGTCGAGCGCGGTGGCAAGCTCGGCCACCGGCATCACCCCGGCCATGGCCGCACTGCCCTTGAGCGTGTGCAGCGCGCGCTGCAGGCCGTCGCTGACCGGAGTGCCTTCGGCGCTGGCCGTGTGCAGGAAGGCATCGAGGCCGGTCAGATGGCCCTGGGCCTCGTTACGGAAGATCTCCAGCAGTTGCGGGTCGAGCCCGTCGATGCTGGCGCCGGGCGCCGCGTCGTTGAGCGCCAGCGCATGCAGGTGGGCGGCCAGTTGCTCGATCTCGGCGCTGGCCGGCAACTGGCTGGCGGCGAAATCGGCCAGCAAGTCGGGCAGGCGCACGAACACCTGCTGCAGCGCGACCAGCCCCTCGGCGCTGAGCGCGATGCGCCCCTCCAGCACCCGGTTGAGCAGGTGCTCGGCGCCCCATGCCAGCTCCGCCACGGCCTCGGCATGGACCATGCGCCCACTGCCCTTGAGGGTATGCAAGGCGCGCCGCACTTCGATCAACGCATCGCGCAGGCTGTTGTCAGCGCGCCAGCGTAGCCAGTGGCGTTCGATTTCCGGCAGCAGCTCGCCGGCTTCTTCGAGGAATACGTCGCGCAGCTCGTCATCGATGCCATCCACGGCCCGGCCGCTGCTGGCCGACGGCTCCAGCGCCTGGCACTGCACACCCAGTGCTGCCAGGCTGGCGCGGGCCATCTCGATGAAGGGTTGCGCATCGGCCAAGGGGTCGGCCACGCGCCATTGGAGGTATGCCTCGGCGGCGCACAGCGCGTCGGCCAGGTGCGCCAGCTCATCGGGCAGTGGCTCGTCCTCCAGGTGCACCAGCCAGCCCTGCACGTAACCGGCGGCCCCCGCGAACACCTCGGCGGCGGCCGGCAGCATCAGCATCGCCAGGGCGCCGCGCACCTGCTGCAACAGCCCCGGCAGGGCTTGCAGACGTTGGCGCGACCAGTCCGACTCGAGGCAGTCGCCAATCAGGTCCTTGGCCTGCTGCAAGACGTTGAGCGACTCGTGCAGTACCAGCTGGCGGATCTCGGCAAGGTCCGAGCCGGGCAGGCTGCCCGGCTGGCTTTCTTCCAGCGGGCCGACCATGCCGTTGAGCGTCGCTTCCACATACAGCAACGCCCCGGCCACATCCATCAGCACCGCTTCATTCACGCTGTCGTCCTGCTCCACCAAGGCCTGCAACGCCAGCACCTGGTCGATGATCACCCGCCGCGGCTGCTGGAAGCCCAGCACCGCCAGGGTATCGGCCACGTGGCGCAGCGGTGCGATCAAGGCTTGCAGCGGCGCGCGCGGCGGCCGCTCGTCACTGACCAGGGGGTCGAGCTGGTCCTTGATGCGCATCAGGTCGTCGCACAGGGCCGACACCACCGAACGCAGGGCATCGCGCCCGGCACCGGCCTGCATGTGCTCGCGCCAGTTGCCCAGCGACAGGTCGAGGTTGGCCAGGTCTTCGGCACCGGCCAGGCGCTGGCCGAGCTCACCCAGGAGGCTGCCCTGGGCCAGCGGCTCGGCGCCCCGGCATGCGCGCAGCTGGTTGAGCAGCGGCATTACCACCAGCGGCAGGTCGTGGCGCGCACCGCGCAGCCGGTCAAGGTACGGCGGCAGTTGCTCCAGGCCCCGGAACAGCGCGCCCAGGCACTCGCCACGGGGGCTGACCTGGCCCTCGGCCATGGCCCGCCCGAGCAGTTCCAGCTCTTCGGCCAGGCGCGTGGCGCCGGGCAATTCGAGCATGCGCAGGCAACCGTGCACCTGGTGCAGGTTGTCGACGAAGAAGGTCAGGTTCGACAGGTCGTCCGGCGCCCCGGTGAAATGCTCCAGGGCCTGACGCGCCTGGCCCAGGCAATCGAGGATGGGCGCCTTGGTCCAGGCCAGGGCGACCGTGTCGTGCCGTTCGCTGTTCACCGCCACCGACGTCATGGGCGCCTCCATCACTGACGCTCGGCCGCAGCCGGCAGGGTGAAGCCCGACACCGAGCGGCGCATTTCACTGGCCATGCGCGCCAGGTGGCGGATGCTGTCGGCGGTGGCGCCGGAACCGGCGGAGGTCTGCGCGGTGATCTGCTGGATCACCGCCATGGTGTGGGAGATCTGCCCGGCGGACGAAGTTTGCAGCTGGGCAGCGTCGGAGATGCTGTGGATAAGCTCGGCCAGGGTCTGCGATACCCCTTCGATCTCGGCCAGCGCCACCCCGGCGTCCTGCGCCAGGCGCGCGCCGCGCACCACTTCGGCGGTGGTCTGCTCCATGGAAATCACCGCCTCGTTGGTATCGGCCTGGATGGTGCGCACCAGCGCCTCGATCTGCCGGGTGGCCGACGACGAACGTTCGGCCAGGCGCTGCACTTCGTCGGCGACCACGGCAAAGCCGCGCCCGGCCTCGCCGGCCAGCGAGGCCTGGATCGCCGCGTTGAGGGCGAGGATGTTGGTCTGGTCGGCAATGTCGTCGATCAGGCTGACAATGTCGCCGATTTCCTGGGAAGACTCACCCAGGCGCTTGATCCGCTTGGCGGTGTCCTGGATCTGCTCACGGATGTTGTCCATGCCATTGATGGTGTTGTGCACCACCTCGTTGCCCTTGTTGGCGATGGCGACCGAACGCTCGGCCACCTTGGCCGACTCGTAGGCGTGGGCCGATACCCGGTCGATCGACTCGACCATGTCGCCCACCGCCTCGGAGGCCTCGCTGATCTGCGCGGCCTGGTGCTCGGAGGCCTTGGCCAACTGGCGCGCGGTGTTCTGGGTGTCCTGCACGGCGGCGGCGACCTGCTCGGCGCTGTGGTTGATGGTGGCGACCAGGTCGCGCAGCTGGTCGACCGAGTAGTTGATCGAGTCGGCGATGGCGCCGGTGAAGTCCTCGGTGACCGCCACCGTGACGGTGAGGTCGCCGTCGGCCAGCTCTTCGATTTCGTCGAGCAGGCGCATGATCGCCTGCTGGTTGCGTTCGTTCTTCTCGGCGGTTTCGCGCAGCTGGCGGTGGGTGGCGCGCACCATCACCAGGCCGATGAGGATGATCGAGGCCAGCGCCAGCAGGCCCAGCACGTAGCCGCCGACGGTGTCGAGGGTGCGCCCGCTGGCCAGGTTTTCGAAGCCGTTGGCCAGGTGCGAGGCCTCGTCGAGCAGGGTTTGCGAGAGGCTGAAGATGTTGCCGGCGGCTTCGCGCACACGGAACAGCTCGGGCGAGGTTTCGAGAATTTCGTCTACCGAGCCGGCAACGAACTGGAACAGCTCGGCGATTTCAGCCAGGCGTGCGCGGGCATCGGCGTCTTCGACCCGGGTCACCTGGATCGCCGGGTTGCCGGCGAGCATGCCTTCGAGCACCTGGCCGAAACGGCTGGCGTCGCGGCCGAAGGTGTCGGCGGCCTGCACCGAGCTGTCGTCGCCGGCCAGCACGGTATTGACCGAGCCAAGAATGCGCTCGGCCAGCAACAGCTGGCGCTGGGCCACCGCCACCTGGCTGGCCGGGGCACCGCTTTGCAGCAGGATCTCCACCACCTTTTCGTACTCGACCTGCAACTGCGGCACGGTCTCGGCCAGGGTGGCCGCCACCTGGTGCAGCGACAGCACGGTCTGTTCGCTGGCCAGGATGGTGTCGGTGTTCTTGCGCAGGTTTTCCCAGTCCTGGCGCACCGCGTCCATTTCGTCGCGCACGGTGGCCGGGGCGGCGGGCAGGCCGGTGGCCTTGTCGCCCTCGCGCAGGTAGCTCCAGCGCCGCTCGAAATCGTTGCGCGCATCACTGAGCAATCGGAATGCCAGGGCCTTGCCGGCTGCCGCCTCGGTGGCGTTCTTGGCGATGCGCTGGGACAGCACGCGCAGCTCGCCGGCGTGGCCGATGTATTGCTTGTCGTGGTTGGCCTGGGTGTTGAGGTAGGCGAAGTTGGCGAACAGCAGCACGATCGACAGGATCAGCACCACGAACAGCACGGTGATCTGCGCGCTGCTGCGCGGGCGCTGGGCCACGGCGGCGGGGGAAACGGAGGGGCCAGGCTTGTTCACGTCGAAAGTCCTCTACAACGCCACATCGAGAAAGCCCGGTGCCTGGGCCAGGGCGAACGGGCTGAAGATCGCCCAGTTGCGCTCACGGGGGAAATGCCCCTGCACGAAGGGTGCGGCGGCGCGGATCAAAGGCTGCGGCGGCGACAGTTCGAGGCTGCTCAGGGCGAAGTGCTGCAGGCCCACCACCTCGTCCACCAGCAGCCCGGCGAACAGCTCTTCGTGGTCCAGCACCAGCACCCGCCGCTGCTTGCCCGCCGCGGCAGGGCCAAGGCCGAAGAACGCGCTCAGGTCCATCACCGGCAACAGCCGCCCGCGCAGGTTGGCCACCCCGCGCACCCAGGGCTGTACCCCCGGCACCCGGCTGCTGCGCGGCTCACGCAGCACTTCGGCAATCTCACCCATAGGCGCGACGAACCATTGCCCGGCAATGCGAAAGCCGATGCCGCTCCACTGCTGCAGACGGGTGTCCTGGGGCGGCTGGTCGGCCACCAGCAGGCGGCAACGCCGGTCGATGTCCAGCAGCAGCTCGAAGGCGGTCAGTGCCGCGCCCTGAGGGCGAGTGGTCAAGCGCCGAGCACCTCGACCAGCTTGGCGATCAGCGCGTCTTCTTCCACGGGTTTGGTCAGAAAGTCGCGGGCGCCCTGGCGCGTGGCCCAGATGCGATCGGTTTCCTGGTCCTTGGTGGTGACCACGATCACCGGGATGGCGCTGGTTTCCGGGTCCTTGCTCAGCTGGCGGGTGGCCTGGAAACCGTTCATGCCGGGCATGACGATGTCCATCAGCACCGCATCGGGCTTCTCCTGACGGGCCAGGGCCACGCCGTCGGCGCCGTTGCTGGCCTTGAGCACCTGGTGGCCGTGTTTTTCCAGCCACTCGGTCAAGCGGTACATCTCGGTCGGCGAATCGTCGACAATCAGAACTCGGGCCATGCTGTTTCCCCATGAGGAACGTGAGACGCCGCCTTTGGCTGGGGCGGCGTCAGGGTGCGATTGGGTCCTGCGCGGCGAAACCGGGCACATGGGCGCGGATTGCGTCGAGCAGTTCTTCCTTGCTGAAAGGTTTGGTCAGGAACTGGTCGGAGCCGACCACCCGGCCGCGGGCCTTGTCGAACAGGCCGTCGCGCGAAGAAAGCAGGATCACCGGGGTGTCCTTGTAGGCGCTGTTGTGTTTGATCAGCGCGCAGGTCTGGTAGCCGTCCAGGCGTGGCATCAGCACATCGACGAAGATGATCCGCGGCTTGTGGTCGATGATCTTGGCGAGGGCATCGAAGCCATCGCTGGCGGTGATCACCTCGCAGCCCGCCTCGCCGAGCAACATCTGGGCAGTGCGGCGGATCGTGCGCGAATCGTCGATCACCATCACCTTCAGGGGTTGTTCCATAGTTGCGCTTCTGCCTGGTCGCGAATTCGCCGAAGGGCCGTGCAGGCCACGTGCCAGGCCTTTTTAGCACACTCCGCAGGGCCATTCCATCTGCCCGCCCCCTTGACCGGGCGCGCGCCCGGCGCCACCCTGAGCCACTTTTTCGTGCCATCGCGGCCACCCGCCGCCAAGAGGAATTACCCCATGAGCATTCGCCTCGGGATTGTCATGGACCCTATCGCGTCCATCTCCTATAAAAAGGACAGCTCGCTGGCCATGCTGCTGGCCGCCCAGGAACGTGGCTGGAGCCTGTTCTACATGGAACAGCGCGACCTGTATCAGGGCGAAGGCAAGGCCCGCGCGCGGATGCGCCCATTGAAGGTGTTCGCCGACCCGGCGCGCTGGTTCGAGCTGGGCGACGAGCAGGACAGCCTGCTCAGCGAGCTGGACGTGATTCTGATGCGCAAGGACCCGCCGTTCGACATGGAGTTCGTCTACAGCACCTACCTGCTGGAGCAGGCCGAGGCCGACGGCGTGCTGGTGGTCAACCGCCCGCAGAGCCTGCGCGACTGCAACGAGAAGCTGTTCGCCACACTGTTCCCGCAGTGCACGCCGCCGACCCTGGTCAGCCGCCGCCCGGACATCATCCGTGAGTTCGCCGCCAAGCACGGCGACGTGATCCTCAAGCCGCTGGACGGCATGGGCGGCACTTCGATCTTTCGCCACCGGGTCGGCGACCCCAACCTGTCGGTGATCCTCGAAACCCTGACCGCCCTGGGCGCCCAGCAGATCATGGCCCAGGCCTACCTGCCGGCGATCAAGGACGGCGACAAGCGCATCCTGATGATCGACGGCGAGCCGGTGGACTACTGCCTGGCGCGCATCCCGGCCAGCGGCGAGACCCGCGGCAACCTGGCCGCCGGTGGCCGTGGCGAAGCCCGCCCGCTGAGCGACCGCGACCGCTGGATCGCCGCGCAGGTTGGCCCAACGCTGCGCGAAAAGGGCCTGCTGTTCGTCGGCCTGGACGTGATCGGCGAGCACCTCACCGAAATCAACGTGACCAGCCCGACCTGCATCCGCGAGATCGACGCCGCCTTCAACACCAATATCGGCGGCAAGCTGATGGATGCCATTGATCGCAAGCTGCAAGCGCGCTGACCGAGGACAGGTGGCAACACCGCCCAGTGGGGTATGATGCCGGTCCTTTTCGACTGAGCTGCTACCCCGCTTAGGGTTTGCCTAGCGGTTGCTGGATACCCGATGACGCTCCCCGCCGACATCCCCGTTGACCTGCTGCCACCGCGCGTTCGCCCGGTGGACCGGCTCGGCTTTACCTTGTTCCTGGCCGCGCTGGTGCACCTGGCGCTGATCCTGGGCGTCGGTTTCACGGTGATCAAACCCGCTGAAATCCGCCACACCATGGACATCACCCTGGCCACCTTCAAGAGCGAGAAGGCGCCCGACAAGGCCGATTTCCAGGCCCAGGAAAACCAGCAGGGCAGCGGCACCCTGGACAAGAAAGCGGTACCCAAGACCACCGAGGTGGCGCCGTTCCAGGACAGCAAGATCAACAAGATCACCCCGCCGCCGGCCGCGAAAGTAGAGTCGCCGCCCGCGCCGTCGAAGTCCGTGGTTGCCACCCAGGCGCCGAAACCGCAGAAAGTCGAGCCCAAGCCGAAGGAAAGCAAGCCACAGCCCAAGGCTGAGGCGAAGGTGCCGGACTTCGACAGCTCGCAGTTGTCCAGCCAGATCGCCAGCCTTGAGGCCGAACTGTCCAACGAACAGCAGCTGTACGCCAAACGCCCACGCATCCATCGCCTGAATGCGGCCTCGACCATGCGCGACAAGGGCGCCTGGTACAAGGAAGAGTGGCGCAAGAAGGTCGAGCGCATCGGCAACCTCAACTACCCCGACGAAGCACGACGCCAGCAGTTGTACGGCAGCCTGCGGTTGATGGTGTCGATCAACCGCGATGGTTCGCTGTACGAAGTGCTGGTGCTGGAATCGTCCGGCCAGCCGGTACTGGACCAGGCGGCCCAGCGCATCGTGCGGCTGGCCGCGCCGTTCGCGCCGTTTACCGGAGACATGGCGGAGTTTGATCGGTTGGAGATCATCCGCACCTGGCGGTTTGCCCGCGGGGACAGGCTGTCGAGCAATTGATTTCAAGCCTGCCAAATCCCTGTGGGAGCGGGTTTACCCGCGAACACCGGCGAAGCCGGTGCCATACACCGCGCTGCCTGCTTCGCGGGTAAACCCGCTCCCACAGGGCTGGGTGATCTCCCACAGGTACTCCGGCATGCCTCGTCGAGCACCTTGCCAGCCCCGCCACCTGGCGCCACACTAGCGCTCATGAAAACCTTCGCCCCCAGCTACCTCAAGCACCAGTTCCTGATCGCCATGCCGCACATGGCCGACCCGAACTTTGCCCACACCCTTACCTACATCGTCGAGCACAACGCCAACGGCGCCATGGGGCTGGTGGTCAACCGCCCGCAGGAGCTGAACCTGGGCGACATTCTCGAACAGTTGCGCCCCGACGAAACGCCCCCGGCCAGCACGCTGCAGGTGCCCATCTACCTGGGCGGCCCGGTGCAGACCGACCGTGGTTTCGTGCTGCACAGCGACGAGTGCAGCTTCCAGGCCACCGTGGCCCTGGAAGGCCTGTCGCTGACCACCTCCCAGGACGTGCTGCTGGCCATCGCCGCCGGCGTGGGCCCGAAAAAGAGCCTGATCACCCTCGGCTATGCCGGCTGGGAAGCCGGCCAGTTGGAAGCGGAGCTGGCCGACAACGCCTGGCTCAACTGCCCGTTCGACCCCGCGATCCTGTTCGGCATGGACAGCGAACAGCGCCTCGGCGCGGCCGCCGCCAGCCTCGGCATCAACCTGAGCCTGCTCACCAGCCAGGCGGGGCACGCCTGATGGCCGAACTGCGCCTGCTGCTGGGCTTCGACTACGGCAGCAAACAGATCGGCGTGGCCGTCGGCCAGGTGATCACCGGCCAGGCCCGCGAGCTCTGCGTACTCAAGGCACAGAACGGCGTGCCGGACTGGAACCAGGTCGAAAAACTGATCAAGGAATGGAAACCCGATGCCATCGTCGTCGGTCTGCCGCTGAACATGGACGGCACCCCCAGCGAGATGAGCGAGCGCGCCGAGAAATTCGCCCGGCGCCTCAACGGCCGTTTCAACCTGCCGGTGCACACCCACGACGAACGCCTGACCACCTTCGAAGCCAAGGGCGAGCAGATGGCCCGTGGCGGCCGTCACGGCAGCTACCGCGACAACCCGGTCGACGCCATCGCCGCCGCCCTGCTGCTGCAAGGCTGGCTGGAGGCCAACGTTTAATTCCGCTTTGCCGCCGGAGCTACCCGGCGCCCGCCTTCCGAGGAGCACGCAATGAGCCTACCCAATCCCGCCGACCTGATCCGGCAGATGGCCGTCGACCTTCGCGCCCACCTGGCCCGCCGTGAAATTACCGAGCCACGCTTCATCGGCATCCGCACCGGCGGTGTATGGGTGGCCCAGGCGCTGCAGCAAGAGCTGGCCGACGAGAGCCCGCTGGGCACCCTGGATGTCTCGTTCTACCGCGACGACTTCAGCCAGAACGGCCTGCACCCGCAAGTGCGCCCTTCCGAACTGCCGTTCGAGATCGAAGGCCAGCACCTGGTACTGGTGGATGACGTGCTGATGAGCGGACGCACCATCCGCGCCGCCCTCAACGAACTGTTCGACTATGGCCGCCCGGCCAGCGTGACGCTGGTGTGCCTGCTGGACCTGGATGCCGGCGAATTGCCGATCCGCCCCAATGTGCTCGGTGCCACCCTGTCGCTGGCCGCCCATGAACGGGTAAAATTGACCGGACCCGCACCGCTCGTCCTCGAGCGCCAGGACCTCGCTTCCGCTTCCGCCCTTTAAGAGTCCCCCGCGATGACGCCATTCGACGCCAAGCGCCCGCTGCAGCTCAATGATCAGGGCCAGCTGCGCCACTTCCTCTCGCTCGACGGTTTGCCCCGCGAACTGCTCACCGAGATCCTCGACACCGCCGACTCGTTCCTCGAAGTCGGCGCCCGGGCCGTGAAGAAAGTCCCGCTGCTGCGCGGCAAGACCGTGTGCAACGTGTTCTTCGAGAACTCCACCCGTACCCGCACCACCTTCGAACTGGCCGCCCAGCGCCTGTCGGCCGACGTGATCAGCCTGAACGTGTCGACCTCCTCGACCAGCAAGGGCGAGACCCTGTTCGACACCCTGCGCAACCTCGAAGCCATGGCCGCCGACATGTTCGTCGTGCGCCACTCCGACTCCGGCGCCGCCCACTTCATCGCCGAGCATGTATGCCCGGACGTGGCGGTGATCAACGGCGGCGACGGCCGCCACGCGCACCCGACCCAGGGCATGCTCGACATGCTGACCATCCGTCGGCACAAGGGCAGCTTCGAGAACCTGTCGGTGGCCATCGTCGGCGACATCCTGCACTCGCGCGTAGCCCGCTCGGACATGCTCGCGCTCAAGGCGCTGGGCTGCCCGGACATCCGCGTGATCGGCCCGAAAACCCTGATCCCGATCGGCATCGAGCAGTATGGGGTGAAGGTCTACACCGACCTCGCCGAAGGCCTCAAGGACGTCGACGTGGTGATCATGCTGCGCCTGCAGCGTGAGCGCATGGCCGGCGGCCTGCTGCCCAGCGAGGGCGAGTTCTACCGCCTGTTCGGCCTGACCACCGCACGCCTGGCCGGCGCCAAGCCCGACGCCATCGTCATGCACCCCGGCCCGATCAACCGGGGCGTGGAGATCGAGTCGGCGGTGGCCGACGGCAAGCACTCGGTGATCCTCAACCAGGTCACCTACGGCATCGCCGTGCGCATGGCCGTGCTGTCCATGGCCATGAGCGGGCAGAACGCGCAACGTCAAATCGAGCAGGAGAACGCCCAGTGACCCTCAGCATTATCGGCGCTCGGGTGATCGACCCGGCCAGCGGCCTGGACACCATCACCGACCTGCACCTCGAAGGCGGTCGCATTGCCGCCATCGGCGCAGCCCCGGCAGGCTTCAGCGCCAGCCGCACGATCCAGGCCGACGGCCTGGTCGCCGCGCCTGGCCTGGTCGACCTCGGCGTCTCGCTGCGCGAGCCGGGCTACAGCCGCAAGGGCAGCATCGCCAGTGAAACCCGCGCGGCGGTTGCCGGCGGCGTCACCAGCCTGTGCTGCCCGCCGCAGACCAAGCCGGTGTTGGACACCTCGGCAGTGGCCGAACTGATCCTCGACCGCGCCCGCGAAGCGGCCAACAGCAAGGTGTACCCGATCGGTGCCCTGACCAAAGGCCTGGAAGGCGAGCAACTGGCCGAGCTGGTGGCCCTGCGCGACACCGGTTGCGTGGCCTTCGGCAACGGCCTCAAGGAAATCCCCAACAACCGCACCCTGGCCCGCGCCCTGGAATACGCGGCGACCTTCGACCTGACCGTGGTGTTCCACTCCCAGGACCGCGACCTGTCCCAGGGCGGCCTGGCCCACGAAGGGCCGATGGCCAGCTTCCTCGGCCTGCCCGGCATCCCCGAGAGCGCCGAGACCGTGGCCCTGGCCCGCAACCTGCTGCTGGTCGAGCAGAGCGGCGTGCGCGCGCACTTCAGCCAGATCACCAGCGCCCGCGGCGCCCGGTTGATCGCCCAGGCCCAGCAACTGGGGCTGCCGGTCACCGCCGACGTGGCGCTGTACCAGCTGATCCTCACCGACGAAGCGCTGCGCGATTTCTCCAGCCTGTACCACGTGCAGCCGCCGCTGCGCAGTGCCGCCGACCGTGACGGCCTGCGCGAGGCGGTGAAGTCGGGCGTGATCCAGGCGATCTCCAGCCACCACCAGCCCCACGAGCGCGATGCCAAGCTGGCGCCGTTCGGGGCCACCGAGCCTGGTATCAGCAGCGTCGAGCTGTTGCTGCCGCTGGCCATGACCCTGGTCGAGGACGGCCTGCTCGACCTGCCGACGCTGATGGCGCGGCTGAGCAGCGGCCCGGCGGCGGCCATGCGCCTGCCGGCGGGTGAGCTGAAAGTGGGTGGCGCGGCCGACCTGGTGCTGTTCGACCCGAAAGCCTCGACGGTGGCGGGCGAACAATGGCTGTCGCGTGGCGAGAACTGCCCGTTCATCGGCCACTGCCTGCCGGGCGCGGTGCGTTATACCTTGGTCGATGGGCATATCTGCTTTGAGGCCTGAGTAACCGCCATCGCGGGGCAAGCCCGCTCCCACGCACTGCCGTGGGAGCGGGCTTGCCCCGCGATGGGGTCGGCAAAGACCTGAAACAACCATTCATCCCTCTCGGTTGAAATCCTTCCCCCCTCCCCCCATATGAATCTGCATCAGGCATTTTCGCCCCGCTGCGTGGAGACTCTCCCTTGACTACCATCGTTTCTGTCCGCCGTAACGGCAAAGTCGTCATGGGCGGCGACGGCCAGGTTTCCCTCGGCAACACCGTGATGAAAGGCAACGCCAAGAAAGTCCGTCGCCTGTACAACGGCCAGGTCATCGCCGGCTTCGCCGGTGCCACCGCCGACGCCTTCACCCTGTTCGAGCGCTTCGAAGCCCAGCTGCAGAAACACTCCGGCCACCTGGTGCGCGCCGCCGTAGAGCTGGCCAAGGAATGGCGTACCGACCGCTCCCTGAGCCGCCTGGAAGCGATGCTGGCGGTAGCCAACAAGGACGCCTCCCTGATCATCACCGGCAACGGCGACGTGGTCGAACCCGAAGACGGCCTGATCGCCATGGGTTCCGGCGGCGGCTACGCCCAGGCCGCAGCCCGCGCCCTGCTGAACAAGACCGACCTGTCGGCCCGGGAAATCACCGAGGCCGCCCTGAACATCGCCGGCGACATCTGCGTGTTCACCAACCACAACCTGACCATCGAGGAGCAGGACCTGGCCGAGTGATCAGTTGTTTTGGCGTCCCGCCCACGGCGGGACTTTTCCACACTGATGACTGCGCCTTAGGACCCTATTGATCATGTCCATGACCCCCCGCGAAATCGTTCACGAACTCAACCGCCACATCATCGGCCAGGACGACGCCAAGCGCGCCGTCGCCATTGCCCTGCGCAACCGCTGGCGGCGCATGCAGCTGCCTGTCGAGCTGCGTGCCGAAGTCACGCCGAAGAACATCCTGATGATCGGCCCCACCGGCGTGGGCAAGACCGAAATCGCCCGTCGCCTGGCCAAGCTGGCCAACGCGCCGTTCATCAAGGTCGAAGCGACCAAGTTCACCGAAGTCGGCTACGTCGGCCGTGACGTCGAGTCGATCATCCGCGACCTGGCCGATGCCGCGCTGAAGATGCTCCGCGAGCAAGAGATCGTCCGCGTGCGCCACCGCGCCGAAGACGCCGCCGAAGACCGCATCCTCGACGCCCTGCTGCCGCAGGCGCGCACCAGCAGCTTCGCCGAAGAGGCCGCACCGTCGAGCAGCGATTCCAACACCCGCCAGCTGTTCCGCAAGCGCCTGCGTGAAGGCCAGCTGGACGACAAGGAAATCGAGATCGAAGTGGCCGACGCGGTCGGTGTCGAAATCGCCGCGCCGCCCGGCATGGAAGAGATGACCAACCAGCTGCAGAGCCTGTTCGCCAACATGGGCAAGGGCAAGCGCAAGGCGCGCAAGCTGAAGGTCAAGGACGCGCTGAAGATGGTCCGCGACGAAGAAGCCGGCCGCCTGGTCAATGACGAAGAGCTCAAGGCCAAGGCCCTGGAAGCGGTCGAGCAGCACGGCATCGTGTTCATCGACGAAATCGACAAGGTGGCCAAGCGTGGCAACGTCGGCGGCGCCGATGTGTCCCGCGAAGGCGTGCAGCGCGACCTACTGCCGCTGATCGAAGGCTGCACCGTCAACACCAAGCTGGGCATGGTCAAGACCGACCACATCCTGTTCATCGCCTCCGGTGCGTTCCACCTGAGCAAGCCGAGCGACCTGGTGCCCGAGCTGCAGGGCCGCCTGCCGATCCGCGTCGAGCTCAAGGCCCTGACCCCGGAAGACTTCGAGCGCATCCTCAAGGAACCGCACGCTTCGCTGACCGAACAGTATGCAGCGCTGTTGAAGACCGAAGGCCTGAACATCGAGTTCGCCGACGAGGGCCTCAAGCGCCTGGCCGAGATCGCCTTCCAGGTCAACGAGAAAACCGAGAACATCGGTGCCCGCCGCCTGCACACCCTGCTCGAGCGCCTGCTCGAAGAGGTGTCGTTCAGTGCCGGTGACCTGGCCAGCGCCCACGACGAGACGCCGATCCACATCGACGCCGCGTATGTGAACAGCCACCTGGGTGAGCTGGCGCAGAACGAAGACCTGTCGCGCTACATCCTGTAAGACCATCGCGGGGCAAGCCCGCTCCCACGCAGGATCAAGCTGCGTGGGAGCGGGCTTGCCCCGCGATCTGGCCCTTGAATCCATGCGCCAGAACCTCGAAGCTAATCCCACCAGCTCCCGAGAGATTCCAGCCCATGGCCCGCCTGCCCACCGCCATCAACCTGCACAAAGCCTCGAAAACCCTCAGCCTCACCTACGCCCCCGGCGAGGTCTACCACCTGCCTGCCGAATTCCTGCGGGTGCACTCCCCTTCCGCCGAGGTCCAGGGCCACGGCAATCCCATCCTGCAATTTGGCAAGATCAACGTAGGCCTCAGCGGCCTGGAGCCTGCCGGCCAATACGCACTGAAACTGACCTTCGACGACGGCCATGACTCAGGGTTGTTCACCTGGGAATACCTCGAACAACTGTGCCTGCGCCAGGAACAGCTGTGGGCCGAGTATCTGGATGAACTGCACAAGGCCGGCAAATCCCGCGACCCCGCCGAGTCGGTCGTCAAGCTGATGCTCTAGCGCGGGGCCTCCAGGTTTTAGAGCGCATTTTCTAATCTCATCTGCTTGAATGCGTGGATGGCGGCCAAAGACTGGCTGTCTTGCGCATTACATGAAAGTCGGGTAACCAATGGAGCTGGCAAGTTCCCTGCATCGCTTTTTCGGCAGGCAGGGCCAGGCCGGTATGTAGAGGTCGCGAGCGAAAGCAGGTTGTCTTCACACGCAGAAACCCCCGCAGCTCATCATCGACACGCATCCGGTCGCAGCACCGCTGTTCCTTATCACTGGTCACCCGAGTAGCAGTACCGGGCTGTCACAGCACACCGGTACTCGTCTCAGGACAACGGAGCGTCGTAGATGAGTAACAAGAACAACGATGAGTTGCAGCGGCAGGCCTCGGAGAACACCCTGGGGCTGAACCCGGTCATCGGCATTCGCCGCAAGGATTTGCTCACGTCGGCGCGCACGGTATTGCGCCAGGCGGTTCGCCAGCCATTGCACAGTGCCAAGCACGTGGCGCATTTCGGCCTGGAACTGAAGAACGTGCTGCTGGGCAAATCCAGCCTGCAGCCCGGTGGCGACGACCGTCGCTTCCAGGACCCGGCCTGGAGCAACAACCCACTGTACCGTCGCTACCTGCAGACGTACCTGGCCTGGCGCAAGGAGCTCAACGACTGGATCGGCGAAAGCGACCTGTCGCCCCAGGACATCACCCGTGGCCAGTTCGTCATCAACCTGATGACCGAAGCCATGGCCCCGACCAACACCCTCTCCAACCCGGCGGCGATCAAGCGCTTCTTCGAAACCGGCGGCAAGAGCCTGCTCGACGGGCTGTCCAACCTCGCCAAGGACATGGTCAACAACGGCGGCATGCCCAGCCAGGTGAACATGGAAGCCTTCGAGGTGGGCAAGAACCTGGGCACCAGCGAAGGCGCGGTGGTGTACCGCAACGACGTGCTCGAACTGATCCAGTACAAACCCATCACCGAGCAGGTGCACAGCCGCCCGCTGCTGGTGGTGCCGCCGCAGATCAACAAGTTCTACGTGTTCGACCTGAGCCCGGAAAAGAGCCTGGCGCGCTTCTGCCTGCGCTCGCAGCAGCAGACCTTCATCATCAGCTGGCGCAACCCGACCAAGGCCCAGCGCGAGTGGGGCCTGTCCACCTACATCGACGCCCTCAAGGAAGCGGTCGACGCGGTGCTGGCGATCACCGGCAGCAAGGACCTGAACATGCTCGGCGCCTGCTCCGGGGGCATCACCTGCACCGCGCTGGTGGGCCACTACGCGGCCCTGGGCGAGAAGAAGGTCAACGCCCTGACCCTGCTGGTCAGCGTGCTCGACACCACGATCGACACCGAGGTGGCGCTGTTCGTCGACGAGCAGACGCTGGAGGCCGCCAAGCGCCACTCCTACCAGTCCGGGGTGCTCGAGGGCAGCGACATGGCCAAGGTGTTTGCCTGGATGCGCCCCAACGACCTGATCTGGAACTACTGGGTAAACAACTACCTGCTGGGCAATTCACCGCCCGTGTTCGACATCCTGTTCTGGAACAACGACACCACGCGCCTGCCGGCCGCCTTCCACGGCGACCTGATCGAAATGTTCAAGAACAACCCGCTGATCCGCGCCAATGCCCTGGAAGTGTGCGGCACCGCCATCGACCTGAAGCAGGTCGACTGCGACATCTTCAGCGTCGCTGGTACCGCCGACCACATCACCCCATGGCAGTCGTGCTACCGCTCGGCGCACCTGTTCGGCGGCAAGATCGAATTCGTGCTGTCCAACAGCGGCCATATCCAGAGCATCCTCAACCCGCCGGGCAACCCCAAGGCGCGCTACATGACCGGTGAAGACCGCCCGGACGACCCGCTGGCCTGGCAGGAGAACGCGGTCAAGCACGCCGACTCCTGGTGGCTGCACTGGCAGACCTGGCTGGGCGATCGCGCCGGGGAACTGAAGAAGGCGCCGACCCGGCTGGGCAACCGCACCTATGGCGCAGGCGAGGCCGCACCGGGAACCTACGTGCACGAGCGTTGAGCCCAACCGCCGCGATGTGCCGGCAGGCGCATCACGGCGCTACCTTCACCCCAGAGTCACGCGTATGCCGCAACCCTACATCTTCCGCACCGTCGAGCTGGACGACCAGTCCATCCGCACCGCGGTGCGCCCGGGCAAGCCGCACCTGACGCCGCTGCTGATCTTCAACGGCATCGGCGCCAACCTCGAACTGGTGTTCCCGTTCATCGAGGCGCTGGACCCGGACCTGGAAGTGATCGCCTTCGACGTACCCGGGGTCGGCGGCTCGTCGACGCCGCGCCACCCGTACCGCTTCCCCGGCCTGGCCAAGTTGACCGCGCGCATGCTCGACTACCTCGACTACGGCCAGGTCAATGCCATCGGTGTGTCCTGGGGCGGGGCGCTTGCCCAGCAGTTTGCCCACGACTACCCCGAGCGCTGCAAGAAGCTGGTGCTGGCCGCCACCGCCGCCGGTGCGGTGATGGTGCCGGGCAAGCCCAAGGTGCTGTGGCTGATGGCCAGCCCCCGGCGTTACATTCAGCCCTCCCACGTGATCCGCATCGCCCCGATGATCTATGGCGGCGCCTTTCGCCGCGACCCGGACCTGGCGCTGCACCACGCCTCGAAGGTGCGCTCCGGCGGCAAGGTGGGCTACTACTGGCAGCTGTTCGCCGGGCTCGGCTGGACCAGCATCCACTGGCTGCACAAGATCCAGCAACCCACCCTGGTGCTGGCCGGCGACGACGACCCGCTGATCCCCCTGGTCAACATGCGCCTCTTGGCCTGGCGGATTCCCAATGCCCAGCTACACATAATCGACGATGGCCACCTGTTCCTGATCACCCGGGCCGAGGCCGTCGCCCCGATCATCATGAAATTCCTCCAGCAAGAGCGCCAGCGCGCGGTCATGCACCCCCGGCCCGCTTCGGGCGGCTGATGCAGACACGCTGGCGTCTGTGGGAGCGGCTTTAGCCGCGAAGCAAGCGACACGGTGAATGGCACCGGCTACGCCGGTGTTCGCGGCTAAAGCCGCTCCCACAGGTCTCTGGTGGGTCAGGCAGTGATGCGCAGCACCACCAAACCGGCCCGATTGCTATAACGATGGAGTGTTGGCATGAAAGACAAACCGGCAACAGGGACGACACCAGCCCCGGCCACCAGCATGAACGTGCGCAACGCCATCACCGGCCTGCGCGGCCGCGACCTGCTTTCGACGCTTCGCCATGTCGGCCGCCATGGCCTGCGCCACCCGTTGCACACGGCAAAACACTTGCTGGAGCTGGGCGGCACCCTGGGCCGGGTGATGCTCGGCGACGCCCCATTCCAGCCGCACGCCCGCGACAGCCGCTTCAGCGACCCCACCTGGAGCCAGAACCCGTTCTACCGGCGCAGCCTGCAGGCCTACCTGGCCTGGCAGAAACAGACCCGCCTGTGGGTCGAGGAAAGCTCGCTGTCCCACGACGACCGCGTGCGCGCGCAGTTCCTGTTCAATCTGATCAACGACGCCATCGCCCCGAGCAACTCGCTGCTCAACCCGCTGGCGGTCAAGGAGTTGCTCAACACCGGCGGCCAGAGCCTGCTGCGTGGCGTTGGCCACTTGCTCGACGACCTGCGCCACAACGACGGGCTGCCACGCCAGGTGGACGAGCGCGCCTTCGAGGTCGGCGGCAACCTCGCCGCCACGCCGGGCGCGGTGGTGTTTCGCAATGAGCTGCTGGAGCTGATCCAGTACAAGCCGATGAGCGAAAAGCAGTACGCCCGGCCAGTGCTGGTAGTGCCGCCGCAGATCAACAAGTACTACATCTTCGACCTCAGCCCGACCAACAGCTTCGTCCAGTACATGCTCAAGAACGGCCTGCAGGTGTTCATGATCAGCTGGCGCAACCCCGACCCGCGCCACCGCGAGTGGGGGCTGTCGAGCTACGTGCAGGCCCTCGAAGAAGCGCTCAACGCCTGCCGCAGCATCAGCGCCAGCCGCGACCCGAACCTGATGGGCGCCTGTGCCGGCGGCCTGACCATGGCCGCGCTGCAGGGCCACCTGCAAGCCAAGAACCAACTGCGCAAGGTGCGCAGCGCCACCTACCTGGTGAGCCTGCTCGACAGCCAGTTCGACAGCCCCGCCAGCCTGTTCGCCGACGAACAGACCCTCGAGGCGGCCAAGCGCCGTTCGTATCAGCGCGGCGTGCTCGACGGCGGTGAAGTGGCACGGATCTTCGCCTGGATGCGGCCCAACGACCTGATCTGGAACTACTGGGTCAACAATTACCTGATGGGCAAGACCCCGCCGGCCTTCGACATCCTCTACTGGAACGCCGACAACACCCGCCTGCCGGCCGCCCTGCACGGCGACCTGCTGGACTTCTTCAAGCACAACCCCTTGCCCCACCCCGACGGGCTGGAGGTGTGCGGTACGCCCGTCGACCTCAAGCAGGTCGACCTGGACAGTTTCACCGTGGCTGGCAGCAACGACCACATCACCCCCTGGGACGCGGTGTACCGCTCGGCCCTGCTGCTGGGTGGCGAGCGGCGCTTCGTGCTGTCGCACAGCGGGCATATCCAGAGCATCATCAACCCGCCCGGCAACCCCAAGGCCTACTACCTGGAAAACCCCAAGCTGTCCGGCGACCCGCGCGCCTGGTTCTACGATGCCGAGCGCCGCGACGGCAGCTGGTGGCCGCAATGGCTGGAGTGGATAGGCCAGCGCTCCGGCACGCTCAAGGCACCGCGCAGCGAGCTGGGCAACGCCACCTACCCACCGCTGGGCCCCGCGCCAGGCACCTACGTACTGGCACGCTGACCGAATGAAGACCCGCGACCGCATCCTCGAATGCGCCCTGCTGCTGTTCAACCGCCAGGGCGAGCCCAACGTCTCGACCCTGGAGATCGCCAACGAACTGGGGATCAGCCCAGGCAACCTGTACTACCACTTCCACGGCAAGGAGCCGCTGGTGATCGGCCTGTTCGAGCGCTTCGAAGAACAGCTGATGCCGCTGCTCGACCCACCGCTGGACGTGCGCCTGGATGCCGAGGACTACTGGCTGTTCCTGCACCTGATCGTCGAGCGCATGGCCCAGTACCGCTTCTTGTTCCAGGACCTGTCCAACCTCACCGGGCGCCTGCCCAAGCTGGCGCGCGGCATGCGCAGCCTGATCAACGCGCTCAAGCGCACCCTCGCCGCGCTGCTGGCCAGCCTCAAGGGCCAGGGCCTGGTGACCAGCGAAACGCAAGCCTTGGGGCAACTGGTGGAACAGATCGCCCTGACCCTGATCTGTTCGCTGGATTACCAGCGGGTACTGGGGCGTGAAGGCGATGTGGGGGTGGTGGTGTACCAGGTGATGATGCTGGTGGCGCCGCACTTGCAGGCGCCGGCGCGCACGGCGGCTGAGCAGCTGGCGATGAGGTATCTGGAGGGGTGAAATGATCGCGGGGCAAGCCCGCTCCCACGGTGTACGCGTGGGAGCGGGCTTGCCCCGCGATGAAGGCGACGCGGTATCAGGCCTGGGCGGCCACGTTCACCGGTGCCGACGGGGTGGCGCTGGCCGGGGCCGCGCTCGGCGCCGGGGCGGCGGTGGCGGCAGGTGCCGCTGCTACCGGCTTGGCTGCCGCAGGCTTGGCCGCAGGTGCTTTCTTGACTGCTGGCTTCTTCGCCGCTGCCGGCTTGGCCGCAGGCTTGGCAGCAGCCGGCTTGGCTGCAGCAGTTTTAGCCGCAGGCTTGGCTGCAGGTTTCGCCGCGGCGGTCTTGCCGGCCGGTTTGGCAGCTGCCTTGGCCAGTGGCTTGGCAGCCGTCTTGCTGGCGGCGGCCTTGGACACCGGCGTGACCGAAGCTCCGGTCAGCTTCTCGATCTGCTTGGTCAGCGTATCGACCTGCTGGTGCAGTGCCTTGATCTCGTTGCGGCTTGGCACGCCCAGGCGCGAGATGGCGCTGTTCAGGCGCTTGTCGAAGGCCTCTTCGAGCTCGCTCCACTTGCCCAGTGCGCGCTCCTTGACGTCCGATACCCGCGAGGTGGTGGCGGACTTGGCCGAGTCGGCTGCCGAGTCGACGCTTTTCTTCGCCTGCTTCTCGGCTTTCTCGCCATCCTTTACCAGCGAATCGAACAGCTTCGGACCGTCCTGGTCGACCTTGGAATAGATACCCAGGCCAGCCAACCAGATCTTGCGGGAGTACTTCTCGATTCCGCCGATCCAGGAGCTGCCTTCTTTCTCGGTGTTCTTCTTGCCAGCCATCCTGCTCTCCTTATGGTTTGTGCGCGACGCGCTCGAGCAGCTCGTGCAGCTGTTCAAGCTTGATGGACAACGCCTCAACGTCATGTTTAGACGGAATGCCGAGGCGATTCAAGGCGCGGCCGACGCGCTCGTCGAAGGCTTTCTCGATTTTGTCCAGCTGGACCTCGACCTTGCCCCGCACGCGGGTCACTTCCTGGCCAGCTTCGTCGAGCTGGTGATTGGCCGCATCGAGTTCTTTATCGATGCGTTTCTTGCCACGCTTCTCGACGCCTTCACCGGCCTTGACCAGTTCCTTGAAGTAGTCGGAGCCTTCCTGGCCGACACGGGCGTAAGCGCCGATGCCCGCCAGCCAGATCTTGCGCGCGTAGCCGCGCACTTCGCCCAGGGTGCCCTGGGCGTCGTCCTGCTTGAGATTCACTTTGGCCATGCTCTGTACCTCATGCTCATTTGGGGAGGGAGGATGAGCCCAGGGTGGTAGGGCTTGAGCGTGAAGGTAGGCGGAATAATTAGAATCCTCACCCTAAGGTGCGGCGATGCGGGATTAGTGCGTGCGGGTATTGTGGGAGCGGGCTTGCCCCGCGATAGCGCCAGCCCCGGCAATCGCTATCGCGGGGCAAGCCCGCTCCCACAAAGCCTGCTCGCGCAAACAGCAAGGACCTCGCGGCCTCAGGCCAGGGCTTTGTCCAGCGCCCGCTCGATCTCGCCCTTGATGGTGCCGCCCATCATCGACAGCATCATGCCCAGCTTGAGCTCGACGCGGATGCTGTCGTCAAAGATGTGCACGCTGCCATTGGCGCCGCTGCGGGTCACGTCGACCCGGTCGCCGTTCCAGCTGGCCTTGAGGTCGTATTCGCGGCTGAGCTTGTCCACCAGCGCTTCGGCCTTGGCGCGGGCGGCTTCGCGGCCGAGGGAGTGTTTGCGTTCGACGCTGATCTGGGTCATGCGGGTGTTCCTGCTGATGTAGACATAATCGCCATTATGCCCGCCACCCCGCCACGGCACACCCCGCGAAGACAAATCCGCCCGATGCCCCTAGAATGGCGGTAATTTTTTTCTGGTGAAGCGAAATGACCGACCAGCGCAAAGGCGACCACGCCGAACCCACCACCCACTTCGGCTACCAGGACGTGCCCGAGAGCCAGAAGGCGAAGAAAGTCGCCGAGGTCTTCCACTCCGTCGCCGCCAAGTACGACCTGATGAACGACGTGCTGTCCGGCGGCATGCACCGCCTGTGGAAGCGCTTCACCATCGAGCTGTCCGGCGTGCGCAGCGGCAACCGGGTGCTGGACATCGCCGGCGGTACCGGCGACCTGGCGGCCAAATTCTCGCGCCTGGTCGGCCCGACCGGCCAGGTGGTGCTGGCCGACATCAACGATTCGATGCTCAAAGTCGGCCGTGACCGTTTGCTCGACCGTGGCGTGGCCAGCAACATCGAGTTCGTCCAGGCCGACGCCGAGAAGCTGCCGTTCCCGGACAACCACTTCGACTGCGTGACCATCGCCTTCGGCCTGCGCAACGTGACGCACAAGGACGAAGCCATTCGCTCGATGCTGCGCGTGCTCAAGCCCGGCGGCCGGCTGTTGATACTGGAATTCTCCAAGCCCACCAACAAGCTGATGTCCAAGGCCTACGACGCCTACTCGTTCGCCTTCATGCCACTGGCCGGCAAGCTGATCACCAACGACTCCGAGAGCTACCGCTACCTCGCCGAATCGATCCGCATGCACCCCGACCAGGAAACGCTCAAGAGCATGATGGTCGAGGCCGGCTTCGACCGCGTCACCTACCACAACATGACCAGCGGCATCGTCGCCGTGCACCGGGGGATCAAACCCTGATGCTCCTGGCCGGCCTTCTCGCCAGCGTCGAACACGGCCTCAACCGGGTCCTGCGCATGGACAGCACGGCACTGCCGCGGCTGGCCGCGCTGGAGGGCCAGGTCATCGAGATCGACTGCGTGCAGCCGGCCCTCAAGCTGTTCGTGCTGCCCGATGAAGAAGGCCTGATGCTGGCCGCCCACTGGGAGGGCGAGGTCGATTGCACCCTGCGCGCCCCGGCCGGGCGCCTGGCCCAGTTGGCCCTGAGCAAGGACAAGAGCGCCGTGCTGCACAGCCCGCAGGTCGAACTGCACGGCGACAGCGCCGCGCTGCTCGACCTGGTCGCGGTGCTGCAGGACCTGGAGCTGGACTGGGAACACGAGCTGCAACGCTGGCTCGGCCCGGTACCCACCGCACTGCTCGCCGGCCACGTGCGCCTGCGCGCGCGCTGGACCAGGCAAGGCCTGGCCCGTTTCAGCCAGAATCTCTCCGAGTATCTGGCCGAAGAGTCCCGCACCCTGGTCGGCAAACGCGAAGCCGAAGCGGCGTTCAGCGAACTCGATGCGCTGAAAGTCGACATCGAACGTCTCGAGGCGCGCCTGCGCCGCCTCGCCCACACTCTTGATACCAGCGATAACGCATGAAGCTGCTCGCCGTCCGCCGTCTGTTGCGCATCCAGCGCGTCGTGATCCGCTACCGCCTCGATGACCTGCTGTTCGAACAGCCCCTGCTGCCCTGGTGGCTGGCCAGCCTGCGCCTGCTGATGCCCTGGCGCTGGCTGCCGCGCAAACCCCTCGAGCTCAGCCGTGGTGCGCGCATGCGCTTGGCGCTGCAGGACCTGGGGCCGATCTTCATCAAGTTCGGCCAGCTGCTGTCCACCCGCCGTGACCTGCTGCCCACCGACATCGCCGACGAGCTGATGCTGCTGCAGGACCGGGTGCCGCCGTTCGACCCGCAGCACGCCGTGGCGCTGATCGAAGAGCAGCTGGGGGCCAAGGTTGGCGAGGTGTTCAGCCGCTTCGACGTCGAGCCGCTGGCCTCCGCTTCGGTCGCCCAGGTGCATGCCGCACGCCTGAAAAGCGGCGAGGAAGTGGTGGTCAAGGTGGTGCGCCCGGGCCTGAAGCCGGTGATCGCCCAGGACCTGGCCTGGCTGTTCCTGATCGCCAAGGCCGCCGAGCGCGCCTCGGCCGATGCCCGCCGCCTTCACCCGGTAGAGATCGTCGGCGACTACGAAAAGACCATCTACGACGAGCTCGACCTGCTGCGCGAGGCGGCCAACGCCAGCCAGCTGCGGCGCAACTTCGAAGGTTCGGAGCTGATGTACGTGCCCCAGGTGTACTGGGACTTCTGCCGGCCCAAGGTGCTGGTCATGGAGCGCATCTACGGGGTGCCGGTCACCGACATGGCCACCCTGGCCGACCAGCGCACCGACATGAAGCTGCTTGCCGAGCGCGGTGTCGAGGTGTTCTTCACCCAGGTGTTCCGCGACAGCTTCTTCCACGCCGACATGCACCCGGGCAACATCTTCGTCAGCACGGTCAAGCCGTGGAGCCCGCAGTACATCGCCATCGACTGCGGCATCGTCGGCAGCCTCACCGCCGAGGACCAGGACTACCTGGCGCGCAACCTGATCGCCTTCTTCAAGCGCGATTACCGCCGCGTGGCGCAACTGCACATCGACTCGGGCTGGGTACCGGCGCAGACCAAGGTCAACGAGTTCGAAGCGGCGATCCGCACCGTGTGCGAGCCGATCTTCGAAAAACCGCTCAAGGACATCTCCTTCGGCCAGGTGCTGATGCGCCTGTTCCAGACCGCCCGGCGCTTCAACATGGAAGTCCAGCCGCAGCTGGTGCTGCTGCAGAAGACCCTGCTCAACATCGAAGGCCTGGGCCGCCAGCTGTACCCCGACCTGGACCTGTGGAGCACCGCCAAGCCGTTCCTCGAACGCTGGATGCGCGAGCGCATGAGCCCCAAGGCGGTGTTCGGCAACCTGTACAGCCAGGCCGAGCAACTGCCGCACCTGGCCGACATGACCCGCGACCTGCTCGAACGCCTGTCGCAGCCGCACCTGCACGACCCGCAGCTGCCCGAGCGCCGGCGCCAGGGCGACAACTGGGCGCTGCGCCTGCTCGGTGCCGGCCTGCTGGCCGGCGGTGCCACGCTCGCCGCCGGCGCCGTGAGCCTGAGCGCCCCGGCGGCGTGGCCGGCCTGGCTGATGCTGGCCGCAGGCTTGTACCTGATCGTGCGCCGATAGCCAGCCGCGCGGCTGGCTGGCACACTAGCGCACAGGGGCCCGGTACGGGAGCGGGCCCGGTTTGGAGTCGACGATGAAAGACTGGCTGGACGAGATCAAGTGGAACAGCGATGGCCTGGTACCGGCTATCGCCCAGGACCACAAGACCGGGCGCGTGCTGATGATGGCCTGGATGAACCGTGAATCCCTCGTGCTGACCGCCGCCGAAAACCGCGCCATCTACTGGTCGCGCTCGCGGGGCAAGCTGTGGCGCAAGGGCGAAGAGTCGGGCCATGTGCAAAAGCTGCACGAAATGCGCCTGGACTGCGACGCCGACGTGATCATCCTGATGGTCGAGCAGTTGGGCCATATCGCCTGTCATACCGGCCGCGAAAGTTGCTTCTACCGCGTCTTCGAAGACGGCCAGTGGAAAATCGTCGATCCGGTCCTGAAGGACCCGGACGCCATCTACAGCGCAGGACACTGAACATGAGCGACACGCTGAACCGCCTCGCCGAAGTGCTGGAAGAACGCAAGCAAGCAGCCCCCGACAGCAGCTATGTGGCCAGCCTCTATCACAAGGGCCTGAACAAGATCCTCGAGAAACTCGGCGAAGAATCGATCGAGACCATCATCGCCGCCAAGGATGCCGCCGCCAGCAAGGATTACAGCGATGTCATCTATGAGACCGCCGACCTGTGGTTTCATAGCCTGGTCATGCTCAGCGCGCTGGGCCAACACCCGCAGGCGGTGCTGGACGAACTGGATCGCCGGTTCGGGCTGTCCGGCCACGACGAGAAGGCGGCGCGACAGCCGTCTGCCTGACTTATCACAGCCCCTGTGGGAGCGGGTTCACCCGCGAAGCAGGCGCCGCAATGCCGGGCAATGGTTTCACCCGTATTCGCGGCGGTTCGGCGCCCCGATGAACCCGCTCCCACAGGTCCTGCATGGCCTGTAGGCGCTTGATCGGTCTCGCTGGCCGACACACAATTTCAGGAGTTTGAGATGGGCATTTTCGACTGGAAACACTGGATCGTCCTGCTGGTCGTGGTGGTACTGGTATTCGGCACCAAGAAGCTGAAGAACTTCGGCAGCGACCTGGGCGAATCGATCAAGGGCTTTCGCAAGGCCATGAACGAAGAAGAAACCAAGCCGGCCGAGCAGACCCCGCCGCCCGCCCAGCCCGTGCCACCGGTACAGAACACCGCACAGCAGGCCCAGGGCCAGACCATCGAGGGCCAGGCGCAGCCGGTCCAAGAGCCGCAGCGGAAAGACTGACCCATGTTCGGCATCAGTTTCAGTGAGCTGCTGCTCGTCGGCCTGGTCGCCCTGCTGGTGCTCGGCCCCGAGCGCCTGCCGGGCGCCGCGCGCACCGCAGGCCTGTGGATAGGCCGGCTCAAGCGCAGCTTCAACGCGATCAAGATGGAGGTCGAGCGCGAAATCGGCGCCGACGACATCCGCCGCCAGTTGCACAACGAGCACATCCTGCAGATGGAACAGGAAGCCAAGCGCATCCTCAATCCACTGGCGCCGCCTGCCGCCCAACCCGGCACTGATGCATCCGTAGCACCCGCAGCACCCGCCGCCGACGCAGCGCCGACGCCACCTGCCGCTGCGCCGCAACCCTCCGAGCCGCCACCACCGCCGCGAGCCCCATGAGCGATAACCCGGAAAACGACCAGCCGATGCCGCTGGTTTCGCACCTGACCGAGCTGCGCACCCGCCTGCTGCGATGCGTCGCCGCCATCTTCCTGATCTTCGCCGGGCTGTTCTCCTTCGCCCAGCAGATCTACACCCTGGTGTCGGCGCCGCTGCGCGCGCACCTGCCGGCCAACGCGACGATGATCGCCACCGACGTGGCCTCGCCGTTCCTCACGCCGTTCAAGCTGACCATGATCGTCTCGCTGTTCCTGGCGATCCCGTTCATCCTCCAGCAGATCTGGGGCTTCATCGCGCCAGGGCTGTACCGCCACGAAAAGCGCATCGCCATCCCGCTGCTGGTGTCGAGCATCTTCCTGTTCTACGCCGGCATGGCCTTCGCCTACTTCCTGGTGTTCCCGCTGATCTTCGGCTTCTTCGCCAGCGCCACCCCCGAGGGCGTGTCGATGATGACCGACATCGCCAGTTACCTCGACTTCGTCATGACCTTGTTCTTCGCCTTCGGCGTGGCCTTCGAGATCCCGGTGGCCGTGGTGCTGCTGGTGTGGATCGGCGTGGTCGACGTGCAGTATCTGAAGAAGATCCGCCCGTACGTGATCATCGGCTGCTTCGTGGTCGGCATGGTACTGACGCCGCCGGACATCTTCTCCCAGACCCTGCTGGCCGTGCCCATGTGGCTGCTGTTCGAGATCGGCGTGCTGTGCGGCAGCCTGATCCGCAAGCGCAGCCACGAACGCGACGAACACAACGAAGACCACAACGACCAACCGCCTGCGACCCAACCGTGAACCTGTTGCTTCTCGAAGAGGCCGACTTCGTGTCGGCCGACCGCGTCATCCTCGCCGACCGCCGTTTCACCCACATGCAGCAGATCCACGGCGTGGCGGTGGGCGACAGCCTGCGCGTCGGGCGCATCAACGGTTTGATGGGCAAGGCCGAGGTGGTCCGCCTCGAAGGCCATGAAGCCGAGCTTCAGGTGGCCTTCCACCAGCCGCCACCCGCCAAGCTGCCGCTCACCCTGGTGCTGGCCGTGCCCCGGCCGAAAATGCTCCGCCGGCTGTTCCAGACCATCGCCACCCTCGGCGTTGAACGGCTGATCCTGGTCAACAGCTACAAGGTCGAGAAGAGTTTCTGGCAGACGCCGTTCCTCAACCCCGAATCGATCCGCGAGAACCTCATCCTGGGCCTGGAACAGGCCCGCGACACGGTCTTGCCGGAAGTCATCATCGAAAAACGCTTCAAACCGTTCGTCGAAGACCGCCTGCCCGCCATCGCTGCCGGCACCCTCGGCCTGGTCGGCCACCCCGGCCCCTACCCGGCCTGCCCGCGCGGCGTGGAAGGCCCGGTAACCCTGGCGATCGGCCCCGAAGGCGGCTGGATCCCGTATGAAGTCGACCTGCTGCACAAAGCCGGCCTGGCGCCGGTGCAGCTGGGTGATCGCATCTTGCGGGTCGAGACGGCTGTCACTGCCCTGCTTTCGCGAATTTTCTGACAGCCGGGTCAGCTTTCGCCCATCAAGTTTCCCCGACGCACGCCGATGGCCTTGGCAACAGAACAATAATCCGCACTGCCACGCGCCGGGGAGTCGTCTATGTACCGTTGGTTTGCCCAGTCACTGGGGAATGTAAGCGTCAATCGCAAGTTGGGGATCGGCTTCGGCCTGGTGCTGCTGTTCACCCTGGGCATCACCTTCACCGGGTGGATGGGCATCGACAGCGTGACCAGCCGGGGCGACAAGCTCGGCAATATCTCGGTCATCCACCAGTACACCCAGGACCTGCGTATCGCGCGCCAGCACTATGAGCGCAACCGCGACGAGGCCTCGGTGGCCGAGCTGGAGAAAGCCCTGGCCAACCTCGAACGCCAGGTACAGCTGATGCTCGGCCAGATCGAGCTCCCCGCCGACCGCCAGCGCCTGGACCAGCAACAAGGCGCCGTACGCGAATACCAACAGGCCTTCGCCGAGCTCAAGCAGGCCGGCCTGCGCCGCGAAGCCAGCCGTGGCCTGCTGGGCGACAGCGCCGACAAGGCCGCCGCATTGATCGGCAAGGTCCAGCAGCGCCTGCTGCAGGGCGGCGATATCCAGCAATACCAGCAAGCGGTGGAAACCAGCGCCTTGCTGCAGCAGGCGCGCTTCCAGGTGCGCGGTTACACCTACAGCGGCAAGGCCGAGTTCCAGCAGACCGCGCTCACCGCCATCGACCAGGCCATGGCCGTGCTCAAGGCCTTGCCGGCCAAGCTCCCCGCCGAATACGCCGCCAGCCTCGACGATGCCGCCGAGGCCCTGGCCGCCTACCGTGACGCAGTGAACCAGTTCGGCAGCGCCCAGTCCGCCAGCGAACAAACCCTGCAGCGCATGGCCGCCCAAGGCCAGTTGCTGCTCAGCGCCAGCCAGGAAATGACCCAGTCGCAGACCGAAGTCCGCGACCAGGGCACCCAGCAAGCCAAGACCCTGCTCGCCGGCGCCACCGCACTGGCACTGCTGCTGGGCGTGCTGGCCGCCCTGGCCATCACCCGGCAGATCATCGTGCCCCTGCGCCAGACCCTGACCGCCGCCGAGCGCGTGGCCAACGGCGACCTCAGCCAGAACCTGCAGGCCGACCGCCGCGACGAGCTGGGCCAGCTGCAGGCCAGCATGCAGCGCATGACCCAAGGCCTGCGCCAGCTGATCAGCGGCATCGGCGACGGCGTCACGCAGATCGCCAGCGCCGCCGAGGAGCTGTCGGCGGTGACCGAACAGACCAGTGCCGGGGTGAACAACCAGAAGGTCGAGACCGACCAGGTGGCCACCGCCATGAACGAGATGGCTGCCACCGTGCAGGAAGTGGCGCGCAATGCCGAACAGGCCTCGGAGGCGGCGCTGATGGCCGACCAGCAGGCCCGCGAAGGCGACAAGGTGGTGACCGAGGCGATTACCCAGATCGAACGCCTGGCCCACGAAGTGGTGAACTCCAGCGAAGCGATGAACCAGCTCAAGGCTGAAAGCGACAAGATCGGCAGCGTGCTCGACGTGATCAAGTCGGTGGCGCAACAGACCAACCTGCTGGCGCTCAACGCTGCCATCGAAGCCGCCCGTGCCGGCGAAGCCGGGCGCGGTTTCGCCGTGGTCGCCGACGAGGTGCGCAGCCTGGCCCAGCGCACCCAGCAGTCGACCGAAGAAATCGAAGAGCTGATCGCCGGCCTGCAAAATGGCACCCAGCGCGTGGCCAGCGTGATGGACAGCAGCCGCAGCCTCACCGACAGCAGCGTCGAGCTGACCCGCCGCGCCGGCGGCTCGCTGGAAACCATCACCCGCACCGTCTCGTCGATCCAGGCGATGAACCAGCAGATCGCCACGGCTGCCGAGCAGCAGAGCGCGGTGGCCGAGGAGATCAACCGCAGCGTGATGAACGTGCGCGATATCTCCGACCAGACCTCCGCCGCCAGTGAAGAAACCGCCAGCTCCAGCGTCGAGCTGGCACGGCTGGGCACCCACCTGCAGGGTCTGGTCGCCAAGTTCAGGCTGTAACGCCCGGCGTGGCCGGTCCCCTTGGGGCAATCCGGCCACGACTTCTCCTATGCGCCTAGGGGAATTCTCCTACGCCATTCGCAGGTACAGTCTTACACCTCCCCAGCCGATGAGCAGGATGTACACGCCCCGCGTCACGCAGGGCGCCCTCATCGCCGGAGACTCACCATGCTCGGACCGCTCAACCGCATGCTCGGCCACCTCAGTGTGCGCCTCAAGCTGGCCATGGGCTTTGCCCTGGTCCTGCTGCTCACCCTGCTCACCACCCTGACCGGCTGGCAGGCACTGGGTGATGCCATCGACCGCTCGGAAAAGCTCACCCAGATCGCCCAGCTCAACGACTTGGCCAAGGACCTGCGCGCCGAGCGCATCACCTTCCGCGTGCTCGAAGATGACCAGAGCCGCACACAGCTTGGCAAGACGATCAACCAGCTCGAAGTGCTGATCGAAGCCATGCGCCCGCGCTATCTGGCACCGGAGAACGTGCGCCTGATCGCCGCAAAGCGTGATCTGGTGGCACGCTACCGGGCCGACTTCGAAAAGCTCCAGCAGATTGCGCTGACCCGCCGCCAGCAACGCGAAAACCTGCTTGGCCGGGCCTCCGAGCTGGACCAGCAGATCAGTGCCCTGCAGGGCCAACTGATCAACCGTTTGAGCCAGCTGGACCAGCCAGCCGCCCAGGGGCGGGCGCTCAACCTGATCGAGGCACTCGGCCGGCATGTGGAAATGGCCGGCCAACGCGCCGCCGTACCCGCCTACTTCAGCGAGCCGCTGCAAAGCTTCGCCGAGGTCGGCCAACCCGCCCTGGACGCAGCCAAAGCCACCCTCGGTGAGCTCGATCAACTGATCCAGGGCCTTGGCCTGGACACGCGCATCGCCGCCCCTGTCGCCGAAGGCCTGGCCCGCTATCGCGAGCAGTTGGGCCAGTACGCAGGCGCGGCGATCGCCGTCGAGCTGCAGCAGAACGACATGGAACAGCTGGGCAACCAGCTCACCACCAGCAGCCGCGAACTCAGCGACAACCAGATTGCCCTGCGCGACGAACAGGCGCTGGCGTCACTGAGCCTGATGACCAGCGTCGCCCTGCTCGCCCTGCTGATCGGCAGCCTGGCGGCCTGGCTCATCAGCCAACAGATCACCGTACCGCTCAAGCAGACCCTGCGCTTGGCCGAACGCATTGCCAAAGGCGACTTGAGCCAGGTTGACGACGTCACCCGCAACGACGACCTGGGGCATCTGCAGGGCAGCATGCGCAGCATGGCCCTGAGCCTGCGCGAGCTGCTGGGCGGCATCGACCAAGGCGTCAACCGCTTGTCGCAGGCGGTCGACGAGCTGGCGACGGTCAGCGAGCAGACCCAGCACCGAATCGGCCAGCAGAAGGAAGAGACCGAGCAAGTGGCCACGGCGATGAACCAGATGAGCGCCACGGTCCAGGAAGTGGCCCAGAACGCCGAACAAGCCTCACAAGCCGCAACCGTCGCCGATCACCAGGCGCAACTGGGCGACCAGGTGGTTGGCCAGGCCATCGAACGCATCGAGCAGTTGGCCGCGCAGATGGAGCACTGCCAGCAAGCCATGACCCACCTGGCGGAGGAGAGCCAGCGCATCGGCTCGATCCTCGACGTGATCAAGTCGGTGTCCGAGCAGACCAACCTGCTGGCGCTCAACGCGGCCATCGAAGCTGCGCGGGCCGGCGAGGCGGGTCGCGGCTTCGCCGTGGTCGCCGACGAGGTGCGTGGCCTGGCCCAGCGCACCCAGCAGTCGACCGAAGAGATAGAGCAACTGATCGGCAACCTGCACAGCGGCACCGAGCAGGTCATGGGGCTGCTCGACGACAGCAAGCGCCTCACCGGGCAGAGCGTCGAGCTCAGCCGCAAGGCCGGTGAAGCGCTCGGGCAGATCACCGCGACCGTCTCGACCATCCAGGGCATGAACCAGCAGATCGCCACGGCCAGCGAAGAGCAGAGCGTGGTGGCCGAGCAGATCAACCGCAGCGTGATGAACGTGCGCGAAGTGTCGGACCAGACCAGCACGGCCAGCGAGCAGACGGCGGCGTCCAGCGTTGAATTAGGGCAGTTGGGGCGGGAATTGCGGGGGATGGTGGGGCGGTTCAGCTTGTAACGCAGACGACCCCATGGGAGCGGCGGTGCGGCGGCGCGCCGCTGCGACTTGGCCCGCGATCGAACCAGCGTTACCTGCTGGGCCCATCGCGGGGCAAGCCCGCTCCCACGGTTGAGCGTGTTTACAACACCTGGCGCAGGAAGGCTTGCGCCCGCGGATCCTTCGGCGCGTCGAAGAACTGCCCGGGCGGTGAATCTTCCAGGAGCTTGCCGTGATCGAAGAACAGCACACGGTCGGCCACTTCGCGGGCGAAGCCCATTTCGTGAGTTACGCAGACCATGGTCATGCCCTCTTGGGCGAGGGTCTTCATCACGTCCAGCACCTCGCCGACCATTTCCGGGTCGAGCGCCGAGGTCGGCTCGTCGAACAGCATCACCTTGGGCTCCATCGCCAGGGCACGGGCAATCGCCACCCGCTGCTGCTGGCCACCGGACAGGCGCGACGGGAACTCGTTGGCCTTCTGCGAAATGCCAACCTTCTGCAACAACGCCAGGGCCTTGGCTTCACGCTCGGCCTTGCCGCGCTTGCGCACCACCTTCTGTGCCAGGCACAGGTTCTCCAGCACGGTCATGTGCGGGAACAGGTTGAAGTGCTGGAACACCATGCCGACTTCGCGGCGGTAGGCGTTGATGTCGGTTTTCGGGTCGGCCAGTTGCAGGCCGTCGATCGCGACATGGCCCTGGTCGAAGTGTTCCAGGCCGTTGAGGCAGCGCAGGAAGGTCGACTTGCCCGAACCGGACGGGCCGAGCACCACCACCACTTCGCCCTTGGCGACCTGGGTGGTGACGTTGTCGACCGCGCGTACCACCTGGCCACGGGTGTCGAAGACTTTCAGCAGGTCACGAACTTCAATCACTTTGCGCAAGCCTCCGCTCGAGCCGGCTGGCGATGTGCGACAGCGGCAGGTTGATCAGCAGGTACAGGCCTGCCACGCAGAACCAGATCTCGAAGGTCGAGAACGAAGTGGTGATGGCTTCGCGGCCGCTCTTGGTCAGCTCGGTGATGGCGATCACCGACACCAGCGAGGTGTCCTTGACCAGGCTGATGAACTGCCCGGCCAGCGGCGGCAGCACGCGCTTGAACGCCTGCGGCAGGATCACGTGGCGCATCGACTGGGCGCCGTTGAGGCCCAGCGAGCGTGCCGCCTCGTTCTGGCCCTTGGCGATCGACTGCACGCCGGCGCGGACGATCTCGGCCACATAGGCGCCAGTGAACAACGCCAGCGCCGCCACCCCGGCGAACTCGCGGCTCAGGTTGAGCACGGTGCCGATGAAGAAGTAAAAGATGAAGATCTGCACCAGCAACGGCGTGCCGCGCACCAGTTCGACGTAGACCGTGGACAGGTCACGCAGGGTCGGGTTGCTCGACAGCCGGCACAGCCCGGCAAACAGGCCGATCACCAGGCCCAGGGCGCCGGACACCACCGACAGCCACAGCGTGGTCCACAGGCCCCAGGCCAGGGGGCCCGCGGCCCAATGGCGGGTGACACCGATGGCATCGCCTTCGGCGACGTCGTCGCCACGGGCCAGCAGCATGCTGTCCTTGGCCACTTCGATCACCTGGGTATCGCCACTTTCATCCTTCAGGGTGACCCGGGCGTTGTCGCCGGACACCACGATTTCCTCGACCGTGCCTGGGTTGGCGGCACGCTGGGTTTCCTCGGCCTTGTAGGCGAAGTATTGCGGAACGCGGTTCCAGCGCCACTCATAGGAAATCATCGAGGTGGCCAGGTACAGGCTGAACGCCAGGCCCACCAGGACCAGCGCGGTCAGCCCATGCCAGGGCCACTGTGCTTTCTTGTGTTTGATCACGTGGGGTACTTCCGTAAATGCGAAACGCGCAAGGTGAGCTTGTGTGATGGCCAGTGAGGTTGCGTAAATTTCTTCGCGGGTAAACCCGCTCCCACAGGGCTTGGCGATGCCTGTGGGAGCGGGTTTACCCGCGAAGAGGCCGTCGAATGCAGCCGCTATCCTCGACCAACCACCCTCAGCGCCACCTGCGCGTCGGGGTCAAAGCCTGGGCTTGTGGCCTGGGCCTTATTCCATTTCCTTCAGCCAGTCCTTGTTCTTGAACCACTTGTCGTGGATACGATCGTAGGTCCCGTCATGCTTGATCTGGTGCAGGAAATTGTTGATGAAGTTGATGCTGTCGTAGTCGCCTTTCTTCAGGCCGAAGGCCAGCGGCTCGTAGGTGAAGGGCTCTTCGAGGAACAGCAGCTTGCCGGCGCCGGCCTTCTCCACCGCCACCACGTTGTACGGCGCGTCGTAGACGAAGGCGTCAGCCTTGCCGTTGACCACGTCCATCACTGCTTCCTGCTCGTTGTCGTAGCCGTGGTACTTGGCTTTGCCGATCAGCTTCTTGGAAACCATCTCGCCGGTGGTACCGAGCTTGGAGGTGATGCGGTACTTCTCGTTGTTCAGGTCTTTGTACGACTTGATCTCGCCCGCCAGTTCCTTGCGGATCAGCAGGGTCTGGCCGACCACGATGAAGGGTTCGCTGAAGTTCAGGCGCAGGTTGCGCTCTTGAGTGAGGGTCATGCCGCTGCCGATGAAGTCGAACTTGTCGGTGAGCAGGGCCGGGATGATGCCGTCATAGGCAGTGGAGACAGTCTCCAGCTTGACGCCCATGGACTTGGCCATGGCCTTGAGGATGTCGACTTCGAAGCCGATGATCTCGCCGCGCTTGTTGGTCATCTCGAACGGCATGTAGGTCGGGTCCATGCCGACCCGCAGGGTGCCGCGCTTGACCGCGTCGTCGATGGCGCCGGCCTGGGCGGCGGTTACCGCGATGAGGGCGGTTGCACCCACCAGCAGTCGCGACAGGTATTTCTTCATCATCACCAAGTCCCCTAGCAAGAAGTACGCAAATTTCTTTTTGTAGGCACGGCCTGACAGGCCGATGCGTAATGTCGCGTAGGATGCTAACGCATGCGCGGGCTGGGACCTAGCGCTCGGGGGGACTTTGTTGGCCAAAATCGGCCTGAAAAGCATCGCGGGGCAAGCCCGCTCCCACGCTGGCGTTAACCATTCGCGTGGGAGCGGGCTTGCCCCGCGATTTCAGTCGACCAGGCTTACGCCAGAGCTGGCTGTGCCTGGCTCTCCGGATGCAACGGCAGCAACGGCGAGTGCGGGTCGTTGTCGATCGACGCACGCCACACATCGATCCACGCCGCGTTGTGCTCGGCCCAGACCTGCCCGTGCAGGCGCGACAGCGCCACCGGGTCGCTCAGCAAGGCCAGGCGGGTGTTGCCGTCCAGGCCTTTGGGGCCCACTTCCAGCGCCTTGGCCACGCGCTCGTCACGCAGGGTTTCGATCGCTGCGGACTGACCATGGCGCGCAGTGGCCATGGCGCAGGCCAGGGCGTTCTGGCGCGGGTCGACCACGGCGCGGACGAAGCCGTCGTGCAGGGCGTGCCAGCGGTTCTCGTGGGTGTACTGGTCGGTGGCCAGCAGTTCCTGCGGCGTGGCGTACTCCTCGGGGATGAGGAACAGCTTCTCGTCCTTGGCCGCCAGGCCCAGGCGCGTGCGGCTGGAGATCACCGACACCGGGATCGACAGCAACAGCGAGCCAACGATAGGCGCCAGCCACCACAGGAAGCTTGGGTTCAGCCAGGCCACCAGGGCGGCCCAGGCAAAGCCCAGCAGGGTCTGCGGGCCGTGGCGACGCACCGCTTCGCTCCACGGCGTGGAGTCGTCGTCACGCTGCGGCGAGTTCCAGGTCGCGGCCCAGCCGAGGAACGCGGCCAGTACGAAACGGGTGTGGAAGATCATCCGCACCGGCGCCAGCAGCATGGAGAACAGCATCTCCATCAGCATCGACAGGGTGACCTTGATGCGCCCGCCAAACTCGGTGGCGCCCTTGGCCCAGATCAGGATGACGCTGAGCAGCTTGGGCAGGAATAGCAGCACGATGGTGGTGGAGAACAGCGCGATGGCTTTCTCCGGGTGCCACTGCGGCCACAACGGGTAGAGCTGGAACGGCTCGATGAAGTACTGCGGCTCCATCAGGGTGTTGGTCGCCAGCAGCGCGGTCGACAGCACCAGGAACAGGAACCACAGCGGCGCCGACAGGTACGACATCACCCCGGTGAGGAACACCGCACGGTGCACCGGGTGCATGCCTTTGACCAGGAACAGGCGGAAGTTCATCAGGTTGCCGTGGCACCAGCGGCGGTCACGCTTGAGCTCGTCGAGCAGGTTCGGCGGCAGCTCTTCGTAACTGCCCGGCAGGTCGTAGGCGATCCACACGCCCCAGCCGGCACGGCGCATCAGCGCGGCTTCGACGAAGTCGTGGGAGAGGATGGCCCCTGCGAACGCGCCCTTGCCGGGCAACGGCGCCAGGGCGCAGTGCTCGATGAACGGCTTCATGCGGATGATCGCGTTATGGCCCCAGTAGTGCGACTCGCCCAGCTGCCAGAAGTGCAGGCCGGCGGTGAACAGCGGGCCATACACGCGGGTGGCGAACTGCTGCATGCGCGCATACAGGGTGTCCATGCCCGAGGCTTTCGGCCCGGTCTGGATGATGCCCGCGTCCGGGTTGGCCTCCATCAGGCGCACCAGGCTGCTCAGGCACTCGCCGCTCATGACGCTGTCGGCGTCGAGCACGACCATGTACTTGTACTCGCCACCCCAGCGACGGCAGAAGTCGTCGAGGTTGCCGCTCTTGCGCTTCACGCGGCGACGGCGGCGGCGGTAGAAGATGCGGCCGAAGCCCTTGGCCTCACGGCACACGTCCAGCCAGGCCTGCTGTTCGGCCACGGCGATGTCGGTGTCGTTGGTGTCGCTGAGCACGAAGAAGTCGAAGCGGTCGAGGTTGCCGCTGGCAGCCACCGACTCGAAGGTGGCGCGCAGGCCGGCAAACACCCGTGGCACGTCTTCGTTGCAGATCGGCATCACCAGCGCGGTGCGCGCCTCGGCGGGGATCGGCTCGTTGCCGGCACTGCTGCCGGAAATGCGGTACTTGTCACGCCCGGTGAGCAGCTCGAGGAAGCCCATCAAGGCGGTCCAGAAGCCCGCCGACACCCAACAGAACAGGATGCCGAAGAGGATCAGGATGGAGGTCTGCAGCGCGTACGGCCACACCTGTACCACGGTGTCCCACAGCGGCTGGTGCAGCACTTCCTCGAGGTCGACGAACGACCAGCCCTGGTACGGCAGGATGCCCTTCATGTACCAGCCGGCGACGATGGTCTGGCCGATCATCAGGGTCAGCAGGATATAGCGGCGGATCGAGCCGACCGTGCGCCAGCGCGCCGGCGGCAGTTCGCGCTTGGGCGGCTGCGGGGCGTTGGTGCGGCCGGTCATGCGCCGCCACATGCGGATCAGCACGTTGGTGCGCCATGGCTCGGGTACGACCTTGGTGCGCTTGATCGGCGGCGCGATCTTCAGGCACAGCCGCCCGCTGCCGTCGACGCCGAGCATCTCGGCCTCTTCCAGCTCGGCGGCGCTGCCGACGGTAAGACGGGAGCCCACCGAGGCCTGCACGGCCTCGGCGGTGCCGGCGGCCGGGTTGGCCGCCAGACGTTGGTGCAGCTCGTTGAACGAGGTGCAGCTGGCGAGTTCCGCGCGCTGCTCGTCGCTCAGGGGGAGATGGGCCAGGTATTCGCCAAGCGATTCCGGCCTTGCGCTTGAGTTACTCATCGGCAGGCAACTGATAGCTCCAGGTCTCGGTCAGCACTTTTTCGGTGGTGGCCGGGGTACCGGTGGTGGATGCCGCGTCGGCGGCGGGTTGCTCGGCCTTGGCTTTCTCGGCCTTGGCCTGGGCGTGCTTGGCCGCAGCCTTGTCCTGCTTGGTTTCCTTGGCGGGCTTCGGTTGTTCGACCGGAACGTCACGCAGCAGCGCGGCGCGCATCTCGGTGGACTTCTTCGGATCCTGCACCTTCAGGCGCAGGGTGAGACGCCAGCCTTTGGTCTCGGGGTTGTAACGCAGGTTGTTCTCGACCACTTCGGCGTTGTCGCCGACGCTGACCTGGCTGCGCACGGCGGTGTCTGCCGGCAGTGCCGCCAGGTTCGGGCCGACGAAATCGACCAGCAGGGCGACGCTGCCGTCGGTCTGGCGGATCAGGTTGGACTGCTTGACGTCACCGGCGGAACGCAGGGTCTGCTTGACCCAGCCCAGTTCCTGGGAGTGCAGCTGGTCTTCCTTGATGGTCCAGCGCAGGCGGTAGTCGTATTCGAACGGCTTGCCTGGCTCAGGCAGGGTTTCGGGGCTCCAGAACGCAACGATGTTGTCGTTGGTTTCGTCGGCGGTCGGGATCTCGACCAGGTCGACGGTGCCTTTGCCCCAGTCGCCTTTCGGCTCGATCCAGGCGCTCGGGCGCTTCTCGTATTCGTCGTCGAGGTCTTCGTAGTCGCTGAAGTCGCGCTGGCGCTGCAGCAGGCCGAAACCACGCGGGTTCTCGACGCTGAAGTTGCTCACGGCCAGATGTTTCGGGTTGTTCAGCGGGCGCCACAGCCACTCGCCGTTGCCGGCATGAATCGCCAGGCCTTCGGAGTCGTGCAGGGCCGGGCGGTAGTTCATGATCTTCGACGGCTGGTTGGGGCCGAACAGGTACATGCTGGTCAGCGGGGCAACGCCCAGGCGGCTGACGTGGTCACGCAGGTAGACGCGCGATTTGACGTCGACCACGGTGTCTTCACCCGGACGCAGGGTGAGCTTGTAGGCACCGGTGGAGCGCGGCGAGTCGAGCAGTGCGTAGATCACCAGGTGCTTGTCGGTCGGCTTCGGCTTCTCGATCCAGAACTCGGTGAAGCGCGGGAATTCTTCGCCCGACGGCAGCGCGGTGTCGATGGCCAGGCCACGGGCCGACAGGCCATAGCGGTGGCCCTTGCCGACCACGCGGAAATAGCTGGCGCCCAGCAGGGTCATGATCTCGTCCTGCTTGTCGGCCTTGTTGATCGGGTAGAGCACCCGGAAGCCGGCGTAGCCGAGGTTCTTGGTGGCGTCGGGGTCATGCGGCACGTCACCGAACTCGAAGCGGCTCGGGTCGTACTTGATCTCTTCGACTTTCTTGGCGCTGATCTGGTTGATCTTGACCGGCGTGTCGAAATGCATGCCCTGGTGGTAGAACGAGAGCTTGAACGGCGTCTTGTCCTTGGCCCACTCGGCCTTTTCCTGCAGGAAGCGGATCTTCTGGTAGTCGGCGTACTTCATGTCGCGGAACACCGGCGGCAGGTTGCTCTTCGGTGCTTCGTACTTCTGGCCGGCCAGATCCTTTGCCTTGGCTGCAACATCATCCAGATTGAATGCCCACAACTGGCCCGCGCTCATCAGGCCGACCAGCGCGACGCCGGCGAGCATCGCCTTGCGCAGCCGTGTGCTGGGGATTCTTGGTGCAAAACTGGGGCTAACAATCACGAGCAATCCTCGCCGAAAACAGATCATGAAACCAACGGCCAGCGACCAATGCCGGGTTGGCGAGCACTGTTCGGACCCCGTGAGGGCGTAATGATTCCCCAAACGGATCCAGACAATACTCGGGTCAAAGTGAAACGAACCTGCGAACGCAGGTTCAAGCAGCGCGCGATTATCCAGCAGGTCGCGTTACAACGCATCAGGCTGGAGTAACTATTTATCGTACAAAACCCCTTGTTTTCATACAAACAAGGGGTTTTTTGACCTCATATTTGTAACATAAATGTTACCGGGCCATCATTGACCAGATGCACCTGCATGTCTGCACCGAAGCGACCGCTCGCCACCTCGGGGTGCTGGCGCTGTGCCTGCTGCAAAAGATAGTCGAAAAGCTCGGCGCCGAGGGCCGGCGGCGCGGCCGTCGAAAAGCTTGGGCGCATGCCATTGCGGGTGTCGGCGGCCAGGGTGAACTGCGACACCAGCAGCAAACCGCCGCCGACATCCTTGAGCGAGCGGTTCATCTTGCCCTGCTCGTCACTGAATACCCGATAGTTAAGCAGCTTGTGCAACAGCTTGTCGGCGTGCTCGGGCGAATCTTCAGGCTCGACCGCGACCAATGCCAGCAGGCCTTGGTCGATGGCGCCGACGATCTCCCCGGCCACTTCGACCCGGGCACCGCGCACGCGCTGGATCAGGCCCTTCATGCCTCTTCCAAAGGCAGGTCGAGCAGGCGCCGGGCCATCTGGTCGGCGGCACGCACCAGGGCGTCGGTGATGCCTGGCTCGGAGGCGGCGTGGCCGGCATCGCGAATCACCTTGAGCTCGCTGTTAGGCCAGGCCTGGTGCAGCTCCCAGGCGTTGTCCAGCGGGCAGATCACATCGTAGCGACCATGCACGATCACCGCCGGCAGGTGGGCGATCTTCGGGATGTCGCGGATCAGCTGGTTTTCTTCGAGGAAGGCGTTGTTGGTGAAATAGTGGCATTCGATACGCGCGATCGACAGCGCGCGTTGCGGCTCGGAGAAACGGTCGACCACCAGCGGGTTCGGGCGCAGCGTCGCGGTGCGGCCTTCCCAGGTCGACCAGGCCTTGGCGGCGTGCATCTGGGCGATCTGGTCGTTGCCGGTGAGGCGCTTGTGGAAAGCCGTGACCAGGTCGCCGCGCTCTTCCGGCGGGATCGGCGCGATGTAGTCCTGCCAGTAGTCGGGGAACAGGCGGCTGGCGCCTTCCTGGTAGAACCAGCTGATTTCCTGCGGGCGGCACAGGAAGATGCCCCGCAGGATCAGGCCATGGACGCGCTCGGGGTGGGTCTGGGCGTAGGCCAGGGCCAGGGTCGAGCCCCAGGAGCCGCCGAACAGCACCCACTTGTCGATCCCCAAGTGCTCGCGGATACGCTCGAGGTCTTCGACCAGGTGCCAGGTGGTGTTGTTCTCCAGGCTCGCATGGGGCGTGGAGCGGCCACAGCCGCGCTGATCGAAGGTGATGATGCGGTACAGGTTGGGGTCGAAGTAGCAGCGGCTCTGGGCATCGCAACCGGCGCCCGGGCCGCCGTGGATGAACACCACCGGCAGACCTTCCGGCGAGCCGCTTTCATCGACATACAGCACATGCGGCGCTTCCACGGCCAGATCGTGCCGGGCGTAGGGTTTGATCTGCGGGTAGAGGGTCTGCATTGCGCACTCCGTGTGAGGAATTATTCTGCCGTTGGGCATCATAAACCTGAATTGCGCGCAGAGCATGTGTCCGTGTGAAACGTCGGGGTTTTGGGGTTGTTGGGGATGGGGGAATGGTGGGGCGTGATGCTTTGGAGGGCATGGTTTTGGATTGCGTCAGGGCTGGCAGGTGTTCGACAAGGGATCTTCAGCGCCCTCGAGATCGAGCGCCGCCCGCGCGGCGCTTCGCGGGTAAACCCGCTCCCACATCTGTTTCGGGCCAATTATGCCTGTGAGGGTACCGCTGCCCGCCTTGGTGCATGCCTCAAGTCAGGTGAGACGCCAGTGGCGCCCACCTCACTACCGCGTCGTGCCCACAGGGCGGACCAGGTAATGGCCCAGGAGAGACTGGCCCGAAACAAACTGTGGGAGCGGGTTTACCCGCGAAGCGCCGCGCGGGCGGCGCTCGATCTCATAGGCGCTGCAAGGCTTGCGGCGAACACCTGCCAGCCCTGACGCGATAAAACGCCCTACCCTCGCGAACCACCTTGGTACCGCTCCTCACCCCACGCCAGCACCGTCTCCAACAGGCGCTTGAGCACCACCTGCGTCGGCTGCGCCAGATCTTCGCGATAGCCGAACGGTTCCACCTCATTCATATAGGTGCACTGCCCCAGCTCCAGCTGCACCGCATGGATATGGTTGGCCGGATCACCGTAATGGCGAGTGATATGCCCACCCTTGAAGCGGCCATTGAGCACATGGCTGTAGGCCGGGAACTCGGCACAAACACCCTGCAGCCGCTCAGCCAATACCGGATCGCAACTGGCGCCATTGAAGGTCCCCAGGTTGAAGTCCGGCAACTTGCCGTCAAACAGATGCGGGATCACCGACCGGATCGAGTGCGCATCCCACAACAACGCATAACCAAACTCTTCACGCATCCGCGCCAGCTCGCGTCGAATCGTGTCGTGGTACGGCCGCCAGATCTGCTCCAGGTACACGCCCCGCTGCTCAGGACTGGGCGCCTGGCCTTCCTTGAACAACGGCTCCCCCTCGAACAGCGTCGCCGGATACAACCCGGTAGTGGCGCCGGCGTACAACGGCTTGTCGTCATCCGGCCGGTTCAGGTCGATGACGAACCGCGAATACTCCGCTGCCACCACGCTGCCCCCCAACTCGCGGGCAAAGTCGTACAACTGCGGAATATGCCAATCGGTGTCGGGCAGGCTGCGCGCCGCGTCGACCAGGCCATCGCGCACCGCGTCGGTCAGGCCAAGCCCGGCATGGGGCATGCTGATCAACAGCGGCAGGCGGCCCTGATGGAAACTCAATACCTTGTCCATGTCGCCTCGCTCAGTGGTTTATCTCGTGACCCAGGCGCACCACGCGCTTGGGCAGGTCGCCGCCGAGCCAGTAGCTGAGGTCGGCGGGGCGCTCGATCTGCCAGGCGACGAAGTCGGCCACCTTGCCGGCTTCCAGCGAGCCATGGCTGTCGCCCAGGCCCAGTGCCGTGGCGGCATGCACGGTGACGCCGGCCAGCGCCTCTTCCGGGGTCATGCGGAAACAGGTGCAACCCATGTTCAGCATCAGGCGCAGTGACAGCCCCGGCGATGTGCCTGGGTTGAGGTCGCTGGCCAGGGCGATCTTCACCCCATGGCGGCGCAGGGCCTCCATGGGTGGCAGCTGGGTTTCACGCAGGAAGTAGAAGGCCCCCGGCAGCAGCACGGCAACGGTGCCGGCCTCGGCCATGGCGATGGCGTCTTCCTCGGTCATGAACTCCAGGTGGTCGGCCGACAGCGCCTGGTAACGCGCCGCCAGGCTCGAGCCATGCAGTGACGACAGCTGCTCGGCATGCAGCTTGACCGGCAGCCCTAGCTCTCGCGCCTTGATGAACAGGCGTTCGACCTGGGCCGGGGAGAACGCCAGGTGTTCGCAGAACGCATCCACCGCATCCACCAGGCCCTCAGCCGCCAGCGCCGGGAGCATTTCGTCGCAGATGTGGGCGATGTAGTCGTCCGCCCTGCCCGCGTACTCCGGCGGTAGCGCATGGGCCGCCAGGCAGGTGCTGCGCACGGTCAGTGGCAGCGCTTCGCCCAGGCGCCGGGCCACGCGCAGCATCTTGCGCTCGTTGGCCAGGTCCAGGCCGTAGCCGGATTTGATCTCGAGGGTGGTGACGCCATCGCGCATGAGCGCCAGCACCCGCTGCCGGCCACTGGCGAACAGTTCGTCCTCGCTGGCCGCGCGGGTAGCCCGCACGGTGCTGGCGATGCCGCCGCCCTGGGCGGCGATCTCGGCGTAGCTGACGCCCTGCAGGCGCTGCTCGAACTCACCGCTGCGGTTGCCACCGAATACCGCGTGGCTGTGGCAGTCGATCAAGCCGGGGGTGACCCAGGCATAGCCCAGGTCCACCGTACGCTCGGCCGCAACCGGCGGCAGTTCACCCCGTGGGCCGATCCATTCGATCAACCCGTCGCGGGTGACGATGGCCGCGTCCTCGATGATCGAGTAACGGCCCTCGGCCATGGTTGCTGCATGGCAGTGCTGCCAGAGGGTTCTCATTTGCAATCTCCTGAACTAGCGGTGCAGCTCGGCCGCTGCCTGGGCCGACCCGCCCTGCCCTGCGCGCGGCTTGCACCACAGCAGGTAGGAGGCGACCAGGAACACCACCCAGATCACGCCGACGATCAATGCCGCCTGGGTATCCGGGAAGTAACCGAGCACACCGAAGATGAACACCATGAAGGCAATGGCCAGGGCCGGGCCATAGGGCCAGAACGGTACCGGGAATTTCAGTTGTGCCACCTGCTCACGGCTCATGCTGCGACGCATGGCCACCTGGGTGACCAGGATCATCAGCCAGACCCACACGGTAGCGAAGGTGGCGATGGAAGCGATCAGCAGGAACACGTTTTCCGGGATCAGGTAGTTGAGCAGCACGCCGATCAGCAGCGCCCCGCCCATGACGACCACGGTCATCCACGGCACGCCGTGCTTGGACAGCTTGCCGAAGCCACGCGGCGCCTGGCCGTGCTGGGACAGGCCGTACATCATGCGGCCAGCGCCGAAGATGTCGCTGTTGATCGCCGAAATGGCAGCCGAAATCACCACTACGTTGAGCACCGCTGCCGCCGAGCCGATCCCCAGGTTGCTGAAGATCTGCACGAACGGGCTGCCTTGGCTGCCGATCTGCGGCCAGGGGTACAGGCACATCAGCACGAACAGGGTCAGCACGTAGAACAGCAGGATGCGCAGCGGCACGGCGTTGATCGCCTTGGGGATGACGCGTTGCGGGTCTTTCGCCTCACCGGCGGTAACGCCGATGATCTCGATGCCGCCGAAGGCGAACATCACCACGGCGAACGAGGCGATCAGGCCGCTGACGCCATTGGGCATGAAGCCGCCATGCTCGAACAGGTTGCTCACGCCGACCGCGTGGCCGCTGCCCACCTGGCTGAAACCGAAGGCCATGATCCCAAGGCCTGCGAGGATCATCGCGACGATGGCGCCGACCTTGAGCAGCGACAGCCAGAACTCCATCTCGCCGAACACCTTGACGTTGCACAGGTTCAGGCCGCCGATCAGGAACACGATGCCCAGCACCCAGATCCAGCGGGCGACTTCGGGGAACCAGAAGCCCATGTAGATACCGAAGGCGGTCACGTCGGCGATGGCGACGATGACCATCTCGAAGGCGTAGGTCCAACCGAGGATGAAGCCGGCCATGGGACCGAGGTAGGTACTGGCGTAGTGGCCGAAGGAGCCGGCCACCGGGTTGTGCACGGCCATCTCGCCGAGGGCGCGCATGACCATGAAGACGGCGGCGCCACCGATCAGGTAGGCCAGCAGCACGGCGGGCCCGGCCATCTGGATGGCCGAGGCGGAACCGTAGAAAAGCCCGGTACCGATTGCCGAACCGAGCGCCATGAAACGGATATGCCGGGCAGATAGCCCGCGGGTGAGGCCTTGAGCTTGTTGCATGTCACGTCCCTATATTGTTCTTGTGGTCGTGATGTCTGGATGGGGTCTGCTGCGCAACCCTTCGCGGGTAAACCCGCTCCCACAGAGGTTGCGCTGAACCTGTGGGAGCGGGTTTACCCGCGAAGGGGCCGCAAAGCGGCCCCCGAAGGCATTACAGGCTTGGCAGGACGCCCGCCGGCAGCAGGCCGGTCAAGGTGCCTTGGGCCAGCAGCGCGGCGGCTGCCTCGATGTCCGGCGAGAAGAAGCGGTCGCGGTCATAGTGCGGCACTTCACGGCGCAGGGCATGACGCGCCTGCTCCAGCTTGGCGGAGGTCTTCAGCCCCTTGCGCAGGTCCAGGCCCTGGCAAGCGCCCAGCCATTCGATGGCCAGCACGCCGCGGGTGTTCTCGGCCATTTCCCACAGGCGCTTGCCGGCAGCCGGCGCCATAGACACGTGGTCTTCCTGGTTGGCCGAGGTTGGCAGGCTGTCAACGCTGTGCGGGTGCGACAGCGCCTTGTTCTCGCTGGCCAGCGCGGCGGCGGTGACTTGGGCGATCATGAAGCCGGAGTTGACCCCACCGTTTTCCACCAGGAATGGCGGCAGCTGGGACATGTGCTTGTCCATCATCAACGAGATGCGGCGTTCGCTCAGCGAACCGATCTCGGCGATGGCCAGGGCCAGGTTGTCGGCGGCCATGGCCACTGGCTCCGCGTGGAAGTTGCCACCGGAGATCACGTCGCCTTCGGCGGCGAATACCAGCGGGTTGTCCGACACGGCGTTGGCTTCGATGCCCAGCACTTCGGCGGCCTGGCGGATCTGGGTCAGGCAAGCGCCCATGACCTGTGGCTGGCAGCGCAGGGAGTACGGGTCCTGGACTTTGTCGCAGTTCTTGTGCGACAGCGACACTTCACTGGAATCGCCCAGCAGGTCGCGGAAGCAGGCGGCGGTGTCGATCTGGCCACGCTGGCCACGCACTTCATGGATACGGGCGTCGAACGGCGAACGCGAACCCAGTGCCGCCTCAACGCTCAGGCCACCACAGGCGATGGCCGCGGCGTACAGGTCTTCGGCCTGGAACAGGCCGCGCAGGGCGTAGGCGGTGGAAGCCTGGGTGCCGTTGAGCAGGGCCAGGCCCTCTTTCGCAGCCAGGGTCAGCGGCTCCAGGCCGGCAACGGCCAGGGCCTCGGTAGCGTTCAGCCACTGGCCCTTGTAGCGGGCCTTGCCTTCGCCCAGCAGCACCAGCGACATGTGCGCCAGCGGGGCAAGGTCGCCGGAGGCGCCGACCGAACCTTTGAGCGGGATGTGTGGGTAGACTTCGGCGTTGACCAGGGCGATCAGGGCATCGATGACTTTGCGGCGGATGCCGGAGAAACCACGGCTGAGGCTGTTGATCTTCAGCACCATGATCAGGCGCACCAGGTCGTCGTCCAGCGGCGCGCCGATACCGGCGGCGTGGGACAGCACCAGCGAGCGCTGCAGGTTTTCCAGGTCATGGCTGGCGATGCGGGTCGAGGCCAGCAGGCCGAAACCGGTGTTGATGCCGTAGGCGGTGCGGTCTTCGGCAATGATCTGCTCGACGCAGGCGACGCTGGCGTCGATGGCCGGGGCGGCGCTGGCATCCAGTTGCAGGCGCACGGGCGCTGCATGGATGGCGCGCAGCTGGGCCAGGGTCAGGGTGCCAGGCTTGAGGGTCAGTTCGGTCACTTCGCTACTCCAATCGCTTGTGGCCGCAGGCCCTGTGTTCAGGGTGCCCGCAGGCCACTTCTTGTTGTTCAGTATCACCCTTGTGGGGTGCGATCCAAAGCGCGGCAATCAGCCGGTGATCATTGGCAGGTCGAGGCCCTGCTCCTTGGCGCAGTCGATGGCGATCTGGTAACCGGCATCGGCGTGGCGCATCACGCCGGTGCCCGGGTCGTTGGTCAGTACGCGGGCGATCCGCTCGGCCGCCTCGTCGGTACCGTCACAGACGATGACCATGCCCGAGTGCTGGGAGAAGCCCATGCCCACGCCACCGCCGTGGTGCAGCGAAACCCAGGTGGCGCCGCCTGCGGTGTTGAGCAGGGCGTTGAGCAGTGGCCAGTCGGAGACTGCATCGGAGCCGTCGCGCATGGCTTCGGTTTCACGGTTGGGGCTGGATACCGAGCCCGAATCCAGGTGGTCGCGGCCGATGACGACCGGCGCCGACAGCTCGCCGCTGCGGACCATTTCGTTGAAGGCCAGGCCCAGCTTGGCGCGCAGGCCCAGGCCAACCCAGCAGATACGGGCCGGCAGGCCCTGGAAGCTGATGCGCTCGCGGGCCATGTCCAGCCAGCGGTGCAGGTGGGCGTCGTCCGGGATCAGTTCCTTGACCTTGGCGTCGGTCTTGTAGATGTCCTCGGCGTCACCGGACAGCGCAGCCCAACGGAACGGGCCGACACCGCGGCAGAACAGCGGGCGGATATAGGCCGGAACGAAGCCTGGGAAGTCGAAGGCGTTGGCTACGCCTTCTTCCTTGGCCATCTGGCGGATGTTGTTGCCGTAGTCGAAGGTCGGGATGCCCTGCTTCTGGAAGTCGAGCATGGCTTGCACGTGCACGGCCATCGATTGCTTGGCGGCCTTGACCACGCCAGCCGGGTCGGTCACCGCGCGGTCGCGGTACTGTTCCCAGGTCCAGCCAGCCGGCAGGTAGCCGTTGAGCGGGTCGTGGGCGCTGGTCTGGTCGGTGACCATGTCCGGGCGCACGCCACGCTTGACCAGCTCCGGCAGGATTTCGGCGGCGTTGCCGTGCAGGGCGATGGAGATGGCCTTGCCTTCGGCGGTGTACTTGGCGATGCGGGCCAGGGCGTCGTCGAGGTCAGTGGCCTGTTCATCGACGTAGCGGGTTTCCAGGCGGAAATCGATGCGGCTCTGCTGGCATTCGATGTTCAACGAGCAGGCTCCGGCCAGGGTGGCGGCCAGTGGCTGGGCACCGCCCATGCCGCCCAGGCCGGCAGTCAGTACCCACTTGCCTTTCAGGCTGCCATTGTAGTGCTGGCGGCCGGCTTCGACGAAGGTTTCGTAGGTGCCCTGGACGATGCCCTGGCTGCCGATGTAGATCCAGCTGCCGGCGGTCATCTGGCCGTACATGGCCAGGCCCTTGGCATCCAGCTCGTTGAAGTGTTCCCAGTTGGCCCAGTGCGGTACCAGGTTGGAGTTGGCGATCAGCACGCGCGGGGCGTTGCTGTGGGTCTTGAACACACCGACCGGCTTGCCCGACTGCACCAGCAGGGTTTCGTCGTCTTCCAGGCGGGTCAGGGTCTCGACGATCTTGTCGTAGCACTCCCAGTTACGCGCGGCACGGCCGATGCCGCCGTACACCACCAGTTCCTTGGGGTTTTCGGCGACCTGCGGGTCGAGGTTGTTCATCAGCATGCGCAGCGGCGCTTCGGTCAGCCAGCTCTTGGCGGTCAGCTTGTTGCCACGCGGGGCACGGATTTCAACGTCACGGTATTTGTTGTTGTCAGTCACGGGGATGTCCTCTGCGGTCATGCGACGGCATGTGTGTGTGTCGTGGTGCTATACAAACACATCTTTACTTGTATGTACAAGCATGGACAACCAAAAAAACCGGACCGCTCCTCCGAAATGCATCG
>NZ_QKVM01000022.1 GCF_003231305.1 Pseudomonas sichuanensis | reverse complement strand
CCCCCGCCGTAGTCCGCAACCTTCCCTCAACCCGTCGTTTCAGACGCCTTTGCTCCAGCACCAGCCGCGTGCCCTTGGCCGCACTGCTGCGCCCCCAATCCTCCAGCAGTTCCAGGCAGGAATGGTCGATGTAGCTCAGGTTGCCCAACGGCACATGCAGCGAGGTCCCTTCCGGCACAGTGTCGAGCACCTGGGTCAGCGCCGGCACCTTGAGAAAGGTCGCCGCCCCGCTCAGGCGCAGCTCCATGTGCCCCGGTTTGGCCAGCGCCACCAGGTTGATCTTAAGCCGCGCCGCCTTCAGCGCCAGCTTCAGCAGGGTAAGCGCAAAGCCCAGCAGCACGCCGGTGAGCAGGTCGGTGAAAACGATCGCCAGTGCCGTCGCGGCATACGTGAACATCGGCATCCGCCCATAACGGCTCAACCCTCTGAACGCCTTGAAATCCACCAGCTTCACACCGGTGTACACCAGCACGCCCGCCAGGCTGGCCACCGGGATCAGCTGCAGCACGCTGCTCAAGGCGACGACGAATGCCAGCAACCACACCCCGTGCAGGATCGCCGAAGCGCGGGTTTGCGCGCCGGCCTGCACGTTGGCCGAACTGCGCACGATCACCCCGGTCATCGGCAGCGCACCGAGCACACCGCAGAGCATGTTGCCGACCCCTTGCGCCGACAGTTCACGGTCGAAGTCCGAGCGCTGGCCACTGTGCATACGGTCCACCGCCGCAGCCGAGAGCAGCGTTTCGGCACTGGCGATGAAGGCCAGGGCGAAGGCCGCCACCAGCAGGGTAGGGTCGGCCAACTTGAGCAGGTCGTCCGGGCGCAGCCAGTCGATGGCTTCGGACAGGTCCGCCGGCACCTGCACCCGGTTGACCGGCAGCGCCAGCCACAGGCTGATGGCGGTCATCGCCGCCACCCCCAGCAATGCGCCGGGAATGAAGCGCAGGCGTTGCGGGCGCAAGCGTTCCCAGCCCCACATCACGGCGATGGTGCCCAGGCCCAGCGCGCCGGCCTGCCAGCCGTTGCCTGCGCTTGCCAGCGGCAGCGCCGCAGCCAGCGTGGCCGGGAAGCCCAGCAGGTTATCCACACCCGACGGCTGTGGCGGGGCGTCGAACATCACATGCACCTGGGACAGCACGATCAGCACGCCGATACCGGCGAGCATGCCGTACACCACCGCCGGCGCCGTGACACGGAACCAGCAGCCCAGGCGCAAACGCCCGGCCAGCAGTTGCAGCAGACCGGCCAGCAGCAGGATCGGCCCAAGCATGGCCACGCCATGCTGGCGCACCAGCTCGAACACCAGCACCGCCAGGCCGGCGGCGGGACCGCTGACCTGCAGCGGTGAGCCGGCGATGAAGCCAACCACGATGCCGCCGATGATCCCGGTGATCAGGCCCTTGGACGGCGGCAAGCCAGAGGCGATGGCAATGCCCATGCACAACGGCAGGGCCACCAGGAACACCACCACCGAAGCCAGCAATTCACGCGGCAATGCCGCTTTGATCTGTGTCTTGTTCACCATGCAGCTCCTTTATCGATTCACGGCCATTCCTCTGGCCGCGAGCACTGGGAACCCCGAATCGCGCGCAGGCGCGGGCCGCCAGCGGGTTTGCCGGCAAGGTACTCGGGGGAATTCAAGGCAGGCGAAGGCCGCGCCGCACCCGTGGGGTGCAGCCGGCTATCAAGGTTCGTTCAGCGTGGTCGGGTCGCTTAGTAGCGGCCTCTCGGAGTAGCGGAAGGGATCGAATCGCCAGCGGTCAGCGGCAGGAAGCGGTCGCTGGCAGCGTCGTAGGCTTCGATCTGACTGGTTTCGATGTCGTAGATCCAGCCATGGATGTGCAACTGGCCGGCCGCCAGGCGCGAGGCGACCGAAGGGTGGGTACGCAGGTGATGCAGCTGGGCGATGACGTTTTCCTTGGTCAGCAGTTGCATGCTTTCGTGCTCGCTGCCGCAGGAGCAGTTGTCCTCGATCACGGTACGCGCCACTTCGGCGTGACGCAGCCAGGCGGAAACCGTCGGCATCTTGTCCAGCGAACGCGGGTTGAGCACCGCGCGCATGGCACCGCAGTCGGAGTGGCCGCAGATGATGATGTGGTGCACGCCCAACGCCAGCACCGCGTATTCGATGGCACTGGAAACGCCACCGTTCATCTGGCCATACGGCGGCACCACGTTGCCGACGTTACGGGTGACGAACAGGTCGCCAGGCGAACTTTGGGTGATCAGCTCGGGGACGATGCGCGAGTCGGCGCAGGTGATGAACATGGCGCGAGGTTTCTGCGCGGTGGCCAGCTTCTTGAACAGCTCTTGCTGCTCGGGGAAGACCTCGGTGTGGAACCGCAGGAAGCCGTCGACGATATGCTTGAGGGCGGCATCGGCGCTTTCAGCGGGTGCGGCCGGGACAACCTTGGATGGGTCCTTGACGGGCATGATTCATCCTCTTGACGGTTTGAAGGTAAGTTCCATGTTACCGGGGAAAGATTATGGCTATGCGGGGATTAGATGACGCGCACAGACAATAGATCACAGTCGGGGTGGACTGGGGGCCTACGCTAGCGGAGAAAACTTAACTGAAACTTAATTTGGAAGGCTCTAGAACGGGCGTTCCAGAGGTTTTCGGCGGGCTCTGGATAATAGCAAAAAAGCATCAGTTGCCAATACCCACTACTGATATTGATGCCTAGCATTAGCGACGCTGGGGGTAGCTTTGCAGGGGGTGGGAGCGGCTTCAGCCGCGAAGCAGGCGACGCGGTAAATGGCACCGGCCATGCCGGTGTTCGCGGCTAAAGCCGCTCCCACAGATGCGTTCAGAACAATGCCATCTGCCCGCCAGGAGGGCAGAAAGCGCTGCAATCCAATGCCAGCTCCTCCCGCCCTTCGAACCCCAGGCGCCTGGCCGCCTTGCGAAACCGTTGCGCCAGCAGTTCGGCGAACACGCCTTCACCACGCATGCGCGCGCCAAACCGGCTGTCGTACAGCTCGCCACCCCGGCTCTGGCGGATCAGGCTCAGCACATGGTCGGCGCGTTGCGGGTAGTGATCGCGCAGCCATTGCTCGAACAGCGGCGCCACCTCCAGCGGCAGGCGCAGCATCATGTACGCCGCGCTCTGGGCGCCGGCTTCTTTTGCCGCCTCCAGCAGGCGCTCCAGCTCACTGTCATTGATCATCGGGATCATCGGCGAACACAGCACGCCCACCGGCACGCCAGCCTCGCGCAAGACCCGAATCGCGCGCAAACGCGCTTTCGGCGCGGCAGCTCGGGGCTCCAGCGTGCGCTTGAGTTCATCGTCGAGGGTGGTGAGGCTGATCATCACCCGTGCCAGGCGCTGGCTGGCCAGTTCGCTCAGCAGGTCGAGGTCGCGCAGCACCAGCGAGCCTTTGGTGACGATGGTCACCGGGTGGCGGTAGCGCAGCAGCACCTCCAGCAGCCGCCGGGTGAGTTGCTGCTCACGTTCGATGGGCTGGTAAGGGTCGGTGTTGGAGCCCAGGTTGATCGGCGCGCAGACGTAGCCCGGTTTGCTCAATTGCTGTTCGAGCACCTCGGCGGCGTTGGTCTTGGCGATCAGCTTGGTTTCGAAGTCCAGGCCGGGGGAGAGGTCCCAGTAGGCGTGGCTGGGGCGGGCGTAGCAGTAGATGCAGCCGTGCTCGCAGCCGCGGTAGGGGTTGATGGAGCGGTCGAAGGGCAGGTCGGGGGAGGTGTTGCGGGCGATGATGGTCTTGGCCAACTCGATCCGCACCTCGGTTCCCTGGGTGAGCGGGACTTCCTGGTACCAGCCGTCGTCCTCGGCCACCGAATGGTTGGGGGCGAAGCGGTTGTGGGGGTTGGCGGTGGTGCCGCGGCCACGGAGGGGGGCTGGCTTCATGATGAAAAACCCGGATTACTGTATGCGCATACAGTAATCCGGGTTTTCCTTGAGCACCAGTGCCGTCAGGCGGATTGCAAAGGGCTGCTGCGCAGCCCATCGCTGGCAAGCCAGCTCCCACAGAGTATCGCTGCCTCCTGTGGGAGCTGGCTTGCCAGCGATGGGTCGCGAAGCGACCCCGACCTCACTCGGGCTTCTTGAGCTTCGGATTGGGGAAGAACTGCACCGTCTGCACCTGTACTTTCACCGGCGCCGCCTTCGGCGCCAGCTGGTTGACCCGGGTGCCGAGTTCCTTGGGTACCGACAGCCCCTGCTCATTCAACGTATCGGTGAACCCGCAGGCCATGCACTCGCGGTGCGGCACGTCGTCTTCGCTCCACATCATCAGCTTGTCCATCTCGCTGCACGCCGGGCACACGGCCCCGGCGATAAAGCGTCGCTTGGTCTTGCTCACGGCTACCTCACTCATGCCGCTGCGTCCTCGCTCAGGCCGCAGTGGCGCAGCAATGCATTGATGGAAGGCTCACGGCCACGGAAGTCGACGAACAGCACCATCGGCTCGCAGGAACCGCCCCGCGCCAGGATTGCCTCGCGGAACGCGCGGCCGGTCTCGGCATTGAGCACGCCTTCTTCTTCAAAGCGCGAGAAGGCGTCGGCCGACAGCACTTCGGCCCACTTGTAGCTGTAATAGCCCGCCGCATAACCACCGGCGAAAATGTGCGCGAAGCTGTTGGGGAAACGGTTGTACGCCGGCGGGCGCATCACCGTGACTTCGTCGCGCACGCCCTCGAGCACCTGCAGCACGCTGCGGCCGTCACCGTGGGTGGCGTGCAGTTCGAAGTCGAACAGCGAGAACTCCAGCTGGCGCACCATCATCATGCCGGACTGGAAATTCTTCGCCGCCAGCATCTTGTCCAGCAGGTCCTGGGGCAGTGGCTCGCCGGTCTCGTAATGGCCGGAGATCAGCGCCAGGCCTTCAGGCTCCCAGCACCAGTTCTCCATGAACTGGCTCGGCAGCTCCACCGCGTCCCAGGCCACGCCGTTGATACCGGACACACCGGCATGCTCGATGCGGGTCAGCAGGTGGTGCAGGCCGTGGCCGAACTCGTGGAACAGCGTGGTGACTTCATCGTGGGTCAGCAGCGCAGGCTTGCCGGGCGCGGCCGGGGTGAAGTTGCACACCAGGTTGGCCACCGGGCTCTGCAGGCTGCCGGCCGCGGTGCGGCGACGGTCGCGGGCACCGTCCATCCAGGCACCGCCGCGCTTGTTGGCGCGGGCGTAGAGGTCGAAGAAGAAGCGGCCGACGTGCTGGCCGTTTTCCTTGATCTCGAACAGGCGCACATCCGGATGCCAAGCGTCGAAGCCTTTGAGCTCGGCGATTTCGATGCCGTACAGGCGCTGGACGATGGCGAACAGGCCAGTCAGCACCTTGTCGATCGGGAAGTAGGCGCGCAGGGCTTCCTGGGACACACTGTAGCGCTGCTCGCGCAGCTTCTCGCCGAAGTAACCGGCATCCCAGCTGGCCAGTTCCGCTGTGCCCTGCTCGGCGGCGTAGGCCTTGAGCTGCTCCAGGTCCTGGGCGGCGAACGGCTTGGAACGCTTGGCCAGGTCACGCAGGAAGCCCAGCACCTGGTCGCTGGACTCGGCCATCTTGGTGGCCAGGCTCAGCTCGGCGAAGTTCGGGTAGCCCAGCAGCTTGGCCAGTTCCTGGCGCAGGTCGAGGATCTGCTCCATCACCGGGCCGTTGTCGAACTGGCCGGCGTTCGGGCCCTGGTCGGAGGCGCGGGTGCAGTAGGCGGCGTACAGCTCTTCGCGCAGGGCGCGGTCGCTGGCGTAGGTCATCACCGCGTAGTAGCTGGGGAATTCGAGGGTGATCAGCCAGCCATCGAGGCCTTTGGCCTGGGCGGCGGCAGCCATCTGCGCCTTGGCCGAGTCGGTCAGGCCGGCCAGCGCGGCTTCGTCGGTGACGTGCTTGGTCCAGGCCTGGGTGGCATCGAGCAGCTGGTTGGAGAAGCGGCTGCCCAGCTCGCTGAGCGTGCTCTGCACTTCGGCATAGCGCTGCTGCTGGTCGGCTGGCAGGTCGATGCCCGACAGGCGGAAATCGCGCAGGGCATGCTCGATGATGGTCTTCTGCGCCACATCGAAGCTCGCAGCTTCAGGGCTGTTGGCCAGGGCTTGATAGGCGTCGAACAGGGCACGGTTCTGGCCCAGTTCGGTGGAATAGGCGCTCAGGGCCGGCAGGCAGGACTCGTAGGCCTCGCGCAGCTCCTGGCTGTTGCACACCGCGTTGAGGTGGCTGACCGGGCTCCAGGCGGCGGCCAGGCGATCGTTCAGTTCGTCCATGGCCAGCACCAGGCCGGCCCAGCTCGGGTTGTTGCCCTGCTTCTCGAGGATGTCGGCGATGGCCTTGCGGTTGTCGGCGAGGATCTGCTCGATCGCCGGCAGCACATGCTCGGCGCGGATGGCCGAGAAGGGCGGCAGATCGTGGGACTGCAGCAGCGGGTTGTTCGCACTCACGGTTCGGGTACCTTGGCAGGAGAAACACGGGACCATCTTAATTACAATCGACGCCGACCGCAGCAGGCAGCCTGCCTATCGGCATTGCAGAGGAACACTATCATGGCCCTCCGGACCTTCCAGGAACACACGCCGAAAGTGGGAGCACGGGCCTTCGTCGACCGTTCGGCGGTGGTCATCGGCGACGTCGAGATCGGTGACGACAGCTCGATCTGGCCACTGACGGTGGTGCGCGGCGACATGCACCGCATCCGCATCGGCGCGCGCACCAGCGTGCAGGATGGCAGCGTGTTGCACATCACCCACGCCGGGCCCTTCAACCCGGATGGTTTCCCGTTGATCATCGGCGACGAGGTGACCATCGGTCACAAAGTCATGCTGCATGGCTGTACCCTGGGCAACCGCATCCTGGTGGGCATGGGCAGCACCATCATGGATGGCGCCATCGTCGAGGACGAGGTGATCATCGGTGCCGGCAGCCTGGTGCCCCCGGGCAAGCGCCTGGCCAGCGGGTACCTGTACATGGGCAGCCCAGTGAAACAGGTGCGACTGCTGAGCGAACAGGAACACGCGTTCTTCGCCTACAGCGCCGGCAACTACGTCAAGCTCAAGGACCAGCACCTGGCCGAAGGCTACGACCAGTAAACCCAGTTTCTGCCCGTGGGAGCGGGCTTGCCCCGCGATTGCGTTGGCCCAGTCAGCAGAGGTTGGTACTGCTGCCGCCATCGCGGGGCAAGCCCGCTCCCACGAAACACCTTTTCAGGCACCGAGAAAATCATGCACCAGCAGAACATCCTCTTCGACCTCGACGGCACCCTGACCGACCCGCGCCTGGGCATCACCCGCTCGATCCAGTACGCCCTGGCCAAACTGGGCATCGACGAGCCGGACCTTGCCCGCCTCGAACACTTCATTGGCCCGCCCCTGCTGCAGGCGTTCATGCAGTTCTACCACTTCGACGAAGCCAAGGCCTGGGACGCGGTGAACTTCTACCGCGAGCGCTTCAAGGTGACCGGGTTGTACGAAAACCGGGTGTTCGACGGCGTGCCGGAACTGCTGCAGGCGCTCAACGGCCAAGGCCGTACGCTGTATATCGCCACTTCCAAGCCGTGGGAGTTTGCCCGCGAGATCGCCCGGCATTTTGAGTTCGATCAGCACTTCAAGGTGATCTACGGCAGCGAGCTGGATGGCACGCGCACCAACAAGGTCGAGCTGATCCGTCACCTGTTGGACGAGGAAGGGCTGGACCCGGCGCAGACCTTGATGATCGGTGACCGCAAGCATGACCTGATCGGCGCGCGCAGCAATGGCTTGCAGGCGGTGGCGGTGGGGTATGGGTTTGGTAGCCGCGAGGAGCTGGAAGCCGAAGCGCCGGCGTACCATTTCCAGACCCTGGCCGAGATGCACCAGGCGTTCGTTCGCTGATTCAAACCTCATCGCGGGGCAAGCCCGCTCCCACGCTGTGGTCTGCCCCCAAGAGTTGACTTGGTGTCCAACTGCTTTAGGGGGGTAGTCCACGGATCAGTTCGTGGGAGCGGGCTTGCCCCGCGATGAGGCCAGCTCAGCCAACGCCGATTTGCGCTGCTCGATCGGCAACCTGCCAAGCGCCTCCACCCGCTCATAGAAACGCAACCAATCCCTGCCAACCTCATTGAACAGCTGCGAAAACGCCGGCACCCACTGGTCATAAAGACCAAACGGCAACAACTTCGCATTGTTCATCGGCGCAAAGATCCAGGCATCGAAACGCCGATCCCCCGCCCAGTCCCGATCCCGCACCTCGCGGTACTCTCGCCGCAGCCGCTCGAACTCCGCCTGCTTGGCCGCACGCTTGCCCGCGTCATCCAACGGCCCTGCATAAATCGCCTGCAAGCGCTCGCGGCTGGCCAACACCAGGCGAATGAAGGCATCGCGTTGCCCGGCCCCACGTTCCTCGACCGCGGCCAACCCACGCGCCGCACGCCATTGCCGGGTGCCCTCCTGCTCGACGAAGGAGGCGAACGACTCGTTGAACTCGGTATCGTCCTGCACATAGAAGCGCTGGTGCGCCAACTCATGGAAGATCACCGTGGCCAGGCGCTCGCCGCCCCAGCCGACCATGCTGGAAAGGATCGGGTCGTCGAACCAGCCTAGCGTCGAATACGCCTCCACACCCCCGACATAGACATCCAGCCCTTGCTCGCGCATCAACGCCGCCGCCCCGCGGGCCGCACCCTGCTGGTAATAGCCGCGATAGGCCACACAGCCGGCAATAGGGAAGCAATGGGTGACTGGCTGCAGCGACAGCTCGGGGGTGGCGAACACATTCCACACCACGTAGGGCCGGCCCAGCTCGGCATACACCCGGTAACTGCCGTTGTCCGGCAGCTTCAGCTGCTCACTGGCAAACACCCGGGCCTGCTGGGCGAACTGCAGGCGCTGGCGCAGCTCCGGGCGAGTGGCCGGGTCGTCGATCACCTGCGCCACGGGCTGGCGCGCCCGCAACAGCTGCCATTGCCCCTCGGCCAACTGGCCGTAGTAACCCAGGCTGGAACAACCGCTCAGCAGGACGCCGAGCGCTGCGGGAACCAAGCGGGTGAAAACGCGGTCCAGACCCCGACGGCTGCAGCGCGTGAAAAGAAAAAGTCCAAACATCGAGGCTGTCTATCTCGCTCGTCGGCCGAATGCGACCAAGACTATCTTGCCAAGGGGGAGCTTCGCCATGCGTACTCGGTTTGCCGTGGGCACACTCATGCTGCTGTCCGGCTGCGCCACTTTGCCCGACCCGGACCCGAACCAGGCGTGGATCGACCTGGCCCCGCACGACAACGCCTCGCTGCATGCCGTGCAGGTGGATGAGCGGGCCTGGGCCGACAACCGCTATTTCGAGGTGCAGCCCGGCAATCACGAGCTGACCGTGCGCTACCAGTTCGCCGTGACACCCAGCAACATCGGCCCGGTGGACGAGCCGCTGTGGCGCGACTGCCAGCTGAATCTCACCTACAAGGGTTTCACCGCTGGCCAGCGCTACCAGATGCAGGCCGGCAGCATTGGTTTTCGCCCCTGGATCAAGCTGTATGACCAGCAGCAGAAATTGATCGGCCAGGGTGAACCGGCAGGCTGCCAGCGCACCTGAAGGCCGCGAACGGCGCTATGCTTATGGCCTGTGAATCGCGAGCGGGAGTTTCGCCATGCGCCAGCCCATGATGCTGTTCGCCATCAGCGCACTGGGGGCTTGCGCCAGCCCCTTGCCGCCAGTCGACCCAGGCAAGGCCTGGATCGACATGTACACCGTCACCCCCGGCCGTACCCTCATGGCCGACCGCCTGGACGGCAAGCGGCTCGAGGATGGCCGCTACTTCCAGGTGACGCCGGGCAAGCATGAGCTGGTGGTGCGCTTCGACTTCGAGGTGTATTCCGGCGGCTTCAGTACCGACCCGACCGAGCGGACCTGCTACCTCACCGTGCGCTACGACGACTTCAAGGCCGGCGAGCGCTATCGCCTGGAGGCACGGGCGCCGGTGATGCAGCCGCAGGTGCTGCTGTACGACGCCAACCGCACGGTGGTGGTGAATGAGCCGAGCAATGTGTTCTGCATTCCCTAGGAATCTGTAGGAGCGGCCTTGTGTCGCGACGGGGCGCGCAGCGGCCCCAGGTTTAGAGCATCAAGCAGAAATCGCCGGGGCTGCTACGCAGCCCGATCGCGACACAAGGCCGCTCCTACAGAGGTCGAGGCCGGCCTTACCGATCATTCTTCTGATAAATGATCTTCTTGGTGCCAGCCTCGCAACTGCCCACGACCATGCTCTGATCGTGGACTTCACTGTTCGGCACGATCTCCAGTGTGTAGGACGTCACCCCGCGCGCCTGGATCTTCGCCTCGATCTCGGCCTTGAGTTCCTCGCACGGCTTGACTGCGGCCAGTGCACCCGTGGCCATCAGGGAGGCCAGCACGGCAATTGCTACGCGGATCATGGAACCACTCCTAAAAGGGCAGGCGGGCTGCCGATGCTGGTTAGACTACCGCAAACCGCCGCCGTTGCGCCGGCCTAGGTCAGCAAGGTCGCATCGAGGCTGATCGCCGCGTTCAACACCTTGGACACCGGGCAACCGGCCTTGGCCTTGTTGGCGATCTCCTGGAACTGCGCCTCGCTGGCGCCCGGCACTTTCGCCTTGAGCGTCAGGTGCACCGCCGTGATGGCGAAGCCGTCGGCCTGCTTGTCCAGGCTCACTTCGGCAAAGGTGTCGATGCGCTCCGGGGTCAGGCCTGACTCGCCCAGCATCATCGACAGGGCCATGGAGAAACACCCGGCATGGGCCGCGCCGATCAGCTCTTCGGGGTTGGTCCCCGGGATACCCTCGAAGCGGGTGTTGAAGCCGTAGGGGTTCTGCTTGAGCGCGCCGCTTTCGGTGGACAACAGGCCATGGCCATCCTTCAGGCCACCTTGCCAGATCGCCGATGCTGTCTTCTTCATGTTGCCTCCTGGTCACAGGGTTGGATGCTTATGCTTGTGAGGCCCCTGCCCACGCCAAGTTCAGATCAATCCACTGGTAGGCATTGAATCCTTCGAATGTGCCCATACAGAGTCTGCAAGGCCTTTGGCCAACCACCTGCTGCGGAGGCTTTCGATGACGCACCTGCGAGACCTGAAGTATTCCACCCTCGACCTGGTGCCCGTGCGCGCCGACGGCGGCCCGGGGCAAGCGCTGCGCAACTCGCTGGACCTGGCGCAACACGCCGAACGCTTTGGCTATCACCGCTTCTGGGTGGCCGAGCACCACAACATGGATGGCATCGCCAGCTCGGCCACCGCCGTGCTGATCGGCTACCTGGCCGGTGGCACCTCGACCATTCGCGTCGGCTCTGGCGGGGTGATGCTGCCCAACCACGCACCGCTGGTGGTCGCCGAACAGTTCGGCACCCTCGCCAGCCTTTACCCAGGCCGCATCGACCTGGGCCTGGGCCGTGCCCCCGGCTCCGACCAGATGACCGCCCGCGCCTTGCGCCGTGAGCGCTCCGGTAGCGCCGACGATTTCCCGGATGACGTCGAGGAGCTGTCGCGCTACCTCGGCCCACGCACCGACGACCAAAAAGTCATCGCCGTGCCCGGCCACGACACCGAAGTGCCGATGTGGCTGCTAGGTTCCAGCCTGTTCAGTGCCCAACTGGCCGGCATGCGCGGCATGCCTTACGCCTTCGCCTCGCACTTCGCGCCGCGCTACATGCACGAGGCCATCCGTATCTACCGCGACCACTTCAAGCCTTCCACCACGCTGGACAAGCCCTACGTGATGCTCGGGGTACCGATGGTGGTGGCCGAAACCGACGAGAAGGCCGAGTACCTGGCCACCTCGGTGTACCAGCGCATCCTCGCGTTGATCCGTGGCCAGAGCCTGATGCAGCGCCCGCCCGTCGAAAGCATGAACGGCCTGTGGCTGCCTCACGAGCGCGACGCGGTGAGCAGCTTCCTGGGCCTGGCGATGATCGGCAGCCCGCAGAAGGTGCGGGCCAAGGTGCAGGTGCTGCTGGAGCAGACCGGGGCGGATGAGCTGATCTTTACCAGTGACCTGTATGAACATGCAGACCGGGTCCGGTCCTATGAATTGATGGCGCAGGCCCTCAAGACCGAATGAACTTCTTCGCGGGTAAACCCGCTCCCACAGGTATTCCACTGACTTCGGTAACAGTGGAGTACCTGTGGGAGCGGGTTTACCCGCGAAAAACGCACGGCATCAGCCGCGACGGTAGACAATCTCTTTGGCGCCACCCTCACAGGTACCCACCACCTTGCCCGCCGGGTCGCCTTTCTTGACGATTTCCAGCGAATAGCCCTTCACGCCCTTGGCATCCAGCTTCGCGGCGATCTCTGCCTTGAGCTCTTCGCACGGCTTGCCCGCCGCCATCGCACCACCGGCCAGCACCATCAGGCCTACTGCCACAATCAACTTCTTCATCTATCGCGTTCCTTGTGCAGATCAAAGTCGAAAAGGGCGCAGCCTGTGCGCCCTGCAAACCTATTACCGCATCATGCCGGGCAAAGCCAGCCCGGCTGCCTGTCAGCTGTTGGCGATGCGGAAGCCCACCTTCAGCGTCACCTGGAAGTGCGCGGCCTTGTTGTCGCGGATATGCCCGCGGGTATCGACCACCTCGAACCATTCCAGGTGCTTGATGCTCTTGCCGGCCTCGGCCAGGGCATTGTTGATCGCCTCTTCGATGCTGGTGGGCGAGGACCCGACCAGCTCGATCTTCTTGTAAGTGTGATGATCGGTCATGAGTGCGCTCCTTCGGTGAAGTGTCAGTTCAGCCTAGCAGTGCCGGCCTGGTTTACCTGCGAGCCAATGGCGAAGGTGAAAGTTCGATCGCACTTTCAGCCCGCCGCGCAGTCGCACCCTGTACACCTCATCCACCGCGAAGGAGAGTCACCATGGCCCACAACTCGCTGCGCAAGGCGTCGCTGGAAAGCATGGAAGCCGAGATCGAGAGCCTGCTCAAGACCTTGGAACACCTCAAGCACGACGCCTCGGAAGAATCGCAGAAAACCATGAAGGCGCTGCGCGGCAGTGCCGAAAGCGCCCTCAAGCACTCGCGCAGCTTGCTCAGCGATGCCTATGCGGATGTCAAAACCCGCACCCGCGAAACCGGTATCGCCACCCGCGACTACGCCCAGGAACACCCCTGGACCACCGCCGGTGTGGCCGTTGGCGCCCTTGGCCTGCTGGCCGCCTACCTGCTGTGCCGCCGCAACTAACCCGCCTGCCGTTGCAGCTCCTGGCGCAGCCACTGCGCCAGTTGCTCGGCGCGACCGTCGTCGGCGCGCCGTGGTACCCACAGGGCCAAGGCCGCACGGGTGGGTGAAAAGCCCCAGGGTGCTGCCAGCCGTCCGGCTTTCAAGTCGTCGGCCACCAGCGGCTGAGGCGCGATGGCCACGCCCAGCCCAGCTACCGCCGCCTCCAGCAGGTAGTACAGGTGCTCGAAAGCCTGGCCGTAATTCAATGCTTCAGGCACCAGGCCCTGCTGCTCGGCCCACGTCGGCCAAGCCTGCGGTCGCGAGGTGGTGTGCAGCACTGCTTCTCGTTGCAAAGCCACGGCTGGCGCGGCTTTCAAACGTTCGAAGCCTTCGAAGTGCGGGCTCAGCACCGGGCCGATCCGCTCCTCGGCAAGCACATGCACCTGCATGTCCGCCGGCCACGGCGGCTCGGCGTACACCAGCAACGCGTCCAACCCTGGGCGCCGCGGATCGAGATCGCCTTCGCCCGCCGACAGGTGCAGGCGCAACTCCGGCAGGTCCGCTTTCAAACGCCCGAGACGCGGGATGAACCAGCGCGCCAGCAGGCTGCCGGAGCAGCCGAGCACGAACGGCGCTTCGTCTGCCGCGCGCGAAAGCTCGGCACACACGCCGCGCAAACGGTCGAACGCCTCGAAGCTGGCATCGCGCAGGCGCACACCAGCATCTGTGAGTTTGACGCCGCGCCCGTCCTTGACGAACAACGCCACCCCAAGGTGCTCTTCGAGCACCTTGATCTGCCGGCTGACCGCGCCGTGGGTCACATGCAGCGCTTCGGCGGCCTGGCTGACACTGTTGAGCCGGGCGGTGGCCTCGAAGGCCCGCAAGGCGTTGAGCGGGGGAAGATCCTGGGCCATATGACTTGTGAGATTTCCTGACAGGTTTGCGCAATCTTATCGGTTTTCAGCCGAGCGTGCGCTGGTTAGAGTAGGCCTCATCGACCAGCGTCAGCCGCATCGCGGGGCAAGCCCGCTCCCACGCTGGCGCAGTCACTCTGTCAAATTCGCCTATGGAGCGCCCCATGTCCCAGTCCCAATACCGCCCCGGCCCCGACGCCAACGGCCTGTTCGGCTCGTTCGGCGGCCGCTACGTGGCCGAAACCCTGATGCCGCTGGTGCTGGACCTTGCCCGCGAGTACGAAGCCGCCAAGGCCGACCCCAAGTTCCTCGAAGACCTGGCCTACTTCCAGCGCGACTACATCGGCCGCCCCAACCCGCTGTACTTCGCCGAACGCCTGACCGAACACTGCGGCGGCGCCAAGATCTTCTTCAAGCGTGAAGAGCTCAACCACACCGGCGCGCACAAGGTGAACAACTGCATCGGCCAGGTGCTGCTGGCCAAGCGCATGGGCAAGAAACGCCTGATCGCCGAGACCGGCGCCGGCATGCACGGCGTGGCCACCGCCACCGTCGCCGCGCGCTTCGGCCTGCCCTGCGTGATCTACATGGGCGCCACCGACATCGAGCGCCAGCAGGCCAACGTGTTCCGCATGAAGCTGCTGGGCGCCGAGATCGTCCCGGTCACCGCCGGCACCGGCACCTTGAAGGACGCCATGAACGAGGCCCTGCGCGACTGGGTCACCAACGTCGACGACACCTTCTACCTGATCGGCACCGTGGCCGGCCCGCACCCGTACCCGGCGATGGTCCGCGACTTCCAGTCGATCATCGGCAAAGAGACCCGCGCCCAGCTGCAAGAAAAGGAAGGGCGCCTGCCCGACAGCCTGATCGCCTGCGTCGGCGGCGGCTCCAACGCCATGGGCCTGTTCCACGACTTCCTCGAAGATGAAAGCGTCAAGATCATCGGCGTCGAAGCCGGCGGCCACGGCGTGCACACCGACAAGCACGCGGCCAGCCTCAACGGCGGCGTACCGGGCGTGCTGCACGGCAACCGCACCTACCTGCTGCAGGACGACGACGGCCAGATCACCGACGCCCACTCGATTTCCGCAGGCCTGGACTACCCCGGCATCGGCCCGGAGCACGCCTACCTGCACGAAGTGAAGCGCGTGCAGTACGTCAGCATCACCGACGACGAAGCCCTCGACGCCTTCCACATCACTTGTCGCCTCGAAGGCATCATCCCAGCGCTGGAAAGCTCCCACGCCCTGGCCGAAGCGATCAAGCGCGCGCCGACCCTGCCCAAGGATCACCTGATGGTGATCTGCCTGTCCGGTCGTGGCGACAAGGACATGCAAACCGTGATGAACCACATGGCCGCCCAGGAGAAACAGGCATGAGCCGTCTCGAACAACGCTTCGCCGAACTCAAGGCCGAAGGCCGCGCAGCCCTGGTCACCTTCGTCACTGCTGGCGATCCTGGCTATGACGCCTCGCTGAAGATCCTCAAAGGCCTGCCGGCCGCCGGTGCCGACGTGATCGAGCTGGGCATGCCGTTCACCGACCCGATGGCCGACGGCGTGGCCATCCAGCTGGCCACCCTGCGCGCGCTGAAAGCCGGCCAGACCCTGGCCAAGACCCTGCAGATGGTGCGTGAATTCCGTGTGGACAACCAGGCCACGCCGATCGTGCTGATGGGTTACTACAACCCGATCCACCGCTTCGGTGTGGACAAGTTCGTCGCCGAGGCGAAAACCGCGGGTGTCGATGGCCTGATTATCGTCGACCTGCCGCCGGAGCACGATGCCGAGCTGGCCACCCCGGCCCAGGCCGCGGGCATCGACTTCATCCGCCTGACCACCCCGACCACCGACGACGTGCGCCTGCCGCGCGTGCTGGAGCGCAGCTCCGGGTTCGTCTACTACGTGTCGGTGGCAGGTGTGACCGGCGCCGGTTCCGCGACCACCGAACATGTCACCGAGGCCGTGGCTCGCCTGCGTCGGCATACCGACCTGCCGATCAGTGTCGGATTCGGCATTCGTACCCCGGAGCAGGCTGCGGCCATCGCACGCCTGGCCGATGGTGTGGTGGTAGGGTCGGCGCTGGTCGACAAGATCGCCCAGGCCAAGAGCGACGACCAGGCCGTGAACGACGTGCTGAGCCTGTGCTCGGCACTGGCCGAAGGGGTCCGCGGCGCCCGTCGCTAGACTGCGTCACCTGCTTCGCGGGTAAACCCGCTCCCACAGGGACTGCACCGCTCTCAACGGCTGTGCAGCACCTGTGGGAGCGGGTTTACCCGCGAAGAGGCCAGCCAGGCCTAGTCACCAAAGATCGACAGATCCAAAGGCCGCACTGCCCCCATCCAGATCGCATGATCGCGGTGATCCGCCAGCTCATCCCCGGTTTCCGGGTGCAGAAACACCACCAGCCCCTTGCGGTACAGCGCCAGCCACGGCAGCACCACGCCCACCAACTCCGGCCCGAACGCCAGCTGGCAGCTCCAGTCCGGGTGCGGCCCTACGGGTTTCTGATGCATGCGCCCCATGGTCACGCCAAACAGCCGCGTCGCCTCTTCGCACAGCTCGCGGGCCTGCTCCATGGTCGATGCGTCGTAGTAAACGTGGGCGTGGTAGCCCTTGATCCTTTGCACGGTGGCTCCTGAATAGCGGTGATGACCTGCCTTCGAGTCTACGCCATCCCTGTGGGAGCGGCTTCAGCCGCAAAGCAGACAACGCGGTAGATGGCACCGGCTGCGCCGGTGTTCGCGGCTAAAGCCGCTCCTACAAATTACGTGACAGGTCAGGGCGGCCGCGCTCCTGCTCCAGCCAGTCCACAAACCGTTCGATCAACGCCCCACGCCGCTTGCGCGGCGGCAGCACCGCGTAATACCCCCGCTTCGAGCGCAAACTCCCTTCCAATGGCCGACACAACAACCCCTGCTCGACCAGCCCATCGACCAGGTGCGCCCATCCAATCGCCACCCCTTGCCCGGCAATCGCCGCCTGAATCAACAGGGTGTAATTGTCGAACCGCAACTGCCCGGCCGGTGGCGGGCTGGCCACGCCAAACCCGCGGAACACCCCCGCCCAGTCGAACCAGCGACTGGCCTGCTCACCCCGCAAATGGAGCAGGGGCAATCGTTGTAAAGCCACGGCTGACAAGGGTTTGCCATGAATCAGCCGAGGGCTGCACACCGGGAAAACTTCCTCATCGAACAGCCAGCGGCTCTCGCCCTGATGAAAGCGCCCATCGCCGAACAGCACCGCCACATCGATGTCCGGGCGCAACATCGCCTGGCTGCGCTCGCCGGTCACCAGGCTCACGTCCACCTGTGGATAAGCCTCATGAAAACGCTGCAAGCGCGGCATCAGCCAGAACGCCGCAAAGGCGAAGTCGGTAGCCACCTGCAGCACCTCGCGCTGGCCGCGCCCACTGGCTTGGGCAACGCCATCGTCCATCGCCTGCAAGCCCTGGTGCACCTGCTCGAACAACAGCAAGCCCGCCTCGGTCAGCTCGATGCCCCGGTAGATCCGGTCGAACAAGCGCGTGCCCAGCTGCGCCTCCAGGCGCTTCATCTGCTGGCTGACCGCCGGCTGGGTGGTGCCCAGTTCCACGGCAGCAGCGGTGAAGCTGCGCAGGCGGGCGGCGGCCTCGAACACGCGCAGGGTGTCGAGGGGCAGGTCGGCAAGGTGCTCAAACATAAGCTTGGCTAATCCCAGTCATTGCCCGGCATGGGCTTTACCCCTGTTATCCACAGCCGCATGCTGGATTGCAAGTGGTACCCATAACCCTCGACGATGGAAGGCCCCCATGAAGCGACCCAACATCCTGTTCATCATGGCCGATCAGATGGCCGCACCCTTGCTGCCGATCTACAACCCGTCGCCGATCAAGATGCCCAACCTGGCCCGCCTCGCTGAGCAGGCCGTGGTGTTCGACAGTGCCTACTGCAACAGCCCGCTGTGCGCGCCGTCGCGCTTCACCCTGGTCAGCGGCCAGCTGCCCAGCCGCATCGGCGCCTATGACAACGCCGCCGACTTCCCCGCCGACGTGCCCACCTACGCCCACTACCTGCGCCGCCTCGGCTACCGCACCGCGCTGTCGGGCAAGATGCACTTCTGTGGCCCGGACCAGTTGCACGGCTACGAAACGCGGCTGACCAGCGACATCTACCCGGCCGACTACGGCTGGGCGGTGAACTGGGACGCCCCCGACCAGCGCCCGAGCTGGTACCACAACATGTCCTCGGTGCTGCAGGCCGGGCCTTGCGTGCGCACCAACCAGCTGGATTTCGACGAGGAGGTGGTGTTCAAGGCGCGCCAATACCTCTACGACCATGTACGCGAGGATGACGGCCGGCCGTTCTGCCTGACCGTCTCCATGACCCACCCCCACGACCCGTACACCATCCCCAAGCGCTACTGGGACCTGTACCAGGATGTGGATATCCCGCTGCCGCAGGACCAAATTGCCCAGGCCGAGCAGGACCCACACTCGCAACGCCTGCTCAGGGTCTACGACCTGTGGAACAAGCCGCTGCCCGTGGACAAGGTGCGCGACGCCCGCCGCGCCTACTTCGGCGCCTGCAGCTACATCGACGACAACATCGGCAAGCTGCTGCAGACCCTCGAGGACTGTGGCCTGGCCGACGACACCCTGATCGTGTTTTCCGGCGACCACGGCGACATGCTTGGCGAGCGCGGGCTCTGGTACAAGATGCACTGGTTCGAGATGTCGGCGCGGGTGCCGCTGTTGATCCATGCGCCCAAACGCTTCGCGCCGGCCCGCGTCAGCGCCAGCGTCTCCACCTGCGACCTGTTGCCAACCCTGGTGGAACTTGCCGGCGGCGCTGTGGACAACCACCTGCACCTGGACGGCCGCTCGCTGCTCGGCCACCTGCAAGGGCAGGGCGGGCATGACGAGGTGATCGGCGAATACATGGCCGAAGGCACGGTCGGCCCGCTGATGATGATCCGCCGTGGCGCCTACAAGTTCGTGTACAGCGAGGACGACCCCTGTTTACTCTATGACCTGAGCCGCGACCCGCACGAGCGGGAGAACCTCACCGGCAGCCCGGACCATCAGGCGCTGCTGCAGGCATTTGTCGATGAAGCCAGGCAACGCTGGGACATCCCCGCGCTGCGCCAGCAGGTGCTGGCCAGCCAGCGCCGCCGCCGCCTGGTGGCCGAGGCGCTGGCCATCGGCACGCTGAAGAGCTGGGACCACCAACCGCTGGTGGACGCCAGCCAACAGTACATGCGCAACCACATCGATCTCGACGACCTCGAGCGCAAGGCACGTTATCCACAGCCCGCACCCCTGGATTGAGAAGAGAGGCCGCCATGCAGAAGTTCTCCGCCGCCGTGCTCGCCCTGGCCCTGAGCCTGGGCACGGCCCACGCCGCCGACAGCGACACGCAATGCAGCACCGTGAAACTGGCCGACCCTGGCTGGAGCGATATCGCCAGCACCAACGCCCTGGCCCGGCTGCTGCTGGAAAGCCTGGGCTACCAGGTGAAGATCGACAGCCTGGCCGTGCCGATCATCTACGGCGGCCTCAAGGATGGCCGGGTGGATGCCTTCCTCGGCAACTGGATGCCGGCGCAGCAGGGCTTTCATGACAAGTTCATCGCCAATGGCGATGTGCAGCAACTTGCAAAGAATCTGCAAGGCACCGAGTTCACCCTGGCGGTGCCCGACTACGTATGGAACGCGGGCGTGAAGGACTTCGCCGACCTGCAAAAGCATGCCGAGCAGTTCGACAAGAAGCTCTACGGGATTGGTTCGGGCGCGCCGGCCAACCTGTCGCTGAAAGAGATCATCGCCAACAACGCGTTCGACCTGGGGCAGTGGAAACTGGTCGAGTCCAGCGAACAGGCAATGCTGGCGCAGGTGGACCGGGCGGTGAAGAAGCAGCAGTTCATCACCTTCCTGGGCTGGACCCCGCACCCGATGAACGTGAAGCTGAAGATGCATTACCTCACGGGTGGGGAGAAATGGTTCGGCAGCAAGGGCGATGTTTACACCCTGACCCGCAAGGGGTATTCACAAGCGTGCCCGAACGCGGCGAAGCTGCTGGGCAACCTGACGTTCACGCTGGACATGGAGAACAGCATCATGGCTGAGGTTGTGGATAAGAAGGTGAGCTTCGACGAGGCGGCCAGGGCTTGGGTGAAGGCGCATCCTGAGCTGTTGGATGCCTGGCTCGCAGGAGTGACTACCAAAGCGGGCGAGGATGCCCAAAAAACCGTAATAGCTAAACTGTGATCCGCTGAGCGACACATAGTCCCTGTGGGAGCGGGTTTACCCGCGAAACAGGCACCGCGGTCTCTGGCACCGGCTGTGCCGGTGATCGCGGGTAAACCCGCTCCCACAGGGTCGGTGAAATCTTCAGGAATCTGTTATCCCCATGCCCCGCCTTAGCCACCTGCTGCCCTTCCTCACCTGGCTGCCCCGCCAATCGGGCCGCAGCCTGCGCCAGGACCTGCTGGTGGGCCTGAGCGGCGCCATCCTCGCCCTGCCGCAGTCCATCGCCTACGCCCTGATCGCCGGCCTGCCCGCCGAATACGGCCTATACGCGGCCATCGTCCCGGTGCTGATCGCCTGCCTGTGGGGCTCGTCCTGGCACCTGATCTGCGGCCCCACCGCCGCCATTTCCATCGTCCTCTACGCCAGCATCAGCCCGCTGGCCGTGGCCGGCAGCGCTGACTACGTCACCCTGGTGCTGTTGTTGACCTTCCTCGGTGGCATCTTCCAATTGCTGCTGGGGCTTTTGCGCTTCGGCGCGCTGGTCAATTTCGTTTCCCACTCGGTGGTGCTGGGCTTCACCCTCGGCGCCGCCATCGTCATCGCCCTTGGGCAGCTACCGAACCTGCTGGGAATGGACCTGCCGAGCCAGGCCACGGCGTTGAAGACCGTGCAGGACCTGGCTGGGCACATGGGCGAAGTGGATGTGCCGTCGCTGGCGCTGGGCCTGGCCACGCTGGTCATCGGTATTGCCCTGAAACTGTGGCGCCCGCGCTGGCCGAGCCTGTTGATAAGCCTGCTGCTGGTCAGCCTGACGGCCTGGCTGCTGCCAGGCTATTTCGCCCACGTGCCCAGGGTGGCTGCGTTCACCGGGCAGCTCCCGCCCTTCAGCCCGCTGCCTCTGCTGGACGTGGAACTGATGCTGCGCCTGCTGCCCAGCGCCGTGGCAGTGGGCATGCTTGGGCTGGTCACCAGCCTGTCGATTGCCCGCTCGTTGTCGGCACGTTCGGAGCAACTGATCGACCCTGACCAGGAAATCCGCGCACAGGGCCTGTCGAACATCGGAGGCGCGTTTTTCTCCGGTTACCTGTCCGCAGGCTCCTTCACTCGCTCGGGCCTCAGTTACGAAGCAGGTGCGCGTTCGCCGCTGGCCGGGGTGTTTTCGGCGCTCTGGGTGGCGCTGTTCGCCGTGACCGGCGCCGGGCTGATCGCCCATCTGCCGATCCCGGCGATGGCGGGGAGCATCCTGCTGATCTGCTGGGGGCTGGTGGACCATCGCGGCATTCGCGCGCTGTTCCGGGTCAGCCGCTCGGAGTTCCTGGTGATGGCGCTGACGGCGGCCGCGACGCTGCTGCTGGAACTGCAGACGGCGATCTATGCCGGGGTGCTGGCCTCGTTGTTCTTTTACCTCAAGCGCACGTCACGGCCACGGGTGCAGCAGAGCCGGGAAGGGGAGGCGGACATCTTGCGGGTGGGCGGGTCGATCTTCTTCGGCGCGGCGCACTACCTGCAGGTGCGCCTGCAGCGCTGCCAGGGGCCGCACGTGGTGATCGATGCGCGGCAGGTGAACTTCATCGATTATTCGGGTGTGGATATGTTGCACCGCGAGGCGCGGCGGTTGATGAGAGTTGGCGGAAGCCTGACGCTGCACCGGGCGCGGCCACAGGTGATTGAGGAATTGCAGAAGCTGGAAGGGGCCCAGGACTGTCCGATCAGATTCGAGGAGTAATCGCGGGGCAAGCCCGCTCCCACGCCATGATCAGAGGTCTGCGTGGGAGCGGGCTTGCCCCGCGATTGGATATCAAGCTCAGCCGCGGGCCAACTGCCGGCGCAGCTCATCCAGCACCGGCCCGGTCTCCGGCCGCACCCCACGCCAGATAAAGAACGCCTCGGCCGCCTGCTCCGCCAGCATCCCCAAGCCGTCCAGCACCTTCGCCGCGCCCAGCTTGCTCGCCCATTGGCAAAACGGCGTCGGCTCCTTGCCATACATCATGTCGTAGCACACGGTACGCCCCGCCTCGACCAGGCTCTCGGCAATCGGCGGCAGCTCGCCAGCCAGGCTCGCCGAAGTGGCGTTGATGATCACGTCCACCGGCTCCTGCAACCAGCTGAAACCACTGGCCACCACCGGCCCCAGCTCATCGAACTCCCGCGCCAGCTGCTCGGCCTTCTCCACCGTGCGGTTGGCGATCACCAGCGACTGCGGCTGGTGCGCCAGGATCGGCTCCAACACACCGCGCACCGCGCCACCGGCGCCGAGGATGAGGATGCGCTTGCCGGCCAGCTCGACCCCGGCGTTGACGGTGAGGTCGCGCACCAACCCGGCGCCGTCGGTGTTGTCGCCCTGCAAGGTACCGTCGGCCAGCTTGCTCAAGGTGTTCACCGCACCGGCACGCTTGGCGCGTGGGGTGAGGCTGTCGCACAGGCGGTAGGCCTCTTCCTTGAACGGCACGGTGACGTTGGCGCCGCTGCCTTGCTTGAAGAAGCCACGGGCGCAGTCGCTGAACTCGTCCAGCGGCGCCAGCAGGGTGGCGTACTCCAGGGCCTCGCCGGTCTGGTCGGCGAACAGGCGGTGGATCAACGGCGACTTGCTGTGGCCGATGGGGTTACCGAAAACGACGTACTGGTCCATGGGTGATCCTCGGTTATCCACAGGCTTACTGGGCGAGCCAGTCGCGGTCTTGCAGGAAGTACTCGGTCAGGCGCGCTTCTTCACTGCCAGGTTCGGCTTTCCAGTCGTAGCCCCAGCGTACTTGCGGCGGCAGCGACATCAGGATCGACTCGGTACGGCCACCGGACTGCAGGCCGAACAGGGTGCCACGGTCGTAGACCAGGTTGAACTCGACGTAGCGGCCACGGCGGTATTCCTGGAACTCGCGCTGCGCGGGGGTGTACGGCGTGCCCTTGCGGCGCTGGACGATCGGCAGGTAAGCCTCGACATAGGCGTCACCGATGGCGCGGATGAAGGCGAAGCAGGTGTCGAAGTCCCACTCGTTCAGGTCATCGAAGAACAGGCCGCCAATGCCGCGTGGCTCGCCACGGTGCTTGAGGTGGAAGTAGCGGTCGCACCAGGCCTTGTAGCGCGGGTACACGTCGGCGCCGAACGGCGCGCAGGCCTGCTCGGCCACGCGGTGCCAGTGCACGCAGTCTTCTTCATTGCCGTAGTACGGGGTCAGGTCGAAGCCGCCGCCGAACCACCACACGGCCTCTTCGCCTTCTTTTTCGGCGATGAAGAACCGCACGTTGGCGTGGGAAGTCGGCACATGCGGGTTGTGCGGGTGGATCACCAGCGACACGCCCAGCGCCTCGAAACCACGGCCCGCCAGCTCCGGGCGGTGGGCACTGGCCGACGGCGGCAGGCCGCTGCCGAACACGTGGGAGAAGTTGACGCCGCCTTTCTCGATCACCTTGCCGTCGCCGATCACCCGCGTGCGACCGCCGCCGCCGGCATCGCGCACCCAGGCATCCTCGACGAAGCGGGCGCCGCCGTCTTCATTCTCGAGGGCAGTGCAGATGCGGTCTTGCAGGTCGAGCAGGTAGGCTTTCACGGCCTCGGTGCGGCTGGTCATCGGGTCACCTGGAAGGAGCGGGGAAAATTCGCCGCGTAGCATACCACCGGCAAACCCCGCGCCGCAGTTGACGGCGATCAAGCAAAGGCGTCCGATAGAAGGCCTTTGCGACCGAACGACAGGAGTGTGTGATGGCCAAGCGTATCCAGTTCAGCCAGCATGGCGGCCCGGAAGTGTTGCAGCTGGTGGAATTCGACCCGGCCCCGCCCGGCCCGCAGCAGGTGCGCGTGCGCAACCATGCGATCGGCCTGAACTTCATCGACACCTATTTCCGTGGCGGGCTGTATGCGCCGCCGTCGCTGCCTTCCGGGCTGGGTACCGAAGCGGCCGGGGTGGTCGAGGCAGTGGGCGAGGGCGTCAGCCGGATCCAGGTGGGCGACCGCGTGGCCTATGCCGGCGGGCCGCTGGGGGCCTACAGCGAGGTGCACACGCTGCCGGAGGCCAACCTGGTCAAGCTGCCGGAGGCGATCAGCTTCGAGCAGGCGGCGGCGGTGATGCTCAAGGGCCTGACCACGCAGTACCTGCTCAAGCAGACCTATGCCGTGCAGCCGGGGGACTTCGTGCTGTTCCATGCGGCTGCCGGTGGCGTGGGGTCGCTGGCTTGCCAGTGGGCCAAAGCGCTGGGCGCCAAGCTGATCGGCACTGTCAGCTCCGCCGAGAAGGCCGAACGGGCCAAGGCGCTCGGGGCCTGGGCGACCATCGACTACAGCCGTGAAGACGTGGCCCAGCGGGTGCTGGAACTGACCAACGGTCAGAAATGCCCGGTTGTGTATGACGGCGTGGGGGCGGATACCTGGCTGACTTCGCTGGATTGCCTGAAGCCGCGTGGGTTGATGGTGAGCTTCGGCAATGCCTCTGGCGCGGTGACCGGGGTGAACCTGGGGATCTTGTCGCAGAAGGGTTCGCTGTATGTCACCCGGCCAACGCTGGCGAGCTATGCCAACAACGCCGAGAACACCCAGGCCATGGCCGATGACCTGTTCGCGATGATCGCCAGCGGCAAGCTGGTGGTGGATATCCAGCAGCGGTATCCGTTGAGTGATGCGGCCAAGGCGCAGGCGGAGTTGTCGGCGCGGCGGACGGTCGGGTCGACTGTTCTGCTGCCTTGAAGGCCCTATCGCGGGGCAAGCCCGCTCCCACGCCATGACTAGAGATCGGCGTGGGAGCGGGCTTGCCCCGCGATTGCGTCAGCTCAGCCGGTGGAATTCTTGGCCGCTGGCGCCGACTCGATGCCCTCAAGCATCGCCTCCACCAACCCCTCCGCCATTTCCAGCGAATGCAGGCTGGACCAGTACATGCCCCGCCCCTCATCCCGCAGGTGGTCGAGCGCCTTGATGCCGGTGTCGTAGGCGCAGCGCAGGTAGAGCGCTACATGCACCAAGGCGTCGTGTGCTGGGACATCAGGGTTCACGGAAAAGAGGGGCGGATGGCCGGCATCGCAGCGGCCGAAGGGGTGGGCGGAGGTGTTGGGGAGGGGTGGATCCGGGACGATCTTTTTCATCATGAGATCTCGCGTCTAGGCCGACACGCATCCGTTACCACACGGATAGGTGGCAGCTGCATACGGGGTGGTAAACCGGGAGAGATCTCAAAACCCGGCAGGCACGAGGCCTCCCGCATGCAGCCACCATTGACTGCCAAGATCTCTCCCTGCTCGGGTTACCACACCCGATCGCCAAGTTATTCGGCGACGGTCTGGAGCCTAGAAGTAGGAGTTTCCAGTGAGAAGGTGATGGCAGCGGACGCGGATCGTAGGATATTTCTCTATTCGCAAGCTGGACAGCCTGTTCGGCAAAATCAGAAAACCCTGAATTCAGCCAAAACCTTGAATAAGGCGCTGCGACACGCGATAGATAGGGCCTCGCTTGACCGTACCGACTCTGAGGCGTAGCCTTTCTCCCTGAGGTTGTGCTGGTGCGCCGGTTGAGTTTCAAGTTATCCGGGCGAGTGCATCCTTACCCTTTGGCCGCTTAAAGCGGCCATTATTTTTTGGGCTTGTTTCTATCCCCTTTAGGCACGATGGAATAGAGCTCCGCCTTGGGCTTGCGGGCCGTCAGTTCAAAAATCGCCTCATCATAGATTTCATTGCCATAGCCATCGTTTCGGCCAATCGTGCTGCGAAGAGCGGTCAGGTGCGTGGCACTCTTCAAAATCGATGTCGCTGCCAGCGCTGCCCTGATTTGCACAACCATGTCATCAATGGTGTATCCGTCTCGTATCACCCGGCTTCTGTAGGCATGACTGCCAATAAATACGATGCCCGGATCCTCAAGCAGGGGTAAACCCAGCCCGGCTTTCTGTCTGTTGATCGCCTCGAACTGATCTGCGGTAAATCTGCCTATCTCCACCGCCCTGACCCGATGGTTGGACGCTAGCTGCTGCAGATTCGCCCTTATCAGGTACTCGGCATTCTCGAATAGCGGCATTGCTCCGGATGCTCCCGCCGATTTGCGACGCACGGAGAGCAAGCTAGAGGCAGGGGTTCCTGTAGAGAAGTTGGCGACTTAAGACGGAGACAGTGGGAAGTTTCCCAATTGGTTGTCCAGGCAACTATTTGAGAGAAAGTCAGGAGAATCTAGCCGTTTTCTGGGGCCGCTTTGCGGCCCTTTCGCGACACAAGGCCGCTCCTACAGGGGAGCGCGATTGCCTGTAGGAGCGGCCTTGTGCCGCGAAACGAGGGCAAAGCCCTCGCCAGCGGTATCAGCCCGGGCGCACAACCTCACCGGTCGCCAGGTCCCGAATCACGCTCGGATTCTTCCGCCCCCCCAGCGCCCCACCCAGCACCATGTCCAGCTGCTTGTGGAAATACTGCTCCACCCGCAACCGGCTCTTGGCCGCCGGGCGCCCGGCCGGGTTGCAGGACGTGGAAATCAACGGCCCGACCAAGGCGCACAGCTCACGCACCTGTGGATGATCACTGACCCGCAGCGCCACGCTGTCATGCTGCCCGGTCACCCACTCGGGCAGCAGGTCCTGGTGCGGTACCAACCAGGTGTTCGGCCCCGGCCAGGTGGCGGCCATGCGGTCAATCCAGTCCTGGGGGAAGTCCTCGAACAGGAAGTCGAACTGGTGGATGCTGTCAGCGACCAGGATCAGGCCTTTATCCACAGGCCGCGACTTGAGCGCCAGCAGGCGATACACCGCGTCTTCGTTCCACGGGTCGCAGCCCAGGCCCCAGACCGCTTCCGTTGGATAGGCGATCACCGCACCCGCCTTGATCTCACGCGCGGCTTGTTGCACACGCCAACTGCTCACCATTTGCTGTCACTCCACATATAAGCCTTGCGCGCAGTTTACTTAGCCGGACCTTGCAAACCAACGCCCGGCTTCATTACTGACCCGGCCCTCAAGCTCCAGCTCGGTCAGGCTGGCCAGCACCTGGGCCAACGGCTGGCCGCTGCTGTGGGCCAAGCCCTCGGTAGTGTGGGGCGCAGCATGGAGCAAGGCGAGCAGGGGATGGTCGGGTTTGCCCACAGGCGCGGGCGGCAGGTTCTGCCAGCCGCGCAGGCTGTCGAGGATCTGTTCCACACTCTCCACCAGCAACGCACCGTCGCGGATCAGTTGGTGACAGCCCTTGGCGCCGGGGTGGTGAATGGAACCGGGAATGGCATACACCTCGCGCCCTTGTTCGGCGGCAAGCCGGGCGGTGATCAACGAACCACTGGCAATGCTCGCCTCGACCACCAGCACACCCAGCGACAGCCCACTGATGATCCGGTTACGCCGGGGGAAGTTGCCGGCCAACGGCCCGGCGTCCAGGGGGTACTCGGAAACCAGCGCGCTACCGCTGTCGAGCATCGCTCGGGCGAGGTCGCGGTGGCGCTGTGGATAAAGTTTTTGCAACCCCGTGCCGAGCACCCCGATGGTGTGCCCGCCGGCCTGCAATGCCGCCCGATGAGCGGCACCGTCAACGCCCAGCGCCAGCCCGCTGGTGATGGTGAAACCGGCTTGCGCAAGGCAACGCGCGAACGCACCTGCGGTATCCAGCGCCGGAGGTGAAGCACGCCTGCTGCCCACTATCGCCAGCTGCGGGCGCTCCAGCAAAGCAGGGTCGCCGGCGACGAACAGCAAGGGCGGCGGGTCGTCGATTTCACCGAGCAACGCGGGATAGCCAGGCCCGTCCCACATCAGCAAATGCTGGCCCGGGCGCTCTAACCAGGCCATTGCAGCCAATGCACCGTCGCGCACCTCGGGGCTGCGCCGGGCATCGATGCTGGCAGCAGGCAGCCCCAGCGCACGCCAGGCACTGGCCGGCGCGCTGAGTGCCGACGAGGCATTGCCGAAGGCTTCGATGAGGGTATGGAAACGGCGCAGGCCGGTGTCGGGGAGGCGGTGCAGACGCAGCCGCGCTTCCAGTTCGGCAGGCGGGCAAGGCGACGAACGGGGTGTAGTCATAGGGGATCATCCTTGATCGAAAAGGGGCCATCGGCGTGGCACAAGCTGTGGATAACTGTGTTGATAACGCTTTGAAAAGCTGTCCATCAAATCGGCGATAAGCCGCCCTTTCACACCCTAGCCGAGCTTTCACAGGTGCCTTGGCCACCTTTTCCCTTTATTATGTGTGCTCAGTTTTCAACCGACCGCACAGTGACTGCCTGACCCCTATGGCTATTTTGAACATTCTCGAATTCCCCGATCCGCGCCTGCGTACCATTGCCAAACCGGTAACGGTGTTCGACGACGCCCTGCGTCAGCTGATCGACGACATGTTCGAAACCATGTACGAGGCCCCAGGCATCGGCCTGGCGGCGACCCAGGTCAACGTCCACCAGCAAGTCGTGGTGATGGACCTCAGCGAAGATCGCAGCGAGCCGCGCGTCTTCATCAACCCCAGCGTCGAAGAACTGACCCACGACATGGGCCAGTACCAGGAAGGCTGCCTGTCGGTGCCGGGCTTCTACGAAAACGTCGACCGCCCGCTGCGCGTCCGGGTCAAGGCCCAGGACCGCGACGGCAAGCCCTACGAGCTCGAAGCCGAAGGCCTGCTGGCGGTGTGCGTGCAGCACGAGTTCGATCACCTCAACGGCAAGCTGTTCGTCGACTACCTGTCGCAGCTCAAGCGCGACCGGATCAAGAAGAAGCTGGAAAAGCAGCACCGCCAGCAAGCCTGATCCCCACCTTCCAGAAGGCTTGCTCCGGCAAGCCTTTTTCTTTTTCGAGAAGCGAGAACTCCATGCGCATCGTCTTTGCTGGCACCCCAGAGTTTGCCGCCGAACACCTCAAGGCCCTGCTCGACAGCCCGTACGAGATCGTGGCCGTCTACACCCAGCCGGACCGCCCCGCCGGCCGTGGCCAGAAGCTCATGCCGAGCGCGGTCAAGGCCCTGGCCGTGGCCCATGACATCCCGGTGTACCAGCCACAGACCCTGCGCAATGCCGATGCGCAGGCCGAGCTCGCCGCGCTGCAGCCGGACCTGATGGTAGTGGTCGCCTACGGCCTGATCCTGCCGCAGGCGGTGCTGGACATCCCGCGCCTGGGTTGCATCAACAGCCATGCCTCGCTGCTGCCGCGCTGGCGCGGTGCGGCACCGATCCAGCGTGCGGTGGAAGCGGGTGACGCCGAGAGCGGCGTGACCGTGATGCGCATGGAGGCTGGCCTGGATACCGGCCCGATGCTGCTCAAGGTGGTCACGCCGATCAGCGCCGACGACACCGGCGGCACCTTGCACGACCGCCTCGCCGAAATGGGCCCGCCTGCGGTGATCCAGGCCATCGCCGGCCTGGCCGATGGCAGCCTGCAAGGTGAAGTGCAGGTCGATGCCCTGGCCACCTACGCACACAAGCTGAACAAAGACGAAGCGCGCATCGACTGGAGCCGTCCGGCCGTGGAGCTTGAGCGCCTGATCCGCGCCTTCAACCCCTGGCCGGTGTGCCACAGCACCCTGGACGGCGAAAGCGTGAAGGTACTGGCCGCCAAGTTGTCCACAGCCCAGGGCGCCCCAGGCGAAATCCTCTCGGCCAGCAAGGACGGCCTAGTGGTCGCCTGCGGTGAGCAGGCCCTGAGCCTGACCCGCCTGCAACTGCCGGGTGGCAAGGCCCTCAACTTCGCCGACCTGTTCAACAGCCGCCGCGAGAAATTCGCCAGCGGCAAGGTGCTCGGCCAATGAATCCTCGTCTGGCTGCCGCCCGTGCCTTGGCCGCCGTGCTCAGCGGCAAGGCTTCGCTGAACAGCTCGCTGCCGGCGCAACTGGACAAGGTCGATGATCGTGACCGTGGCCTCACCCAGGACCTGGCCTTCGGCACCGCCCGCTGGCAGCCGCGCCTGGACCTGCTGGCCGCACAACTGTTGCAGAAGCCGTTCAAAGCCGCCGACGCCGATGTGCAGGCGCTGCTGCTGGTCGGCCTGTACCAGCTGTTCTACACCCGCATCCCGGCCCATGCCGCCATCGGCGAAACCGTAGGCTGCGCCGACAAGCTGAAGAAGCCGTGGGCCAAGGCCCTGCTCAATGCCGTGCTGCGCCGCGCCCAGCGCGAGGGCGAGGCACTGCTGGCCGACATGGAGCGCGACCCGGTGGTGCGCACCGCCCACCCGCGCTGGCTGCAGAAGTCGCTCAAGGCCTTCTGGCCGGAGCAATGGGAAGCCATCTGCGCCGCCAACAACGCCCACCCGCCGATGATCCTGCGCATCAACCGCCGCCACCACAGCCGCGACGCTTACCTCGCGCTGCTGGCCGAGGCCGGTATCCAGGCCAGCGCCTGCCAGTACAGCCGTGACGGCATCGTGCTGGCCGAAGCCTGCGACGTGCGCGGCCTGCCGGGCTTCGCCGAGGGTTGGGTCAGCGTGCAGGACGAAGCCGCGCAGTTGTCCGCCGACCTGCTGGAGCTGGCCCCCGGCCAACGCGTGCTCGACGCCTGCTGCGCACCGGGCGGCAAGACCTGCCACCTGCTCGAAGCCGAGCCGAAGCTTGCGCACATGGTCGCCATCGACCTCGAGGCCAAGCGCCTGACCCGCGTGCGCGAGAACCTCGACCGCCTCAAGCTCGATGCCGAGCTGATCGCCTGCGACGCCCGCGACACCGCCAGCTGGTGGGACGGCAAACAGTTCCAGCGCATCCTGCTCGACGCTCCCTGCTCGGCCACTGGCGTGATCCGCCGCCACCCGGACATCAAGCTGACTCGCCAGGCCGACGACATCCCGGCCCTGGCCGCGCTGCAAGGCGAACTGCTCGATGCCCTGTGGCCGACCCTGGAAGTGGGCGGCATGCTGCTGTACGCCACCTGCTCCAGCCTGCCCACCGAGAACACCGAAGTGATCGACGCCTTCCTGGCCCGCACCCCCGGTGCCCGCGAGCTGGACCTGGCGACCGAGGCCGGCCTGCGCCAGCCCCACGGGCGCCAGCTGCTGGCCCAGGAGGGCGGCCACGACGGTTTCTACTATGCCAAGCTGATCAAGATCGCCGCCTCGCGGTAAGCACAAGAACCTAGGGAGTAGTGGATGAAGATCATCATCCTCGGCGCGGGGCAGGTAGGCGGTACGCTGGCGGAACACCTGGCCAGCGAAGCCAACGACATCACCGTGGTCGACACCGACAGCGAGCGCCTGCGCGATCTGGGCGACCGCCTGGACATCCGTACCGTGCAGGGCCGCGCATCGCTGCCGACGGTGCTGCGCCAGGCCGGCGCCGACGACGCCGACATGCTGGTGGCGGTGACCAACAGCGACGAGACCAACATGGTCGCCTGCCAGGTGGCCTACTCGCTGTTCCACACCCCGACCAAGATCGCCCGGGTGCGTGAATCGGCCTACCTCACCCGCGAAGAGCTGTTCGACAACGACCACATCCCGGTGGACGTGCTGATCAGCCCCGAGCAGGTGGTGACCAACTACATCAAGCGCCTGATCGAACACCCAGGTTCGCTGCAGGTGATCGACTTCGCCGAGGGCAAGGCCCAGCTGGTGGCGGTCAGGGCCTACTACGGCGGGCCGCTGGTGGGCCAGCAACTGCGCCAGATCCGCGCCCACATGCCCAACGTCGACACCCGCGTGGCGGCGATCTTCCGCCGCGACCGGCCGATCACGCCCCGGGGCGACACGGTGATCGAAGCCGACGACGAAGTGTTCTTCATTGCCGCGAAGAAGGACATCCGTGCGGTGATGGGTGAACTGCGGCGCATCGACGAAACCAACAAGCGCGTGGTGATCGCCGGTGGCGGGCAGATCGGCGAGCGCCTGGCCGAGGCCATCGAAAGCCGCTACCAGGTGAAGATCATCGAGATGAACCCGGCGCGCTGCCGGCACCTTTCCGACACCCTGGAAAGCACCGTGGTGCTGCAGGGCAGCGCCTCGGACAAGGACCTGATGCTCGAAGAGAACATCGCCGACGCCGACATCTTCCTGGCCCTGACCAACGACGACGAGGCCAACATCATGGCGTCGCTGCTGGCCAAGCGCCTGGGCGCGCGCAAGGTGATGACCATCATCAACAACCCGGCCTATGTCGACCTGGTGCAGGGCGGCGACATCGACATCGCCATCAGCCCGCAGCTGGCCACCATCGGCACGCTGCTGGCCCACGTGCGCCGCGGCGATATCGTCAGCGTGCACTCGCTGCGCCGTGGCGCGGCCGAGGCCATCGAGGCCGTGGCCCATGGCGATGCGAAGTCGAGCAAGGTGGTGGGCAAGGCCATCGAGGACATCGCCCTGCCGCCGGGCACCACCATCGGCGCGATCATCCGCGACGAAGAAGTGCTGATCGCCCATGACGACACGGTGATCGAGTCGGGCGACCATGTGATCCTGTTCGTTGTGGATAAAAAGCATATTCGGGACGTGGAGAAGCTGTTCCACGTGGGCTTGAGTTTCTTCTAAAGGAGCAGGGCATGCGCGAATCGCTGGAGAAGATGCTGGCCAAAGGTGTGGATAACCCGCTGCTGCGCTTCGGCCTGGGCAAGGCCTGGCTGGATGAGGGCAATGGCGCCGAGGCGGCGGTGCACCTGGCCAGTTGCGTGCAGCAGGACCCCAAGTATTCGGCGGCGTGGAAGCTGCTGGGCAAGGCGTATCAGCTGCAGGGTGACCTGGCTGGGGCGCGCAAGGCCTGGGAGGAGGGCATCGAGGCGGCGCAGGCCCATGGCGACAAGCAGGCCGAGAAGGAGATGGCGGTGTTTCTCAAGAAGCTCAGCAAAACATCGACTTGACGCGGTCTCTGTGGGAGCGGGTTCACCCGCGAACACCGGCGAAGCCGGTGCCATACACCGCAGCGCCTGCTTCGCGGGTAAACCCGCTCCCACAGAGCCCCTGCTAAAGCAGGGGCAGTGGATAACTCAATACCAGCGCGGCTCGCCGGCCGGGCGCTTCTTGAAGCGCTTCATGCTCCACATGTACTGGCTCGGGTACTCGCGCACATAGCGCTCGACCACTTTGCTCATCGCCGCTGCCGACACGTTGACGTCGGTGCTGTACATCTCTTCCGGTGCCGCCTCAAGGAACACCTTGAAGCCCGAGCCGTCCGGCAGGCGCAGGGCGTGCAGGAACACCCCCACCGCCTTGCCACCGGCCAGCATGTTCGGCACGAACTTGCTGGTCAGCGCCTGGGTCCCCAGGAACGGCACGAACACCCCGGCGGACTCGGCCGGCTCCGGGTCGGCCGGAATACCTACCTGGCCACCACGGCGCACTTCCTTGATGACGCTGAGAATGCCTTCCTTGGTCGAAGGCGCCACGCGGTTGCCCATCTGCACGCGCTGCTCACGCAGCAGGTCATCCACGGCTTTCAACTTTGGCGGGCGGTAGAAGATGATCGGTTTGCACTGGTTGCAATAGAAGTGGTTGAGCACTTCCCAGTTGCCCAGGTGGCTGGTGATGCCGACCACGCCCTTGCCCGAGGCCAGGGCCTGCTCCAGCACTTCCAGGCCGTGCACTTCCTTGACCAGCTCCAGCGAGCGTTGCGGCGGCCAGATCCAGGCGCAGGCACTTTCGACGAACGACTTGCCGATGTCTTTCAGCGCACGGCCCACCAGTTGCTCACGCTCGGCCGGGTTCATCTCGGGGAAGCACTTGGCCAGGTTGATGCGCACCACGTTGCGCGAGCCGTTGGGGATCTTCCACATCAGCCAGCCGATGCCGGCGCCAACGCGCTGCACCGCGCCCCAGGGCAACTTGGCGAACAGTCGCAGCACCCCGACCATGAGGGCGCCCTTGAACTTTTCCACAGGCGAATTCCTTATTTCAGCAAGGCGCGCATTGTACCCCGTCAGCGCACCAGCGCGGCGTAGCGATCGCAGTCGGTGGTGTGGTCCATGACCATGCCGGTGGCTTGCATGAAGGCGTAGCAGATGGTCGGGCCAACGAAGGTGAAGCCGGCTTTCTGCAAGGCCTTGCTCATGGCCTTGGCCTCATCGGTGACCGCCGGTACCTCGCTGCGGCCGGTGAAATGGTTGATCCTCGGCTCACCGCCCACGAACGACCACAGCCACTCGGCCGGGTTATCCACAGCCAGCCAAGCCAGCGCATTGCGCCGCACGGCCTTGAGCTTGAGGCGGTTGCGGATGATGCCGGCATCGAGCATCAGCTCCTCGATGCGCTCATCGCTGAGCTGCGACAGTTTCACGGGGTCGAAGCCGTGCAACACCTCGCGATAACGCTCGCGCTTCTTCAAGACCGTGATCCACGACAAACCTGCCTGGAACCCTTCGAGCAAAAGCATCTCGAACAGCAACGCCGGGTCGCGCTGCGGCGTTCCCCACTCCTGATCGTGGTAGGCCTGGTACAACGGGTCGTCGGAACACCAAAAGCAGCGTGGCATAAGGCTCCAATGAGTAGAGGGCGAGACGAAACGGGTTATACTCCCGCTCTTTACATCCGCATCCCCAGATACAGGTGAATTTCGTGAGCCAGCCTACGCCAGCCGTGCGTACCTTCCAAGACCTGATCCTCGCCCTGCAGAACTACTGGGCAGCTCAAGGTTGTGTGGTGCTTCAGCCCTACGATATGGAAGTAGGCGCCGGCACTTTCCATACCGCCACGTTCCTGCGCGCCGTCGGCCCGGAAACCTGGAACGCCGCCTATGTGCAGCCTAGCCGTCGCCCTGCCGACGGACGGTATGGCGAAAACCCCAACCGCCTGCAGCACTACTACCAGTTCCAGGTGGTGCTCAAGCCGAACCCGGCGAACTTCCAGGAGCTGTATCTGGGCTCGCTGAAAGCCATCGGCCTGGACCCACTGGTTCACGACATTCGCTTCGTCGAAGACAACTGGGAATCGCCAACCCTCGGCGCCTGGGGCCTGGGCTGGGAAATCTGGCTGAACGGCATGGAGGTGACCCAGTTCACCTACTTCCAGCAGGTCGGCGGCATCGAGTGCTACCCGGTCACCGGTGAAATCACCTACGGCCTGGAGCGCCTGGCCATGTACATCCAGGGCGTGGACTCGGTCTACGACCTGGTGTGGGCCGACGGCCCGTTCGGCAAGGTCACCTATGGCGACGTGTTCCACCAGAACGAAGTGGAGCAGTCGACCTACAACTTCGAGCACGCCAACGTCGAGAAGCTGTTCGAACTGTTCGACTTCTATGAAAGCGAAGCGAACCGCCTGATCAAGCTGGAACTGCCGCTGCCGACCTATGAAATGGTCCTGAAGGCTTCGCACACCTTCAACCTGCTGGACGCCCGCCGCGCCATCTCGGTAACCGAGCGCCAGCGCTACATCCTGCGTGTTCGCACGCTCGCCCGTGACGTGGCGCAAAGCTATCTGCAAGCCCGCGCACGCCTGGGCTTCCCGATGGCCACCCCTGAACTGCGTGACGAAGTGTTGGCTAAGCTGGAGGCTGCACAATGAGTGCTCAAGATTTCCTGGTTGAACTGGGCACCGAAGAGCTGCCACCCAAGGCCCTGGCGTCGCTGGGCGACGCCTTCCTCGCCGGTATCGAGAAAGGCCTGCAGGCCGCCGGCCTGAACTACACCGCCAAGCAGGTCTACGCCGCGCCGCGCCGCCTGGCCGTGCTGATCCGCCAGCTCGACGTGCAGCAGCCGGACCGCAGCATCAACATCGATGGCCCGCCCATGCAGGCGGCGTTCAAGGACGGCGAGCCAACCCAGGCCGCCCTGGGCTTTGCCAAGAAGTGCGGTGTGGAGCTGTCGGACATCGACCAGAGCGGCGCGAAGCTGCGCTTCTCCCAGCACATCCCGGGCAAGGCGACCGCCAGCCTGCTGCCGACCATCGTCGAAGACTCGCTCAACGACCTGCCGATTCCCAAGCGCATGCGCTGGGGCGCCAGCCGTGAAGAGTTCGTGCGTCCGACCCAGTGGCTGGTGATGCTGCTCGGCGACCAGGTCGTCGACTGCACCATCCTCGCGCAAAAAGCCGGGCGTGAGTCCCGTGGCCACCGCTTCCACCACCCGGAAAACGTGGTTATCACCACCCCGGCCAACTACGTCGAAGACCTGCGCAAAGCCTACGTGCTGGCCGACTTCGCCGAGCGTCGCGAGCTGATCAGCAAGCGCACCTCAGAGCTGGCCATGCAGCAGGAAGGCACCGCGATCGTGCCGCCGGCGCTGCTGGACGAAGTGACCGCGCTGGTCGAGTGGCCGGTGCCGCTGGTGTGCTCGTTCGAGGAGCGTTTCCTCGAGGTGCCGCAGGAAGCCCTGATCACCACCATGCAGGACAACCAGAAGTACTTCTGCCTGCTGGACAACGAAGGCAAGCTGCTGCCGCGCTTCATCACCGTGGCCAACGTCGAGAGCCGCGATCCGAAGCAGATCGTGCAAGGTAACGAAAAGGTCGTGCGCCCGCGCCTGACCGACGCCGAGTTCTTCTTCAAACAGGACAAGAAGCAACCCCTGGAAAGCTTCAACGAGCGCCTGAAGAACGTGGTGTTCCAGGCTCAGCTGGGCACCGTGTTCGAAAAAGCCGAGCGCGTCTCCAAGCTGGCCGCTTTCATTGCCCCGTACCTCGGCGGCAGCGCCGCCAACGCCGGCCGCGCCGGCCTGCTGTCCAAGTGCGACCTGGCCTCGGAAATGGTTGGCGAGTTCCCTGAGATGCAGGGCATCGCCGGCTACTACTACGCCCTCAACGATGGCGAGCCAGAAGACGTCGCCCTGGCGCTGAACGAGCAGTACATGCCGCGCGGTGCTGGCGCCGAGCTGCCGCAGACCCTCACCGGTGCTGCCGTGGCCATCGCCGACAAGCTCGACACCCTGGTCGGCATCTTCGGCATCGGCATGCTGCCCACCGGCAGCAAGGACCCGTACGCCCTGCGCCGTGCCGCCCTCGGTGTGCTGCGCATCCTGATCGAGAAACAGCTGGACCTGGACCTGACCAGTGCGGTCGAGTTCGCGGTCAAGCAGTTCGGTGCCAAGGTCAAGGCCGCCGGCCTGGCCGAGCAGGTGCTGGAGTTCATCTTCGACCGCCTGCGTGCGCGCTATGAAGACGAAGGCATCGACGTTGCCACCTACCTGTCGGTGCGTGCCCTGAAGCCGGGCTCCGCCCTGGACTTCGACCAGCGCGTGCAGGCCGTGCAGGCGTTCCGCAAGCTGCCCGAAGCCGGTGCCCTGGCCGCGGCGAACAAGCGCGTGTCGAACCTGCTGAGCAAGGCCGAAGGCGCCATCGCCGACCAGGTCGAGCCGAAGTACTTCGACAATGCCAACGAGTTCTCGCTGTACTCGGCCATCCAGCAGGCCGACCAGGCCGTGCAACCGATGGCGGCCGCGCGTCAGTACAACGAAGCGCTGGCCCGCCTGGCCGCCCTGCGCGACCCGGTCGACGCCTTCTTCGAGGCGGTGCTGGTCAACGCCGAAGACGCCAAGGTGCGCGCCAACCGTTATGCCCTGCTCAGCCGCCTGCGCGGCCTGTTCCTGGGCGTGGCCGACATTTCGCTGCTGGGGTAAGCCTTGAAACTGCTGATTCTCGATCGTGACGGGGTGATCAATCACGACTCCGACGCCTACATCAAGTCGCTGGACGAGTGGATTCCCATCCCCGGCTCGATCGAGGCCATCGCGCAGTTGAGCAAAGCCGGCTGGACGGTGACCGTGGCCACCAACCAGTCCGGCATTGCCCGCGGCTATTACTCGCTGGCGACCCTCGAGGCCATGCATGCGCGCCTGCGCGCACTGGTGGCCGAGCAGGGTGGCGAGGTGGGCTGCATCGTGCATTGCCCGCATGGGCCGGACGAGGGCTGCGAATGCCGCAAGCCCAAGCCCGGCATGCTGCGGGCGATTGCCGAGCACTACCAGGTGCCACTGACCGATGTATGGTTCGTCGGTGACAGCAAAGGTGACCTGGAGGCGGCGCTGGCCGTCGATGCACAACCGGTGCTGGTGAAAACCGGCAAGGGTGAGCGGACGCTTGAAAAAGGCATCCCGCAGAACACACTGATTTTTGACGATCTGGCCGCCATCGCCAGACAACTCATTTAAACAGCGCGCCCCAGCGGCGCGTTGTCCTTAGGCGGGCCTGCCCCGCAACGGTACATGCCACTATGTCGATCCTGCAGGCGATCAGAATCTTTCTTTTTTACCTGCTGTTGGGCACCAGTTCGCTGCTGTGGTGCTCGCTGAGCTTCTTCGTTGCACCGTTCTTGCCGTTCGCCAAGCGCTACCGGTTCATCAACGTGTACTGGTGCCGCTGCGCGCTGTTCCTAGTGCGTACGATTTTGGGCATCGATTACAAGATCACCGGTGCCGAGAACGTGCCGAAGGTGCCCTGCGTGATCCTGTCGAACCACCAGAGCACCTGGGAGACATTCTTCCTGTCGGCCTATTTCTCGCCGCTGAGCCAGGTGCTCAAGCGTGAGCTGCTGTACGTGCCGTTCTTCGGCTGGGCCATGGCCATGCTGCGGCCGATCGCCATCGACCGCAAGAACCCGAAAGAGGCCTTGCGCCAGGTCGCCAGCCAAGGCGACGAGCTGCTCAAGCAGGGCACCTGGGTGCTGATCTTCCCCGAAGGCACCCGTGTGCCTCACGGCCAGATCGGCAAGTTCTCCCGCGGCGGTACCGCCCTGGCGGTGAACGCCGGCCTGCCGGTGCTGCCGATTGCCCACAACGCCGGCAAGTTCTGGCCCCGTGAAGGCTGGGGCAAACGCTCGGGCACCATCGAGGTGGTGATCGGCGAACCGATGTATGCAGTCGGCACCGGGCCACGCGCCATTGCCGAGCTCAACGACCGTGCCCAGGCCTGGAACGAAGCGGCCCAGCGGGCCATGGGTTCGCTGCCTCCGGTGGCCGAAAATCCTGAGCAGCAGCCGGCCTGACGATCTGTGGATAACTTGTTAGCAAGTTTTGCATGAGTCGTCTGAAATAGGTGCTAAGTGATTGAATTAGCTATTTATTTCTCTGTATGACGTTTTTGCGAAAATCGTGCATAAGTTTTTTCGCGCTATAAAAAAACCGGCTTTTACGCCGGTTTTTTTATGGGTTGATTGCCTTGATCGAATCGTGGGAGCGGGCTTGCCCCGCGATAGCGTCCTCAGCGCTGGCCCCATCGCGGGGCCAGCCCGCTCCCACGCTAGGTCTGTGACATTCCTCAGACCTTGTCGATATCCACATCCTTGGTTTCTTTCAGGCAGAAAATCCCCACCACCAGGCTCACCCCGGTGATCAATACCGGGTACCACAGCCCGTAGAAGATATCCCCGGTGTACACCACCAGCGCGAACGACACCGTCGGCAGGAAACCACCGAACCAGCCATTGCCAATGTGGTAGGGCAGGGACATCGAGGTGTAGCGGATGCGTGTCGGGAACAGCTCGACCATTACCGCCGCCAGTGGCCCGTAGGTCATGGTGGCAATGAGGATCATGGCGACGATCAGCACCACCACCATTACCTGGTTCACCTGGGCGGGATCGGCCTTGGCCGGGTAACCGGCCGCCTCGATGGCGCTGCGCATGGCGGCTTCGTCGAAGCCGTTGATGGTCTTGTCGCCGATGCTTACCGAAACGTCGCTGCCGGTGGCGTCAACCGAACTGTAGGGCAGGCCCTGCTTGACCAGGAAGGTCTTGACCTTGTCGCACGGGCTGTCGAAGCGCGCCTTGCCCACCGGGTCGAACTGGAAGGTGCAGCCCTGCGGATTGGCATTCACCACGATCGGTGCCTGGCGACTGGCGGCGTCGATCTGCGGGTTGGCGTAATGGCTCAGGGCCTTGAACATCGGGAAGTAGCACAGGGTGGCCAGCAGCAGGCCGAGCATCAGGATCGGCTTGCGCCCGACGCGGTCCGACAGCCAGCCGAAGAACACGAAGAACGGCGCGCCGATGATCACGCTGATGATCAACAGGGTGTTGGCTTGTGCCGGGTCCATCTTGAGCATCTGGGTCATGAAGAACAGCACGTAGAACTGTGCGGTATAGAAGGTCACCGCTTGCCCGGCGTTGATGCTGAACAGCGCGGTCAGCACCACCTTGAGGTTGGGCCACGAAGTGAACGACTCGCGGATCGGCGACTTGCTCACCTTGCCCTGAGCCTTCATTTTCACGAAGGCTGGCGATTCATGCATGCTCATGCGGATCCAGGTGGAGATCGCCAGCAGGAAGATCGACAGCAGGAACGGCAGGCGCCAGCCCCAGGTCTCGAACTGGTCGCCGCTGATATAGCGGCTGGCCAGCACCACGGTCAGCGACAGCAGCAGGCCGAGGGTGGCAGTGGACTGGATGAAGCCGGTGTGGAAACCACGCTTGCCGTGGGGTGCGTGCTCGGCCACATAGGTGGCGGCGCCGCCGTATTCCCCGCCCAGGGCCAGGCCCTGGAGCATGCGCAGGATCACCAGGATGATCGGTGCGGCAATGCCGATACTGGCGTAGGTGGGCAGCAGGCCGACCGCGAAGGTCGACAGGCCCATCAGCACGATGGTCACCAGGAAGGTGTACTTGCGCCCGATCATGTCACCGAGGCGGCCGAACACCAGGGCGCCGAACGGGCGCACCAGGAAGCCGGCGGCGAAGGCCATCAGGGCGAAGATGAAGGCGGTGGTGTCGTTGACCCCAGCAAAGAACTGCTTGCTGATGACCGCGGCCAGCGCGCCATAGAGAAAAAAGTCATACCACTCGAACACCGTCCCGAGGGATGACGCGAAAATGATCTTGCGTTCTTCACGACCGCTGGAGCTGCTCGCCGCCGCCCCCTGTTCCTGGATGTAATCCGACATCGTTGCTGTCCTCGGCCCGAGGGCCACAGTGATTATTCTTGTTGTTCCACTGCCGACGGCCTCCGACCACGAGCCGTCGCTGTTGCAAACACCCGGGTCAGGGCGTCGGTATCGCGCTGGAGTCGCTGAGGTTGGTCTGGCTACGGGCCCCCTTGAGGATCAGTTGCGCCGCCTTCTCGGCGATCATCAACGTAGGTGAACAGGTATTGCCGGAGACGATCTGCGGCATGATCGAAGCGTCGGCCACGCGCAGGCCGGGAATGCCGTGCACGCGCAGCTGGTTATCCACAACGTCCAGCGCGCCATTGCCCATGCGGCAGGTGCCCACCGGGTGGAAGATGGTGGTGCCGATCTGGCCGGCGGCCTGGTGCAGGTCTTCTTCACTCTGCAGGGCGGGGCCGGGCAGGTATTCGCGGGGGGCGAAGGCGGCCAGGGCAGGGGCCTGGGCGATGCGCCGGGTCATGCGGATGGCAGCTGCCGCCACCTGCAGGTCTTCGGGCGCACTCAGGTAATTGGGGTCGATCAAGGGTGTGGCGTGCATGTCCGCCGAGCGGATATCGATACGCCCACGGCTGACCGGGCGCAGGTTGCACACCGAGGCGGTGAAGGCCGGGAAGCGATGCAGCGGCTCACCGAAGCGCTCCAGCGACAGGGGCTGCACGTGGTATTGCAGGTTGGCGGTGGCCTGCTCCGGGCCCGAACGCACGAATGCCCCCAGCTGGCTCGGCGCCATGGCCAGCGGGCCACTGCGGTCATAGGCGTAACGCAGGCCCATGCCCAGCTTGCCCCACAGGCTGTTGGCCATCTGGTTGAGGGTACGGGTGTTGTCGATCTGGTAGATCAGCCGCAGTTGCAGGTGGTCCTGCAGGTTGCCGCCGACGCCGGGCATGTCGTGCCGCACGCCGATGCCCAGCCCTTCGAGCAGCTTGCGCGGGCCGATGCCCGAGCGTTGCAGGATACCGGGCGACCCTACAGAACCTGCGCAAAGAATGATCTCGCGGCGAGCGCCGAACTCATGCCACCCGCCTTGCCAGCGCGCTTTCACCGCCCGGGCGCGGGTGTTGTTGAGCAGCACCTGGTCGACCTCGACGCCGGTCAGGACGGTCAGGTTGGGCCGTTTGAGGATGGGTTTGAGGAAGGCTTTGGCCGAGTTCCAACGCACACCGCGACGCTGATTGACCTGAAAATAGCCGCAGCCGGCGTTATCGCCGGTGTTGAAGTCATCAACCTTGGCGATGCCGCTCTGCTCGGCGGCATCGCGGAAGGCATCGAGGATCGGCCAACTGTAGCGCTGCTGTTCGACCCGCCATTCACCGTCGCCGCCATGGCTGTCGCTGGCGCCGGCGAAGTGGTTTTCGCTTTGCTTGAACAACGGCAGCACGTCCTTCCATGCCCAGCCGTCGTTGCCTTGCTCGGCCCAACGGTCGTAGTCGGCGGCCTGGCCGCGCATGTAGATCATGCCGTTGATCGAGGAACAGCCGCCGAGCACCTTGCCCCGTGGATAACCCAGGGCACGGCCATTCAGGCCAGGTTGGGCTTCGGTCTTGAAGCACCAGTCGGTGCGGGGGTTGCCGATGCAGTAGAGGTAACCGACGGGGATGTGAATCCAGGGATAGTTGTCGCGGCCGCCGGCTTCCAGCAGCAGGACGCGGCAGGCAGGGTCGGCGGACAGACGGTTGGCCAGCAGGCAACCGGCGGGCCCGGCACCCACGACCACGTAGTCGTAGACAGAATCGGCTGATGGCATGTGCAACCTCGCGCCTGATTATTATTCTTGTCCCGGTCCATCTTATTGATTAATTTCGCTGAGGAAACACGAGATTTTGCGCAGCCGTTGTGCGTTTTAGCACAGCGTTTCAGCCCTATCGCGGGGCAAGCCCGCTCCCACGCCGCCCTTTGAGATCGGCGTGGGAGCGGGCTTGCCCCGCGATAGGGCCTCAGAATGCATGTACAAGGATGCTCGATGTTCGACTGGAACGATCTGCGGTTTTTCCTCGAGTTGCAGCGCAGCGGCCGGCTGCTGACCGCCGCCAAGCGCCTCAACACCACCCACAGCACCGTGGCCCGGCATATCGAGAGCATCGAGAAAAGCCTGGGCACGGCGCTGTTCGTCCAGCACGCCCAAGGCTACGACCTCACCCCCTCTGGCCAGGCACTGCTCAAGCACGCCGAGGCCATGGAGAACGTCGCCCTGCTGGCGCAGGAGGAAATCACCCAGGCCATCACCCCCCTGGGCAAGATTCGCCTGGGGGTCACCGAAGGCATCGGCATCATGTTCTTCACCCCGCGGATGAACGCGTTGTTCGAGCGCTACCCGGGGCTGGAAGTGGAGCTGGTGGCGGTGCCGCGCTTCGTCAGCATCCTCAACCGCGAGGCCGAAATCAGCATCCACCTGGAGCGCCCCAACGCCGACCTGCTGATCACCCGCAAGCTCACCGACTACCGCCTGGCGCTGTACGCCAGCCAAGCCTACCTGGACCGCGCACCACCACTGCGCAACCGCGAAGACCTGGCCCGGCACAGCTGGATCGGTTATGTCGACGACCTGCTGTTCAGCCAGGAACTGCTGTTCCTCAACAGCTTCTGCCGCACACCCAATGTGGCATTTCGCAGCACCAGCGTGATCGCCCAGCAGCACGCCGCCCAAGCCGGGCTGGGCATTGCCGTGCTGCCCAACTACATGGCCCGCCACGACCCGAAGCTTGTGCGCGTGCTGCCCAGCGAAACCATCCAGCGCAGCTACTGGATCTGCACCCGCCGCGAACTGCACAAGTCGGTGCGCCTGCGGGTGGTGTGGGATTACCTGCTGGCGCTGTGCGCCGCCGAGCAGGATGAGCTGCTAGCCGAGTAGCGCCTTGCCGGCCAGCAACAGCGCGGCCGCCCAGCCTGCCACGGCGAACAGCTGCTGCAGGCGCGGGCCGGCGATGCGAGCGGCGAGCGGCCGCGCCAGCAGCAGGCCGATGACCGCACCGATGGCGAAGGGCAGCCCCACCTGCCAATGCATCACACCGGCCACGCTGGCGCTCACCACGCTACCGGTGGACACCAGGGCAATCACCGCCAGCGAAGTGGCGACGATGCTGGTCATGCGCAGGTTGGTGTAGCGGTTCAAGGCCGGGATGATCACGAAACCACCGCCCACGCCCAGCAGGCCGGACAGCAACCCCGACATCAGCCCAGTAAAGGCCAGGGCCCTGGCGCAGGGCAGGGTCCAGCGCAAGCGGCCCTGCAAGGGGTTGAGCACGCAGGGCTCGATGAAACGATGGGCGTCATTGGCCTCGCCGCGCAGTTGCCTGGCCGCCTTGCGCCAGATGCGCAGGCAGGCGTAAACCAGCACCCCGGCGAACACCAGGGCCAAGGGTGTGTTGGGCAATTGATGGGCGAGCATCAGGCCAAAGGGCGATGCGACGATGCCGATCAGGGCGATGAACAGGGCGGCGCGATAACGTACCAGTCCTTCGCGCAAACCGAGCAGGGCGCCCACCGCCGCCGCCAGGCCAACGGCGAGCAGGCCGATCGGCGCCGCCTCGACCATGCTCAGGCCCAAACCGAACACCAGCAGCGGCACCGCGAGGATGCCGCCACCGGCGCCGGTCAGTGCCAGCACCGCGCCAATGATTGCGCCGAGCCCGGCGCCCAGCAGCTGCTGTTCGATCACTGCTGCGCCTCGACCACCAGCGGCTGTGGCCGCGCCATCCATTCACGGCCCTTGAGCATGGCCTTCCAGTACAGCGGCGGCAGGATCTGCGCTTTCAACAGCCAGGCCAGGCGGGTCGGCTTGCGCCCGTCGAGCAACCAGCGCGGGAAGCTCGGCGCCACCTTGCCGCCATAGGTGAACTCGGCAAGAACGATCTTGCCGCGCTCCACCGTCAGCGGGCAGGAACCATAGCCGTCGTATTGCGCCAAGGTCGGCAGGCGACCAAGGGCCACCAGCACGTTGTTGGCCACCACCGGTGCCTGCTTGCGGGCAGCGGCGGCGGTCTTGGCGTTACTGGTGTTGGCCACGTCGCCCAAGGCGTGGATATTGCCGAACTGGCGGTGGCGCAGGGTGTGCGGGTCGACATCCACCCAGCCAGCGGCATCGGCCAGCGGGCTCTGACGGATGAAGTCCGGCGCCACTTGCGGCGGCACCACGTGCAGCATGTCGAAGGCTTCGACGCGGGTTTCGCTGCTGCCATCCGGCAGTGTGCGCACGAAGGTGGCGCGCTTGTTCGGGCCATCTACCGCCGTCAGGCGATGCTGATAGTTGAGGTCGACGCCGTACTTGTCGATGTAGCTCATCAAGGCCGGCACGTAGTCCGGCACACCGAACAGCACGGCGCCCGCGTTGAAGAAGCTGGCCCTGACATTGCCGAGCCGGCCATTGCGCAACCAGTGATCGCACGACAGGTACAGGGCCTTCTGCGGCGCACCCGCGCATTTGATCGGCATCGGCGGCTGGGTGAACAGGGCACGGCCTTGCTTGAGCGTCTGCACCAGCTCCCAGGTGTAGGGCGCCAGGTCGTAGCGGTAGTTGGACGTGACACCATTGCGCCCGAGTGTTTCGCTCAGGCCTTCGATGGCGCTCCAGTCGAGCTTGAGGCCCGGGCACACCACCAGCTGTTCGTAACTGACGGCTCGACCACCTTCGAGCATGACCAGTTGCCCATGGGGGTCGAAGCCTTCGACCCGCGCCTTGATCCAGCGCACCCCACGGGGCAGGGTGGCGGCCATGGTGTGGGCGGTGCTCGGTGCCTTGAACACACCGGCACCGACCATGGTCCAGCCAGGCTGGTAGTAGTGCACATCGGCGGGGTCGATCAGGCTGATATCCAGTGACGGGTCGCGGGCGATCAGGCTCGAGGCGGTGGCGATACCGGCGGCGCCGGCACCGACGATCACCACTTTGTGGTGGTCGGCAGGGGATGAATCGGCAGGGGACAGCAAGGCAGGCATGGCGGTGTTCCTTTGAATCTCGTTATGTAGGTGATGCGCTTTACAGTTTGTTCAGCGGGATCTTCAGGTAGCTCACGCCGTTTTCCTCGGGCTCGGGATACTGGCCGCTGCGCATATTGATCTGTACCGATGGCAGGATCAGCACGGGCATATCGAGGGTCTTGTCACGGGCTTCGCGCATCGCCACGAAGCTGTCCTGGCTGACGCCTTCATGAATGTGAATGTTGTCGGCTCGTTGCTCGGCCACCGTGGTGACGTAGCGCAGCTCACGGCCGCCCGGCAGGTAGTCGTGGCACATGAACAACTGCGTTTGGTCAGGGAAGGCCAGCAGCCGACGGATCGACTGGTATAGGGTTGTCGCGCTGGCGCCGGGGAAGTCGCAACGGGCAGTACCGTAGTCGGGCGTGAACAGGGTGTCGCCAACGAACACCGCGGTCTCGCCGGCGTCCTGGACCATATAGCTCATGCAGGCCGGCGTATGCCCGGGGGTATGCAGGGCGCGGGCATGCAGGTTGCCGATGCGAAAGCCTTCCTCATCGACGAACAGCACATCGAACTGGCTGCCGTCGCGGGCGAACCCGGGCTCGGCGTTGAACAGGGTGCCGAACACTTTCTGCACCTGGGTGATCAGCGCACCGATGCCGGTATGGCCGCCAAGTTTTTCCTTGAGATAGGCCGCCGCCGACAAGTGGTCGGCATGCACGTGGGTTTCCAGGATCCACTGAACCTTGGCGCCCAGCTCATTCACGCGGGCAATCAGTTGGTCCGCGGACGCCGTGCAGGTGCGCCCGGACTTTGGGTCGTAGTCGAGCACGCTGTCGATCAACGCGCACTGACGCGTCTCGCCGTCCATCACCAGGTAACTGATGGTCGAGGTGGTCTTGTCGAAGAATGCTTCAACATGAAGGTTGTTGCCGATGATCATTGCGCTCTCCAGTTATCCACCGTGCCTCCTTGAAGGCTTAGGCAGTGAACGGTGCTTTATCAAGATGCATGCCATGCCTTTCTGATGGGCGCGGGCCCCGTAACTGTGGCATTGCGTCAGGGTAGCCTGCCGGACAGCGCCGTACCGCACCGCCAAAGGTGACAGTTGCTGGCAGTCGACTGTCAGCCAATGGCAGTGATTGGCAGTCCTTGCTACGCTCGGCGGGTCTTTTATCTGGTGCTGTCATGCTTGCCGCTTCCCATCCCGCGATTCTCGCGCTGGTGTCCTACCTCGAACACGATGTGCTGCCCAGCATCATCCTGGACACCGACTACAACATCCTTGCCGCCAATGCTGCTTACCGCCGTCAGTTCGGCAGCGACGATCATGCGCCTGTGGGCGAGAAATGCCACCGGGTCTCGCACCACTACGCAGTGCCCTGCGACCAGGCCGGTGAACACTGCCCGCTGCGCAAATCGCTGGACAGCAAAGTCCCCGAGCGTGTGCTGCATATCCACCACACACCTCGCGGCCCGGAACATGTGGATGTGGAACTGCGGCCGATCCTCGACGAGCAGGGCAGGGTGGTGGCCTTCGTCGAGCGCCTGACCAGCGTCACCCTGGCGTCGGCACAACCGCAGGAGCAGGGCCTGGTGGGTCGCGCAGCGGCCTTCAAGGCGGCGGTCGCCAGCTTGCAACGGGCGGCGCCGGCGCAGATCCCGGTGTTGCTGCAAGGTGAGTCTGGCACGGGCAAGGAGCTGTTCGCCCGCGCTTTGCACCTGGGAAGCCCCAGGGCCAACGGGCCGTTGGTAGTGGTGGACTGTACGGGGTTGACCGAGTCTTTGTTCGAGAGCGAATTGTTCGGCTATGAGAAGGGCGCCTTCACAGGCGCTACTCAGCGCAAGATCGGCCTGGCTGAAGCAGCCCATGGCGGCACCCTGTTCCTTGATGAAATCGGTGAGGTGCCGCTGGCCATGCAGGTGAAACTGCTGCGGTTGATCGAGTCCGGCAGTTTCCGTCCGGTCGGCAGCACACGCACGGTTCATTCGGATTTCCGTTTGGTCTCGGCGACCCACAAGCCACTCAAGGAAATGGCTGCTGATGGCACGTTCCGGGAAGACCTGTATTACCGCATCAGCGGCTTCCCGATACGCTTACCGGCCTTGCGCGAGCGGGCTGAAGACTTGCCTCTGCTTTGTGAAAGCCTGTTGCAAAGGATGGCGGGCAAGCAGTCTCCCAAGGTGACCGATGAAGCGCTTGAACGACTCAGCCTGCATAGCTTCCCCGGGAATATTCGCGAGCTGCGAAATATCCTGGAGCGGGCTCGCCTGTTCGCCGATGACGGTCTGATCCGCCCCGAGCATCTTCCCGAGGGCCTCCATCCGGTGGTTGATCACAAGGCTTTGCGTGGTCGCGGGAAACATGAAATGCCGCAGTTGGCCCATGCGCTGGAAACCTTCAGAGGGTCTCGAAGCGAACTCGCAGCGCATCTGGGCATGAGCGAGCGTACGCTTTATCGGCGCCTCAAAGCCTTGGGACTTTGAAGCGTTCCACGTGGAACACTCCCTGAGCCGCTCTTGCGCTGACATTGTTTTGATATCATCGGCCGAAAATGATTGCCCACAATGCTCAGGATTATGGAGCGCATATTGAACAGGATTCTCGGCCTGACCTTGCTCTTAGCGGCGCTGCAAGGCTGCACCCACTACGACAAGACCAACATTCGAAACGATGTCGAAGCCGCCAAATACGACCCCGCTTCAACTGCGCGAATCCGCGTTTTTTCATCGCCTGAAGTCACAGGCAGCTATCAGGCCAATGCCAGCTGTGAGCAATATCGCCCCTTCTACACCAAGGAAGGCAGCCCGCTCACGGTCTCGTTCCGGGACCGCAGATCGACCAAGCAATACATACTGTGGCGAAACGTAGATCTGCTAGGGATGGTCGAAGAGGACTACATCAATCGAACGATCGACATTCCCGCTTCACAAACGACCGAAGCGCTTAAACATGATCGGCTGGGTTACAACGAGTATGTGATCCCGGCAGGCAAGCCTACTGTGATGGACTTGGGTTTCCATGCCGTTTACGAGCATGGGTCTTCCAGATGCTCTCCAAAACCAGTCGTTCTGGTGCCTGAGGCGGGTAAGGATTATGAGGTTCGGTTTGCCACAGAAGAGATCAATTGGCTGACTAACGGCTGCCGCATCACGGTCAGCGAGCTGAGCGGCACAGCCCCAATCAAGACAATGCAGCCGGTCAAAACCAGCATGTGTGTGTTGGGTGACGGCTACACATTCAAAACAGTGGACCCGTGATACCGCTGTCGTTACCGATCTAGAGGTAAAAAAAGCCAATACCGAGGTATTGGCTTTTTTTATCCACAGCAGGTGGGCTGATCAGAAGTCCAGGTTGGACACCGACAGCGCGTTGCTTTCAATGAACTCACGGCGCGGTTCGACCGCATCACCCATCAGGGTGTTGAACAGCTGGTCAGCGGCGATTGCATCTTCAATGGTGACCTTGAGCATGCGGCGCACGGTCGGGTCCATGGTGGTTTCCCACAGCTGGTCAGGGTTCATCTCACCCAGCCCTTTGTATCGCTGGATGGTGTGGCGCTTGGTGCTTTCGTTCATCAGCCAGTCGAGCGCTTCCTTGAACTCGGTGATCGACTTGCGACGCTCGCCACGCTTGACGTAGGCACCCTCACCCAACAGGGTACTGAGGTTTTCACCGAGGGTGACGACGCTGCGGTAGTCATTGCTGCCGAAGAAATCACGGTTGAAGGTCACGTAGCTGGCCAAGCCGTGGGAGGTGGTTTCCACCACGGGCAGCCAGATATTACGTTCCTTGTCTTCGTGCAAGGCAGCCTTGTACGCCAAACCGGAACGCTGGCTGCTGTCCAGGCGCAGCTGGAAGGCTTTCAGCCACTCGTCCATCTGTGCCTTGTCAGCCAGTTGCTCGAGGGTGACTTTTGGCAGGTAGATGAAGTGCTCGGTCAGCTCTTCCGGGTACAGGCGCGACAGGCGCTTGAGTGTCTTCATCACAGCGCGGAATTCGTTCACCAGCGATTCGAGCTGTACGCCCGAAACGGCAGGTGCCGACTCGTCCAGGTGCAGGCTGGCATCTTCCAGGGCCGACTGGGTCATGTACTCTTCCATGGCCTCGTCGTCCTTGATGTACTGCTCCTGCTTGCCTTTCTTCACCTTGTACAGCGGCGGCTGGGCGATATAGATGTAGCCACGCTCGACCAGTTCAGGCAACTGACGGAAGAAGAAGGTCAGCAGCAGGGTACGGATGTGCGAACCGTCGACGTCAGCATCGGTCATGATGATGATGTTGTGATAGCGCAGCTTGTCGATGTTGTACTCTTCACGGCCGATGCCACAGCCCAGGGCGGTGATCAAGGTACCGACTTCCTGCGACGAGATCATCTTGTCGAAGCGGGCTTTCTCGACGTTGAGGATCTTGCCCTTGAGCGGCAGGATCGCCTGGGTGCGACGGTTGCGGCCTTGCTTGGCCGAACCACCTGCGGAGTCACCCTCCACCAGGTACAGTTCGGAGAGGGCAGGGTCCTTCTCCTGGCAGTCGGCCAGTTTGCCCGGCAGGCCGGCGATGTCCAGCGCGCCTTTGCGGCGGGTCATCTCACGGGCCTTGCGCGCGGCTTCACGGGCACGGGCAGCGTCGATCATCTTGCCGACAACGGCTTTGGCTTCGTTGGGGTTTTCCAACAGGAAGTCAGCGAAGTACTTGTTCATCTCCTGTTCCACGGCGGTTTTCACCTCCGAGGAAACCAGCTTGTCCTTGGTCTGCGAGCTGAACTTGGGGTCCGGCACCTTGACCGAGATGATCGCGGTCAGGCCTTCGCGGGCGTCGTCACCGGTGGTGGCGACCTTGTTCTTCTTGGCCAGGCCTTCCTGCTCGATGTAGCTGTTGAGGCTACGGGTGAGCGAGGAGCGGAAGCCGACCAGGTGGGTACCACCATCGCGCTGCGGGATGTTGTTGGTGAAGCACAGCAGGTTTTCGTTGAAGCTGTCGTTCCACTGCAGGGCGACTTCGACACCAACACCATCGTCACGCTGGACGTTGAAGTGGAAGACTTGGGAGTTGACCGGGGTCTTGTTGGTGTTCAGGTACTCGACGAATGCGCGCAGGCCGCCTTCGTATTTGAAGAACTCTTCCTTGCCGCTGCGTTCGTCCTTGAGCAGGATGCCAACGCCTGAGTTCAGGAAGGACAGTTCGCGGATACGCTTGGCGAGGATGTCCCAGCTGAAGTGGATGTTCTTGAAGGTTTCAGCCGAAGGCTTGAAGTGGATGTGGGTACCGGTGGTTTCGCTTTCACCGACCACGGCCATCGGTGCCTGTGGCACACCATGAACGTAGGTCTGTTCCCAGATCTTGCCGCTGCGGCGAACGGTGAGCACCAGCTTTTCGGACAGCGCGTTCACCACGGAAACGCCTACACCGTGCAGACCGCCGGAGACCTTGTAGGAGTTGTCGTCGAACTTACCGCCGGCGTGCAGCACGGTCATGATGACTTCGGCTGCCGACACGCCCTCTTCTTTGTGCACATCGACCGGGATACCACGGCCGTTGTCGCGGACGCTGATGGATTCGTCGGTGTGAATGATGACGGTGATGTCATCGCAGTGCCCGGCCAGGGCCTCGTCGATGGAGTTGTCGACCACCTCGAACACCATGTGGTGCAGGCCGCTGCCGTCATCGGTGTCGCCAATGTACATACCGGGACGCTTGCGTACGGCATCCAGCCCTTTCAGCACTTTAATGCTGGAGGAATCGTACGTTTGATTTTCGCTCATGCCTTCACTCCCGATGGTCGTGGGTCTGGGTGATACGGCCCTGTTCCACGTGGAACAAAGCGACTGGCGTTTCCGTTTGCCAGCCTTCCCTCAGAAATTCGTGGTCTACACAGGTGATGAACACCTGGCAGTTCAATTCTTCAAGCAAGCGGCACAGGGCGCGGCGGTGCTGCTCGTCCAGTTCGGACGGCAAGTCATCCACCAGATAAATACACTGACCGCGACGAGCCTGGCTAACCAGATGGCCTTGGGCAATTCGCAAGGCGCAGACAACCAGCTTCTGCTGCCCGCGCGAAAGAATGTCGGCAGCGTTGTTTGCACCCAATCGCAGGCGCAGATCAGCACGCTGTGGCCCGGCCTGGGTATGGCCCATCTGCTGATCACGAAGAAGAGAGGTAGCGAGGACTTCGTTGAGTTCCCGGTCCTTGTCCCAGCCTCGGTAGTAGCTCAGGGTCAACCCTTCCAGCTCGACCAGTTCGCTCAGGGTTCGCTCGAAGACGGGCTTCAAGGCCTTGATATAGTTGCGACGGTATTCATCTATTTCCGCACTGGCGAGACACAACTCCCGATCCCAGGCGGCTTGCGAAACGGCGTCAAGTGTACCATGCCGCAGCCATGAGTTCCGCTGCCGCAGGGCCTTCTGCAGGCGTTGCCAGGTGGCCATGAAGCGTGGTTCCACGTGGAACACGCCCCAGTCGAGGAACTGCCGGCGTACCTTTGGAGCCCCTTCGAGCAACCTGAAACTGTCGGGGTTGATCAACTGCAAGGGCAGCATTTCGGCGAGCTGCGCAGCACTGCGTGCGTTCTGCCCGTCAATACGGATGGTGAAATCACCTTGGCGCTCACGAGAAACGCCCAGGTTACTCGTGCCACCTTCAGCCAGTTCTACCTGGCCAAACACCGTGCAGGTGGGCTGTTCGTATTGAATGACCGGGTTCAGCCGCGTGCTGCGGAACGAGCGCGCCAGCCCAAGCAAGTGCACGGCTTCGAGCACGCTGGTTTTGCCGCTGCCATTGTCGCCGTACAGGATGTTGATGCGGGGGGAGGGTGAGAGGGTCACCGGGTGCAGGTTGCGCACCGCGGTGACCGAAAGACGTAGAAGGGACATTTCGCCTGCTACGGGTTACAGACGCATCGGCATGACAACGTAGGACGAGTCATCATTGCCGGCTTCCTGTACCAGGGCGCTGCTGTTGGAGTCCGACAGAATCAGGCGCACCTGTTCAGTGGTCATGACACCCAGCACGTCCAGCAGGTAGCTGACGTTGAAACCGATCTCCAGGGAGCTGCCGTTGTAGTCGACGCTGATCTCTTCTTCCGCTTCTTCCTGCTCAGGGTTGTTGGCCTGGATCTTCAACTGGCCAGCCGCCAGTTGCAGGCGAATACCGCGGTACTTCTCGTTCGACAGGATCGCGGTACGGCTGAACGCTTCACGCAGAGCCTGACGGTCGCCGACCACCAGCTTGTCGCCGCCTTTTGGCAACACGCGCTCGTAGTCCGGGAACTTGCCGTCGACCAGCTTGGAGGTGAAGGTGAACTCACCGGTGGTCGCGCGAATATGGTGCTGGCCAAGGACGATGCTGACCATGCCTTCCGGGTCGGTGAGCAGGCGCGCCAGCTCAAGGATACCTTTGCGCGGCACGATGACCTGGTGACGCTCGGCCTGGCCGATCGGCGCCTGCATGGCGCACAGGGCCAGGCGGTGGCCATCGGTGGCTACCGCGCGCAGGGTGTCGGTGGACACTTCCAGCAGCATGCCGTTGAGGTAGTAGCGCACATCTTGCTGGGCCATGGCGAAGCTGGTGCGCTCGATGAGGCGGCGCAGCTTGCTCTGTTCCAGATTGCAGGTCAGCGAACCCGGGCCTTCTTCCACGGTCGGGAAGTCATTGGCGGGCAGGGTCGACAGGGTGAAGCGGCTGCGGCCGGCCTTGACCAGCAGCTTCTGCTCGTCGACCTTGATGTCGATCAGCACATCGCTGGGCAGGCTCTTGCAGATGTCCATCAGCTTGCGCGCCGGGACAGTGATCTCGCCCGGCTCGGCAGGCTCTTCCAGCTGAACGCGGCCAACCAGTTCGACTTCCAGGTCGGTACCGGTCAACGACAGTTGCTGGCCTTGTACGACCAGCAGGACGTTGGACAGGACCGGCAAGGTCTGGCGGCGCTCGACGACGCCTGCGACCAGTTGCAGGGGTTTCAACAGGGCTTCGCGTTGAATGGTGAAATGCATGGTCTAGTCCCTTGCCTTCAATTAGCTACGCAGACGGTCATCAAGTCGTCAGTGTGCGCAGCAGGTTCTTGTAGTCCTCGCGGATGTCCGCGTCGGATTCCTTCAATTCGTTGATCTTGCGGCAGGCGTGCAGCACGGTGGTATGGTCGCGGCCGCCAAACATGTCGCCGATTTCCGGCAAGCTGTGGTTGGTCAGCTCCTTCGACAGGGCCATGGCCACCTGGCGCGGACGCGCTACAGAGCGCGAACGGCGCTTGGACAGCAGATCGGAGATTTTGATCTTGTAGTACTCGGCCACGGTGCGCTGGATGTTATCCACACTCACCAGTTTGTCCTGCAGCGCCAGCAGATCCTTGAGCGATTCACGAATCAGCTCGATGGTGATATCGCGGCCCATGAAGTGCGAGTGAGCGATCACCCGCTTCAGGGCACCTTCGAGTTCACGCACGTTGGAACGGATGCGTTGGGCGATGAAGAACGCGGCATCGTGTGGCAGCTCGACCTTGGCCTGGTCGGCCTTCTTCATCAGGATCGCCACGCGGGTTTCCAGCTCCGGCGGCTCGACAGCCACCGTCAGGCCCCAACCAAAGCGCGACTTCAGGCGCTCTTCCAGGCCTTCGATCTCTTTCGGGTAGCGGTCGCTGGTGAGAATCACCTGCTGACCGCCCTCGAGCAGGGCGTTGAAGGTGTGGAAAAACTCTTCCTGCGAACGCTCCTTGCGGGCGAAGAACTGGATGTCGTCGATCAGCAGCGCATCGACCGAGCGGTAGAAGCGTTTGAATTCGTTGATCGCGTTCAGCTGCAGGGCCTTGACCATGTCGGCGACGAAGCGCTCGGAATGCAGGTAGACGACCTTGGCATTCGGGTTCTTCTTCAGCAGGTGGTTACCCACAGCATGCATCAAGTGCGTTTTACCCAGGCCGACACCGCCATAGAGGAACAGCGGGTTGTAGCCGTGCTTGGGGTTGTCCGCGACCTGCCAGGCAGCCGCGCGGGCCAACTGGTTCGACTTACCCTCTACGAAGGTTTCGAAGGTGAAGGTGCGGTTCAGGTAGCTGGTGTGCTTGAGCGCGCCTTCGACCTGCACCGTACGTTGCTCGGTACGGCCCGTAGCAGCGGGCGTGGAGCTGGGCTCAGCCATGCTGTCGAAGCTGTTGCGCGAAGCGGACTCTTCGATGCCGCTGGTAACCGGCTCGGCCACCGGCGCCATGGCCGGCTCGCTCGGCAGCACGATCGGTGCGGCAGGCTGAACCTGAGCCTGCTGCGCCAAGGTTGCGGCGACGGCGGCGCTCACCGGCGCATTCGGGGCAGCGCGCGCAGCAGAACTACGACGGCTACCTATTAATAAGGAAAGCGCCGGCGCAATGCCGTTGCCGTGTTCGCCCAACAGCTCGAGCAGACGACCCAGGTACTTTTCATTGACCCAATCGAGCACGAAGCGGTTGGGCGCGTAGACGCGCAACTCGTCGCCTTCGGCTTCGACCTGTAGCGGACGGATCCAGGTGTTGAATTGCTGGGCAGGCAGTTCATCGCGCAGAAGCTCCACGCACTGCTGCCAAAGTTCCACTGACACGGATATCCCCTGAGTTGAAAGCCGGATGAGGCAAAACAAACCGCCATTGTACCGGGCGGGCGGTCAGTTATCCACATATGAGGCCGCATGCAGGCCCGGTAAATAAGCCAAAATCCGACCAAATCATCACCTTGAGATGTGAATAAGCCCTGTGGATAACGCTACATGAGGGCTATGCACAACCCCGGGCCCTAGCCTGTGGATAATTCGCCTGTGGATAAATGGCCTTTTGCTGCACAGGTTGTACGCAGGCCCGGCACAGAGAAGACACCTGTTACCGACAAGGTTTCAAATCTCTGTACAGCCTGCAAATAGTGGGCTGTGACGTGTTATCCACAGAAGGTTATCCACTTAAGATCTATAAGTTCTTCAGAAAAGCTTTTTATATGCCTTTCTTATTTTTTTCATTCTGAGCGTTGGTATGCAGCCCGTCTTTCAACCAGGCCTGAGCGCTGACCACTGGGCACCCTTCATTAAGGAATGACTGGTTGGAAATTGACCTATGGGCTTGCTTTCTCTAGAATCGCCGATCTCTTAAAAAGGGGGCCCTTCCGGCCCGTTGTCGACCAACCCAGGTAACACGCCATGAAACGTACTTTCCAACCAAGCACCATCAAGCGCGCACGCACCCACGGTTTCCGTGCCCGTATGGCCACCAAGAACGGCCGCGCCGTTCTGTCGCGTCGTCGTGCCAAAGGCCGTAAGCGTCTGGCCATTTGATTTTTCGGCACAGGTGGTGAGTCAGGACTTCAGTCGGGAAAAGCGACTGCTTACACCCCGGCACTTCAAAGCGGTCTTCGACTCCCCAACCGGCAAGGTTCCAGGGAAAAACCTGCTTATCCTTGCCCGCGAGAACGGCCTCGATCACCCACGCCTCGGCCTGGTGATCGGCAAAAAGAGCGTCAAGCTCGCCGTTCAACGCAATCGCCTGAAACGCCTGATGCGCGATTCGTTCCGCCTGAACCAGCAGCTGTTGGCGGGTTTGGATATCGTGATCGTCGCGCGCAAGGGGTTGGGCGAAGTGGAAAACCCAGAATTGCACCAACACTTTGGCAAGCTCTGGAAGCGACTGGCTCGCAGTCGGCCCTCTCCAGCGGTCAACGCCAATCCCGCAGGGGTAGACAGTCACAATGCGTAAACTGGCCCTCGTTCCGATCCAGTTCTACCGTTACGCCATCAGCCCCCTGATGGCCAGTCACTGTCGTTTCTATCCCAGCTGTTCCTGTTACGCATACGAAGCCATCGAAAACCATGGCCTCTTGCGTGGTGGGTGGCTGGCCGTTCGTCGCCTGGGGCGTTGTAATCCGTGGAACGACGGCGGTTTCGATCCCGTTCCACCAGCTCCTTCCTCCCGAACTTCTTCGATAGCCGAGTAATCATGGATATTAAACGCACGATCCTGATCGTCGCCCTGGCAATCGTGTCCTACGTCATGGTCCTGAAATGGAACCAGGACTACGGCCAGGCTGCCCTGCCGACTCAGAATACTGCTGCCAGCACTGCTGCCCCGGCCCTGCCGGATACCGTCCCGGCCGGAACCGCCGGCGCCAGCGCCGATGTGCCGAGCGCCAATGCTGAATCCAGCCCTGCGGAACTTGCTCCGGTTGCACTGAGCAAGGACCTGATCCGGGTCAAGACCGACGTCCTGGACCTGGCTATCGACCCGGTCGGTGGTGACATCGTCCAGCTGACCCTGCCGAAATACCCACGCCGCCAGGACCATCCGGACATCCCGTTCCAGCTGTTCGACAACGGTGGCGAGCGTGTCTACCTGGCGCAAAGCGGCCTGACCGGCGCCAACGGCCCGGATGCCCGTTCCACGGGTCGCCCGCTGTATGCCGCGGAGCAGAAGAGCTTCCAGCTGGCCGATGGCCAGGATCAACTGGTAGTCGACCTGAAGTTCAGCGAGAACGGCGTCAACTACATCAAGCGCTTCAGCCTCAAGCGCGGTGAGTACGACCTGACCGTCAGCTACCTGATCGACAACCAGAGCGGCCAGGCGTGGAACGGCAACCTGTTTGCCCAGCTCAAGCGCGATGCCAGCGGCGACCCGTCGTCGAGCACTGCCACCGGCACCGCTACCTACCTGGGCGCCGCCCTGTGGACAGCTGCCGAGCCGTACAAGAAAGTGTCGATGAAAGACATCGACAAGGGCAGTTTGAAAGAAAATGTGACCGGCGGCTGGGTAGCCTGGCTGCAGCACTACTTCGTGACCGCCTGGATTCCGGCCAAGGGCGATAACAACGCCGTCCAGACTCGCAAGGACAGCCAGGGCAACTACATCATCGGTTACACCGGCCCGGCACTCAGCGTTCCTGCTGGCGGCAAGGTCGAAACCAGCGCCATGCTGTACGCCGGTCCGAAGATCCAGTCCAAGCTCAAAGAGTTGTCCCCAGGCCTGGAACTGACCGTCGACTACGGCTTCCTGTGGTTCATTGCCCAGCCGATTTTCTGGCTGCTGCAACATATCCACAGCCTGCTGGGTAACTGGGGCTGGTCGATCATTGTCCTGACCATGCTCATCAAGGGCCTGTTCTTCCCACTGTCGGCTGCCAGCTATCGCTCGATGGCGCGCATGCGTGCCGTGGCGCCAAAGCTTGCCGCACTGAAGGAACGCTTCGGTGACGATCGCCAGAAGATGTCCCAGGCGATGATGGAGCTGTACAAGAAAGAGAAGATCAACCCGCTGGGCGGCTGCCTGCCGATCCTGGTGCAGATGCCGGTGTTCCTGGCCCTGTACTGGGTACTGCTGGAAAGCGTCGAGATGCGCCAGGCCCCATGGCTGCTGTGGATCACCGACCTGTCGATCAAGGATCCGTTCTTCATCCTGCCGATCATCATGGGCGCGACCATGTTCATCCAGCAGCGCCTGAACCCGACGCCGCCGGATCCGATGCAGGCCAAGGTGATGAAAATGATGCCGATCATCTTCACCTTCTTCTTCCTGTGGTTCCCAGCTGGCCTGGTGCTGTACTGGGTTGTGAACAACTGCCTGTCGATCAGCCAGCAGTGGTACATCACTCGCCGTATCGAGGCCGCGACCAAAAACGCAGCCGCTTGACAGGCCGCTACGCTAGCCTGTGAATAAAAACGCCCCCTCGTGGGGCGTTTTTGCTATCTGTCTTTCGAATTCGCTGTAGAGGCTTCGAGCATGAATACTGTGCGTGAAACCATCGCCGCCATCGCCACTGCCCAGGGCCGTGGCGGTGTCGGCATCGTCCGCTTGTCCGGCCCACTGGCCAGCCAGGCCGGGCAGGCTATCACCGGCCGCAGCCTGACCCCGCGCCACGCCCACTACGGCCCGTTCCGCGATGCCGATGGCCTGGTGCTGGACGAGGGCATCGCGTTGTTCTTCCCCGGGCCGAATTCGTTCACCGGCGAGGATGTGCTGGAGCTGCAGGGCCATGGCGGCCCCGTGGTGATGGACATGCTGCTGCAGCGCTGCCTGCAACTGGGCTGCCGCCTGGCGCGGCCGGGCGAGTTCAGCGAGCGTGCGTTCCTCAACGACAAGCTCGACCTGGCCCAGGCCGAGGCCATTGCCGACCTGATCGAGGCGAGCTCTACCCAGGCCGCGCGCAATGCCTTGCGCTCGCTGCAGGGGGCGTTCTCCAAGCGTGTGCATGGGCTGACCGAGGCGTTGATTGCCTTGCGTATCTATGTCGAAGCCGCCATCGACTTCCCGGAAGAGGAAATCGACTTTCTCGCCGATGGCCATGTGTTGCGCATGCTCGATGATGTGCGCACCGAGTTGTCCACAGTGCAGCGCGAAGCCGGGCAGGGCGCCTTGCTGCGCGATGGCATGACCGTGGTCATCGCTGGCCGGCCGAACGCCGGCAAGTCCAGCCTGCTCAACCAATTGGCGGGCCGTGAAGCGGCGATCGTCACCGATATCGCCGGCACCACCCGGGACATCCTGCGTGAACATATCCACATCGACGGCATGCCGCTGCACGTGGTCGACACCGCAGGCCTGCGCGATACCGATGACCATGTGGAAAAGATCGGGGTGCAGAGGGCGTTGAAGGCCATCAACGAGGCCGATCGGGTGCTGTTGGTGGTCGACTCCACGGCGCCTGAAGCCAGTGATCCTTTTGCCCTGTGGCCAGAATTCCTCGATCAGCGCCCGGATCCGTCCAAGGTCACGCTGATCCGCAACAAGGCCGACCTCAGTGGCGAGCAGGTTGGCCTGGAGCTGAGTGACGACGGGCATGCAACCATCACCCTCAGTGCCAATGACAGCGACATGGGCCTGGACTTGCTGCGTGATCATCTCAAGGCCTGCATGGGCTACGAACAGACCGCGGAAAGCAGCTTCAGCGCGCGCCGTCGCCACCTCGAAGCACTGCGCCAGGCCAGCAGCCATCTTGAACACGGCCGTGCCCAGCTGACCCTTGCCGGCGCTGGTGAGTTGCTGGCTGAAGACCTGCGTCAGGCTCAGCAAGCCCTGGGTGAGATCACCGGGGCATTCAGCTCGGACGATCTGCTGGGGCGAATCTTCTCCAGCTTCTGCATCGGCAAGTAATCCCTTCCTGGCTCCCCCGGCAAGCGCTGCCTGGCGCTTGTTGCGGGGGACCGTAGTAACCCCCTCCTGATTCCTCGCTATACGACCGTTCGTCGCCTGAAATATTCATCAACAGGCAGGCGAACGCTCGCCTGTGCTCTGTGGAAAACTCGCCTTCAGCTCCGTTGATAACCACGCTTTTTTGTTGAGGAAAATGCGGCCTGTGGGTAACAGCTACTTTCATCCACAGGTTAAACAACCTTGTCCAGACCCCACAGGGCTACTTAGGCCCAGGGTTATGAATTGCTGTACAGCGCGTATCTAAAGGCCTACAGGCAGTTATCAACAGCTAGGCATGGCCCTAAACATAAACATAAAAACAAAGCTTTTATAAATTTTTCTTCTTTGATTTCTATTGCCTGCCACTCATCCACAGCCTGGTCAAAATTTGCTCAGACGGTTTCTTTGAAGGGGGGTAAGTCCCTATACTTGTCCGCTTACCTTCTCTATTCGTAAAAACAGGCACGAGGTGCGTGGTGGATTTCCCTTCCCGTTTTGAAGTGATCGTCATCGGCGGCGGCCATGCCGGTACCGAGGCTGCGCTTGCGTCTGCACGCATGGGTGTGAAAACCCTGCTGTTGACCCATAACGTGGAAACCCTCGGTCACATGAGCTGCAACCCGGCCATCGGTGGCATCGGTAAAAGCCATCTGGTCAAAGAGATCGACGCGCTCGGCGGCGCCATGGCGCTGGCCACCGACAAGAGCGGCATCCAGTTCCGCATCCTGAACAACCGCAAGGGCCCGGCCGTACGTGCCACCCGAGCACAGGCCGACCGCGCCATCTACAAGGCGGTGGTGCGCGAAATTCTGGAAAACCAGCCGAACCTGTGGATATTCCAGCAGTCCTGCGATGACCTGATCGTCGAGCAGGACCAGGTGAAGGGCGTGGTCACGCAGATGGGCCTGCGTTTCTTCGCCGAGAGCGTGGTACTGACCACCGGCACTTTCCTCGGTGGACTTATCCACATCGGCCTGCAGAATCACTCCGGCGGGCGCGCCGGCGACCCGCCTTCGATTGCCCTGGCCCATCGCATGCGGGAACTGCCGCTGCGCGTCGGCCGCCTGAAAACCGGCACACCGCCGCGCATCGATGGCCGCTCCGTGGATTTCTCGGTAATGACCGAGCAGCCCGGCGACACGCCGATCCCGGTGATGTCGTTCATGGGCAATGCGCAGATGCACCCGCGCCAGGTGAGCTGCTGGATTACCCACACCAATGCCCGCACCCACGAGATCATCGCCTCGAACCTCGACCGTTCGCCGATGTACTCGGGTGTGATCGAAGGCATCGGCCCGCGCTATTGCCCGTCGATCGAAGACAAGATCCACCGCTTCGCCGACAAGGAAAGCCACCAGGTGTTCATCGAGCCGGAAGGCCTGACCACCCATGAGCTGTACCCCAACGGCATCTCGACTTCGCTGCCGTTCGACGTGCAGCTGGAGCTGGTGCGCTCGATCCGCGGCATGGAAAACGCCCACATCGTTCGCCCGGGCTACGCCATCGAGTACGACTACTTCGACCCACGCGACCTCAAGTACAGCCTCGAGACCAAGGTCATCGGCGGCCTGTTCTTCGCGGGCCAGATCAACGGCACCACCGGTTACGAAGAGGCCGGCGCCCAGGGCCTGCTGGCCGGGACCAACGCCGCGCTGCGCGCGCAGGGCCGCGAAAGCTGGTGCCCGCGCCGTGACGAGGCCTACATCGGTGTGCTGGTCGACGACCTGATCACCCTGGGTACGCAAGAGCCCTACCGCATGTTCACTTCGCGCGCCGAATACCGGCTGATCCTGCGCGAAGACAACGCCGACCTGCGCCTGACCGAAAAAGGCCGCGAGCTGGGTTTGATCGACGACGAGCGCTGGGCCGCCTTCAGCGCCAAGCGCGAAGGCATCGAGCGTGAAGAGCAGCGCCTGAAAAGCACCTGGGTACGCCCGGGTACGCCACAAGGCCAGGCCATTGTGGATAAGTTCGCGACCCCACTGAACCACGAGTACAGCCTGCTCAACCTGCTGGCTCGCCCGGAAGTCGACTACGCTGGCCTGATCGAAGCCACCGGCGGCGAAGTGATCGATCCACAGGTCGCCGAGCAGGTCGAGATCAAGACCAAGTACGCCGGCTACATCGACCGTCAGCAGGACGAGATCGCCCGGCTGCGAGCCAGCGAAGACACCCGCCTGCCTGTGGATATCGACTACACCTCGATTTCCGGCCTGTCCAAGGAGATCCAGGGCAAGCTCGGCGAAACCCGTCCAGAGACCCTTGGCCAGGCTTCACGTATCCCGGGTGTCACGCCTGCGGCGATTTCCCTGTTGCTGATTCACTTGAAAAAACGCGGCGCAGGCCGCGAATTGGAGCAAAGCGCTTGAGTTCCCTGGTCACCCCGCAACACGCCGAAGAGTTGTCCACAGGTGCGCGTCAGCTCGGCGTCGAGCTGAGCGCGCAGCAGCACGAACTGCTGCTGGGCTACCTGGCCCTGTTGATCAAATGGAACAAGGCCTACAACCTCACCGCTGTGCGTAACCCGGACGAGATGGTGTCGCGCCACCTGCTCGACAGCCTCAGCGTCATGCCGTTTATCCACAATGACACCCAGCGTTGGCTGGATGTCGGCAGCGGTGGCGGCATGCCCGGCATCCCGTTGGCTATCCTGCATCCGCACAAGCAAGTGACGGTGCTCGACAGCAATGGCAAGAAGACCCGCTTCCTGACCCAGGTGAAAATGGAGCTGAAGCTGGACAACCTCACGGTTATCCACAGCCGGGTCGAAGAGGTTCAGCCCGAGCAGCCGTTCTGCGGGATCGTCTCGCGCGCTTTCAGCAGCATGGAAAATTTCACCAACTGGACCCGCCACCTGGGTGACGCCCGCACGCAATGGCTTGCAATGAAAGGGCTGCATCCTGCCGATGAACTGGTAGCATTGCCCGCAGACTTCACAGTGGAAAGCGAGCAGGCCCTGACCGTTCCAGGTTGCCAGGGCCAGCGCCATCTGCTGATACTGCGCCGCAAGGCATGACTGGGAACACACGCAACAATGGCTAAGGTATTCGCAATCGCGAACCAGAAAGGTGGTGTGGGCAAAACCACCACCTGTATCAATCTCGCCGCATCGCTGGCCGCGACCAAGCGCCGTGTGCTGCTGATCGACCTCGATCCGCAGGGCAACGCCACCATGGGCAGCGGTGTGGATAAACACGAGCTCGAACACTCGGTGTACGACCTGCTGATCGGGGAGTGCGACCTGACCCAGGCCATGCACTACTCCGAGCACGGTGGTTACCAGCTGCTGCCGGCCAACCGCGACCTTACCGCCGCCGAGGTGGTACTGCTGGAAATGCAGATGAAGGAAAGCCGCCTGCGCAACGCCCTGGCGCCGATCCGCGAGAGCTACGACTACATCCTCATCGACTGCCCGCCGTCGCTGTCGATGCTGACCCTCAACGCCCTGGTCGCCTCCGATGGCGTGATCATCCCCATGCAGTGCGAGTACTACGCACTGGAAGGTCTCAGCGACCTTGTGGATAACATCAAGCGCATCGCCGCACGGTTGAACCCGGCGCTGAAGATCGAAGGCCTGTTGCGGACCATGTACGACCCGCGCCTGAGCCTGAACAACGATGTTTCGGCGCAGCTCAAGGAACACTTCGGCGACCAGCTTTACGACACGGTGATCCCTCGCAACATCCGCCTGGCCGAGGCGCCGAGCTTCGGCATGCCGGCTTTGGCCTACGACAAGCAATCCCGTGGCGCGCTCGCCTATCTTGCGCTTGCCGGGGAACTGGTTCGCCGTCAGCGCCGTCCATCACGCACTGCACAAACAACTTAAGGAATCCGCATGGCCATCAAGAAACGAGGTCTCGGACGTGGGTTGGATGCACTGCTCAGTGGTCCTTCCGTCAGCGCGCTCGAAGAGCAGGCTGTCAAGATCGACCAGAAAGAACTGCAACATCTGCCGGTCGAGCTGATCCAGCGCGGCAAGTATCAGCCTCGCCGTGACATGGATCCCGAGGCGCTGGAAGAACTGGCGCACTCGATCCGCAACCACGGCGTCATGCAACCGATCGTGGTCCGCCCGATCGGCGACAACCGTTACGAGATCATCGCCGGTGAGCGCCGCTGGCGCGCCACGCAACAGGCCGGCCTGGACAGCATCCCGGCCATGGTCCGCGAGGTGCCCGACGAAGCCGCCATCGCCATGGCGCTGATCGAGAACATCCAGCGTGAAGACCTCAACCCGCTCGAGGAGGCGATTGCCCTGCAACGCCTGCAGCACGAGTTCGAACTCACCCAGCAGCAGGTGGCCGATGCCGTGGGCAAGTCGCGGGTGACCGTGGCCAACTTGCTGCGCCTGATCTCGCTGCCCGAGGCAATCAAGACCATGCTCGCCCATGGCGACCTGGAGATGGGCCATGCCCGTGCCTTGCTCGGCCTGGACGAAGAACGTCAGGAAGAAGGGGCGCGTCATGTTGTCGCACGTGGCCTTACCGTGCGCCAAACCGAGGCACTGGTGCGCCAGTGGCTCAACGGCAAACCTGATCCGGTCGAACCGAGCAAACCTGATCCGGATATCGCCCGCCTCGAACAGCGTCTGGCAGAGCGCCTGGGCTCGGCGGTGCAAATCCGCCATGGCAACAAGGGCAAAGGCCAGTTGGTCATCCGTTACAACTCGCTTGACGAGTTGCAAGGTGTGCTTGCTCACATCCGCTGAAACAATTCCCGTTGTAGCGTGCAGTCGGAAATCACTACCCAATAGTTGAATAGGGGTTAATCCGCCCCTATACTCTGCGCGCATTTTGTCGGCACAAATTATGCCAAGTCATTGCTGACCAGGTAGTCGACTTCCGAGGAGCAGTTGTGATGGAAATCCGCACGCCAAACCGCCTGCCTTTCCATCGCTGGGCGGTTTTTCCGGTACTGCTGGCTCAATTTGTTGTACTGCTGCTGGCAACATTGGTGTTGTGGCAGTGGAAAGGGGGAGTCAGTGGATATTCAGGCCTCTGCGGGGGACTGATTGCCTGGCTTCCCAATATGTATTTCGCCTGGAAGGCTTTTCGCTTCAGCGGAGCCCGAGCGGCGCAGGCCATCGTCAAGTCGTTTTACGCTGGCGAGGCAGGCAAGATGATTTTGACGGCAGTGCTGTTCGCACTGACCTTCGCAGGAGTGAAGCCACTGGCGCCGCTGGCAGTATTCGGCGTCTTCGTGCTGACCCTTATGGTCAGCTGGTTCGCGCCCCTGCTGATGAATAAAAGACTTTCGAGACCTTAGGGCGTTTGAGGCAACCATGGCAGAAGAAACCGCTTCGGGTTATATCCAGCACCACTTGCAGAACCTGACCTACGGTCAACTACCAGACGGCAGCTGGGGCTTGGCCCATTCGGCTGCAGAAGCCAAGGCAATGGGCTTCTGGGCGTTCCACCTGGACACCCTGGGCTGGTCCGTTGCGATGGGTCTGATCTTCCTGATCATCTTCCGCATGGCAGCCAAGAAGGCGACTTCCGGCCAGCCTGGCGCCCTGCAGAACTTCGTTGAAGTGCTGGTGGACTTCGTCCACGGCAGCGTGAAGGACTCCTTCCACGGCCGCAGCGCGGTGATCGCCCCGCTGGCGCTGACCATCTTCGTCTGGGTGTTCATGATGAACGCCATCGACCTGGTACCGGTCGACTGGATTCCGAAGGCTGCTGCCTTGATCTCCGGTGATCCGCACATCGTCTTCCGCGCAGTGCCGACAACCGACCCGAACGCGACCCTGGGCATGGCCTTCAGCGTGTTCGCGCTGATCATCTTCTACAGCATCAAGATCAAGGGCATCGGCGGCTTCATCGGCGAACTGACCCTGCACCCGTTCAGCAGCAAGAGCATCCCCGTTCAGATCCTGCTGATCCCGGTGAACTTCCTGCTTGAATTCGTCACCCTGATCGCCAAGCCGATCTCGCTGGCACTGCGTCTGTTCGGCAACATGTATGCCGGCGAACTGGTGTTCATCCTGATCGCGGTGATGTTCGGTTCCGGCCTGCTGTGGCTGGCCGGCCTGGGCGTGGTGCTGCAATGGGCGTGGGCGGTGTTCCACATCCTGATCATCACCCTGCAAGCCTTCATCTTCATGATGCTGACCATCGTCTACCTGTCGATGGCGCACGAAGATAACCATTAAGACCGCCTGGCGTGTCTGATAGCCTTCCCCGCAGGCATTGGGGGAGGGCTTAAAAAGTCCGCAAGGGCATGCTGTACCAAACGATTTGTTTTACCGCTTCAAACTAAAAACCTAACCAATACGACGTAAAAGTCGGGAGGAAAGATGGAAACTGTAGTTGGTCTGACCGCTATCGCTGTTGCTCTGCTGATCGGCCTGGGTGCTCTGGGTACCGCCATTGGTTTCGGCCTGCTGGGCGGCAAATTCCTGGAAGGCGCTGCTCGCCAGCCAGAAATGGTTCCAATGCTGCAGGTCAAAATGTTCATCGTTGCCGGTCTGCTCGACGCCGTAACCATGATCGGTGTTGGTATCGCTCTGTTCTTCACCTTCGCAAACCCCTTCGTTGGTCAGATCGCCGGCTAATCACTCGTTTTTTACGAGTTGATTGCTGTGATGAACAAAGACCGAGCGAGGTGTTGGCGTGAACATTAATGCAACCCTGATTGGCCAATCCGTTGCTTTCCTGATTTTTGTACTCTTCTGCATGAAGTATGTATGGCCTCCGGTCATCACTGCTCTGCAAGAGCGTCAAAAGAAGATTGCCGACGGCTTGGACGCTGCCAACCGCGCAGCTCGCGACCTGGAGCTGGCCCAAGAGAAAGCGGGTCAGCAACTGCGTGAAGCGAAGGCACAGGCAGCTGAAATCATTGAGCAAAGCAAGAAACGCGCTGCTCAGCTTGTCGAGGAAGCCCGTGAACAGGCTCGCGTCGAAGCTGACCGTGTGAAGGCCCAGGCTCTAGCCGAGATCGAACAGGAAATTAACAGCGTCAAAGACGCCCTGCGTGCCCAAGTGGGTGCCCTGGCTGTTGGCGGTGCTGAAAAGATCCTTGGCGCCACAATCGATCAAAACGCGCATGCGGAGCTGGTTAACAAACTGGCCGCTGAAATTTAAGCGAGGGCGATCATGGCAGAACTGACCACGTTGGCCCGACCTTACGCTAAGGCTGCCTTCGAGCACGCCCAGGCCCATCAGCAACTGGCCAATTGGTCAGCCATGCTCGGCCTGGCTGCTGCGGTGTCGCAAGACGACACCATGCAGCGCCTGCTCAAGGCCCCGCAACTGACTAGCGCAAACAAGGCCGCCGCATTCATCGAAGTATGCGGTGACAAGTTCGACACTCAGGCACAGAATTTCATTCATGTTGCCGCGGAAAACGACCGTCTCCTGCTGTTGCCGGAGATTGCCGCTCTGTTCGACCTGTACAAGGCCGAGCAAGAGAAATCCGTGGACGTGGAAGTCACCAGTGCTTTTGCGTTGAACCAAGAACAGCAAGACAAACTCGCCAAGGTTCTCAGTGCACGGCTCAGCCGGGAAGTGCGCCTGCACGCGACGGAGGATGCCAGCCTGATCGGCGGCGTCGTTATCCGCGCCGGCGACCTGGTAATCGATGGCTCGGTTCGCGGCAAAATCGCGAAACTGGCCGAAGCATTGAAATCTTGAGTTTGAAGGGGCAGCAGAGCAATGCAGCAACTCAATCCTTCCGAAATTAGTGAAATCATCAAGGGTCGCATCGAGAAACTCGATGTCGGCTCCCAAGCCCGTAACGAAGGTACCGTTGTTTCGGTTTCCGACGGTATCGTGCGGATCCACGGTCTGGCCGACGTCATGTACGGCGAAATGATCGAGTTCCCTGGCAGCGTTTTCGGCATGGCCCTGAACCTGGAGCAAGACTCCGTAGGTGCAGTGATCCTGGGTGCCTATGACACCCTCGCCGAAGGCATGAGCGCCAAGTGCACCGGCCGCATCCTGGAAGTTCCGGTTGGTAAGGAACTGCTGGGTCGCGTCGTTGACGCACTGGGCAACCCGATCGACGGTAAAGGTCCTCTGGGCAACACCCAGACCGACGCAGTCGAGAAAGTGGCCCCAGGCGTGATCTGGCGTAAGTCGGTAGACCAGCCTGTACAGACTGGCTACAAGTCCGTCGACGCCATGATCCCTGTCGGCCGTGGCCAGCGCGAGCTGATCATCGGTGACCGTCAGATCGGCAAGACCGCCATGGCCATCGACGCCATCATCAACCAGAAAGACTCCGGTATTTTCTGCGTTTATGTTGCAGTCGGCCAAAAGCGTTCCACCGTTGCCAACATCGTTCGCAAGCTGGAAGAAGCCGGCGCCCTGGCCAACACCATCGTGGTCGTTGCCAGTGCTTCGGAATCCGCCGCACTGCAGTTCCTGGCGCCATACGCCGGCTGCACCATGGGCGAGTTCTTCCGTGACCGCGGTGAAGATGCCCTGATCGTCTACGATGACCTGTCCAAGCAGGCCGTTGCCTACCGTCAGATCTCCCTGCTGCTGCGCCGTCCACCAGGACGTGAAGCGTACCCAGGCGACGTGTTCTATCTCCACTCCCGTCTGCTGGAGCGTGCATCGCGCGTTTCGGAAGAGTACGTCGAGAAGTTCACCAACGGCGCAGTCACCGGCAAAACCGGTTCCCTGACCGCTCTGCCGATCATCGAAACCCAGGCTGGTGACGTTTCCGCGTTCGTTCCGACCAACGTGATCTCGATCACCGACGGTCAGATCTTCCTGGAATCGGCCATGTTCAACTCGGGCATCCGCCCTGCAGTGAACGCCGGTGTTTCGGTATCCCGCGTAGGTGGTGCCGCTCAGACCAAGATCATCAAGAAGCTGTCCGGTGGTATCCGTACCGCTCTGGCTCAGTACCGTGAACTGGCTGCATTCGCCCAGTTCGCTTCCGATCTGGACGAAGCGACCCGCAAGCAGCTGGAGCATGGTCAGCGCGTAACCGAGCTGATGAAGCAGAAGCAGTACGCGCCAATGTCGATCGCCGACATGGCCCTGTCGCTGTACGCCGCTGAGCGTGGTTTCCTGACTGACGTAGAAGTCTCCAAGGTCGGCAGCTTCGAGCAAGCGCTGATCGCCTTCTTCAACCGTGATCACGCCGAACTGATGGCCAAGATCAACGTGAAGGGTGACTTCAACGACGAAATCGACGCTGGCATGAAAGCCGGTATCGAGAAGTTCAAGGCCACCCAGACCTGGTAAGCCGCAGCGGGGGCTCCGGCCCCCGCTTGCTAACCTGATAGGTGATACATGGCAGGCGCAAAAGAGATTCGCAGTAAGATTGCGAGCATCAAAAGCACGCAAAAAATTACCAGCGCCATGGAGAAAGTGGCGGTCAGCAAGATGCGCAAGGCACAAATGCGCATGGCTGCTAGCCGTCCTTACGCGGAGCGTATCCGCCAGGTGATCGGTCATCTGGCCAACGCCAACCCGGAATACCGCCACCCGTTCATGATCGAGCGCCCTGTAAAGCGCGCCGGTTATATCGTGGTGAGCAGTGACCGTGGTCTGTGCGGTGGCTTGAACACCAACCTGTTCAAGGCCCTGGTCAAGGACATGAGCGCAAACCGCGAACAGGGCGTGGAAATCGACCTGTGCGTGATCGGCAGCAAGGGTGCGACTTTCTTCCGCATCTTTGGCGGCAACGTCGTAGCCGCGATCAGCCATCTGGGCGAAGAGCCATCGATCAACGATTTGATCGGCTCCGTCAAAGTGATGCTGGACGCCTACCTGGACGGCCGTATCGATCGCCTTTCGGTGGTTTCGAACAAGTTCATCAACACCATGACCCAAAAACCGACGGTCGAGCAATTGGTACCGTTGGTGGCAACCCCGGATCAGGAACTCAAGCATCACTGGGACTACCTGTACGAACCCGACGCAAAAGAGCTGCTGGACGGCTTGATGGTGCGTTACGTGGAGTCGCAGGTCTACCAGGCGGTGGTCGAGAACAACGCTGCTGAACAAGCGGCCCGGATGATCGCCATGAAGAACGCCACAGACAACGCCGGTGATTTGATCAAAGAGCTGCAGTTGATCTACAACAAGGCGCGTCAGGCTGCGATCACCCAGGAGATCTCGGAAATCGTCGGCGGCGCTGCCGCGGTTTAACGGTTCAAAAATTCAGAGGATCCAGCTATGAGTAGCGGACGTATCGTTCAAATCATCGGCGCCGTCATCGACGTGGAATTCCCACGTGACGTCGTGCCGAGTGTTTACAACGCGCTGAAAGTACAAGGCGCGGAAACCACCCTGGAAGTTCAGCAGCAGCTGGGCGACGGCGTGGTTCGTACCATTGCGATGGGCTCGACCGAAGGCCTGAAGCGCGGTCTGGATGTCGTCGACACCGGCGCTGCCATTTCCGTTCCGGTTGGTAAGGCCACTCTGGGCCGTATCATGGACGTTCTGGGCAACCCAATCGACGAAGCCGGCCCGATCGGCGAAGAAGAGCGTCGCGGTATCCACCAGCCAGCGCCTTCGTTCGCTGACCAGGCAGGCGGCAACGACCTGCTGGAAACCGGCATCAAGGTTATCGACCTGGTTTGCCCGTTTGCCAAGGGTGGTAAGGTTGGTCTGTTCGGTGGTGCCGGTGTCGGCAAGACCGTAAACATGATGGAACTGATCCGTAACATCGCCATGGAACACAGCGGTTACTCCGTGTTCGCTGGTGTGGGTGAGCGTACTCGTGAGGGTAACGACTTCTACCACGAGATGAAGGACTCCAACGTTCTCGACAAAGTAGCCTTGGTCTACGGTCAGATGAACGAGCCACCAGGAAACCGTCTGCGCGTAGCGCTGACCGGCCTGACCATGGCTGAGAAGTTCCGTGACGAAGGTAACGACGTTCTGCTGTTCGTCGACAACATCTATCGTTACACCCTGGCCGGTACCGAAGTATCCGCACTGCTGGGCCGTATGCCTTCGGCAGTAGGTTACCAGCCGACCCTGGCCGAAGAGATGGGCGTGCTGCAAGAGCGCATCACTTCGACCAAAGAAGGTTCGATCACCTCCGTACAGGCCGTATACGTACCTGCGGACGACTTGACCGACCCGTCCCCAGCGACCACCTTCGCCCACTTGGACGCCACCGTCGTTCTGTCCCGTGACATCGCCTCCCTGGGTATCTACCCAGCGGTCGACCCACTGGACTCGACTTCGCGCCAGCTGGACCCGAACGTGATCGGCAACGAGCACTACGACACCGCTCGTGGCGTTCAGTATGTTCTGCAGCGCTACAAAGAGCTGAAAGACATCATCGCGATCCTGGGTATGGACGAACTGTCCGAGACCGACAAGCAACTGGTAGCCCGCGCTCGTAAGATCCAGCGCTTCCTGTCGCAGCCGTTCTTCGTGGCCGAAGTCTTCACCGGCTCGCCAGGTAAGTACGTTTCGCTCAAGGACACCATCGCTGGCTTCAGCGGCATCCTCAAAGGTGACTACGACCACCTGCCAGAACAAGCGTTCTACATGGTCGGCAGCATCGACGAAGCGATCGAGAAAGCCAAGAAACTGTAATTCATGCGCCCCGCAAGGGGCGCTATCAGGTTGAGGCAAGCAGATGGCTATGACAGTCCATTGCGACATCGTCAGCGCGGAAGGAGAGATCTTCTCCGGCCTGGTCGAGATGGTAGTTGCGCACGGTAACCTGGGTGATCTTGGTATCGCTCCGGGCCACGCGCCGCTGATCACCAATCTCAAGCCTGGTCCGATCACGCTGACCAAGCAGGGTGGCACTCAAGAGGTGTTCTACATCTCCGGTGGCTTCCTCGAAGTGCAGCCGAACATGGTCAAGGTTCTTGCCGACACCGTGCAGCGCGCTGCCGACCTGGACGAAGCTCAGGCTCAGGAAGCCCTCAAGGCTGCTGAGAACGCGCTGAACACTAAAGGCTCGGACTTCGACTACGGCGCTGCTGCCGCACGTCTGGCCGAGGCTGCAGCTCAGCTGCGTACTGTCCAGCAAATGCGCAAAGGCAAGTAACCTGGCTTTTGCCGGTCACTTCCGCTGCGATTGAGTAAAAGGGTAGCCTCGGCTACCCTTTTTCTTTTTCAAGAATTTAGTCCCCGGTCATTTCCCTGACCGCCCAGGATTGGTAGCCAGTCAATGTCCCTCGATATCGTCATTCTCGCCGCAGGCCAAGGCACCCGTATGCGCTCGGCACTGCCCAAGGTGCTGCATCCGGTAGCCGGCAACTCCATGCTTGGCCATGTTATCCACAGCGCACGCCAACTGCAGCCCACGGGCATCCACGTGGTCATTGGCCATGGTGCGGAGCTTGTGCGTGAACGCCTGGCCGCAGACGACCTGAACTTCGTCATGCAGGACAAGCAGCTGGGCACTGGCCACGCTGTCGCCCAGGCCCTGCCGGCAGTCACCGCCGATACCGTGCTGGTGCTGTATGGCGATGTGCCGCTGATCGAGGTGGAAACCCTGCAGCGCCTGCTGGCCAAGGTCAGCGCCAGCCAGCTGGGCCTGCTGACGGTCAACCTCGCCGACCCGACCGGCTATGGCCGCATAGTGCGTGACGAGCAAGGCGCGGTCAGCGCAATCGTCGAGCACAAGGATGCCAGCGAAGCGCAGAAGGCGATCAAAGAGGGCAACACCGGCATTCTCGCCATGCCGGCGGCACGCCTGGCCGACTGGATGGGCCGCCTGTCCAACAACAACGCCCAGGGCGAGTACTACCTCACCGACGTGATCGCCATGGCAGTGGCCGATGGCCTAGTGGTAGCTACCGAGCAGCCCCACGACCCGATGGAAGTGCAGGGTGCCAACGACCGCCGCCAGCTGTCGGAGCTTGAGCGTCACTATCAATTGCGCGCTGGCCATCGCCTGATGGCCCAGGGCGTCACCCTGCGCGACCCGGCGCGTTTCGATGTGCGTGGCGAGGTCAGCGTCGGGCGTGATGTGCTGATCGATATCAACGTCATCCTCGAGGGCAAGGTGGTCATCGAGGACAACGTGCAGATCGGCCCAAATTGCGTGATCAAGGACAGCACCCTGCGCAAGGGCGTGGTGATCAAGGCCAACAGCCATCTTGACGGTGCCGTGATGGGCGAAGGCAGCGATGCCGGCCCGTTCGCTCGCCTGCGCCCGGGCAGCGTGCTGGAGGCCAAGGCCCATGTGGGTAACTTCGTCGAGCTGAAGAACGCGCACCTGGGCGAAGGTGCCAAGGCTGGCCACCTGACATACCTGGGCGATGCCGAGGTCGGCGCGCGTACCAACATCGGTGCGGGCACCATCACCTGCAACTACGACGGCGCCAACAAGTTCCGCACTGTAATGGGCGAGGACGTGTTCATCGGCTCCAACAACTCACTGGTGGCGCCTGTGGAAATCCAGGCCGGTGCCACCACTGCCGCAGGCTCGACCATCACCCAGACGGTAGAGGCCGGGCAGTTGGGCGTGGCGCGTGCGCGCCAGCGCAACATCGAAGGCTGGAAACGGCCGGAGAAGATCAAGAAGAGCTGAGTTATCCACAGCGGTTTCGATCGAAAGCCGGCTTATGTGAATAAGCCGGCTTTTTTGTCGATGCTTGCTCGATCATTGTGGGAGCGGGCTTGCCCCGCGATAACGTCGATGGCCATTCGCGAAGCAAGGCAGCTCTCACGATGTGTGCCCGTGTCTTGACTAAACATCGATTTTAGGTTTTGATTGCGCCACTTAACTTTCGAATCGAAACTTAAAACAGCCATGTCGAAACGAAACACCCCCCAGCGTCGCCACAACATCCTGGCTTTGCTCTCCGAGCAGGGCGAGGTGAGCGTCGACGCCCTGGCCAAACGTTTCGAAACCTCGGAAGTGACCATCCGCAAGGACCTCGCCGCCCTGGAAGCCAACGGCCTGCTGTTGCGCCGTTACGGTGGTGCCGTGCCCATGCCCCAGGAGCTGCTGGCGGATACGGTACAGCCGGTGTCGCAGTACAAGCAGGCCATCGCCCGGGCCGCAGTCGAACGCATCCGTGAGCACGCGCGGATCATCATCGACAGCGGCAGCACCACCGCGGCGATGATTCCCCAGCTTGGGCGCCAGCCTGGCCTGGTGGTGATGACCAACTCGCTCAATGTGGCCCGCGCCATCAGCGAGCAGGAACACGAGCCTGTGCTGCTGATGACCGGCGGCACCTGGGACCCGCATTCTGAGTCGTTCCAGGGCCAGGTGGCCGAGCAGGTTCTACGCTCATACGATTTCGACCAGCTGTTCATCGGCGCCGACGGCATCGACCTGGAACGTGGCACCACCACCTTCAACGAATTGCTGGGCCTGAGCCGGGTCATGGCCGAGGTGGCCCGCGAGGTGATCGTGATGGTCGAGTCGGACAAGGTCGGCCGCAAGATCCCCAACCTGGAGCTGCCCTGGAGCAGCGTCAACACCCTTATTACCGATGATCGCCTGCCCGCCGAGGCACGCGACCGCATTCAAGCCCGCGGCATCAATCTGATCTGCGCCGCTATCAGCTAGGAGCAACAACTTATGTGTGGAATCGTTGGTGCCGTTGCCGAGCGCAATATCACAGCAATCCTCATCGAAGGCCTCAAGCGCCTTGAATACCGTGGCTACGACAGTGCCGGCCTGGCCGTCTACAGCCAGCAGGGCGGCCTTGAGCGCCGTCGCCGTATCGGCAAGGTCAGCGAGCTGCAAGCCGCCGTCAGCGCCGAACCGCTGGCCGGGCAGCTGGGTATCGCCCACACCCGTTGGGCCACCCACGGTGCGCCGACCGAGGGCAACGCCCACCCGCACTTCTCTGGCCATGACGTGGCCGTGGTGCACAACGGCATCATCGAAAACCACGAAGCCCTGCGCGAAGAGCTCAAGCAGCTGGGTTACCTGTTCACCTCGCAAACCGACACCGAGGTGATCGTTCACCTGATCCACCACCTGCTCAAGACCATTCCAGACCTGACCGAGGCCCTCAAGGCTGCGGTCAAGCGCCTGCATGGCGCCTATGGCCTGGCGGTGATCAGCGCCAGCCAGCCGGACCGCCTGGTCGCTGCCCGCAGCGGCAGCCCGCTGGTGATCGGCCTGGGCCATGGCGAGAACTTCCTGGCGTCCGACCAGTTGGCCCTGCGCCAGGTCACCGACCGCTTCATGTACCTCGAAGAGGGTGACATCGCCGAGATCCGCCGTGACCAGGTCCAGATCTGGGACCAGGCCGGCCAGCCGGTTCAGCGCGAGACGGTGCAGTACCACGAAGGCGCCGAAGCGGCAGAGAAGGGCAACTATCGCCACTTCATGCTCAAGGAGATCCACGAGCAACCGACCGTGGTGCAGCGCACCCTCGAAGGCCGTCTGGCCAAGGACCACGTGATGGTCCAGGCTTTCGGCCCCCAGGCCGCCGAGTTGTTCGCCAAGGTGCGCAACGTGCAGATCGTCGCCTGCGGTACCAGCTACCACGCCGGCATGGTCGCCCGTTACTGGCTCGAAGAGCTGGCCGGCATTCCTTGCCAGGTGGAAGTGGCCAGCGAGTTCCGCTATCGCAAGGTGGTGGTGCAGCAGGACACCCTGTTCGTCTCCATCTCGCAGTCCGGTGAAACCGCCGATACCCTGGCCGCCCTGCGCAATGCCAAGGAACTGGGCTTCCTCGGTAGCCTGGCGATCTGCAACAAGGGCATCAGCTCGCTGGTGCGTGAATCCGACCTGACCCTGCTGACCCTGGCCGGCCCGGAAATCGGCGTCGCCTCCACCAAGGCCTTCACCACCCAACTGGTGTCGCTGATGCTGCTGACCCTGGCCCTGGGCCAGGTGCGTGGCACACTGCAGGCCGGCGTTGAAGCCGAACTGGTTGAAGAACTGCGCCGCCTGCCGGCGCGCCTGAGCGAAGCCCTGGCGATGGACGGCGTGGTGGAGAAGATCGCCGAGCTGTTCGCCGACAAGCACCACACCCTGTTCCTTGGCCGTGGCGCGCAGTACCCGGTGGCCATGGAGGGTGCGCTCAAGCTCAAGGAAATTTCCTATATCCACGCCGAAGCCTACCCGGCCGGTGAGCTCAAGCACGGCCCCTTGGCGCTGGTCGACAACGACATGCCGGTGGTCACCGTGGCGCCGAACAACGAGCTGCTGGAAAAGCTCAAGTCCAACCTGCAGGAAGTGCGCGCCCGTGGCGGCGAGCTGGTGGTGTTCGCTGACGAAAACGCCGGCATGAGCAACGGCGAGGGCACCCACGTGATCAAGGTGCCGCACATCGCTGACGCCCTGGCACCGATCCTCTACACCATCCCGCTGCAGCTGCTGTCGTACTACGTTGCCGTGCTCAAGGGCACCGACGTCGACCAGCCGCGCAACCTGGCCAAGTCGGTGACGGTGGAGTAACAGACAGGCTCTGCGCTATTGCCAATTGTTTTTAAAGAATAAAGGTTGTCACAAAAAAATAAAGGTTGTCACAAGTTAAGAAAGGTTGTCACAAGGCTCTGTCACGGCCCGTTTGTCGGGGCAGAGCCTTGTCCATGGATATAGGATCACAATCCCTTCTGCACCACAGTGACTGCTGTCCTGGCTGAGCCCGCTCTTGAATTTCTCCGCGCCACGACCTGTGTCGTTCCGATCCGATCGAGCGGGTCACTCAACGATGAGCGACTCGTGAAATGACATCTGTACCCACTGAACCGGTGAATCCAGCTAGCTCGAAGCTAATGACTCAGCGGAAAATTGATAGAAGAATACAATCGGGTCGCGGATCTGGCGTTAGAGAGTCCTATGAGCCTTGGATCAAGATTTGGGATATCCAGTCGAGCGGGGTGTCGCATCTTGTACCGGGTGTGAAATTTCATCGCAGTCATCATTTGCTATCCAACGCTGAGCGCGACTATCACCTGATCCTTGAGCATGATCCTTCCATCATCGACATTCGTGAGCAGTTCCCGCTCCTAACGCAAGCTGAGACTCAAGCGATCGCGTCAAGCCTGAATTACCGTCATCCTGTGTATCCAGGTACTCAAGTCCCAGTGGTTATGACCACTGACTTCCTCATAACTTTCATAGATTCGAAGGGCGAAGCAACCTTGGCCGCGCGCTCTGTGAAATACCGTAAGGAGTTCGAGGATGCCAGCCTCAAGGAGCAGAATCGGATGGCGGAAAAGCTTGAGATCGAAGCTAAATATTGGGCTATGAGAAAGGTAGAATGGAAACTGGTTCTCCATGAAAATCTCTCGCAAGTTAAAATAGCAAATCTTGTCATACTTAGAACTTACGCGGTCATCCATCCTTCGTTGCCGACGGAGAATAATATAAATAATCTGCTCGAATTTATAGCGGGATGTAAGACTAGTGAATTGCCACTAAAGGCACTGCTGCAAAAAGCCTCGAGGGTAATTTTTATAGAATATATTGGTGTTAAACGCCTCTTCCACCATCTTCTTTGGACGGGCAGACTGGGGGCGAGTCTAAGCGCTAAGGTAATAAGCTTATCTGAACCTTTGCATGTTTGGATTGCTGAGCCATCCTTTTCCAGCACATCAGAAATCGAGGTGCCTCGTCATGCTTAGTCTGGGAGTTAACTGCATCGTTTCTCCGGGTGAGGGATCTGAGCTGCTGAAGAAACCGGTCAGAGTTTTAGCTATAAAGGATGAGTTTGTCTTAGTCATTGAACTCGGTACAAGTCCGACGAAGCCATGGCGGGTTGGAAGCTCACTATTGATCGAAGAGATCAATAACGGAGCGGCGGTGATCAACCCTGAAATGGTACCTATGCACTTGCTTCGAAGTGACGACGAGATCAGTGAGAATGAAAAAGACAGCCGAGATAGGAACTGGGAGCTGGTACGTGGTTTGGTGGAGAATCATGGCCCCCTCGATATCTTGACGTCTAACTTTGGTTCCCTTGTTGCTAATCACGCAATGGTAGTGGGAGTTGACCGGAAGCAAATTTATCGACTTCTCTATCGGTATTGGAGCATGGGGCAGACACGAAACGCATTTTTGTGGAATACCAGCACGTGTGGAGGCCGTGGAAAGAAAAAAAGTCGGGCCTCAGGCATTGTTCCTGGCCGACCGCTTAAATATCGTGGCGTAGTTGTGGATGACGGTGGCGCAATTCTGCTCGAGTCACGGCACATCTCGCATATTCGCTTGGCCTATGGGCGCTTTGCCAGTGGCAGGTGTGGCAAGCTAAAGAAAGCCTATGATTGGATGCTCAATAAGTTTTATCGGTCGATCAAGTCCGACGGTTCAAAAGGTAACCTGGTTCGAGGTAGCTACCCGTCCATCAATCAACTGGAGTACCATGGAAAACTTTTCTTTGATGAACTCTATAGGTTGAAGAAGAGCGGCGGCGCAATCCGCTATAATAAAGACCATCGTGCGCTAGTTGGATCTGCCTCTCAAGGGTTAGTCGGTGCAAGTCATCGGTACGAAATCGATTCGACGATTGCTGATGTTTATTTGGTACATCGAGTCAATCGGTTATGGTTGATCGGCAGGCCAGTGCTGTATGTGTTGGTTGATACGTTCACCAGAATGATCGTAGGTATTCATGTCGGGCTTGAAGGGCCCAGTTGGAATGGTGCTCGACATGCCATTTATAATGCTTGCACGCCGAAGAAGGAGTTTTGCAAGCGTTATAATATTGAGATCGATGAGGTTGACTGGCCATGTTCTCATCTACCGGTTGAAATCGTCGCAGATCGCGCTGAACTTCTCAGTGAAGCTGGGGAGACGATGACAAAGACTCTTGGTACAGCCTTGAAGATTTTGCCACCGTTTCGGCCTGACTGGAAAAGTATCATTGAAAGCCGTTTCCGACTGCTCAACGAAAAGCTGGATTTGAAATTTGTCCCTGGCGGCGTAGATGCTCGGAAAATGGAGCGTGGTGATCGTGACTACCAGCTCGACGCAATTTTCGATATCGATGAGTTTACTGAGATGGTAATCCTCGGTGTTTTGGCTCACAACAAGAGCCTTCGAGTTCCTCATCTTCTGAACCGTGAGATGATCGCGGCAGAAGTGGAGCCCACGCCTATGGCCATGTGGAAGTGGTCTATGGCAAACAATCTCCTGAATTCGAAATTCGTATCACCAGCGGAGCTGAAGATTGCATTGTTACCCTCGCAGGTGTGTCGAATTGGTCGAGGAGGTATAAATTTCCAAGGTGTGCAGTACACCTGTGAAACCGCCATTCGTTCGGAATGGTTGGAGCGCTCTCACAACTTTAAAACGAGGTACGTTAGGGTTTTCTACGATCCAAACTCTATTGAGAACTGCTGGATGAAATCTGAGGCGGGTTTCGAGCCGTTGACCATTGTACCGCAGCAGCGGGTTAAGTACGGTGGGCTTCGTATGGAGGAGGTCCTCGATATTATCAAGATTTTGAATCAGGTCGCCCCAGATGCCCGGTACGAGGATGCCAATACTGGAGCGCTTCTTCAAGGCCGCCAGGAGGAGATTCTTCATCGAGCGCAAGCCAAACGCCAGGGGCAGGGAGATCCGAAATCTGACGCTGAGTTCAAGCGGGACAAGCGTTCGAAACGTGCCGTTGAAACCCAGACTGAGCGCGACTTGCATACCGCTGACCTAAATCAGCTTCGCCTTGTGGATAACTCGCCAGCCGCGGAGGAGACTTATACACCTGTAACCGTGAAACCTGTCTCGGGTCGGAGCGCCGCCTTCCTGAAATTGGTGATCAACGCGGGTAACGAGGCTAGTCATGAGTGATTCCAGTTTTGCGCCAGCAGATTACAACCCGACTGGCATGCCTCAATACGACGGTAACCCACTGATTGAGTGTCTCCCGAAGATTCTTTCGGATGTTGATGTAGTCAGGCGCATTGGGAGCGCCCCGCCCCGGCCTGACAACGTGGAGCGGGCCTTGGACCCGAAATTACGTGGTCATGGCATCAACAGGCTGAAGGATGTCGTTGTACCTTTTGAAATCCACCTCAGGCTTGAGGACCTGTTCAGTCAATTGATTCGGTACGGATACACCGGGCGCAATCCATTGCATGCGTCATCCGTTAGGCATCGCTTGCCCTCTTCTGCGGAGATCAAGGGGCACGGGTTTATGTCCACCGCTGAAACGTTGACACTGATCGGGTTGAGCGGCATGGGTAAAACGACTGCGCTGAACTCCATTGCCAAGCTTTATCCACAGGTGATCAGTCACAGTAAGTATAAAGAGCAGATCTTCATTGAGACGCAGGTGGTCTGGCTCAAGATCGATTGTCCGCACGATGGCTCGTTGCGAGGTTTTTGTACCGCATTCTTCTCTTCATTGGATGAAGCATTAGGCATAAAAAAGTACTCAGGCAGAGCTGCTACTGGCCGCAGCATCAGCGTGATGCTTCAAAATATCAGTCAGTTGTGCAAAACCTATTTCATCGGAGCTCTCATAATTGATGAGATGCAGCACCTCTGCTCATCCCGAGGCGGGCAAGACCGCGAAAAGCTTCTCAACTTTTTTGTGCAGCTGTCGAATGACGCCGGCATCCCGCTGATCTACGTTGGCACAAATGCCATGCTTCCGCTGTTTTCTGGTGTTTTGCGAAATGCTCGGCGTGCGGCAGGAATGGGGCCTATCACTTTTGACAGGTTTACCGAAGATGATCCGTTTTGGGCGCATCTGGTTTCACTGCTCTGGGCATACGACTGGACCAAAACCCCCACTCCGTTGACGGGTGAGATCCTTTCCAAAATATATGACCTCACTCAAGGAAACACGGATTTCCTGGCCAAACTTCTAATGCTGGCTCAGCGGCACGCAATCTGGGAGGGCATCGACTCGATTACACCGGCGGTTCTGCAGCAGGTGTACGACAGTCAGATGAGGCTCCTTCATAAGGCCATCGAGGCTCTACGAAGCGGGGATCCGCTGCAAATTGCTGACTTCGAAGACATGATGCCCACGAAGGACCAGGTCGCCAAGATGATGAATTACGATTTGGCGCGGCGTGCAGACAGGGCGAATCTCTCTTTAATTACCCAGGCCGCGATAGTGACACCTGTCGAGCACAGTGAAAGGGCAGCCGCAAAGCCTATTAGTAAACCGGTGGTTCCGGTTGCCAACGAGTCAGCACCAACTGCCCATTTCTCCGAAGGCGATGATGTGCAGACCCAGCTCGAGCAGAGAGGCTGGGTAGATAAGGACTCTGCTTGGTGACATGAACCGCGGGAGATCAGGTCAATGGATCGCTTGCATTGGTTTCCTCAGCCGTTCCCTGATGAGTCTCTCTACAGCCTGGCGGTCCGTTATCATAGGCTGTCGTCGAACGACAGCTATCGCCGGACAAGCCAGGAGTTGTTCGGCGCGTATTCCAGAACCTGTGGCTCTATCCTGCCGTGCTGCTTGGGTGCTCTGTCGCAACGGTTAGCATCAGCTTATTCGGTAGAGCATTTGATCGATCGCTTTACCCTTTTGCCTCTGTACGAACCTTTTTTGAATGACACGAAGAGCAAAGCCGCGCGTATCGCCATGACTGGTACCGACGGCACGGGCCTGAAAATGAGCCTGGGTCTCACAGCCTCAGGCTTCCTCAAGCACGCGTCGTTCAGGTACTGCGAGAGGTGTGTTGAAGAAGATATTCAAAACTGCGGCTCGGCCTACTGGCATCGTATTCACCAAGCAATGGGTACTTGCATCTGCCCGCTCCATGGAGAGGTGCTCTGCGGGACGATGTTTCCGGATGGAACTGACTGGCGTTGCATGCTGTTTCCGGCGGAGGCAGCGGGGTCGCCAGTGATGCGGGCTCCTGACTCTTCAGCTGCTGTGATAGGTGAAATGCAGTTTTGGGGACTTGAGCACCCAGCGGATGTACAAAATCTGCTGACCGGAAACTTCCTTCAGCATCGTCTGGATGAGATGGGGTTTCTTAAGGCTGGTCGGGTGAGGGAACAGGTATTAAGGAGCTTCCTGACGCCGCGTCTTCTCTGTAGCCCTCGCGCTAATGAGTTCCAGGAGCTCAGTTGCTCTTGGGACTGGGTGTTGGGCGTCGTGCGTCCACGCGGGGCGGTCGTACAGCCATTAAAATTCTACTTTCTTTGCTGGCTCCTTGAGGCAGACCTTGAGCACCTCAAATCCTTTCACCCGCGAGCTGATGCTCGCAGCGGTGAAGCGGCTAGGGGCAACGATACTAGGCCCCTCATAGAGGACGGCGAAATTGAGGCACGCCGCGAAGCTTTCTCGAGCAGCAAGAACGCGAAATGCCATGATAAGCCGGGCTATCAGTGGCTTTACCGCCATGATAAGGAGTGGTTAGCGCAGTATGTGTCTGCCCATCCTTTCATAAGGGTAAGGAGGGGGTTGGTCGATTGGCATGCGAGAGACGCAGCGCTTGCTCAAGATCTGCTAATCGCCAGGGACCAGATTCTGTCTACGCAGGGCAAACCGAAAAAGGTGACCCGCGCCGCGTTAAGCAGGAAGGTCGCTCGTAGCCATGATTTTTTGAGGGTACCTGATAAGTTCCCAATAAGTACTTTGTTGATGAAAGATATTCTCGAATCTGATCATGACCATCAAGTTCGTAAAATCAGATGGGCGGTGAGACATTATCTTCTATCTGAGCGAAGTGCTATAAGTGTTGTGTACCGGCTTGCTGGGATTCGGCTGTCTCATGTAACTGATGAGGAGGTACTAGGTATTCTATCTACTGTATGATATTTGCGTTTGATGAAGTCAGACCGAATAAGTTCATTAACTTCGTTTTGCAACTGAGTGCACGCGGCACTGTTTGTTAGCAAGTCTAGGTATCTGGCAGCGGTGCGACAGCCTAGGAAGGCTTGAATTACGAAGTTGTAATCAGTCGCCCCCTTTGAATAGGGATTTATAGTTTTTGTGCCGAGCTCACGCACTATAATTTCAGACACGTATCCATAATTGCCGTATATTTCATCGAAATAATTTTTGTATAAGCTTTTGGTCACTATCCATTCAGCGTTGTGCGTTTTAGCTGGAGGGCCTTTGTAGTTCAGAAGTTCTGCGATAAATATTGAATACAGATGGTTCGGTGATTTCCATTGACGTGTCGGGTTTTTGTATTTTTGACTGCATATTCCTAGTTGGGTTATTTTATGCTTATTAATGGGGGTTGAACATGCGGGGCAGATAGTTATGAGGTCAGAACCATGGATGCTACAAACCTTAACATAAGACTGTACATGGCTTCGATGTACGTACGCTGTGCCGTGATTCTCAAAGTCCTCGAATGCGCATTCGGGGCAAATTTTTTTCCAATAAGCGGGGGTTACTATTGTTTGGTTTGTAGGTCGGCCTAGCGCTGCGGTGAGAGGGTACAGGGTGTGGTTGTGCAAAACCTCTTCCGTGATTTTTCGTTCAGTAAATAAGGAGGGAAATTTAAAAATTGCGTACCCCCTAATTTCCGCTTTTCCCCCAATTCCTTTGCGTCCGTAACCTGTTCTTGGTATCGGTCTTATCCGGAAATCCTCATGTGGCAGGGTTCGGATACCGAGCATCTCGTTTCCCCGCTGCAGTGCCGACGCCACATATTCTCCAGGTAATGGTGTGAAAATCTTCATTGCTATAGCATCCTCATTTTTGGAGAGAACCACTGCATGCCGAATCCCCCTCGCAATCACCATTTCGTTCCACAACACTTTCTCAAGGCTTGGCAATACGCTCCTGGGAGAGTCTTCCGCTACCGCCGACTGCCTTCGAATGGTGCGCTGGAAATCAAGCCGGTTGCTATAAAACATACTGCTTCGATTGAGGACTTGTACCGTATCGACTTTCCCGATGGGGGATTTGAGGTCGAATCCAGCCATATTACCCCGATGATTGATGAAGCGGGCCATAAGATCATCGAAAAGGCACGTAGCAGTAGAGTTCAGGGTTGGAACCATCTGGACCGCCGACAACTGGCGAACACCCTGACGTTTCTGGAGGCTCGCCATCCCGACATTCTAAAAGCCATGGATATCCGCTCGGAACTCGATCTTATTAGGCAAAATATGAAGGATGAGCAGATCTCATCACATACTTCGATCAATGAAGTGGTTGACTATTTTAAATCAAGCAAGTCCCTCGGTGCGATGTCGTTAGTCCTATTCGCCCAGAACGAGATTTCGCCGTTTATTGACGAGGCATTTTCAGATGGACTCTTGAAGGCAACCATGCGGGAGTACAATTGGGAACAACCGGGCTTGCTCGCATCTGATTACCCCGCATCTCGCTGGGGAGACTATTTGAGGGACCTGTTGTTCATCATCGCCATCTCGCCAGGTAAAGCTTTAGTATTCTCCAATAACCCCAACGTTGTCGTCTATGATCATCTCAAGCCGCACGTACGTGCTCGGCTGATCAATCTGTATTCCTTGGCGAAGGCGCGCACGGCTTATTACTTCGACGAGACTCAGGGCGAGTTTGTCAGCGCTCATCTCGGCTGGGCTCTAAACCGCTCCACTCTTTCAAAGCAGCGCGACTACGTCAAAGATTTTTTACTCGCCGAGAATGCTTGGGACCTCTAGCATTTTTCCAGATGGCAAATTGCCTTCAATTGACCAGTGAGCCTCATTGAGGCTGACCATGAGGAGCCGGTTCCAGCAAATCTATAGCAGGCCGGTAGCGATACTCTTGCGGCGAAAAGCGTCCCTGGGGGCCAAAAAACAGCCTGGCTGTGAACTTTTCCAAGTAGGTCACCGCTTCCTCTGATGCGTGCTGTACGAAATAGGCCCGCTGCGCTGCGGGCAGTGTGGCGCGGTGAATCAGACAGGCCTTCACCATTTCTGCCAGCACAGAACCGCGAACGTCGTAACGCGCATCTACGGTGTGCAGGACAGTGCAATAACAGGACTGGTATGCCGATTGATGATCGACCTGCCATTGGGTATCCCGATTCATCCCTGGCTCCCCGCCTGCCAGGAGGCTAGGAACTGCAGCACTCGTTCAACTTGAACCTGACTGACCAGTTGCTCCGCGGTCTGCTGTTCGAAGGTCGGTAACGGCTCGAGTCGAAACCAAGTGATCGCCCGTTCGACGGCGACTCCGCTCTCGTCTAGGGCCAAGATCACCCGCAAGACATCCGCGATAAAGCGTTGCGTCGCTTCGGCGTCGGATGCGCTGGTAGCATCTGGTTTGCTGTGACGATAGGCAGCGATCTGACCGGCAAACTCGGTAGGGCTGAGGCCAAAGATCTCGGCATAGCGCTCGACCGAATAAGGCGCCCCGCTCGTAGGACACAGGTAGTCGATCAGTTCGGCGGCCGACAGTACCGCTGTCTGGAGTGTCCCCTGGTTCATGGCGCATTCCTCCTGCCACGTTTCGCTCACAGCATGCCCCCAAACCTGCGAGAAGCAAAGCTCCCGTTCGCTAGCCCAGGCCATTTATGACCTCATTTTCCAAGGAGTCCCCAAAGCTATTTTCCGGAGCTGGTCGGAACCAAGCTCATCCCAATGCTGACGGAAAGATGGTTGAGATAGCCATAGATGTTGATCTTCAGCAGTGCAGCAGGGTACGCAGGGCGTCCAGTTTCGGTGAGAACCACACCACTGAAGCCCAACGGGTGAGATCAAGCTCATCGTCGAGCACATCGATTACTCGAACCTAGTTAGTATCTGCGACATAATCATCCAGGCTCTCAGGCCGCAACGTGCATTAATCTCGATGCTTGCCTTGGAGGAATGGCCTCATGGACTACTCCGCTATGACTGCCGACGGCAGAATAACATTAGCACTGGTCAAGGTTTTACACAGCCTGGGCCGGTAGAAGACGCTGGCGAGAGGCAGCTAGCAGCATGCGGCACTAGTTTTCTACGCTTGGTTTTCCGATCAACCGAGAGTGCTTTGGTTGGACCATTGGCGTCTAAAAGGCTAATAATCGCTCTGCAATTTAAGCAACAGCCTTTTCGGCCAAAAAGCCAAAACCAGGCCGTGAGTGGGTCCGGGCAACTGACAGGATCTGCCTGTATTTCGCTGTCCACAGGGCCCTTTTGTGGAGTGTTTAGCAAACCGATACTATCGTCGCATTACTTTCACGCCTAGGACCCTTTTATGCATATGAGCTTCGGAGCTGGCGACCTTAACGAATACCTTGCTGACCTGTCGGGTTATAAAGTTGGTTTGGCTTTAACCCTGGAAGAACTCTACGACCATCTCAGTGGTGAAGAAGGATACGCAGATCTCGCGCGAGAATCTGAGCAGGGCGGAACCACCCCGACGGGTTGAGCCAGCTGGAGCTCCTGAGTCTAGTCCAAACAGGATTCTTTTTCAGCGACGTGAAGTGCATGGTCGAGTCATCGAGCCTGTTCAAGGCTCGTAACCTCGTCGGGCGAATCACAGGAAGATCGACCAGAAGCATTCACCGTCTGAGCCATCCCGCTCAGGCCCATCGTCTGGATGCCCAGCAGAGCGCGGTGGCGTTCCAGTATGCGAAAGGACTGGAGCTTGCATCGAAGGTATTTGGCTCTCAGATGCTCGCGGAGCAGTGGCTTTGTCGGCCGTGCGGCCGTTTGTTGGGGTTTGTACCCTTCGAGATGCTCGACACGTCGCTCGGGTTCAGCGTCGTAGCGGACTATCTTGAGCGTATACGCTTGGGTGTCTACCAGTAGCTTGCCTGAGGGCGAGGTTGGTATGCGGCGAGGAGGCAACGCTACCTCTTTTTACATGCGGGACTTACAACCTTGTAATTCCCGTATCACTCAATTGACAGCGATCAACCCCTAATCTTCAGTCACGTTTATTGGAGTGATTGAAATGAAAGTCATCAAAAGTATCACCGCTATCCTGGCCCTAGTGGCTTCGTCAGCCGTACTCGCCGAAGGAGGATCCGACCGTCTGCATGGAAAGATGATTCAGGCCAATGAGCAAGCTATGCGAGCTTATGCCGCTGCCAAGGGAAAGAACCCACCGGAGGTGATCCACTATCGCTACGGGATGCGGCTCGACGTGGCGAAGGTGATCAGCATGACGTCGACCAAGGCGAGCTGTGACGTGATGCCGGCACAGATGAATTACGAGGATTCCAACGGAGACGTGAAAATCCTTGAATACCGGACCGCTGGAGTCGGTTGCCGGGGCCAGAACTGAGCACTGAGCGAGTGGACAGGACTTACTCTGATAAAACGCCGGGTTGAAGCGTCAATTCCGGCAATAGATCGCCTGGTTACCGGCTTTCATGACTGGTGGAGTACGATGAGGACTGGTAGCTCAGGCAGGAGAGTCCAATGACTCAATCAGCGCGCACCACGGTAAAGTGCCTAGATCCCGGCGACGGCTCCGGCGATGTGATTGTGGAATTACCCGATGACATTTTGCGCGAGCTCGGGGTCACGACGGGCGACAGACTCTCCATCGAGCTCATCAACGGCGATATCGTACTCAAGCCAGTCCGCGAGCGCCGTGAATCTGACTAGCTACCCTTTGTAGCCCCTCTCTGTCGTCCTGTTGAGCTGATGAAGCTTTCTAGCGGGGGAATAAGGGACGGCAGTCAGCCTACCGCCGTCCTCCTGGTAGGTGCGTTATTTGGCTGGATAGTTGGCGACTACTTGGTCCTCGCCGCTTTTGATTAAACCAATGACTTGGTAGGCATGGCTTACGCCATCAACCTCCATGCCTGGGGACCCAGCTGGCATTCCTGGTACGGCGATCCCGACTAGATCGTTCCGCCCCCTGAGTTCTCGAATCTGCTCAGCTGGCACGTGACCTTCAACAAACTTTCCGTCGATCACAGCTGTGTGGCAGGACGCTAACCGTGGCGATACGCCCAGCTTCTGTTTCACTGCGCTCATGTCCGTCTCAACATGGTCGGTCACTTTGAAACCATTGGCTTCCAGGTGCGCGATCCACTTCTTGCAGCAACCGCAGTTCGCGTCTCGGTGAACGTCGATGGACAATGGCTCGGCAGCATAGGCCGCCGAGGTCACCAGAAGCCCAGCGATAGCGGCTAGCCGAACGAATATCCGGTTAGTTGGCATGAGTGTGCTCCTTACCGTCTTTGTGAACATGCGTCTTTGGCGACGATGTCGGGTGGGCATCCGAATGGGCCTCGGCCGCATTGTGGTCACCGTGATGATCTGCCGCTTGAGCGGAGCCTGCGGGTGCAGCTCCATGGTCGTGAGCTGCCTGGGCATGATCGTCGTCTGCCGCTTCATCGTGATCACCATGCTCGGCACGACCGCTCCCGCCGTGCTGGCCCTCATGGTTGTGCATATCGCTTTCACCGCCGCCGTGCTGGTGGCCGCCGCTCGTGGCCACCAAGGCCTTGTACTGCTCGGCATTCATCTGGGGCAGTTGATCCAGGAACGCGACGATTCCCCAGATGTACTCATCGCCCATGCTCTTGCCCCAGGCGGGCATGCCCGTGGCTTTGATACCGTGCTTGATTGTCCAGAATGCGGCGGCTGGATCGCCTCCGACACCCACCTTGGTGAGGTCGGGTGGCGACGGGTATAGCGCTTGGCTTAGCTCAGTCTTCCCAACGCCAGGGGCAAGGTGACAGCCTATACACATGGCGTTGTAGTTGCCCGCCCCCGCTTTGATCAACGCGGCTTCCTTCAGATCAGGGACTTCGATGTCTCGCGCTCGAACCTCAATAGACCGATCACGAGCCATGGCGAGAAAGGAATGGACTGCCGGGAAGTGAGGATCATCAGCGCCGACATTCACCAGACCGAAATAGGCTGTGCCCAATACCGCAGCACTTCCGACAGCACCGGCCCCAAGCAGCGTTGTAATTGTTTTTTTCATGTTGGAATTCTCAGAACCACATCCGGATACCGGCAACGAAGCGTGCCTCATCAACATCTCCACCCTCGTCTCGGATGAAGTCAGCGGTGTTGCCGTAGGAGCGGCTCCAGGTAACGCCTATGTATGGAGCAAACTGGCGGACAATTTCATACCGTAGGCGCAGCCCGACTTCGGTATTGGCAAGGCCCGAGCCAACGCCGCGCTCAGGATCGTTCTTGCCATAGAAATTGACCTCGGCCGTGGGCTGCAAAATCAAGCGATTGGTCAGCAGGATGTCGTATTCGCCCTCAAGACGCGCAGCAGTCTGACCGTTCTCGCCTATAAACGCCGTGGCTTCGGCCTCGAAGTCATACAGAGCCATGCCCTGAATACCAAAGGCTGCCCAGGTCTGTGGGGATTCCGGTTTGAAATCCTGGCGGACCCCGGCGACCACATCCCACCAAGGGCTGACCGAGCGCCCGTACAGGAGTTGCAGCTCAGCATCTTCGGTTACCCCATTGGTGCGCTCGCCTTCCGAACGAACCCAGAGGCGATTAATGTCGCCGCCTATCCAGCCTGATGCGTCCCAGGCCAGGGTGCTGCCCTCATCGGCGTCCTGGTATTCGAGCTGGTCCAACAGGAAGAAGCTGTTGATTCCGCTGTCGTGCACTTGGTGGCCACCCAGGGGCGGAAAGGCCGACTCGCGATCCGCATCAGTGAGCACTGGAATCGGCGTGCGGCTCGTCGTGGTCGGAGAAGTCGCTGAGCTATGGTTCATCTGGGAATGGTCCATGCCCTTCATAGAGCCGTGATCCATGCCCTGCATGTTTCCATGGTTCATTTTGCTGTGGTCCATCTTGTTGTGGTCCACCGGGCTGGATTTACTCTTGCTTTGAGCATGCCCCATCTGGCTGTGATCAACAGGGGCAGGCTTTTTCTGCTGTTTGCCCATCCCCATCTTGCTGTGATCCATCGCCGGCATCGATTCGGATGGAGCAGCATCCATTTGCATGGAGCCGTGCCCCATTTTCGAATGATCCATGCCCGAGTGATCCATTTCTTCAGCAGCGAAGCTGGGCGTTACGCCCAGCATGCTGATCGAAACGGTCAGAGCCAGCAGCGAAGGCCGCCCGAGGCTATTGGCCATCTTTCCCTGCCTTAGCTTTGTCGCTGCCATGCGATTTCATCATTTTGTCGTGGTCCATGCCTTCCATCGAGCCATGGTCCATTCCCTTCATCGAGCCGTGGTCCATACCTTCCATGGAACCATGGTCCATGCCTTCATGGTTCATCCCCTGGCCCTGCTTGTCCTGCGAGCCTTTGGCTTTGCCGGCCTCTGTGGTTTTCTGGGAATGCTGATCATGATTGTCGCTGGACCACGACGACGGGGCATAAACAGCCAGAATGCCTACCATCGCAGCAGAAAGGAAAAAGGCGCTTCGTTTCATTGGTTTGCTCATCTCAAATCTCCAGTTCATTCGTCCACACGTACTTCTCGGAACATGCCCATTTCCATGTGGAACAGTAGGTGACAGTGATAGGCCCAACGTCCCAAGGCATCTGCGGTGACGCGATAGCTTCGTTTTGAGCCAGGTGGCATGTCGATGGTGTGCTTGCGAACCATGAAGTTGCCGTTCTCGTCCTCCAGATCACTCCACATACCGTGGAGGTGGATGGGGTGAGTCATCATGGTGTCGTTGACCAAGGTGATGCGAAGACGCTCGCCATATTTCAACCGCAGCGGTTCAGCGTCGGAGAATTTGATACCGTCGAACGACCACGCGAACTTCTCCATGTGGCCGGTAAGGTGCAGTTCGATTGTCCGTCCAGGCTCTCGACCATCGGGATCGATGAAGGTGCTCCGCAGATCGGCGTACGTCAGCACTCGACGCCCGTTGTTGCGTAGGCCAATTCCCGGATCGTTCAGCTTTGGCGTTGGCGACATAGTCTGCATATCGACCAGTGGGTTGTTGGTCTCGGAAGCCGGATGGCTTTGCATTGCGCCGCTCATGCCGGCCATGCCTTCATTGCCCATCCCAGTCATCTTGCTGTGGTCCATACCGGCCATGCTGCCGTGGTCCATTCCAGCCATCTTGCTGTGATCCATGCCGGCCATGCTGCCCTGGTCCATGCCAGCCATGCTGCCATGATCCATTCCGCCCATGCTGCCGTGGTCCATGCCCATATCGCTCATGGCGATGATCGGGCGTGGATCTACCGCCGGTACGGGCGCTTGCAAGCCTTCGCGAACTGCCAGGGTGCCTCGGGAATACCCGGTACGGTCCATGGATTGCGCGAAAATCGTATAGGCCTGTTCGTTTTCAGGCTCGACGATGACATCGTAGGTTTCAGCAACGGCGATCCGGAACTCATCGACCGATACGGGTTTGACGTACTGGCCGTCGGCAGCCACAACCGTCATCTTGAGCCCAGGAATCCGGACATCGAAATAGGTCATGGCCGAGCCGTTGATGAATCGCAGGCGGATCTTCTCGCCGGGCTTGAAGATACCCGTCCAGTTGCCGTTCGGAGCTTGGCCGTTCATGAGGTAGGTGTAGGTATACCCGCTCACATCTGCGAGGTCGGTGGGGCTCATCTTCATTTCAGCCCACATCTTCCGATCCGCTACAGCGGCCGACCAGCCTTTCTCGCTCACGTCGTCAACGAAGTCGCTGACCGTGCGCTTGTGGAAGTTGTAATAGTCGGACTGCTTCTTGAGTTTGGAGAGCACCCGCGCCGGGTCCTCATCCGTCCAATCGCTGAGCATGACGACGTAATCGCGGTCATATACAAACGGCTCGGGATCCTTAGCATCGATCACCAGTGCGCCATAGACCCCAGACTGCTCTTGGAGGCCTGAGTGGCTGTGATACCAGTAAGTGCCGTTCTGGTGGACCTTGAACTTGTATTCGTACATGCCATCGGGAGCGATGCCGTGAAAGCTCAAGCCCGGCACACCGTCCATATTGGCGGGCAGGATTATGCCGTGCCAGTGAATGGAGGTGTCCTGTTTCAACCGGTTGCGTACACGCAGCGTCACGGTGTCGCCTTCGCGCCATCGCAGGATCGGCCCAGGCACGGAGCCGTTGATGGCCATGGCCGTACGAGCTGCCCCCGTAATGTTGACGGGCAGTTCACCGATATACAGGTCGAATTCATTGCCGCTGAGCACGTTCGGTTGGCCAGGGCTGGTCACAGCCCAGACCGGCGCGCGCCACATGCCGAGCCCACCCAGAAGTCCGGTAGCGGCCAGGCCTTTGACGAATGATCGTCTCGTGGTTTTGCTTTGCATGCCGTTGCGTCCAGTCAGGTAGATCGCTGATATCCAGGCTGCTCGATGGCGCAGCCCTTGGGTTCGTTGGAGCTCTCACCAGTCTCGTAGACTTTCGCTACTGCGCGAGGCTGATGAGAGGCCGTAGTCTGAAACTGCCATAGTTCAGATTCCGGAGTGATTACATTTCTGTAAGCTCGGATCAGCAGCTCTCGTGGCCGACATGCTTGCTGGACTGTGCGGCGACCGGCGGCTGCTCTTTCTCCTGCTGCGCAACCTGATAGGCCTGCATGGAGTTTTGGCGAGCCGCTTCCATCCGCGCAAAGGTCCGGTCCGCGCCGCCCTCTGCCAGGGCGATGCCTGCCATGCCGAAGGTAACGACCACCACAATTGCTTTGACCATGTTCATCTGGAGATCCTCAGTGGGTTCTGCGCCTCATGGCGTCAGGTACAGGGTCAAATTAGCCTCGCGGTGCTGTCAGAAAACTGATCGCGACATTACTTTTCCGTCAGCTTCTGGTTGGGCGTCTTTTTTCCTGCAAACTGGAGATGCACTCCGCGTGGATGAGAGCAGATGAAATTACTCGTAGCCGAAGATGAGCCGAAAACCGGTGTCTACCTCCAGCAAGGCCTAACAGAGGCTGGCTTCACTGTAGACCGGGTGATGACAGGCACTGACGCCCTGCAACAGGCGCAGAGCGAAGCGTATGACTTGCTGATCTTGGACGTAATGATGCCGGGGCTCGATGGCTGGGAGGTCCTGCGCAAGATCCGGGCAGCGGGGAAAGACGTGCCGGTCCTCTTTCTCACGGCCCGTGATGGCGTAGATGATCGCGTTAAAGGCTTGGAGCTGGGTGCTGATGACTACCTTGTGAAGCCCTTTGCGTTCTCTGAGCTGTTGGCTCGGGTCCGCACACTGCTGCGCAGAGGCAACGGTGGTTCTGCTCAAACCACCATGAAGATGGCGGACCTTGAGGTTGACCTGCTCAAGCGCCGGGCTACGCGAAACGGCAAGCGGATCGACCTTACTGCCAAGGAGTTTGCCCTTTTGGAGCTGCTCATGCGCCGACGCGGGGAGGTGCTCCCCAAGTCGCTGATCGCTTCTCAGGTCTGGGACATGAACTTCGACAGTGACACCAACGTGATCGAGGTCGCGATTCGCCGACTGCGGGCCAAGATTGATGACGACTTCGCGCCAAAGCTCATCCATACCGCCCGAGGCATGGGCTACATGATGGATGTGGCAGAGTGATGCGCCCGCAATCATCGCTCGTCAAGCGACTGACCCTGATGTTCATGTTCGCGGTGACTGCTGTCTTGGTCGTTGCCGGCGTGGCTTTCTACGGGCTCAGCCAGCACCATTTCCGGATGCTGGATGAGCAGGCGCTCTCCGAAAAGCTGGAGTCAACGCGTCATATTCTGTCCATTTCAGCAGCGCGAGGCGATCAGGAGCAGCAGCTGCGGGCATTGCTCGGCGCACATCAGGATCTTTCGGCGAAAATCACCAAGGCTGACGGAACGACCCTTTTTTCAGACTCCAAAGCCTCCCAAATTCCTCAGCGGTTCGAGCAGGCGCGCCAGGGTGCGGTCTGGGAGTGGCAGGATGAATCGCAGAACTTCCGCGGTATCACCGCCCAGTTGGCCATCGCGGGCGAGCCGGAACCTGTGACGGCGGTGCTGATGCTCGATGTCACCACTCATGCCCATTTCTTCCACACCTTGCAGTGGTGGTTCGGGATCGGCTTGGTGATCAGTGCAGTGGTGAGTGCAGGCTTGGGCTGGGTCGTGGCCAAAAGCGGGCTTCGGCCTGTCGGGCAAATCACCAAAGTGGCGACCGCGATGTCAGCAAGATCGCTCCGCGAGCGCATTCCCCTGAAGCCCGTACCGATTGAGCTTCAGGAGCTCATCCTGTCTTTCAACGGGATGCTGGGACGATTGGAGGATGCATTCGTTCGGTTGTCCAACTTTTCTGCCGATATCGCTCACGAGTTGAGAACGCCGGTCAGCAACCTACTGACCCATACTGAAGTGGTGCTCACCAAGAAGCGTGACCTGGATGCATATGAGGAAAACCTCTATTCGAACCTGGAAGACCTCAAGCGCATGTCGCGCATGATTGACGACATGCTTTTCCTCGCCAAGGCGGACAACGGTCTGATCGTGCCCGAGCAGATCGATGTGGACCTCTCCGAACTCGTATACAAGCTGTTCGAGTACTACCAGTTCCTGGCTGAGGACCGGGGCATTCAGCTGACCCTCCAAGGTCGTGGCAAGGTTCGTGGCGATCGCCTGATGATTGACCGAGCGCTTTCCAACATTTTATCGAACGCGTTGCGCTACACCCCGGAAGGCAACGAGATATCAGTGCAGATCGAGCAAACACGTGAAACCGTGACGCTATCCGTACGTAACAGCGGAGTAACCATCGATCCTCAGCACATTGGCAAGATCTTCCACCGGTTCTATCGGGCCGATCCAGCCAGACGCGAAGGCGGGCCAAGCAATGCAGGCCTAGGCCTGTCGATAACACGCTCCATCATCGAGGCTCACAGCGGACGAATTTGGTGTACTTCAGCGGAGGGTGTCACAACCTTCTTCATCAGTCTCCCAGCCTCCATGCGGTTGGTTGGTGCAGCCCCAACCCCTTAATGGTGAGTTCATCCCGGTAACCTATACTCGCCCATCCTGATTCTTATCGTGGCGCTTCCGCTTAACGGGATGGCGGGCATCGATTCGGCGACTGAACCTTGCCCAATGCAGACCATGGGCATGGAAATGATGGCGGGCATGGACCATGCCTGCTGCCAGGACCAAGACCTGGGAAAGACTGGTGACCATACCAATCCTGCAAGGTAGGCCAGGAGTGCAGGACTGCCAGCACAGTGCAGCCCAGCTTCCTAACGCCTGGACTGACTATGCCAAGCCACGAC